>NZ_JACAPJ010000003.1:89803-219603 GCF_013385765.1 Pseudomonas sp. C8002
GTGGGAGGGTCAGGTCTTGCGCACGAATTGGTCGTGCATTTCGCTGGTCAGCCCTTCGATGCGTTCGGTCAGTTGTTTGGTCATCTCGGTGAGCTTGGTGTTCTGCTCCAACAGTTCCAGGAGTTGCTTGGTGGTCTGCGCCGCCTGGGCCTGGCGTTCGGTGTTGGCCACGGCCAGGGCTTCGCGGTGCTGGGCGTCGGCGTCGGATTGGGCCTTGTCCCGTGCGGCCTGGCGGGTCTGGGCGAGCAAAATCAACGGCGCGGCGTAGGCCGATTGCAGGCTGAACGCCAGGTTCAAGAGGATGAACGGGTAGACGTCAAAGTGCGTGATGCCGGTCATGTTGAGCACGACCCACAGAATCACGATTGCCGTTTGCGCCCCCAGGAACGTCGGCGTACCAAAGAAGCGTGCGAAGGCTTCGGCTTTCAACGCAAAGGTGTCGTTGCCAAAGGTCGGCGCGAGATGGGCGTGTTTACGATGAAAGCGCAGGTGGTCAACGTTGGCTTCAGGTTTATCCGGGGTCATGGCGGGCTCGAATCCGTGGCGTAAGACAAGCCACCACTATAGACCGAGCCCTCGGCCTGGCACATGAAGAAGCCTGTTGCTTACCTGTTGCCCCGTTCATTGGCAAACGCACTCACAGCCTGCACCGCCTCGCTGGCGCCTTCGCGAATCTGCAGGATCACGGTGCCGGCCTGGTTGGCGAGGTCCACGCCCTGGGCGGCGCGGTCGCGGGTACCGTCCATGCTGTCGATGGCCTGGCGGGTTTCGGTCTGGATCATCTCGATCATCGACGAAATCTCGGCCGTTGAACCGCTGGTGCGCGCCGCCAATTGCCGCACTTCATCGGCCACCACCGCAAAGCCACGCCCTTGTTCGCCGGCGCGTGCGGCTTCGATGGCAGCGTTCAATGCCAGCAGGTTGGTCTGGTCGGCAATCCCGCGAATGGTGTTGACGATGGCGGTGATCTGCTGCGAACGCTCGCCCAGCTTGGCGATCAGCGCGGAAGAACCGTCGATATTGGCGGCAATCTCACGCATGCCGGTGGCGGTCTGCTGGATCACCTCGGCGCCTTTTTCGGCGATGTCCCGGGTTTGCAGCGAGATGTGATAAGCCTGGGTGGCGCTTTGCGCGTCGGCCGCGTGTTTCTCCACCATGGCCGTGACGTCGGAGGCGTATTTCACCACCTTGCACAGGCGCCCGCTGGCGTCGTACACCGGGTTGTAGTTGGCTTCCAGCCACACCACCTGGCCGTTTTTGTCGATGCGTTCGAACTGGCCGTTGAACAGCTCACCCTGGTTCAGCCGTCGCCAGAAATCGCTGTAGGCGCTGCTGTTGGCCAGCTCCGGTGTGCAGAACATGCGGTGATGCTTGCCCTGCACCTGCGCCAGGTTGTAGCCCATGCGCTGCAGGAAATTCTGGTTGGCGCTGATGATGGTGCCGTCGAGGTTGAACTCGATCACCGCCATGGCGCGGTCGATGGCCTGCAACTTGGCGTTGGCTTCACTCTCGGCCTGCATTTTCGGGGTGACGTCCATGGCGTACTTCACCACTTTCACCACGCTGCCGGACTCGTCGCGCACCGGGTTGTAGCTGGCCTCCAGCCAGATCGGCTGGCCGCCGCTGGTCACCCGTTCGAAGGTCCCGGACTGGAATTGGCCGTTGCGCAATTGCGTCCACAGTTGGCCGTACTCGGCGCTGCGGGCAAAGGCCGGGGTGCAGAACAGGCGGTGGGACTGGCCCACGACTTGGTCGGCGGTGTAGCCCATGGCCTTGAGGAAATTCTCGTTGGCCCGCAGGACCGTGCCTTGCAGATCAAATTCAATCACCGCCATTGAGCGGTCGATGGCGTCGAGAAGGCTGGCTTGCTGGGCAAGGGTGGCTTGCAGGGTACTGATGGTTTTTTTATGGGCGTTGAATAGCATGGTCGTGTGCTCGGGGGAAGCAAGCGTCAGGGGTATCCATGGGGGCGCCTGCCACCGTAAGGCCTGGCCATACGGCAAACGTGCTCATTGCCAGCTTCCTTGTGCTGGCAGCGGGGTGGAACAGCGGGTTCTGAGTCGTATGGCCGGCAAGAAGTTCTATGCCAGTCGACCAATGGCGGCATTATGCTATCGGTCGGCGACGGGCGCGTTTAATTCAGACGAGATGCAGAGGGCGGGATTCAGGCGGAATGGGCGACCACGTAGTCGCTGATATTAACTCGGTTACGGCCGGTGTCCTTGGCCGCGTACAGCGCGCGGTCCGCTGCGTTGAGCCACATGGCCGCGTCGGTGAAGGTGCTCTGGAAAGACGCCAGGCCAATGCTCAGGCTGACCCGCAGTTCGGGGATTTCCGGGTTGCGGTAATTGCTGAACACCTCGCGCATGCGTTCCATGACTTGCGCGGCCTGTTCCATGGGCATGTCCGGAAGAATCACACAGAACTCGTCGCCGCCGTATCGCCCGGCCAGGTCGTTTGCCCGCAGGTTGCGTCGAAGTTCCAGGCTTAGTTGGCGCAGAACCTGGTCACCGATGATGTGCCCATAGCTGTCGTTGATCTGCTTGAAATGGTCGATGTCGATCAGTGCGATGGTGGCGTTCCCATGTTGTTGCTGGCACTTGTGAAACTTCAGGTGCAGCAGGTCTTTCCACGAACCGTGGTTGAGCAGGCCGGTGAGGCTGTCGGTGCGGCTCAAGGCGCTCAGGGCGCGTTTGTGTTCCGACAATTTGATCGCCAGGCGGTAGCAGACCATGCCCAGCGCCATGGGATACAGGGTCAGCATCGGCAGGCAGGCGTAGACCTGGACCAGGCTGACGTCGGGATTGAAGTGGATGCCAAACAGCAGCCAGGACACGCCGATACCTGCCAGTTGCGCCACGATGCCGTGGAGGAACAGGCGTTTGCCGCCGGCGGCGACGTTGTTCATGGTCATCATCGACAGGATGGTCACGGCCGTCAGTGGCGTGAACTGTGTAGTCGCCGCCCAGAACCCGCCGAGCAGTGAGTCGTAGAGCAGGTTTCGCCGTTCCGCCTTGTAGGGGAAATCGGAGCGGGTCGAAAGTTGATAGGCCAGGTGCGCCCAGCCAAAACCATTGAACAGCAGCAACGCCCAGACCCAGCCTGGCATTTGCAGTGGGTAGAGCGCGGCGATGACGCTGATGCAGCCGATGCCCAGGCCGATGATCCTTGGCCTGTAGATACGTCTGGCAAATGACAGCCCTTTGCCTCGTTGGTTTTCCATAGATTCCTGGGTCGATTCTTTTTTTGCAGGTACGACGGCACACGTGATCGGGAAAACCACTGGTCGGATAATACGTGTGAATATTGTCAGTTATTCGCGTGGGAATAATCAGTGTCCTTCCAGGCCATTTGCAAAGGACACGCGGCGAATCAGATAAAAAACGACCTTGGATGTCGTTCCTGCAACAGGTCAGTGCTGCGGCACGACCTCATAGCCTGCGAGGAACAGGTCGATGGCCGACTCGATGACGTTCGCTTGGGCGTCGGCGTCCAGGGTCGGCTGGCCGAGGGTGATCTGTGGCCAGAAGGCAAAGGCCTTGAGCAGGCTTTGCACCTGGTGGGCGGCGAAGCATGGGTCGGTGCAGCTCAGCCGGCCGTCTTCCTGGGCGGCGCGCACCCATTGGGTGAAGCCTTCTTCACGCTTGCTCAGGCGGTTGACCATGTCCTGGGCACGTTCCGGCGAGTGGATGGTGGCGGCAATCGCGACCCGGGCCAGGTCGAGGAAGTTGGCGTCCGACATCATCGTCATCTTGGCCTGCAGCAACCCGCGCAGTTGCTCCCGCAGCGGGCGGTCGCTGGCGTAGCTGACGTCCAGTTGCGCAACACTGCTGGCCCACAGTTGATGCAGGATCTCGGCGAACAGCTCTTCCTTGCTCGGGAAGTGGTTGTACACCGTGCGCTTGGAAACCCCCGCCGTGGCGGCAATCTTGTCCATGCTGGTGACCTCGAACCCGTTGTCACGAAACTCGGCAATGGCGGCTGCCACGATGGCTTCGCGTTTACGGTCGGTGAGGCGCAGGGGTACAGTCATGGTGGGAGTTCGGCTCTGAAGGGAAACTTACACTCGGTAGTTTACTTGCTCCCGGTTTTGTTGCAATCTAGAAACTACACTGTGCAGTGTAATTTTTAGAGCAGTCTGCAGGAGTTCCTCGGTAATGGCCACGATCTCAACCCGTCTCGACAGTTCTTCTACAGCGCCCAAGTCTTCCGAACAGCATCAAGGTCACTTCACCAATCAGAAGCCCATCCAGCATGGCGGCTTGGGCAAGACCCTGGGCATCATGTGGAAGATGCTCTTCCAGAAGCCCCGCAGCACGCGCCCGGTGGGTGAGATCCCGGTGCAGCCGCTGACTCGCGAGCAACTGTTTGCCGCCCCGGACCATAGCGTTTTCCGCCTCGGCCATTCCACCGTGCTGCTGAAAATGCGCGGCAAGTTCTGGCTGACCGACCCGGTGTTCGCCGAGCGTGCTTCGCCGTTCAGTTGGGCGGGCCCCAAGCGTTTCCATCAGCCGCCGATCAGCCTTGAGGACCTGCCGCCGATCGAGGCGGTGATTCTTTCCCACAACCACTACGACCATCTGGACCACAAGGCGGTGGTGCAACTGGCGGACAAGACCCGCTATTTCCTCGCGCCGCTGGGTGTGGGCGATACCCTGGTCAAGTGGGGCGTGGATGCCAGCAAGGTGCGGCAGCTGGATTGGTGGCAGGGCACTGAAGTGGACGGGATTCGTTTTGTGTCCACGCCGGCCCAGCACTTTTCCGGGCGCGGCCTGTTCGATGGCAACCAGACGCTGTGGTGTTCGTGGGTGATGATCGACGGCTCACGGCGAATTTTCTTCAGCGGTGATACCGGCTATTTCGAGGGCTTCAAGCGTATCGGCGAGCAGTACGGCCCGTTTGACCTGACCCTGATGGAGACGGGTGCCTACAACGTCGACTGGCCCCACGTGCACATGCAACCGGAAGAAACCCTGCAGGCGCACATCGACTTGAAGGGCCGCTGGCTGCTGCCGATCCATAACGGCACGTTCGACCTGGCGTTTCATGCATGGCACGAACCCTTCGACCGCATCATGGCGCTGGCATGGGAGCGTAACGTGTCGATCACCACACCGGCGATGGGGCAGGCGTTCATGCTCAACCAGCCGGAGCGCGGGCAGGCCTGGTGGCTGGACGTCGAGCATCAGGGCAGTGAAGCGCACGTCAGCGGATAATCACCGTCTGATCGCGCTTTCAGGGCTTTTGAACGAGCCAAAACCAGCCATTTCCGACAGACATCCACCTCGCTGAAGGGATGCAATCACGCCTCGAAACTTTATTCCGGGGCGTGGGAGTGTATGGACGATAAGAGTAGGAAGGTCACGGGGCCGGGCGTGCGCTGCCTGTTCAAGCCTTCAGGATCGGGGGACAGTTGTACTCCCCAGCCTTGCGCCCCCACTGTCAGCCAGGGTGTTGTGTTTGGCAGTCATGCGGCCGGTACGATCGTCAATTCGGCCACTCACCAGGGCGGCCTGGAGTTTGGCTCCACGGGCGGTTACGGCCCCAGGCTCGACCTCCCTGGCCCCATGATGCACAGCGTGCGCGATCCCGCGTTATCACTGATTGCCCTCAGCGGTGTCGACCCTGAGGGGCGGGTGATGGTGGAGATTCCACCCGTCGCTGATCCGGGTCATCTGATCAACACACCGCCCCTGGCTGGCAGCCGTATTGGTTTTGCCAGCGAGTACGTTACCGGTGATGTGCGCAAACCCGCCAAACACAGCTCGCACTTTGCCCGGGTACTGGACGTACTGCGTGCAGCCGGTGCGCAATTGGTGCCTGTGACGGCGCGGGTGACCGATGACACACGTCACTTCACCCTGGACCCCGGCAATGAGATTAACGACCGGGTCACGGAAAACCGCCTGGATGGGGTGGTGGCGGATGCGCAAGGTGTTGCTTTCCACAAAGCAGCGACTGCCGATAACCCACGCTTCAGCGTGCCCGCGGGCACCGACGTCGACGGGGTGTCGAGGGTCGTCTGGTTCTATGGTGCGCACTGGTCCAGAGATCGTCTGGCGGCGTTGGTGCGAGATTGTCAGCAGGTTCTAGGGCGGCATTAAGGGCCTACGCCATGGGGAGAGTGATCGTACGCCGCGGTAAGAGTTGCCCCCGAGTCATCGAGTATTTCGCTTCTTAGACTGAGGCAGGGATATCGAACGGTATTCCCAACATTCAGGCAGGCGGGGAGTATTTATGATCGGACCAGGTTTGGGCGCGGGATGGGCAGCGGAGCTTTTCGATGCAGTGGTGAACCCGCCACAGGCCTACAGGAGTGCCGACGATTTGGTGGCGGCCATGACCCGGCCCAATGGGGCCAGTTCCGATTCGGTGGTGAGGGATTCGCTGAAGCTGATCGCCAACATGGACAAGGGCTTGCAGGGCGGCAATGCATTCATTGAAATCAATCCTGACGCTCGTGTGAAAGCCCGTGCGCTGGATCTGGAACGGGCCGAAGGCAAAGTGCGCGGGCCTTTGCATGGCGTTCCGATAGCGCTCAAGGATGTGTTCGAAACCGGCGACAAGATGCAGACCAGCGGTGGCTCCATGGCGCTGGTGGGCAGGCCCGCTTCAAGGAACGCCAAGGTGGTGGACAACCTGCTGAAGGCTGGCGTTGTGATTATTGGAAAAACCAACATGAGCGAATTGTCCAATTTTCGCTCTGAGGCTCCGGTTGATGGCTGGAGCTCCAGGGGCGGCTTGACCCTCAACCCGCATCGGCTGGATGGCCAGGCGGCGGGATCGAGTACGGGCTCTGCGGTAGCCGTTGCTCAAGGGATTGTGCCCTTGGCATTGGGGGTCGAAACCAATGGTTCAATCATTACGCCGGCGGCTTACAACGGTGTTATTGGTTTCAAACCGACCGAAGGGTTAGTGAGCACTGAAGGGGTGATGACCAGTTCCCGCCAGGACACGGTGGGCACCTTCACCCGTAACGTACGTGATGCGGCGCAAGCACTGGATGCGATGACGGATACCAACCGCTACACCCAGGGAATCAAGCCTGACGCCTTGGTGGGCAAGCGCATCGGCTATACGCCGTTGCCTGAGTTATCAGCAGAAGATGCCAACGCCCCGGCGAAAATAGCCGACAGGCAGCACTTCGAGGATGCCATTACGTTGCTGCGGGGCAAGGGCGCGACATTGGTACCCGTGGGTCAACTGGGTGAGGGCGTCCCGTACGAAACCCATGAACAATATAACGACGCGTTGTTATCGGACGTTAAACACCAGCTTGAAGCCTACCTGGCCGGACGGGCAGGCTTGCCGGTGAAGTCGCTGGCTGAGCTGATTGAATTCAACGAGCGCAACAGCGGTCCGGGTGTGCCGGATCAACAGATGCTCACCATGATCAACGGGATGGATATCAGTGATGAGGCGCGCAATGAGTTATGGGCTGCCATCGGCCCGATTTTCAAAAGCACCATCGATAAGCCGCTGGCCGAGCATAAGCTTGACGCAATAGTGTCCAATTTTCACTCGTACAGTTACTACTACTCGGCAGTGGCCGGTTATCCCGGTATCTCCATGCCATCGGGAATGGACGACGAAGGGATGCCAACGGCTGTTCACTTTTATGGGGCAAATTTGAGCGAAGCCACGTTGCTGTCGGTCGCCTACGGGTATGAACAGGCCTCCCAGGCAATCAGGAAGCCTGCGTTTAAACCCGGCCTGCGCTAGTCCGGATTACTTCAACCCATAACGAGCGGCGGGTTCACGGTGCGACAGGTTCGGACCCAGGGCCAGCCGCGCGCGTTCGTAGGTGTCCCAATCTGCGCTGTCCGGCAGGGACGGAATCGTCACGGCTTCGCCCTGGGCAAGGCCTGCCAGGGCGGCGTCCACCAGGTTCTCGGTGGTCATCACCATGGCTTCCGGCAGGTTGTTCACAGGCAGGCCGGCGATGTCCCAGAACTCCGTGGCGGTAGCGCCTGGCAGCACCACCTGGACCACCACGCCCTTGTCACTCAGCTCATGCTGCAGCGATTCGCTGAACGCCTGTACGAACGCTTTGGTACCGCCATACACGCCGTTCAGCACTTTGGGAGCGAGAGCGACAATCGAGCCGATGTTGATGATCGTGCCACGCCCTTGGGCGACAAAGTTGGTTGCCGCGGCTTTGGCCAGGCGGGTCAGCGCCAGTACGTTCAGCAGAATCATCGCGTCCATTTTGTCGGCATCCGACTCCAGCAGCGAAGCCGTGGCGCCCACACCGGCGTTATTCACCAGCAGGCTGATACGGCTGTCTTCGTGCGCGATCCGGGCGATTCGCGCCAAGTCGGCTGGCAGATTGAGATCGGCCGCTATCACCTGCACGTCACGCTGGGTATTGGCTTTCAAGCGTGTTGCCAACTGCTCCAGACGTTGCTGGTTGCGGGCCACCAGAATCAGATCGTAGCCGGCACGGGCCAGGCGGTCGGCATACACCGCACCAATTCCTGACGAGGCACCGGTAATCAGGGCATAACCTTTGTGTTGCGACATGGCAGTTGCTCCAAATGGGCCGGGGAGGGGGGCGGCCTTGTTGGAACCAAGATTATGGGTGTAATGTGGTGGCTGCAATGTCGTATATCCCTCCTTTAGAGACATGAGGTTTGGCCATGGTGTCCGTCGGTATCCTGCTTTTTCCCGGTTTCCAGGTGCTCAGCCTGTCCACCAGTAGCGTGTTCGAGTTTGCCAACTTCGTTGTGGGGCGACCGTTCTACCGCGTGGACTTGTTGTCGGAGCATGGCGGGCCGATAAAAAGCTCCATGGGCTTTGCCATTGATAGCCTGGCGTTCGGACAGCAGGTCTACGACACGATCCTGGTGCTGGGGGACAACGAACTACTTGAGCCCACTCCTGGCATGGTGGAGTACCTGCAAGCATCATTGACGGCGTCGCGCCGGGTTACATCGGCCTGCACCGGTTCGTTCCACCTGGCAGCGGCCGGCCTGCTGGAAGGGCGCAAGGCAACCACCCACTGGTACCACGCCATGACGTTTCGCCAGCGCTACCCCAATGTGAAGCTGGAGGAAGACCGGATCTTCACCGTCGATGGCCCGCTCTGGACCTCTGCCGGGATGACCGCCTGCATCGACCTGGCCCTGGCCCTGGTCGAGCACGATTTGGGCGTGGAAGTGGCCCGCGACGTGGCGAAAAAACTGGTGGTTTACCATCGCCGTGCCGGTGGCCAGTCACAGTTCTCGGCGTTGCTGGAACTGGACCCAAAGTCTGACCGCGTACAAACCGCCCTGGCGTGGGCCAAAGGGCACTTGCACGAGGACCTCTCGGTAGAACAACTGGCGCAAGCGGCACACCTCAGCCCGCGTCAGTTCAGCCGACTGTTCCGCGCCGAAACCGGGCAATCGCCGGCCAAGGCGGTAGAACACCTGCGCATTGAAGCCGCCCGGTTGATGCTCGAATCCGGCAGCCACTCCATCGACGTTGTCGCCCGGGAGACGGGCTTCGGTGACCCTGAGCGCATGCGTCGAGCCTTCCTGCGAGCGTTTGGCCAACCGCCACAAATGATCCGTCGGGCGTTGCAGTTGCAGGCGTGAGTTGATGGCCTTGCGCGCTACGCACCATTGGGCTGAGGTGTTGTTGGGTCAATGGACGCCGCTGTTGAATCCAGAAACCTTGAGATGATCCCTTTGGCGGCCGGTTGTGCCGGAGTGCTGGCGCGGCCCCGCACATTCATCCCCCAACCCGGCGCAAAGCCCGGGAAAAACACCAACCCTTCAGCCTCCAGGCGAAACGCCACACTCAGGCGGACTTCATCGTCCACATCGCCATGGCTTTCAAAACGTTGAAGGGCGTCCACTTCCACATCCGCTTCCCGGGCCAGGTCTTCCCGGCTCCAGCCCAGCATCAGGCGGGCCTGGACGCTGTGCCGTGGGGTGAATTGATGAAGGACGATCTGCTGTTCTACGGTGCTGCTCATTGCCAGAGAGGACATGGACTTTCTCCAGGTTCGACGGGGGGAGGGCAAACTATACTGTGTTTTTGTACAGTTGTTTTGACCGCTCATCAACTGGATTTTCCGATAGCGCTGCCGCCGCTCTATTTCGCCCCTTCCAGGTAGGTGCTCGGTGACTGCCCAAGCACCCGGCGGAACATGCTGGAAAATGCCGCCGGGTTTTCATAGCCCAGGTCCAGGGCGATCCGGGTGACGCTTTCACCGCTGGCCAACCGCGCCAAGGCCTGCACAACACAGGCCCGCTGGCGCCACTGCACGAAGCTCAGGCCGGTTTGTTGGCGGAAATGCCGGCTGAAGGTGCGCAGGCTCAGGTGCGATTGTTGCGCCCATTGAACCGGTGACTGGTGCACGTCCGGCCGCTGCAGAAACGTCAGGCACAGAGCAAGCAGGCGAGGGTCCTCCGGCAGCGGGATATGCAGGGGCAAGTGCGTGGCGCGTGCCAGTTCATGCAACAGCAGGCTGACCAGCGCACCGTCGCGCCCGGCCTCGTCGTATTCCAGCGGCAGCTCCACCGCCTCCATCAGCAGCTGGCGCATCAGGGGGGAAACGTTGATGACGTGGCAGTCGGTGCCCAAGTCGGTGACGGCGTGCGGTTCGATATACAGGCTGCGCGTCGACACGCCGAGCATCAGCACTTCATGGGGCACTTGGGCGGGAATCCACACCGCGCGCTGGGGCGGCACAACCCAGTTGCCTTGCTGGGTGCTGACTTGCATCACCCCGGTGGCGCCATACAACAACTGGCCGCGCCGATGGCTGTGGCGCTTGAGCAGATAGCCGTGGGGATAGTCGGTGCCGATTGCCACGACCGTTCGCGGGGTCAGGTCGAGCTGAGCGATGGAAACGTTGCGCATGGAGCTGATCCCGGAAGTGGCAATATCTCGCACATTATTGGCCGACATGCGCAAGCGGGCCAAG
This sequence comes from Pseudomonas sp. C8002, assembly GCF_013385765.1. Lineage (NCBI taxonomy): Bacteria > Pseudomonadati > Pseudomonadota > Gammaproteobacteria > Pseudomonadales > Pseudomonadaceae > Pseudomonas > Pseudomonas sp. C8002. The sequence goes on from NZ_JACAPJ010000003.1 coordinate 100,719, forward strand.
CCTTGAATCTCTATCGTCGACAGCTCTCCCTGATACTGAAGGCGATTCTCGATGTTCTATCTATTACTGGCACTGTTCGGCTGCATGACCGGCGTGACCGCTGTGCTGTTCGGCTTCGGTGGCGGGTTCGTGGTGGTGCCGTTGCTGTACGGCATGCTCAAGCTCAGCCACGACGCGGGCGTGAGTGAATCAGCGATGCATATCGCGGTCGCCACCTCGACCTGCGTGATGATCGTCAACGCGCTGCTTGCCACCGGAAAACACCAGCGCAAAGGTAATCTGATTCGCCATTACCTGTGGCCGTTGGGCGGGTACATCGGGGGCGGCGCCGTGCTGGGCGCAGGGGCTGCAATGTTCGCCAGCGGTGATTTCATGCGGTACGCCTTTATCGCCTACCTGGCCATCACCATTGTCGATTGCCTGTTGCGCAGGGGCTTTCTCAGCCAGGACGACACACTCCAGCCACGACGCCTGAGCGGCATGGAAGTGACGGGCGGCGGCATCGCCATTGGCCTGATCGCGACCTTCCTGGGGGTGGGCGGCAGCGTGATGACCGTGCCGCTGTTGCGCCGTTGTGGCTTGAGCATGTCCCAGTCCACGTCCATGGCTAATCCGCTGAGCGTGCCGGTGGCGCTGGCCGGTACATTTACCTACATGCTCATGGCGGGATTCGCCAAGGTGCAATTGGGCGCGTGGTTTGTCGGCTATGTCGATTTGCTGGCGTTCGCCATCCTCACCCTGGGCTCGCTGCTGGGCATTCGTCTGGCCACGCCGTGGATCGGTCGCATCCCGGATGCACTGCATGCGCGGGTGTATATCGGGTTGTTGGGCGTGGTGATGGTGAGCATGCTGGTCTGACGCAAGTGGATTTTGCGTTCTTTTAGCCTCAGGCTAGGGTTACTTCTCTATTCAAAAGAAAGTGACCGGGGGAATATCATGTCCATCTCCGAAAGCGATTGGCAGAAGTTCAAAGTCCTCAGGGCATTGGCGCTTGAACGCTTTTACCTAGGCGTACTGGCTGATGCAAAGACCATCAGCGAGCGCGAAACGCTTTCTGCCGAGGCTCGGTACAGGACGCTGTATAGCCTCACCAGGGATCGCGATAACGATGTCGTCCGAATGTTTGATCTCTACAGTCGTTCGAAAGCCCGCGAGAGCCTTGCGCAAATGATCAGGCATGATTTGTTGAGTGATTCAGAGTTGTCGGTATTAAGCGAAGAGACATTGAGCGCTATCGGCTACGCGGTCAGGCAGCGTTACGAAATCGAGTGGGTTGCTGCACACGTACAAGGCGACTGAGTCTTGTCTTAGACTTCAGTCAGAATGTTCAGGAAATATCTTGATGCTTAGTTTTAATTGTACGCAGGCGGCTGGTAATTTTTTTAGCCGGGTTCACAAAGGCAAAAAAATTACCCCGGTTCAAAAAACGCCGACACAAGAGCGCCAGGGCGATGACCTGTTCGCCGACCCTCATCAGTGGCTGGTCCATGCCGCGACGGTGCAACGTAAACATGTGCTGTTGGCGATACATCTGAAAACCCGCTATTGCATGCTGTTTTTTGATATGAAAAAAGCCGACGCCGATGGCTTCGTGCGCACCTTTATTAATCGGTGGATGAGTGGTGTTTTGGATCTCGCCTTGAAGTCTGATGTTTTGGATTTGGTTGATCCGTCTGTGCCTGAGCAGCAATTTGTCAGTTTGGTCGAGTCGTACTCTCTACAGCAGCGGGGTGATCGGAGTGCGCAGACTCAAATCAACGAAATATTGCGGAGTTTTGAGATGGACGCAGAAGGCGTGGATCTTGTTGCAATGCCTTGGAGCGCTCTGCATTACGACGCTCGAATCAACCATACGCCTCGAAGCTTGAAAGATGTGAAGGGGCTTCATTTACCGGATGAGGAAATGCTGATTCACTGGTTGGTCACGGTAGGCGGCTTGGACCCTGCGGGCGCCGCACTTGCACGTGAAAAGTACCGTTTATTCAGCCGAAGGGCCTGACCTGGAATCGCATTACCGTTCTCCCAACCCCGGCGCCTCGCGAATAATCAGGTGATCGAGGTTCTCGATATTGGCACTGAATACCCCGAACGTCTGCTCGGGGTTTTTCTTGCTTGGCACCTGTTTCAGCTCCGGCGTTACCCCGTAGAAGAAGCAATACAGCGCTCGATCACTGTCCACCGCGGCCTTGATCTGCTCCAGGAACGCCTTGCGCTTGCGGTAGTTCTCGATCAGTTTTTTGCTCAGGTAAACGTTGATGGAATAGGGCTTTTTGTCGAGCCAGGCTTTCTTTTCGAAGTCGATGCGAAAGCTGCTGGTGTAGTCCTTGATCTCCTTGATCCTGCCCCAGTAGATCAGGCCTTTATTGTCTTGCAGGTATTCGATCCTCTTGAAAAACGTCCAGTAGGTCGCGGTGTGATCGCCGATCTTCAAGGGCATGCTTTTCAGCTTTTCCTTATCGCCAATATTGGACACGTAGCATTCCACCGGGTGGGCAAAGACGCTGGTCTTGTCCGGGGTGGTGTCGCTTGAGCTGTGAGACAAGGCGTAGCGGGTTGCCGGCGTTTTCGGTGGCTCTTGTGCGGTGCCACCCTCAGCACCGATGACCGGCGTTTTACGTTCGTACTGGCGCCGCGTCAGGACAAATTCCGACGGGAAGTTTTCCTCCGGCCCATCCTCAGATTCGCCTTTTCCGGCAGGGCGACTGGCGTAACGGCAACCCTCGATATGCCGGGTGCTGGGGATGTTCTTGAAGTGGGGCGTACGCAGGTAATTGACGTTTTTCGCATTGAACGTGCCCAACACATTGCCCGCCGCAAACGCCGCCCGGCATTCGTCGTTGGGGCACAGGAAACTGTCCTTGTCGGAATCGAAGGCGGCGGTTTCGTCGAAATTCAGGTCGCGCACGTCATAGATCGACAGCTTGTCGTCGAGACTCAGGCTGTAGGCCGTGTCGAATTTCATGGGGCTCGGGTCCGTGAGAGATTTCGCTATTAATAGCGGGATATCGAGCAAATATCAGTAGAAATTACGCACGGACCACCACACGCCGGCCACTCAGGAAACACAAGGTGCCACCCACTGCCGTCAACCCGCTCAGTACATAGAACATCGAGGCGGGGGATGCATTGATCAGCAGGTAGCCGCAGATTACCGGGCTCAAGGCGCCGCCAAATGCCGCCAGGTTTTGTGCGCCGTAATAACTGCCGCGCAGGGCGTCCGGGGCGATGGTGTCGATAAACAGGAACTCGGACGGGTAGATGATCATCTCCCCGAGGGTGAACACAAACATCGCGACACACCACGACACCAGGCCGTCCGCCATGCTGAAGCCGATCAACCCGGCAATAAACAGCGAGGTGCCAAGCACGATCCAGTAGCGCAGTTGTTCACGTTTGAGGAAGCGGCCGATCTGGTACTGCATCAGGATCACCGTGATGGCGTTGCACGCCAGCACCGCAGAGAGGATTTTCAGCGCGTTCTCCGGCTTGTAGGCCACCAGCAGAAACTGCGACAGATACAGGGTGTAGCGCCCGTGGACAATGGTGCTCAACAGGCTGCCGCTGGTGAACAGGATCAAGGTGCGATCGCTGCGCAGGGTCCTCAGGGTGCTGAGAAAACTTAAGGGTTTGTTGCTGTCGTCGCGCTGGGTCGGTGGGATGCCGATCATCAGGAACAGGCTGCCAAAGGCAATCGCGCTGGCGATCAGGAACGGTGCCAGGGGCATCTGCCCGGCAATCACCACGCCGAGCATCGGGCCGGTGGCATAGCCGACATTGGTCAGGGTGTAGCGCAGGGAAAACACCTTGGCCCGCTGGCCCACCGGCAGGTTCTCGCTGATGATCGCCTTGGAGCCGATCAGGAACAGTGCCGAAGCGGCTTCGGTGATCACCAGGGTCAGGGTGGTCAGGTACAGGTTGCTGGCAAAGGTCAGCAACAGAAAACCGATGGAGCTGGAAAGCATCGCCAGGATCAGCAGCTTGCGCTTTTCCAGGCGGTCGATGATGTAGCCACCATATAGGCCCAGCAGGGTGGCGATGAACACGGCGATGCCCATCAGCAAGCCGATGTCTTGCTGGTTGAGGCCCAGGCGGGTGCTCAGCAACAGGGCGAGCAATGGGCTGGTCATGGCGCGGCTGACGACGATGGTCACCGAGCAGATCATCAGGCGGCGGATTACCAGGGAGTACGTGGCCACGGTGGGGCGGATGTCCTTATTCTTTTTTCAAGACGATGAAGATCCAGTGTGGGAGCGGGCTTGCTCGCGAATGCGGTGTGTCAGTGCCAACTGTACTGGCTGATCCACCGCATTCGCGAGCAAGCCCGCTCCCACATTTAGATCGAGTTACTGGCCGGCATTGATGCTGATTTTTTCCACCGCACCTTGCTCCAGATCCCACTTCTGCAGAATCTTGCCGTACGTCCCGTCATCGATCATGCCCTGCAACGCCTCACTGATCGCCGTGACCAACTCGGTATTGCTCTTCTCAATCCCAAGCCCCGTGAACTGCTTGGAAATCGCCAGGCCCACCGGCTTGTATTTACCTTTGTCCAGCGACATCAGGTAAGGAATGGTTTCACTGCCTTGCATCGCCGCATCCAGACGGTTCTGCTGCAACTGTGCCCGCGCATCCGCCGAACCCTCAGTGCCAATCACTACGATGGCTGGCTTACCGGCCTTCTCGCAGTTTTCCTTGCTCCACGCGGCAATTTCCGACGGCCAGGTCGTACGTCGGCTGGTGCCGACTTTTTTACCGCACAGGTCAGTCAATTCCTTGAGGTCTTCACGCTTGGCCAGGGTGTACAGCTGCGGGCCGCTGGTGAAGTAGTCGATAAAGGTCACCGCCTTCTGACGCTCGGCAGTGTCGGTCATGCCCGACAGCACAATGTCCACGCGCTTGGTGGTCAGGCCGCTGAGCATTTGTTCGAAGCCGGTTTCCTGCCACTTGATCTTCACCCCCAAACGCTCGGCCAGGGCGTTGCCCAGGTCAAAGTCCAGGCCGGTGAGCTTGTTGGTGGCGGTGTCCTTGAAATCCATCGGCGGGTAGTTCGGCACGATGGCCGCGCTGATCTCACCCTTGTCCTTGATCGCTGCCGGCAATGCCGCCAAAACCGAAGTGGAGGCCATCAGGCCTACGAGCAAACTTGGAAGAAACAGATTTTTCATGGGGGCGTTCTCGTTAGTTTTTTAGTTAAGTGCGAACGGCAGAAATAAAGCTTTGGGTACGCGGGTTTTGTGGGCTTATTAGAATTTCTTCCGGGCTGCCGGCTTCCACAATCTGGCCGGCATCCATAAACACCATGCGGTTGGACACTTCGCGGGCGAAGCCCAACTCATGGGTGACCACAATCATGGTCATGCCGGTGGTGGCCAAATCGCGCATCACCGACAGCACTTCTCCTACCAGCTCCGGGTCGAGGGCTGACGTGGGTTCGTCAAACAACATCAGCTTGGGGCGCATCGCCAACGCACGGGCAATTGCCACACGTTGTTGCTGGCCGCCGGACAACTCCACCGGGTAGGCATTGCGTTTGTCCGCCAGGCCGACGCGGGCCAGCAACTCCAGCGCGTCCTCGGTGGCTTCCTTGGGCGAGCGCTTGAGCACCTGGCACGGGCCCTCGATGATGTTCTGCAACACAGTCATGTGCGGGAACAGATTGAAGCGCTGAAACACCATGCCGGTGGCCAGGCGCTGACGAGCAATCTGTGATTCATTCAACTCATGCAGCTTGTTGCCGACGACCCGGTAGCCCACCAGTTCGCCATCGACCCACAGGCCGCCCTTGTCGATTTTTTCCAGCTGATTGACGCAGCGCAGCAGGGTACTTTTGCCGGAACCGGACGGGCCGATGATGCACAGCACTTCGCCTTGTTCGACTTCCAGGTTGATGTCCTGCAACGCGTGATACTGGTCGTAATACTTGTTCAGGTTCACGGCCTTGACGATGCTTCTCATGGGCAAATCTCCTCAGTCAGGGCTTACGAACGCTTGCCGGCGCCGCGGGCAAAACGACGCTCGAGGCGGCTCTGACCGAATGAAAGAACAGTCACCACCGCCAGGTACCAGATGCCGGCAACAATCAGCAGCTCCATGACCCGGGCGTTGGCGTAGTAGATGTTTTGCGCGTTGTGCAGCAGCTCCGAGTACTGGATCACACTCGCCAGGCTGGTCATTTTCACCATGCTGATGAACTCGTTGCCTACAGGCGGAATGATCACCCGCATCGCCTGGGGCAGAATCACCCTACGCAGCGCCTGAAGGCTCGGCATGCCGATGGACTTGGCGGCTTCGTACTGACCGGTGTCCACCGACAACAGGCCGGCGCGCACCACTTCAGCGGTGTAGGCACCCTGGTTGATGCTCAGGCCGAGGAGGGCGGCCACGAACGGCGTCATCAGGTCCACGGTGTCGATGCTGAACAGCCCGGGAATCGCGATCACCGGGAAAATCAGCGCCAGGTTGAACCACAACAGCAGTTGCAGAATCAGCGGCGTACCCCGGAACAGCCAGGTGTAGGTGATGGCCACGTAGCGCAGGATCGGGTTGGCCGACATGCGCATGATCGCCGTGATCACCCCGATCACCACGCCCAGCGCCATGGCCAGGATCGACATGATGATGGTGTTCACCAGGCCCCAGATGATCGCCTCGGACGTGAGGAACTGACCGATGTAGGACCATTCGATCTGACCGTTGGCGAATGCACGCAGCAAGGCAGCCAGTGCGATCACGATCAACGTGGCAAAAAACATCCGCCCGTAATAGCGACGGGGCACGTGCTCGTACTGGGTGATATCGAACTGGTTCTCGGTCTGCTGGCGCTCGGCTTGCAAGCGCTCTGCCGGGGTTTGTTTCATGGTGACTCTCCAAAACAACTGAATACACTGATCGTTCCCACGCTCTGCGTGGGAATGCAGCAAGGGATGCTCTGCGTCCCCAAAGCGTGACGCGGAGCATCACAAGAGGCATTCCCACGCAGAGCGTGGGAACGATCTTTAAATTCGAAAGCCGGTGTAGTTTTCTGCCCACTTCTGTTGCGCAGCCAGGGCCACCTTCAACCGCCCAATCTGCTCCCGCACCCGCTCCGGCGCCGTACCGCCCCAACCACTGCGCGCCGCAATCGCCGCTTCCAGGGTCAGGCACTCACGCACTTGCGGCGTCAGCCGCGTATCCACCTCTGCCAACAACGCCGGCGAGGCTTCCCACAATTCAATTTCATGCTTCTCACAGGCCTGCACCAAGGCACCGGTAATCTCATGGGCCTCCTTGAACGGCACACCACGAGTGGCCAGCCAATCCGCCACCTCAGTTGCCAATGTGAAACCCATCGGCGCCTGACGCCGCAGCTCTTCCACCTGCACCTTCATCGTCGCGACCATCCCGGCCATCGCCGGCAGCACCAGCAGCAACGTATCCACGCTGTCCAACACACTGTGCTTGTCTTCACTCAAATCGCGGTTGTACGACAGCGGCAAGGATTTGAGCGTCGACATCAACCCGGTCAGGTTGCCAATCAAGCGCCCCGCTTTACCCCGTGCCAATTCGGCAATGTCCGGGTTCTTCTTCTGCGGCATGATCGAGCTACCGGTGGCGTAGGCATCGTCCAACTGCACCCAGCGAAACTGCCGCGACGACCACAGGCAAAACTCCTCCGAAAGCCGCGAAATATTCACCCCGAGCATGCCTGCCACAAACAGAAACTCCGCCACGTGGTCGCGACTGGCTACAGCATCAATCGAGTTTTCGCACGGCCCGGTGTAACCCATCTCCTTGGCCGAATACTCCGGCTGGCGAGCAATCGCCGAGCCCGCCATCGCCGCAGCACCCAACGGCGACAACGCCGTACGCGCATCCCAATCCACCAGGCGCTGCACATCCCGCAGCATCGATTGCGCATGGGCCAGCAAGTGATGGGCGAACACAATCGGCTGCGCCTGCTGCAAGTGGGTGAAGCCCGGGCAGATACTCTCGATATGCTGCTCGGCCTGGTCCACCAGCGCCTGCTGCAACCCCAACACCTCGGTGGTGATGGTGCGCGCGTGGTCTCGCAGGAACAGGCGCAAATCGTTGGCCGTCTGGTCATTGCGCGAACGCCCGGCGCGCAGCTTGCCGCCCAGGGCGCCCAAACGCTCGGTCAACACCCGCTCGATGAAGGTGTGCACATCCTCGTCATCCAGCGTCGGGTGCAGTCGGCCAGCGGCAAAGTCCTCACCAATCCGGTCCAGCGCTTCCAGGGTGCGCAAGGTTTCCGACTCATCCAGCAACCCGGCGCGCTGCAACTCACGGGCATGGGCCCGGGAGCCGGCCAGGTCGTAGGGCGTCAGGCGAAAATAGCGCTCGGGGCAACGGGACAGCGCCGCCAAAGCAGCAGACGGGCCGGACTTGAAACGAGCACCCCAGAGGCGATCGGTGGGCTGAGACATGGTGTTCCTCACGCTTGTTTTTAGAAGTGACAAGCCCGATGGACGTGGCTTGGCCTTATGGATTCGGAGGGCAGTAGCAAAACGAAAAGTCCTGATCGTAGTGTCAGGTTTTTAGGGGCGTTAAATCAGCCGGTAAAAGCTGTTCAACCCGCTATATTCAAGGTTGCCAAGGGCGGTTAAGTATGTTCATTATTGCCGCCCGGCGATGTTCATGGAGTAGGTCAAAGCCTGTTGAATATGGCACTTGAGGTCAACACGTATTATGGAAACCCCACTTTCCAATTCTGGAAACATACCGCCAAAACCCGGCACAAGACCGCCCCTGCAACTCAGCGGCCTGGACTTCAAATTGCTGCGGGTGTTCAAGGCTGTGGTCGAAGCGGGCGGCTTCAGCGCGGCGCAGAACGAGCTGAATGTGGGCTTGGCGGCGATCAGCAAGCAGATTTCCGACCTGGAAATTCGCATCGGCATGCGCCTGTGTACGCGAGGGAGGGAAGGGTTTGGCCTGACCGAAGAAGGCAAATTAGTCTATCAAGCGTCCATTGAATTATTTGCCTCGGTAGACAGTTTCAGAGACAAGCTTAGTTCGGCACAGAATGAACTGATCGGCGACCTTAGTGTGGGCGTTATTGATAACACCGTCTCCGACGTTAATTCACCATTGATTAACGCGCTGGGAAGATTACATACAGAGTCGCCAAAAATAAGATTACGTCTACATGCCTCGCAACTGGACGAAGTTGAACGGGGCGTGGTGGAAGGGCGGCTGATTGTCGGCATCGTCCCGGTGTACCAGCGACGGGAAGAATTCGATTATTTCCCGCTGTACGAAGAAAAGTCCCACGCGTACTGCGGCGTCGGGCATCCGCTGTTTGAAGCGAGTGACATCAACGCAGATGTGTTGCGCCAGCATGAAGTGGTCAACCATCGTTACGCGATCCACAGCGACAAGGCCAACTTCGTCAGCTACGACAGCCAGTCCGCCTCGGCCTCACAGGTTGAAGCCGTGGCCATCCTCATCCTCACCGGCCGCTTCCTGGGCTTCCTCCCGGAACACTACGCCGCGCCGCTGGTGAAGGAAGGGCGCCTGCGCGTGTTATGCCCGGAGCAGATCCACCTGAGCACAGCGTTCAACCTCATCCTGCGCCACAACGCCCCACGAAGCCCGCTGGTCAAAGCCTTCGCAACGGCACTAGGCGTGGACCTCAAAGCGCCAATCTAATGAATTCCCACCACCCTTAGAACCTACAGAGATCCCCTGTGGGAGCTGTCGAGCCCCAGCGAGGCTGCGATGGGATCAACTCGGTCTACCCGCAGACCCTATCCACCCGCATCACCGCCGCAACTTGCCCAACTTCGTCTTCGCATGAAAATGCGCTTCCTGCGCCGCCACCAACAGCTACCTGTTCGGCTACGCTCGTCGGGTAGCTGCTATAGAGCTATGCAATAGAGCACCTGCAAACTATCATTTTTACCTGTCTTCCCATGCCTAGAGAGGTGTTCCTTATGTCTACTGGAACGATCTTCACCAATAACCGTACACAAAATATCCGCATCCCTGCTGACATGCGTTTTCCCGCTGGGGTGAAAACTGTAGAGGTGCGTGCCGTGGGGCGCGAACTGATTATTTCGCCGGTTGAAAACACTTGGGACAGCTTTTTCCTTGCAAGCGAATCGGTATCTGATGATTTTATGGAGGAGCGCGCCGACCAAACCCAGCAAGAGCGAGAGTCCTTTGATGATTAAGTACATGCTTGATACGAACATCGTGATCTACATCATCAAGCGTCGGCCTATGGAAATACTGGAAAAATTCAATGCGAATGTAGGTCGTATGGTGATCTCTTCGATCACCCTTGCGGAATTGATGCACGGGGCCGAAAAAAGCCAGTTTGTTGAGAAAAATACTCGGGCGGTGGAGGACTTCATCTCCCGGCTTGACGTCATTCACTACGATGACAAGGCCGCTTTTCACTACGGCTCGATCCGCTCCGATCTCGAAAAGAAGGGCACTCCAATCGGCGTAAATGACCTGCACATCGCGGGCCACGCCAGAAGCTCAGGATTGGTCTTGGTGACTAACAACGAAGGTGAGTTCAAGCGAGTGAATGGCTTGATCGTGGAAAACTGGATCGCCGCCTAAGGCAGTCAATCCAGCGCACACAGATAGGTCGTCCAGGCGATTCAGCGTTGCTTGATTCGTTTCTTCTTCGCATGAAAATGCCGAAAATGCGCATCCTGCGCCGCCGCCAACAACTCCCGATCCCCGCGCGTATCACCCCAGGCCCTGAGCCGATACTCCCCCAGATCCCCATAAACCGCCTCAAGCCGAAGCACTTTGTTCTCGCACCGGCAATTATTCCCCGTGAGCTTGCCCGTCAATACCCCGTCAACCACCTCAAGCTCAGTGCCGATCAACCGGATCCCAAGCCGATCCGCAAACGGCTGCAACACCAACGCCGGCGACGCCGAACACAGCGTCACCACCGCCCCGGACTTCACCTCATCGGCCACCGATTGCAGCCCGGTTGGCCGCATCAACTTGTTCCAATAGGCCTGGCAATACGCTTCCGCTTTCTGCTGAACCCACGCCTTATCCACGCCGGTCATAAAGGTGCGGATCAACTGCGCCTTGAGCTCATCACGGCTAATGACGCGCAACAGAAACTGCGCGCCAGGCACCGCCAGCTTCACCATCCTGCGCACGAACTCGCCTTTACCAAAGGCGAACTTCAGGAACGGCACGAAGCTGTCGTGGTGGGTCAGGGTGCCGTCGAAGTCAAAGACGGAGAGTACTTTGGCATCCAAGGGGCCGGATTCGAGCATGTCTGGGTTCACGGGCGGGTCTCGATTATTTGGAGCGGGTCATCTGGTGTTCTGACAGGGACTCGTCTGCACGGTTCAGGCGGAAGACGGTGATCTGCCAGAGCGATCGCTCTCTCTGTTTTCTCGGACGCGAAAATCACACGTCCGGTTGATCGGCGCAGTTTACTACCTCAAGGTCCATGGTTGGGCCTTCTCGAACCAATCCAGCGCGCGGTCCGGCATCCAGCATGCGGCATAAGGCGAAATTTCCTACTCATGACTCGTACCGTTTAAAGCGAAGCGTCCGATATTTCCTATTTTGTATTTTTCGTAAGGTGCCCTTCAAAACAACAGGGCGCTTACCTTATGGCTAACCACGGCTACATGACCATCAGCGGCAAATCCCAGGGCCTCATCTCTGCAAGCTGTTCGACTCAGGACTCCATAGGCAACAAGTGCCAGGACGGGCATCGCGACGAGATAATGGTGCTGTCCTTCCACCACAATATGGCCAACCGCGGAAACGTCAGGGCATCGAGTCACGGCCCGATTGCCATTACCAAAAACATCGACAAGTCATCTCCTTTACTGGCGGTAGCGCTTTCCAATAGGGAAGAGCTTAACTGTGTCATCAATTTTTACCGTATTGCCCAAACGGGTTGGCACGAAAAGTACTACAGCGTCGATATTCGAGGCTGCATCATTACCGACCTCACCGTCGACGTGCCGCATTCTGTTCTGCATATTGACGCCGAGCCACAAGAGCATGTTGCGCTTCAATATCGGGAAATTATCTGGACTCACCATCAAGCCAGAACAAGTGGTTTCAGCACTTGGGAGACGGGTCGGTGACGATTGAAAAGAAAAAACAGAATCCGACGTTTCACGATATCTGGATGGTTAGTCAGGCGGGTGCATACTTGACTAATCAGGCATGTACGATAAGTGCTCGCCATATTAAAAGTGGAATTGTTCGGTTGCAGTTCAATCGGGAGGTGGCTTATTACGCTCGGAGTATTGTCAGGGATGTCGAGGAAGGCAAGAAGAGTGTTGATCAAGGTTTGCTGGAAATAAAGAACGAACAAAAAAACCTGATGAATCAGTCTCTGGAGGTGGGAAGGAAAGGCGTTGGGGTTATCGCGGGGGCGCTTCAATTTGCGACAGGTGCAGGGATTTGCTACGCCTCAGTCGGAACGCTGTGTGTGCTGGCGGGCATCCCGATTATGGCGCATGGGGCTAATAATATGTATGAGAACGGTCATAACTTATGGAAGGGGCATTCAAATACAAAGGGCCCGGTAAGGGAGCTTTATCAAAAGGCCGCTGTAGAGTTTGGACGAAATGAAGCACTTGGGGATAAGGGTTATGGAGTCGTAGATCTGGCAATGTCTGGCTACGGTGCTATGAGGCTAGTGTTGAAACCTGACTCTTGGCTCTTATTTAGATATATCCGTACTGACTACATCAGGTGATATCAAAAAATGGGGCCTGGCTCAAGGGCTGCTGAGATAGGGGCCGGTGCTCTGACTCTGGATCAATTGCTCGATGATGCGAGAGAGTAATGTGTTTGCTCATTTTTATTTTGGAAGTTCTCGGTGTCTGTTTTGCTTTTTATCTGAAGGCAAAACTATCGGGTGTTAATATTAATGAGGTAAAGATCTATGTTGGGGTTCTTGTAAATTCAATATTTATTACTGTGTATATAAAAATGATCAAGTATGACGAGTTTTGGTTGTTGGGTTATCGTCCAGATATTTTCTATGATTGTATTTTTGTAGGTTGGTTTACGTTTTTCTGTGTTTTTGCCCATGCGATGGCTATTCCGGTGGGGAGAAAGGTCAAGTGGTGGTTTTCGCGTAAAAATGGAGACTGGAATTGACCGTTTGGTTTGTTATGACATTTCCATTGTTTGCGTTATGGGGATTGCTTTGTGCTTTTGCTTTGAGGATACGATTCTCCGGAGCGCATTTGTGGGAATGGTTCGGGATAAGGTTCATAATTTGCGTCGCGTTTAATCTTTTGTTTGCGATGATCTATTTTTTTATTATGAAGCTTCAAGTTTTTCCCGTGTTGGGATATAGGCCTGACATAATTTTAGAATATCCGTTCATCGAGTGGATTGCTTTTTTCTGCGGTTATATTCATGTTTTTGCATGGCCCATCGAGAGAGAGCTTCGGTGGTGGTTTTGATTGGTAATCTTTATTGGTTTTGGTCGGGTGGGTGGCAATGAATGATCGTCTTTTGGGTGTTGGTGTTCGTGGTGGGGGGTGTCGTGTTTGCTTATTTTCTGAAGATACGTTTTTCTGGAGATAAGTTAGGTTATATAAAGTTGTATACTTGTCTGATTGTTAATGGTTTTTTCGTAGTCTCTTATATGGATGTCATTCAGTATAGCCAATTTTTATTTTTGGGATATAGGCCTGATTTGGTGGTAAGTTATCCGGCTATTGAATGGGTTGTGTTTTTTGGTATATTGGCTCACGCATTTGCACTTCCAATGAAGTGGAAGGTTAGGCGATGGTTTTTGAATGATAAAACAGAAGGCGACTGACTGGAGTGGCCGTCCGAACATCTGCTCGGACGTTCTTCGCAGGCTTATAGCCCTCGATTCGGTTCAAGCCCATACGTACGAGAACAGTGGAGATGTTTTGCACGCGAAGTTCGATAGAGCCCTTCGCGCGCCCTGCCACCGGCCCCTCACGCAGCAGACGGTTTTCGAGTGCTTTGTTGAAAGGTCGGCCGTTTTTTTCCACGGCAACATCTTCAAATAGGCCTCGACTGCCGCAGCCAACTCCGAGTCGTTCCAATCCGTTTTGTCTTTCGTAATATCCATACAGCCGCCGAGGGTAGAAAACCCTCGGACGATACTGACTAGCCATTATTGCGTCTACGAAGTTTCCTACTAGCGGGTAGGATTTTGTAGGCAACTTTATTAGAGAAATCGCTTCTTCATTCGGAATGGTTGAGTGAACCTTCTCCACCAAGGAGTCTTTGATGACTCTTTCCGATAGGTTCGATTTACCAACAGATACGGCATGTCCCGAAGCCGTATCCAGCCTTCATCCTGCCAATGCAGTAGGTTTAACGACATCTCTGGCCAGTCCAACATGCTCAACAGCGGCCGCTCCACCGTTTGGGACTGACGCTCGTCTCGCAAGGTTGGAACCACTTCATGAGTGAGCCAGCCACGTAGAAGTCGATTCCCCGGTGTGTAGTGATAAACCAGCAACGCGTAAGCACCGGACTCGCTGATCATCAGCATTTCTTCCGGCTGACCGTGGAATAGCAGCGTTATGTTTCTTCGTTGATCTCCATCGAGCTTGCGAGTCGTTCGTTCATCCAGGTAGTAGCCCATCAAGCGCCCAAGATCACGAGCGCAAAACCAGGGTTGGTTTTCTAAAAGGAGGGCGTGTAGGTGAAGATTATGACGAGTGAAAACAAGAGCGATAGACGGTTCGCGCTTTGCTATCTTATTAGTAGCCGACAAGTCGAGCAGATATTGGCTAGGCATTTCCTATGACCTCTACGTGGTGTTCGGGAGGGCCAAAGCCCAACGCAGAGGACGGATTTAAGAAACTCCAACTCGCGTAGCCTCAATACAGCATGAATTGCGCACGAATTTAGATCGGGCGGATTTTTGGCTGCGTGAGTGAGGCTGGCTTCTACGTTGGGCGTTTCTTAGGCACCGGCGGACGAGGCTATTCAGTATTGAAACTCGCATCAACCCGTTGGTGGATGATCTTTACGTACGAAGAATCTTGTTCCGAATGCTGAGCACATAAAAAAGCCCTGAACGTGTCAGGGCTTTCTAGTTTCACTTGGCGAAGGAATCAATCCCAGCTCAGCGCACCACCAGTCTGATACTCGATCACACGGGTCTCAAAGAAATTCTTCTCTTTCTTCAAGTCCATGATCTCGCTCATCCACGGGAACGGGTTGGTGGTGCCTGGGTATTCTTCTTTCAAACCAATCTGCGACAGACGACGGTTCGCGATGAACTTGAGGTAATCCTCCATCATCGCCGCATTCATCCCCAACACCCCACGCGGCATGGTGTCACGCGCGTATTCGATCTCCAACTGAGTCCCTTGCAGGATCATCTGGGTCGCTTCTTCCTTCATCTCGGTATCCCACAAGTGTGGGTTTTCGATTTTGATCTGGTTGATCACATCGATGCCGAAGTTCAGGTGCATCGACTCGTCCCGCAGGATGTACTGGAACTGCTCGGCCACGCCGGTCATTTTGTTGCGACGGCCCATGGACAGGATCTGGGTGAAGCCGCAGTAGAAGAAGATGCCTTCCAGGACGCAGTAGTACGCCACCAGGTTGCGCAACAACTCTTTGTCAGTCTCGACAGTGCCGGTTTCGAACTTCGGATCGGAGATCGAGCGGGTGTACTTCAAGCCCCAAGCCGCTTTCTTCGCGACCGATGGAATCTCGTGGTACATGTTGAAGATCTCGCCTTCATCCATGGCCAGCGATTCGATGCAGTACTGGTAGGCGTGGGTGTGGATCGCTTCTTCGAAGGCCTGGCGCAGGATGTACTGGCGGCACTCCGGGTTGGTGATCAGGCGGTACACAGCCAGTACCAGGTTGTTCGCGACCAACGAATCCGCAGTGGAGAAGAAGCCGAGGTTGCGCATCACGATGCGACGTTCGTCGTCGGTCAGGCCTTCCGGATTTTTCCACAGGGCGATGTCGGCGGTCATGTTGACCTCTTGCGGCATCCAGTGGTTGGCGCAGCCGTCGAGGTATTTCTGCCAGGCCCAGTCGTACTTGAAAGGTACGAGTTGGTTGAGGTCGGCGCGGCAGTTGATCATGCGCTTTTCGTCAACGGCGACGCGGGCGGCGGAGCCTTCGAGTTCGGCTAGGCCTTCGGCGACGTCGAGTTTGTCGAGGGCGGCCTTGGCCCGGATGATCGCGGCGGAGTCATTGGCGGTGACGGCGCGGGCTTCGATGGCGGCAGCAGCGCCGGCACCGTCGAGGCGGTCCATGTTGGCTTCGGTGGCGTGGCCGGCGTTGGCGCCTTTGGCAACTACTTCGCCGTCTTCTTCTTTGTCGAATTCGTCCCAGCTCAGCATGACGTGTCGTCTCCTGCGTGAGGGCTCTAAGGTGCCCGTGTGAAACCGGATGGTGGGGTGTTCACACGGCCCAAAGGCCGCGGTGGATCTTAAGGAATCGTTTGTTGCAGCTAACGCACGCATTAAACGGAATCAGGGTTACGGGTGTTCTGCTTGAGGCTTGAGGGGCGGAGCAATGCTTACTGGCTCCAGCGGGGGCCTCAGGTCTGGCTCTTCGTCCCAGTGTAAAGGGATATTGCAGGCCCGATTTACCCGCGCATTATAGGGAAAAATTCGACTTTGTGTTGCGGCGGATGGTCTCGGTGAGCGGCCAAAATGGTGGTGTTTGCAGCCAAGGTCCGGGTTTACAAGGCTTTGCCTGGCTTGGATTTTTTTGACGGGCGGTAGGCGTTTGTTTCAGCGCGCCGAACTGGGGCAGATTCGGTCTGGAAGTTCTTGCGCCGTTTGGCGCAAGAACGGGTCGCGGGGGGTTACTGGGCTGCGGCTTTGATGCTGGCAAACATCTGCTTGCCAGCCTTGGCGGGGTCCGCGTCTTTATTGCTCATGAAGTTGCTGACCACATCAAACACCGCCCCTTGCACCGCCTGGGACGTGGACATGTTGAAGGCCATGCTCGGCTCCAGCGTGCCGGCGTTCTCGGCTTCGGCGAAGTCCTTGGCGGAAGCCTGGGCACAGCTGTCGAACTGGCTCATGTCCAGGCCCTTGATCACCGGGATGGAGCCTTTGTTCTGGTTGAACACGCTCTGGAATTGCGGCTCCAGGGCGATCTTGGCCAGGTCGTCGCGAGCCGCGTTGTTGCCCGGCGTATCATTTTTACTGGACGGTTTGAACATGGCCAGTGAGTCGATGGTGTAGCTATAAATGCCTTGTGAGCCGGGGAAGGGCACGCATTCATAATCGGCCCCGGCTTTTTTACCCGCCGCGGTCCACTCACTCTTGGCCCAGTCCCCCATGATTTGCATGCCGGCCTGGCCATTGATGACTTTGGCGGTTTCCATGTTCCAGTCCTGGCCTGCGCCGTTGGGGTCCATGTAGGTCTTCAGCTTGCGCAGCGCGACGAAGACTTCGGTCATTTTGGGGCCGGTGAAGGTGGCTTCGTCGTTGTCGATAAAGGCTTTCTGGAAGCCATCGGCGCCCAGGATGCTGAGCACCAGGCCTTCAAATACGGTGGTGTCCTGCCAGGGTTGGCCGCCGTGGGCGATGGCGATGAAGCCGGCGGCCTTGAGTTTGTCGCCGGCGGCGTAGAGTTCTTCCAGGGTGGCCGGGGCTTTGGACACGCCGGCTTTCTTGAGCACCTCGGGGTTGATCCATAACCAGTTGATGCGGTGGATGTTGAGCGGTACGGCGACGTAGTGGTCGTCGAACTTCATCAGTTGCGCAATGCTTTCGGGCAGCAGGCTGTCCCAGTGATTGGCCTTGGCGACGTTGTCGACGCTGGTCAGCAGGCCCAGCTTGCCCCACTCCTGAATGTCCGGAGCTTTGATCTGCGCGGCAGAGGGCGGGTTGCCGGAGACGGCGCGGCTCTTGAGGACGGTCATGGCAGCAGCGCCACCGCCGCCGGCCACGGCACTGTTTTGCCAGGTGAAGCCGTCTTTCTCGATCAGTTGTTGCAGCACCTGCACAGACTTGGCTTCCCCGCCCGAGGTCCAGTAGTGGACGACTTCAACAGTGCCTTTGCTGTCGGCTGCGTGAGCGGCGAACGTGCAAAGGCTGGCGAGGGAGATGGCAACGGCAAGGCGATGGGGGATTTTCATGTGGGATAACCCTTTTTGTTGTTTTGGGGAGCGGTGCTTATTCCAGCCCCAGCCCTTTGCGGCCGAGGGTGTTCAGTTGCGGCGTCATGAAGCGGTCTTTCCACTCTTTCTCGTAGTCCTCCCGGGCAAAGTCATCCGGCGAAACCCCTTGCTCGAACGCCCTGAGCACATCCTTGGCGTACCGCAGGTTTTTCGGGCACATGGGCGCGGCGGGCACGTACATCACGTTGCCCCAGCCCTGTTGGTTTTCGACGGGGGCGACGCTGTGGATCACGTCGCAGTGCCACCACACCGAATCGCCGGCCTGTACGTCCGGAATCGGGGTCATGCCCTGGACCAGCAGCGGGTGCCATTTCTCTGAAACTGGCAGCACCTTGCCCGGCGCGACGCCGCACAGCTCATCCTCGGGGACATCGTCCAGCAACGGGCGCAGCAGCATGTATGCCATGGCTTTGGGGATCGGCAAGGTATGCAGCACGCCCTGGTCGGCCTGCATGTCGCACAGTGCGGTCCAGCCCTGGAAGGTGCGGAAGGCCGAACATTTCACTGTGTCCTTGTAGGCGTATTCATCGACTTCGGTACGATGGGCGGCGTCCCAGGGGTCGTAGGACTTGAAGTCGTTGCGGTAGATCTTGTCGAACAGCTTGAGGTAGGCGGGGTGCAGCCAGCGTTCCAGGGCGCCCGAGTCGGTGTGGGGGCCAAGCCCTTTGGAGGTGGTGCCGGGTGGGCGGCGGCGGACGCGGTCGGGGTACAGCGCATTGATGTCTGGGTCGAACCATTGCCGGCCTTGGGAGTTGTAGGTCCACAGGCGGTTCAGGAACGACTGTGCGGCGCCCATGCGCTGGTGTTGGCGCAGTTGCATCTGGGCGTCGGACCAATAGATGGGGAATATTTCCGGGCGTGAGGCTTCGAGGTTGCCGAAGAAGTTGTCAGCCGGGCCGCGATACACCTCGTCGAAATGGTTGTGGTCGAGGTAGTCCAGCAGGCTCTTGTCCCACGCGAGCACCTGTTCCCTGGGGAAGTGGTTGCGGATCACCAGGCAGCCCCGGCGCTTGATGAGGGCTCGTTGTGCTTCGGTGACCTGGCCGGTGGCGATGGTTTCAAAGTCGAGTTCGGGCCAGGCAGACTGCTGGGCCTTGATCGAGGCGATTTCAGCCCTGATGAACTCGCTGACCTCGGCGAACAGCCCAGGCACGTCGCCGATCTGCGCGCGCAGGGCCTTTTTCATGGCGACGATGCTGCGCTTGTAGTCGTCCGGCAGCTCGGCACATTCGAAGGTGTGGTAGTTGCTCATGGGGTGACCTGTCTTGTTGTTGTGCATACAGGTATGGAATCACCCCGGCCTGCTTGGGCGGCAGCCTGATTTGGAGCGTTGAGCAGTACGATTGTGGCGTTTGTTGCGAAGCGTATAGAAGAATCGGCTTATTGAAAGTGATGCCCGTGTTGCAGCCGAAACTGTGACGGCGTCATGCCTTTGTGCGCCTTGAACTGCCGATTGAACAGCGCCTGGGAGGCATAGCCGACCTGTTCGGAAATCGCGCTGACCGCCAGTTTGCCCTGCATCAATAAGGCGCAGGCATGTCCGATGCGTAGCCGGACGATGTAGTCCAGCGCCGTGCAGCGCGTGTGTTTGCGGAACATGCGATGGAAGGCTGAAACGCTGATGCAGGCCATTTGCGCCAGCTCGGGAATGCCGACAGGTTGCGCATAGTGGCCGTGCAGGTAGTCCAGAACGCGGCGGATGCGGGCGTCCTCAACGATGTGAGGGGCGGCGTTTTCCGTCGCGATGCGCTGCGCGGTGATGTCCCGGGACAATGTGTTGAGCACGGTGAGCAACGAGATCAGTCGCTGGGAAGCGTCTTGCTCGACCATTGCTTCGATCACCGGGCGCAGCGCCCGGGACGTAGCATCACTGAAACTCAACGCTTGTCGCGCAGCAGCCAATAGCGCTCGCGTCGACCCCATCTCCGGAAACAGCTGCACCAGCGAATCCGCCCAGGCCTCGGAAAACCAGATGACCAGGGCAATGTGCGGTTTGGCGGGGTCGATCAGCTCGGCGGAAGACCAGCTATGAGGCACGTTCGGGCCCACCAGCACCAGGTCGCCGTCATCGTACAGCGCCACATCGTTGCTGATATAGCGGTGCCCGCGGCTGTTGAGGGTGAGGGTCAGTTCGTATTCGGGATGGTGATGCCATTCAAACGGAATCGCCTCCGGTAGACGCCTGTTCAGCAGGGTCCAGGAGGTGTTCGCCTCGGTGGGGATTTTTTCGAAACTGGCTCGCATGAATGCATCCTGCCTTGCAGGTGAGGTGGCGGCGCCACAATCGTAGCATTCGATTCAAGCGGTAGGGGATAAGCCGGCTCTTTGCCGCAAGAACGATTTCTTGCGGCGAATAAGATCAGGTTCAGTTCAAACTAACGAAGTTATTATCCGTTAGAGCAACCGTTACCCATGACCTGATATTGAAGAATATGACGCTGACCTTGTGAGTCTTCATATTCCATTTTTACCGGTACAACTTTGCATACATCCGGGACTTCACTCATGGACACTACTTTGGCGACGTCCAGATGGGTGCTGTAAGTGTAATCCTCAACAATCGGGGTGCTCTGGCTGGCTACGTCAGTCGGGGCTTCGTCGGCCAGGGCGGCGGTGGCGCACAAGCTGCTAAGGGCCATAACTAATAACGCTTTCATTTGACTATTTACCTTTTGGCGGTCGAAAGGGGTCGCGGGGCCCTTGTGAGGCCACGTGTGTAACTTGATTGGGAAGTTCGGATTAACGTTGCCTTCGTGGGGGCTGTTACGTTGTTAATCACAGTGCCTTGATGGCGAGGTTGATTTTAGGCGTCCGAGTTATATTCATATACCCGTGCTTTTGATAAACACTATTGGTGGTTTTTGTAACAATCGCGAAATGAAGGTTTTTTCAGAAACCTGCAAAGCGCCACGGGCCGCGGGCCAGAGCGCTGCCGGGGGATAGGTGGGCAATTTGTAGGGGCTTGTTACTACCATCGTCGAATGGTTCTATAGGTCCGGCCCGGCTACAACAGGGCCATACAACAACAACTATGTCACCGAGGTAAGAAAGATGAGTGCGGCTTCTCTGTACCCCGTTCGCCCCGAAGTAGCAGCCAATACGCTGACCGATGAGGCGACCTACAAGGCCATGTACCAGCAGTCGGTGGTCAACCCCGACGGTTTCTGGCGCGAGCAAGCCAAGCGCCTTGACTGGATCAAGCCTTTCACCACGGTGAAGCAGACCTCCTTCGACGATCACCATGTCGACATCAAATGGTTTGCCGACGGCACCCTCAACGTTTCCTACAACTGCCTGGACCGCCACCTCGCCGAGCGTGGCGACCAGCCAGCAATCATCTGGGAGGGCGACGACCCTGCCGAAAGCCGCACCATCACCTACCGCGAGCTGCATGAAGAAGTCTGCAAGTTCGCCAACGCCCTGCGCGGCCAGGATGTGCACCGCGGCGACGTGGTGACTATCTATATGCCGATGATTCCCGAAGCCGCGGTCGCCATGCTGGCCTGTGCCCGGATCGGTGCGATTCACTCGGTGGTGTTTGGCGGGTTCTCGCCAGAGGCCCTGGCCGGTCGGATCATCGACTGCAAATCCAAGGTGGTGATCACCGCCGACGAAGGCATTCGTGCCGGCAAGAAAATTTCCCTGAAGGCCAACGTCGACGACGCCCTGACCAACCCGGAAACCAGCAGCATCCAGAAAGTCATCGTGTGCAAGCGCACCGGTGGCAACATCAAGTGGAACCAGCATCGCGACATCTGGTACGAAGACCTGATGAAAGTGGCGGGCACCGTGTGTGCGCCGAAAGAGATGGGCGCCGAAGAAGCGCTGTTCATCCTTTACACCTCCGGCTCCACCGGCAAGCCGAAGGGCGTGCAGCACACCACCGGCGGCTACCTGTTGTACGCAGCCCTGACCCACGAGCGCGTGTTTGACTACCGCCCGGGCGAAATCTACTGGTGCACCGCCGACGTCGGCTGGGTCACCGGCCACACCTATATCGTCTATGGCCCACTGGCCAACGGCGCGACCACGCTGATGTTCGAAGGCGTGCCGAACTATCCGGACATCACCCGGGTGGCGAAGATCGTCGACAAGCACAAAGTGAACATCCTCTACACCGCACCGACCGCGATCCGCGCCATGATGGCTTCCGGCACCGCCGCCTGCGAAGGCGCCGATGGCAGCAGCTTGCGCCTGCTGGGTTCGGTGGGTGAGCCGATTAACCCGGAAGCGTGGGACTGGTACTACAAGAACGTCGGCCAATCCCGTTGCCCGATCGTGGACACCTGGTGGCAGACCGAGACCGGCGGCAACATGATGAGCCCGCTGCCGGGCGCCCATGCGCTCAAGCCGGGTTCGGCGGCACGTCCGTTCTTTGGCGTGGTACCGGCGCTGGTGGACAACCTCGGCAACCTGATTGAAGGCGTGGCCGAGGGTAACCTGGTGATCCTGGATTCGTGGCCGGGCCAGGCACGTACGCTGTATGGCGACCATGACCGGTTTGTGGACACCTACTTCAAGACCTTCCGTGGCATGTACTTCACCGGTGACGGTGCGCGTCGTGACGAGGATGGCTACTATTGGATCACCGGGCGGGTGGATGACGTGCTGAACGTGTCCGGCCATCGCATGGGCACCGCCGAGATTGAAAGCGCCATGGTTGCCCACCCGAAAGTCGCGGAAGCGGCGGTGGTGGGTGTGCCTCATGACATCAAGGGCCAGGGCATCTATGTGTATGTCACGCTGAAAAACGGCGAAGAGCCGAATGAAGCGTTGCGCCTGGAGTTGAAAAACTGGGTGCGTAAAGAGATCGGGCCGATTGCTTCACCGGATGTGATCCAGTGGGCACCGGGCTTGCCGAAGACCCGTTCGGGGAAAATCATGCGCCGGATCCTGCGCAAGATTGCCACCGCTGAATACGACGGGTTGGGCGATATCTCCACCCTGGCGGATCCGAGTGTGGTGGCGCATTTGATCGAGACGCACAAGACCATGAACGTCGCGTAAGGCGGGTTTGTGGGACATAGCCCCATTCGGCGTAGGCCGGGTGGGGCTTTTTTGTGCGATCGGACAGGCGACCTATAACCCCTGTGGGAGCGGGCTTGCTCGCGAAGGCGGCGTGTCAGCCAGCACATCACCCACTGACACACCGCCTTCGCGAGCAAGCCCGCTCCCACATTTTGATTGCATTCCAAGATTGGTCATTCAGTGGGGCGACTTACACAAGGCCAATAAATATCGGATTGTGTTGTAGGAAGTTTCTGAATGTTACCGAACCCGGCAAATGTGTAACCCCACGCCCAAACATGAGGCAAAGTGCTACGCCCATGCCCCGAAAACCCGCGTCTTAGACGCCCTGAAAAATTAGATCCCACGCTACACTTGCCGTGCTAGAAGGGTTTGCGAATAATAGGCCCGCAACTTGCAGCGTTAACAGGTTTAATATCTTTTGCCTCTGCATAAAATCAAGAGGCTGTCAATGTGCTGGAACCGCTTTCTCGGTGCTTCTGTAAATTGTTGTCGCATTGAGGAAATATCGGCTTCCGGCCTGTCGTTAGAATGCCGATCACTCGCTCGTCGTCGCCGATGCTGAACTGGCGCAGGACGCAGCACCGCTATTCGGTTTCACTCATTCGCATCGTGGGCCCTGGCTCATACTGCTGTTTTGCCCTATACCGATGGAGTCCCAAGATGAAGAAACTCGTGCTGTTGGGCGCCCTGGCGCTGTCCGTGCTGTCCATGCAGGCTTTCGCCGAAGGCAAGCCACTGAAGATTGGTATTGAAGCGGCTTACCCTCCGTTTGCCTCCAAGGCACCGGACGGCAGCATCGTCGGTTTTGACTACGACATCGGCAACGCCCTGTGTGAGCAGATGCA
The DNA here is from genome assembly GCF_013385765.1 of Pseudomonas sp. C8002. Taxonomy (NCBI): domain Bacteria; kingdom Pseudomonadati; phylum Pseudomonadota; class Gammaproteobacteria; order Pseudomonadales; family Pseudomonadaceae; genus Pseudomonas; species Pseudomonas sp. C8002. The sequence goes on from NZ_JACAPJ010000003.1 coordinate 124,701, forward strand.
GGTCAAGTGCACCTGGGTCGAGCAGGAATTCGACGGCCTGATCCCGGCGCTGAAAGTGCGCAAGATCGACGCCATCCTGTCCTCGATGTCCATCACTGACGATCGCAAGAAGTCCGTGGACTTCACCAACCGCTACTACCTGACCCCAGCTCGCCTGGTATTGAAGGAAGGCACTGCCGTCAGCGACAGCCTGGATGAATTGAAAGGCAAGAAAATCGGCGTGCAGCGCGGTTCGATCCACGACCGTTTCGCCAAGGAAGTGCTGGCTCCCAAAGGCGCCACCATTGTTCCTTACAGCTCGCAGAACGAAATCTATCTGGACGTAGAAGCCGGTCGCCTTGATGGCACCGTGGCCGACGCCACCCTGTTGCAGGAAGGCTTCCTCGACACGCCAGCCGGTAAAGGCTACGCGTTCACCGGCCCGGCCTTCACCGACGCCAAGTACTTCGGCGACGGTATCGGCATCGCGGTACGTAAAGGCGACAAGGAAAACCTGGACCGCATCAACGCTGCAATCGCTGCGATCCGTGCCAACGGCAAGTACAAGGCAATCCAGGACAAGTACTTCAACTTCGACATTTACGGCCCAGAAGCCAAGTAAACCGTCGCAGCTGTCTGTCCAGAATGGCGCAAGCACCAGGATCTCTGAAGTTTGCGCCATTTTTTCATCCCCCTTTTCGAGGACCTGAATCATGTTGAAAGGCTACGGGGCTGTCATCCTCGATGGCGCTTGGTTGACGCTTCAGCTCGCCTTGTCGTCCATGGCCCTGGCCATTGTTCTGGGTCTGATCGGGGTCGCGTTGCGCCTCTCGCCGGTGCGCTGGTTGGCCTGGCTGGGCGACCTGTACTCCACGGTGATCCGCGGGATCCCCGACCTGGTGCTGATCCTGCTGATTTTCTACGGCGGTCAGGACCTGCTTAACCGCGTTGCGCCGTTGCTCGGCTACAACGACTACATTGACTTGAACCCCTTGGCCGCCGGTATCGGCACCCTGGGTTTCATCTTTGGCGCCTACCTTTCGGAAACCTTCCGTGGCGCCTTCATGGCCATTCCCAAGGGCCAGGCCGAAGCCGGCCTGGCGTATGGCATGAGCCCGTTCCAGGTGTTTTTCCGGGTGATGGTGCCGCAGATGATTCGGCTGGCGATCCCCGGGTTTACCAACAACTGGCTGGTACTGACCAAGGCCACCGCATTGATTTCGGTGGTGGGCCTGCAAGACATGATGTTCAAGGCCAAGCAGGCGGCAGACGCCACCCGCGAACCTTTTACCTTCTTCCTCGCAGTGGCGGCGATGTACCTGGTGATCACCAGCGTGTCGTTGCTGGCCCTGCGTCATCTTGAGAAGCGCTACTCGGTAGGCGTAAAGGCGGCTGATCTATGATCTTCGACTACAACGTCATCTGGGAGGCCATGCCGCTGTACCTCGGCGGCTTGCTGACCACCCTGAAACTGCTGGCCATTTCGCTGTTCTTCGGCTTGCTCGCGGCCTTGCCCCTGGGCCTGATGCGCGTGTCCAAGCAGCCGATCGTCAACGGTGTTGCCTGGCTCTACACCTATGTGATTCGCGGCACGCCGATGCTGGTGCAGCTGTTCTTGATCTACTATGGCCTGGCCCAGTTCGAAGCGGTGCGCGAAAGCTTCATGTGGCCACTGCTGTCCAGCGCGACCTTCTGCGCGTGCCTGGCGTTTGCCGTGAACACCAGCGCCTACACCGCCGAGATCATCGCCGGCAGCCTCAAGGCCACGCCCCACGGCGAGATCGAGGCAGCCAAGGCCATGGGCATGTCGCGCTACAAGCTGTATCGCCGGATCCTGCTGCCATCGGCCCTGCGCCGGGCGCTGCCGCAATACAGCAACGAAGTGATCATGATGCTCCAGACCACGAGCCTTGCGTCCATCGTCACCCTGATCGACATCACCGGTGCCGCACGCACGGTGAACGCCCAGTACTACTTGCCGTTCGAAGCCTATATCACTGCGGGTGCGTTCTACCTGTGCCTGACCTTTATCCTGGTGCGCCTGTTCAAGTTGGCCGAAGGCCGCTGGCTGAGCTACCTGGCTCCACGGAAGCATTGATATGGAACGTATCGATCACCTGTTGCCCTGGGGTCACCTGGGCTGCGAACGCCAGCTGACGGTGTTTCGTTTCGGCAGCGGCGAGCGCAAGGCTTATATCCAGGCCAGCCTGCACGCGGATGAGCTGCCCGGCATGCGCGCCGCCTGGGAGCTGAAAAAGCGCCTGACGGAACTGGAACAGCAAGGCGCCCTCAACGGCGTGATCGAGCTGGTTCCCGTCGCCAATCCGATGGGCTTGGGGCAACTGCTGCAAGGCAGTCACCAGGGCCGTTTCGAGATCGGCAGCGGCAAGAACTTCAACCGCGACTTCGTTGAGTTGAGCGAGCCGGTTACCGAGTTGCTCAACGGCAAGCTGGGGGATGATCCTCACGCCAATGTGCGCTTGATCCGCCAGGCCATGAGCGATGCGCTCAATGCGTTGCCGGCGCCGAGCAGCCAGTTGCAAGGCATGCAGCGGGTGTTGCTGAGCCATGCCTGCACCGCCGACGTGGTCCTCGACCTGCATTGCGACGCCGAAGCCGCGTTGCACATGTACGCGCTGCCGCAACACTGGCCGCAGTGGCGTTCGCTGTCGGCGCACCTGAATGTGAAGGTCGGCCTGCTGGCGGAAGATTCCGGCGGCAGTTCGTTTGACGAAGCCTGTTCGCTGCCGTGGCTGCGGCTGTCCCGGGCGTTCCCCGAGGCGCAGATTCCCCTGGCGTGCCTGGCGACGACCTTGGAGTTGGGCGGCCAGGCCGATACCGGTCGTGACGAGGCGATTTTCCACGCCGAAGGCATCCTGGCGTTCCTCGCCGAGCAAGGCCTGATCCGTGGTGAATGGCCCGCGCCGCAGCACGAGTCCTGCGAAGGCCTGCCCTTCGAAGGCACCGAGTTGTTGTTCGCGCCCCACGCCGGCGTGATCAGCTACCTGCGTAAAGCCGGTGACGTAGTCGAAGCCGGCGACCCGATATTTGAAGTGATCGATCCCTTGTCCGACCGCGTGAGCATTGTTTGCGCGGGCACGCCTGGGGTGCTGTTTGCCGTTGAACGGCTACGTTATGCCCAAGCGGGTTTCTGGCTGGCCAAGGTGGCGGGGCGCGAAGCGCTGCGGCACGGGCGCTTGCTCAACGACTGACCAACTGTTTTTGTGAGAACCGACCGCATGTACAAACTTGAAGTCCAAGACCTGCATAAACGCTATGGCAGTCATGAAGTGCTCAAAGGTGTTTCCCTGGCCGCCGCGGCCGGTGATGTGATCAGCATCATCGGGTCCAGTGGCTCGGGCAAAAGTACCTTTTTGCGCTGCATCAACCTGCTGGAGCAGCCCCACGCCGGCAAGATTCTGCTCAATAACGAAGAGCTGAAACTGGTGGCCAACAAAGACGGCGCCATGAAGGCTGCAGACCCGAAACAGCTGCAACGCATGCGTTCGCGACTGTCGATGGTGTTTCAGCATTTCAACCTGTGGTCCCATATGACCGCGCTGGAAAACGTCATGGAAGCACCGGTGCACGTCTTGGGCATGTCGAAAAAAGACGCCCGGGAAAAGGCCGAGCACTACCTGGCTAAAGTCGGTGTGGGCCATCGCAAGGATGCGTTCCCTGGCCACATGTCCGGCGGTGAACAGCAACGCGTGGCGATTGCCCGTGCCCTGGCGATGGAGCCTGAGGTGATGCTGTTCGACGAACCCACCTCGGCGCTGGACCCGGAGCTGGTGGGCGAAGTGCTCAAGGTGATGCAGGACCTGGCCCAGGAAGGCCGGACCATGGTGGTGGTGACCCACGAAATGGGCTTTGCCCGTGAAGTCTCCAACCAACTGGTGTTCCTGCACAAGGGCATCGTCGAAGAGCGTGGCAACCCGCGCGAAGTGCTGGTCAACCCACAGTCCGAGCGTTTGCAGCAGTTTCTTTCCGGCAGCTTGAAGTAAACAGAACTGCTTTTATGCACTGAATTAGTGCAAGCTTCACAATCCTGAGGTTGCCCAATCCCCTGTGGGAGCGGGCTTGCTCGCGAATGCGGTGTATCAGTTGATACATCCGGTGACTGATCCACCGCATTCGCGAGCAAGCCCGCTCCCACATTTGGATCTTCACCCGCTTTAGAGATTTGTGTTGGTTTACCGGCTAGCATTGGCCTTTGTCTTCATTACTGTTACTCGCTTCGGATAGCACTCCATGACTGCCCATCGAATTGGTTTCCTGATTTGGCCCAGCACTAAAGCACTGACGCTTGCGCTGGCTGAGGAGGCCTTGCGCGTTGCTCAGCGGGTGCATCCGGACGTGGTGTACGAACTCTCGTTTTTGCAGGCCGAACCGCCAATCGACGGCGCCTGGCAACTGCCGGGTGAGCCCTGGGCTGGCAAGCTGGAAGGTTTCCAAAAGCTGTTCCTGCTGGCCGATGAGCCACCGACCGTCATCGCCTCCCAGCTCAGCACCGCCCTCAAGCAACTGGTGCGTGTCGGGTGTGTGATCGGCGGCCTGTCGGCCGGTGTGTATCCGCTGGCCCAGCTCGGTCTGCTCGACGGTTACCGCGCCGCTGTGCACTGGCGCTGGCAGGACGATTTCGCCGAGCGTTTCCCCAAGGTCATCGCCACCAGCCATCTGTTCGACTGGGACCGTGACCGCCTGACCGCCTGCGGTGGCATGTCGGTACTCGACCTGCTGCTGGCAGTGCTGGCCCGTGACCACGGCGCCGAACTGGCCGGGGCAGTCTCGGAAGAACTGGTGGTGGAGCGCATCCGCGAAGGCGGCGAGCGCCAGCGCATTCCGCTGCAAAACCGCCTGGGTTCCAGCCATCCAAAGCTGACCCAGGCGGTTTTGCTGATGGAGGCCAACATCGAAGAGCCGCTGACCACCGACGAAATCGCCCAGCATGTGTGCGTGTCCCGACGACAGCTCGAGCGGATCTTCAAGCAATACCTCAATCGCGTCCCCAGCCAGTACTACCTGGAACTGCGCCTGAACAAGGCCCGCCAGATGCTCATGCAAACCAGCAAGTCGATCATCCAGATCGGCCTGTCCTGCGGCTTCTCCTCGGGGCCGCACTTCTCCAGCGCCTACCGCAACTTCTTCGGCGCCACCCCTCGTGAAGACCGCAACCAGCGCCGCAGCAGCAGCCCGTTCGAATTGTCGTCGGTGCCGTCCGAGCGCGGCTAGGCATCAGTGCTCGGCCGGCATCTCCAGGCATGACGCTGTTCCTGTGCGCGGATGAGATCAACAGCAGACCAAAACGGCCATCGGCGACGGCATTGGATAGTTGTGCCTCACCGACCGCCCAAAACCGGCCCGGGCGGTTTAAACTGCGCCATTGCGATGCTATTTGTCGCATTGGCGTAAACCCGCGAAAATCGCGGGTTGGCGCTATAAGAAGTTGTCGCTTGGCGGCAAGGCCGCGCTGAAAACTGTCCTTACAATCCCTGCATCGCCCGCCAGTTTCAGGCAGGCGTTCCTCTTCAGGAGACTCCGATGTCCGTTGAGCAAGCCCCGGTGCAACGTGCCGATTTCGACCAGGTCATGGTTCCCAACTACGCACCTGCCGCTTTCATCCCCGTGCGTGGCGCAGGTTCGCGCGTATGGGACCAGGCGGGCCGAGAGCTGATCGACTTTGCCGGCGGCATCGCGGTCAACGTATTGGGCCACGCCCACCCGGCGCTGGTCGGTGCACTGACCGAACAGGCCAACAAGCTGTGGCACGTGTCCAACGTCTTCACCAATGAGCCGGCCCTGCGCCTGGCCCATAAGCTGATCGACGCCACGTTTGCCGAGCGTGTGTTCTTCTGCAACTCCGGCGCCGAAGCCAACGAGGCCGCCTTCAAGTTGGCCCGTCGTGTCGCGTTCGACCGCTTCGGCACCGAGAAATACGAAATCATCGCCGCGCTGAACAGCTTCCACGGCCGTACCCTGTTCACCGTGAACGTGGGTGGCCAGTCGAAGTACTCCGACGGCTTCGGTCCGAAGATCGTCGGCATCACCCACGTGCCTTACAACGATCTGGAGGCGCTGAAAGCCGCCGTCTCGGACAAGACCTGCGCCGTGGTGCTGGAGCCGATCCAGGGCGAAGGCGGCGTGCTGCCGGCAGAACTGTCGTACCTGCAAGGTGCCCGCGACCTGTGCGACGCGAACAACGCGCTGCTGGTGTTCGACGAAGTGCAAACCGGCATGGGCCGCAGCGGCGAGTTGTTCGCCTACCAGCATTACGGCGTCGTGCCGGACATCCTCACCAGCGCCAAGAGCCTGGGCGGCGGTTTCCCGATTGCTGCCATGCTGACCCGCGAAGACCTGGCCAAGCACCTGGTGGTCGGCACCCACGGCACCACCTACGGCGGCAACCCGCTGGCGTGCGCGGTGGCGGAAGCGGTGATCGACGTGATCAACACGCCAGAAGTGCTGGCTGGCGTTAACGCCAAGCACGACTTGTTCGTTTCCCGTCTGGAGAAGATTGGCCAGCAATACGGCATCTTCACCGAAGTGCGTGGCCTGGGCCTGCTGCTCGGTTGCGTGCTGAGCGATGCCTGGAAAGGCAAGGCCAAGGACATCTTCAACGCCGCCGAGCGCGAAGGCTTGATGATCCTGCAAGCCGGCCCGGATGTGGTGCGCTTCGCCCCGAGCCTGGTGGTGGAAGATGCCGATATCCAGGAAGGTCTGGACCGCTTCGAACGTGCGGTGAAAAAGCTGACGCAAGCCTGATGGACCGTTGGGTGCCCGGCGAGTCGGGCGCCCAACACAAATTTTGTATGCCGGACTCTTTAGTTGAAGCTGTGAAGATCAAATGTGGCAGCGGGCTTGCTCGCGAATGCAGTGGCTCAGTCACCTGAAATGTTGAATGACACACCGCTTTCGCGAGCAAGCCCGCTCCCACACTTGACCTCACTGATTTCAAGATCGTGTCCGGCATTTTTTCCTGTGAGTTTTTCGAGTTAAGGAGTGACACCATGCTGGTGATGCGCCCCGCGCAAATGGCTGATCTGGGCGAGGTACAGCGTCTGGCTGCGGACAGCCCGATTGGTGTCACCTCCTTGCCGGATGATGTCGAACGCCTGAGCGACAAGATCGCTGCGAGCGAAGCGTCCTTCGCCGCCGAGGTCAGCTTCAACGGTGAAGAAAGCTATTTCTTCGTCCTGGAAGACACCGACGCCGGCAAGCTGGTGGGCTGTTCGGCCATCGTTGCCTCGGCCGGCTACTCGGAACCGTTCTACAGCTTCCGTAACGAGACCTTCGTGCACGCTTCCCGCGAGCTGAAGATTCACAACAAGATCCACGTGCTCTCGCAGTGCCATGACCTCACCGGCAACAGCCTGCTGACCAGTTTCTACGTGGTGCCGGAGCTGGTGGGTTCGCCGTGGTCGGAGCTCAACTCCCGTGGCCGCCTGCTGTTCGTGGCCGGCCACCCGGAGCGCTTCGCCGATTCGGTGGTCACCGAGATTGTGGGCTACAGCGACGAGAACGGTGATTCGCCGTTCTGGGACGCCATCGGCCGCAACTTCTTCGACCTCAACTACGCCGCTGCCGAGCGCCTGTGCGGGTTGAAGAGCCGGACCTTTCTCGCCGAACTGATGCCGCACTATCCGATCTACGTGCCGCTGTTGCCCGACGAAGCCCAGGAAGCCATGGGCCAGGTGCACCCGCGGGCGCAGATCACCTTCGACATCCTGATGCGCGAAGGCTTCGAGACCGACCATTACATCGACATCTTCGACGGCGGCCCAACCCTGCATGCGCGCGTCTCGGGCATTCGCTCGATCGCCCAGAGCCGTGTGGTGCCGGTGAAGATCGGTGAGATGGTCAAGGGTGTCGGCCGCCAGTACCTGGTGAGCAACGGCCAGTTGCAGGATTACCGCGCGGTGATGCTGGAGCTGGACTACGCGCCGGGCAAGCCAGTGACCCTGGACCTGGAAACCGCCGAAGCCCTGGGCGTCGGCGAAGGTGCCAGCGTTCGACTGGTAGCGGTTTAAGAATGAGTTTCGCGGGTGGCTTGCAAGGCGGCCCGTTTGAGGAGATAGCATGATCGTTCGTCCCGTACGCAGCAGCGATTTACCGGCCCTGATTGATCTGGCGCGCAGCACCGGCACCGGCCTCACCACCTTGCCGGCCAACGAGGAGCGCCTGACCCATCGGGTCGGCTGGGCTGAAAAGACCTTTCGCGGCGAAGCCGGGCGCGGTGATGCGGACTACCTGTTTGTGCTGGAAAACGACGAAGGCCGCGTGGTGGGGATTTCCGCCATCGCCGGTGCAGTCGGCCTGCGCGAGCCCTGGTACAACTTCCGGGTCGGCCTGACGGTCAGCGCCTCCCAGGAGCTGAACATCTACCGTGAAATCCCGACGCTGTTTCTGGCCAACGACCTGACCGGCAACTCCGAGCTGTGCTCGTTGTTCCTGCACGCCGATTACCGCAACGGCCTTAACGGCCGCATGCTGGCCAAGGCGCGCATGCTGTTTATCGCGGAATTCCCGCAGCTGTTTGGCAACAAGATCATCGCCGAGATGCGCGGCATGTCCGACGAAGCCGGGCGCTCGCCGTTCTGGGAAAGCCTGGGCCGGCACTTCTTCAAGATGGAATTCAGCCAGGCCGACTACCTCACCGGCGTGGGCAACAAGGCGTTTATCGCCGAGCTGATGCCGAAGTTTCCGCTGTACACCTGCTTCCTGTCTGAAGACGCGCGCAATGTGATCGGCAAGGTCCACACCGACACCGAGCCGGCCCTGAGCATGCTCAAGAGCGAAGGTTTCAGCTACCAGGGCTACGTCGACATCTTCGACGCGGGCCCGGCGGTGGAGTGTGAAACCACCAAGATCCGCGCCGTGCGCGACAGCGAAGCGCTGGTGCTGGCGATTGGTACGCCGGGCGACGACGCCACGCCGTTCCTGATCCATAACCGCAAACGTGAAGATTGCCGCATCACCGCCGCGCCGGCGCGGTTGGCTGCGGGCACCCTGGTGGTCGATCAACAGACCGCCAAGCGCCTGCAACTGATCGCCGGTGATCAAGTGCGTGCCGTACCGTTGTCCGCTGCCCGGGAGTCGAAATAATGAATTCGCTATACATCGCAGGTGAATGGCTGGCTGGCCAGGGTGAAGTGTTTGAGTCGCTGAACCCGGTGACCCAGCAGGTGGTGTGGTCGGGTAATGGCGCCACCGCCGAGCAGGTCGAGTCCGCCGTCCAGGCCGCACGCCAGGCGTTTCCGGCCTGGGCCAAGCGTTCGTTGGAAGAGCGCCTGAGCGTGCTGGAAGCCTTCGCCGCCAACCTGAAGAGTCGTGCTGACGAACTCGCCCGCTGCATCGGTGAGGAAACCGGCAAGCCTCTGTGGGAATCGGCGACTGAAGTCACCAGCATGGTCAACAAGGTCGCGATCTCGGTGCAAAGCTACCGCGAGCGTACCGGCGAGAAGAGCGGCCCCTTGGGCGACGCCACTGCCGTGTTGCGCCACAAGCCCCACGGTGTAGTGGCGGTGTTTGGCCCCTACAACTTCCCGGGTCACTTGCCTAACGGGCATATCGTGCCGGCCTTGCTGGCGGGTAACACCGTGCTGTTCAAACCGAGTGAGCTGACCCCGAAAGTCGCCGAACTGACCGTGCAATGCTGGATCGACGCCGGCCTGCCGGCGGGCGTGTTGAACCTGCTGCAAGGCGCACGGGAAACCGGGATCGCCCTGGCGGCGAATCCGGGCATCGACGGTCTGTTCTTCACCGGCTCCAGCCGCACCGGCAACCATCTGCACCAGCAATTCGCCGGGCGCCCGGACAAGATCCTCGCGCTGGAAATGGGCGGCAACAACCCGCTGGTGGTGGACGAAGTGGCCGATGTGGATGCGGCCGTGTACACCATTATCCAGTCGGCGTTTATCTCCGCTGGCCAGCGTTGCACCTGCGCCCGTCGCCTGCTGGTGCCGGAAGGCGCCTGGGGCGATGCGTTGCTCGCACGCCTGGTGGCGGTGAGCTCGACCATCGAAGTCGGCGCATTTGACCAAACGCCGGCGCCGTTCATGGGCTCGGTGATTTCCCTCGGTGCTGCCAAGGCGTTGATGGATGCCCAGGAATTGCTGTTGGCCAATGGCGCCGTGGCGCTGTTGGAAATGACTCAACCCCAGGCCCAGGCTGCGTTGCTGACGCCGGGGATTATCGATGTGACCGAGGTTACGGAACGCGCTGACGAAGAGCTGTTCGGCCCACTGCTGCAAGTGATCCGCTACGCTGATTTCGAGGCGGCGATTGCCGAGGCCAACAACACTCAATACGGCTTGGCGGCCGGGTTGCTGTCGGATTCCGAGGCGCGTTACCAGCAGTTCTGGCTGGAAAGCCGTGCCGGGATCGTCAACTGGAACAAACAGCTGACGGGTGCTGCGAGCAGCGCGCCATTTGGCGGGGTAGGGGCTTCGGGCAACCATCGCGCCAGCGCCTATTACGCGGCGGACTATTGCGCGTACCCGGTGGCCTCCCTTGAGACCCCGAGCCTGGTGCTACCGGCGACGTTAACCCCGGGTGTGACGCTGATCTAAATGTGGGAGCGGGCTTGCTCGCGAAGGCGGTGTGTCATTCAACATTTCAGGCGACTGAACCACCGCTTTCGCGAGCAAGCCCGCTCCCACACTTGATTTGTGGTGTGTTCAAGTAATTTGATGCCTATAAAAATACAGATGTTCGTGGAGCCTCGCCGATGAAATCCTGTGAAGTCAATTTTGACGGTCTAGTGGGGCCGACCCATAACTACGGCGGCTTGTCCTACGGCAACGTCGCGTCCCAAAGCAACAGCCAGCAGTCCTCCAACCCGAAGGAAGCTGCGCTGCAAGGCTTGGCGAAGATGAAGGCCCTGATGGAAATGGGCTTTGTGCAAGGTGTGCTGGCGCCCCAGGAACGTCCGGATGTGGCCGCCTTGCGCAACCTCGGTTTTGCCGGCACCGACGCACAAGTCATCCAGCAGGCCGCCAAGCAAGCCATGCCGCTGCTGGTTGCCAGTTGCTCGGCGTCGAGCATGTGGGTGGCCAATGCCGCGACCGTCAGCCCGAGCGCCGACACCTTTGACGGTCGCGTGCATTTCACCGCCGCCAACCTCAACTGCAAATACCACCGCAGCATCGAACACCCGACCACCAGCCGCGTGCTGGGGTCGATGTTCGCTGACCCGAAGCACTTCGCCCACCACGCCGCGCTGCCGGCGGTGGCGCAGTTTGGCGACGAAGGCGCGGCCAACCACACGCGTTTCTGCCGGGACTATGGCGAGGCGGGCGTAGAGTTTTTCGTGTTCGGCCGCAGCGCGTTCGACACCCGCTACCCGGCGCCGCAAAAGTACCCGGCGCGCCAGACCCTCGAAGCCTCCCAGGCGGTCGCGCGCCTGCATGGCCTACGGGACGACGGTGTGGTTTACGCGCAGCAGAACCCGGCGGTGATCGATGCCGGTGTGTTCCACAACGATGTGATCGCGGTGGGCAATGGCGAGGTGCTGTTCTATCACGAGGATGCCTTCCTCAATACCGATCAGATGCTCGGCGAATTGCAGGGCAAGCTCGGCAAGCTCGGCGGCAATTTCCAGTCGATCTGCGTGCCACGGGCCCAGGTGGGTGTTGAAGACGCGGTGCGTTCCTACCTGTTCAACAGCCAGCTGCTGACCCGCGCCGACGGTTCGATGCTGCTGATCGTGCCGGAAGAATGCCGCGCCAACGAGCGTGTCTGGCAGTACCTGCAAGGCCTGACGTCTTCCGGCGGGCTGATCCGCGAAGTCAAAGTCTTCGACCTCAAGCAAAGCATGCAGAACGGCGGTGGCCCGGCGTGCCTGCGCTTGCGTGTAGCGCTGAATGAAACCGAACTGGCGGCGGTCAACCCAGGGGTTATCATGACGGCGCCGTTGTACGACACGCTGACCCAATGGGTCGACAAGCACTACCGCGACAGCCTGCGGGAAACCGACCTGGCTGACCCGCAATTGCTGCTTGAGTGCCGGACGGCACTGGATGAACTGACGCAAATCCTTAAACTGGGCTCGGTTTATCCTTTCCAGATCAATTAACGCCGCACGGCTGAGAACTATTTATGACCACCGACACCCTGAAACTGATCCTTGAAGATACCGACGGCACCCAGCTGGAAACCTCCTGCACCCGCGTCGCCGTGGTGTGGCAGGGCAAGGAGATCTGGATCCAGCACGACGGCCGTGGCCAACTGCTGATCGGCGTGGACGTGGAAGAAGGCGACGCGGAATACGCCAACCTGCTGATGCGCCCATTGGCCACCAACCTGATGAGCCTGCAACTGGAAATGGAACCGGCCGACGTTGAAGGTGATGACGACGATCACGTCCACGGTCCTGGCTGCAACCACTAAGGAAGCTGCGTATGCTCGCCCTCGGCAAACTGCTTGAACTGACCCTCGCCGGTCGCGAACCGGCGCAAAAAATTCAACTGACTGTCGACGGCGTGCAACTGCGCTGGCTCAGTGAGGGCGCGCTGGAAGTGCGGCCTCCTGAGGCGCGGGACAACGGCAGCGACGTACTGCTGTCGTCCGGCATCCATGGCAACGAAACCGCGCCGATCGAATTGGCCGACCGCTTGCTGCAGGGCATCGCCCGTGGGGAGATCAAGCCCCGTACCCGTATCCTGTTCCTGTTCGGCAACCCCGAGGCCATGCGCCGCGGCGAGCGTTACCTCGAACTGGACGTCAACCGGCTGTTCAACGGCCGTCATGAACAAAACATCGGCCCTGAAGCCATGCGCGCCGCCGAGCTTGAACAGTTGGCCCGCACCTTCTTCAGCGTGCCTGGGCGTAGCCGTTTGCACTACGACCTGCACACCGCCATCCGTGGCTCGAAGATCGAGCAGTTCGCACTGTACCCGTGGAAGGACGGTCGCCAGCATTCACGTCGTGAACTGGCGCGCCTGCGAGCCGCTGGCCTGGAGGCGGTGCTGTTGCAGAACAAGACGTCGATCACCTTCACCGCGTTTACCTACGAGCAGCTGGAGGCCGAGTCCTTCACCCTGGAGTTGGGCAAGGCCCGGCCGTTCGGGCAGAACCAGGGCGTGGACGTATCGCGCCTGGAAACCCGCCTCACGCAGATCATCGAGGGTAACGAGCCGGCCACCGAGAGCCTGGATGGCCTGCAGCTGTTCAGCGTCTCCCGGGAAGTGATCAAGCACAGCGATACCTTCGTCCTGCATTTGCCGGCGGACGTGGAAAACTTTTCGGAGTTGGAGAAGGGTTATCTGCTGGCCGAGGACATTGCCAAGACCCGCTGGGTAATCGAAGAGGAGGGCGCGCGCATCATCTTCCCGAACCCGAAGGTCAAGAATGGCTTGCGAGCAGGGATATTGATTGTGCCGACCACGGATGCCGGCCTGGCCTGAATCCCGAGACTGACTCGGTCAAATGTGGGAGCGGGCTTGCTCGCGAAGGCGGTGTATCAGTCAGACATGTATTGACTGACACTCCGCTTTCGCGAGCAAGCCCGCTCCCACATTTGCTTTGCAGTGTTGCTTAAACCGCGAGAGCCCGTGGCTCATTGCGACGCAGTGCGCGAACCTTGTGCAGGGTGTCGGCGCAGGTGCGTGCCGCTTCCTGGCCCTTGTGCACGAAGTGCTCATAGAAGAACGTATGGTGCTCGCTGCCCGCGTGGAAGTGGTGCGGGGTCAGGGATACCGAGAACACCGGCACTTCGGTTTCCAGCTGGACCTGCATCAGGCCGCTGACCACGGACTGGGCCACGAACTCGTGACGGTAGATCCCGCCGTCCACCACCAGGGCGGCCGCGACGATACCGGCATAACGGCCGGACTTGGCCAGCAGCTTGGCGTGCAGGGGCATTTCAAAGGCGCCGCCGACTTCGAAGAAATCGATGTCCGATTCCTGGTAGCCCTGGGCGATCATTTCGGCGAGGAAACCTTTACGGGATTGGTCGACAATATCCTTGTGCCAGCAGGCCTGGATAAACGCGACGCGCTCGCCGTGATGGTTTTTGCTTTTGCTGTCGATTGCGGTGGGTTGCATGTTCTGACTCCTGTTTAAGAAAAAAACAGGGCGTTATGAATCGAATGGGATTTAAGGGTACGCACAGCGGGCTCATGTGAACATGACGTCAGCGCGGCCCTTAGGTGCCAATCCCGTTCTCTCTTCATCCGGACTATGACCGTCGGCCCCGGGATCACACCGGGTCTGCTGACCTTGTCGCCGTCCTGCCGAGGCAGTTCGAGGCGCCAAGCGCTCGCGGGCTATGCACGTTGCGTGCAATTACCGCCGGTGGGGAATTACACCCCGCCCTGAGAACGTTGCCGCCAGAACCCTGGCGGCGGAGAGTTTTTATCATGGTTTTTCAGAAACTGCACGGTTGGTTTATCGATAACCTATATCGGTTTGTTTGGTTGGTATTCGATTGTGCAAGCACGGGGCTTGATATTCCGCGGGTTTGCCCGCAGTAATCGTTAACACAAGAAACGCTCCAATCCGCTAGAGGCTAGTTTGATGAACGTGATTGACCTGCGCAGCGACACAGTGACCCAACCGACCCCTGGCATGCTCGAGGCGATGGCCACTGCCGCCAGCGGCGACGACGTCTACGGCGAGGACCCGAGCGTCAATCGCCTGGAAGCCGAACTGGCCAAGCGCCTGGGTTTTGCCGCCGCGTTGTTCGTGCCCACCGGCACCATGAGCAACCTGCTGGCGTTGATGGCGCACTGTGAGCGTGGCGAGGAATACATCGTCGGTCAGCAGGCCCACACCTACAAATACGAAGGCGGCGGCGCGGCGGTTCTCGGCTCGATCCAGCCACAACCCCTGGAAGTGCAGGCCGACGGTTCCCTGAACCTGGAGCACGTGCTGGCCGCGATCAAGCCGGACGACTTCCACTTCGCCCGCACCCGCTTGCTGGCGCTGGAAAACACCATGCAGGGCAAGGTCCTGCCGCTGCAATACCTGGCGGCGGCGCGAGCCTTTACCCGGGAACACGGCCTGGCCTTGCACCTGGACGGCGCGCGGCTCTACAACGCGGCGGTCAAGCTGGGTGTGGATGCGCGGGAAATTGCCCAGCACTTCGATTCGGTGTCGGTGTGCCTGTCCAAGGGCCTGGGCGCGCCGATCGGCTCGGTGCTGTGCGGCTCCACCGCGTTGATCGCCAAGGCCCGTCGTTTGCGCAAGATGGTCGGTGGCGGCATGCGCCAGGCCGGTTCGCTGGCGGCGGCGGGGCTGTACGCCCTGGATCACCAGGTGCAGCGCCTGGCCGACGACCACGCCAATGCCCAATGGCTGGGGGATGAACTGCGCAAGGCGGGTTATACGGTGGAGCCGGTGCAGACCAACATGGTCTACGTCGACATCGGTGATCGAGCCCAGGCCTTGAAGGCGTTTGCTGCCGAGCGCGGGATCAAGTTGAGCGCGGCGCCGCGCCTGCGCATGGTCACGCACCTGGACGTCAGCCGGGCGCAGATCGAGCAAGTGCTCGCGACATTTGTCGAGTTTTCCCGGAAATGACAGTGCAGACCGTCTAATTGACTGTTTCTATCACATAAACACGCTGTACCACGGGCAAAGGGCCGATATAATGCGGCCCTTTGCCGTCGCTCCGTCTGATGACGTTTAGCACTGGCCTTTGGCCGCAGCCTCCGTGGAAGAACCTAATGAAAAGCGCAGAAATCCGTGAAGCCTTCCTTCGCTTCTTCGAAGAGCAAGGTCACACCCGTGTCGCCTCCAGCTCCTTGATCCCAGGCAATGACCCAACCCTGCTGTTCACCAACGCGGGGATGAACCAGTTCAAGGACTGCTTCCTGGGCCAGGAAAAGCGCGCCTACACCCGCGCCACCAGCAGCCAGAAGTGCGTACGCGCCGGCGGCAAGAACAGCGACCTGGAAAACGTGGGCTACACCGCCCGCCACCACACATTCTTCGAGATGCTGGGTAACTTCAGCTTCGGCGACTATTTCAAGAAAGACGCGATCACCTTTGCCTGGACCTTCCTGACCGGCGTGCTGAAGCTGCCGAAGGAAAAACTCTGGGTGACCGTCTACGCCACCGATGACGAAGCCTACGACATCTGGACCCAGCAAATCGGGGTGCCGGTCGAGCGCATGATTCGCATCGGCGACAACAAGGGCGCGCCTTACGCGTCCGACAACTTCTGGACCATGGGCGATACCGGCCCGTGCGGCCCGTGCACCGAGATTTTCTACGATCACGGCGCCGACATCTGGGGTGGCCCACCGGGCTCGCCGGAAGAAGACGGCGACCGCTACATCGAAATCTGGAACAACGTGTTCATGCAGTTCAACCGCACCGCCGATGGCGTGTTGCATCCGTTGCCAGCGCCGTCGGTGGACACCGGCATGGGCCTGGAGCGGATCAGTGCGGTGATGCAGCACGTTCACTCCAACTACGAGATCGACCTGTTCACCAACCTGCTGAGCGCTTCGGCCGCGGCCATTGGCTGTGCCAACGACAACCAGTCGTCGCTCAAGGTGGTGTCGGATCACATCCGTTCCTGCGGCTTCCTGATCGCCGATGGCGTGCTGCCGTCGAACGAAGGCCGTGGCTATGTGCTGCGCCGCATCATCCGTCGCGCCTGCCGTCACGGTAACAAGCTGGGCGCCACCGGCAGCTTCTTCTACAAGATCGTTGCCGCTCTGGTGGCCGAGATGGGCGATGCCTTCCCGGAACTCAAGCAGCAGCAAGCCAACATCGAGCGCGTGCTCAAGGCTGAAGAAGAGCAGTTCTCCAAGACCCTGGAGCACGGCCTGAAGATCCTCGAGCAGGACCTGGTCGAGCTCAAGGGCACCGTGGTGCCGGGCGACGTCGTGTTCAAGCTGTACGACACCTACGGTTTCCCGATGGACCTGACCGCCGACATCGCCCGCGAACGCGAGCTGACCATCGACGAGGCCGGGTTTGAGCGTGAGATGGAAGCCCAGCGCGTCCGTGCCCGTTCCGCCAGCTCCTTTGGCCTGGACTACAACACTCTGGTAAAGGTGGATGTGGCGACTTCGTTCATTGGTTACGAAGCCACCGTTGGCTCGGCCAAGATCGTGGCTATCTATAAGGACGGCAAGTCGGTTGACGTGCTGAACGAAGGTGACGAGGGCGTTGTGGTCCTCGACCAGACCCCGTTCTACGCTGAATCCGGTGGCCAGGTTGGCGACTGTGGTTTCCTGAGCTCCACCTCCGGTCGTTTTGAAGTGCGCGACACCACCAAGACCGGCGGTGCGTTCCTGCATCACGGCGTGCTGGTGCTGGGCAACCTGACCGTCGGCGCCCCGGTGGACACTCAGGTAGATGCCGACGTACGGCATGCAACTGCCTTGAACCATTCTGCCACTCACTTGCTGCACGCTGCGTTGCGTCAGGTGCTGGGTGAGCATGTGCAACAGAAGGGTTCGTTGGTCGATAGCCAGCGCCTGCGTTTTGACTTCAGTCATTTCGAGGCGATCAAGCCTGAGCAGTTGAAGGCCCTGGAAGACATCGTCAACGCCGAGATTCGCAGGAACACCCCGGTGGAAACCGAAGAAACCGATATCGAGAGCGCCAAGCAAAAAGGCGCCATGGCGCTGTTTGGCGAGAAGTACGGCGACGAAGTGCGCGTACTGAGCATGGGCGGCAGCTTCTCGGTGGAGCTGTGTGGCGGTATCCACGCCAGCCGTACCGGCGACATCGGCCTGCTGAAAATCATCAGCGAAGGCGGCGTGGCTTCCGGCGTACGTCGTATTGAAGCGATCACCGGTGCTGCGGCCCTGGCCTACCTCAATGCGGCAGAAGAACAACTCAAGGAAGCGGCCGGCCTGGTCAAGGGCAGCCGCGACAACCTGATCGACAAGCTCTCCGGCGTACTGGAGCGCAACCGTCAGCTGGAGAAACAGCTGGAGCAGTTGCAGGCCAAGGCGGCCAGCGCGGCGGGCGACGATCTGTCGGCTTCCGCCCTGGACGTCAAGGGTGTGAAAGTGCTGGCCGTACGCCTGGACGGTCAGGACGGCAAGGCGCTGTTGGCCTTGGTCGATCAGTTGAAGAACAAGCTCGGCCGCGCAGTGATCCTGCTCGGCAGTGTCCATGAGGAAAAGGTCGTTCTGGTTGCCGGTGTAACCAAAGACCTGACTGGCCAACTCAAGGCCGGTGATTTGATGAAGCAAGCCGCCGCGGCAGTGGGCGGGAAGGGCGGTGGTCGTCCGGACATGGCGCAAGGCGGTGGTGTTGACGCCGGCGCCCTGGACGCGGCCCTGGCCCTGACCGTGCCGTTTGTCGAGGCAGGTATTTAAGACGCTGTTAATGAGCCCGTGGTCTAGTCGCGGGCTCAGTCAGTGCTGGTTGATTGAATAACAGGCGCCCCTTTACGGGCTGAGGCGGCTTAGAAATGGCTTTGATCGTACAGAAATTTGGAGGCACCTCGGTCGGCTCTGTCGAAAGAATCGAGCAGGTCGCCGACAAGGTTAAGAAATTCCGCGATGCCGGCGATGACCTGGTGGTGGTGCTGTCGGCCATGAGCGGCGAGACCAATCGCCTGATCGATCTGGCCAAGCAAATCAGTGGCGATCAGCAACCGGTTCCCCGTGAACTGGACGTGATCATTTCCACCGGTGAGCAGGTGACCATCGCATTGCTGGCCATGGCGCTGAACAAGCGTGGTGTGCCGGCGGTGTCCTACACTGGCAACCAGGTCCGCATTCTTACGGATAGCGCGCACACTAAAGCCCGCATCCTGCAGATTGATGACCAGAAGATTCGCGCTGACCTGAAAGCCGGTCGTGTGGTCGTTGTCGCCGGTTTCCAGGGCGTCGACGAGCACGGCAACATCACCACCCTCGGTCGTGGCGGTTCCGACACCACTGGCGTGGCCCTGGCGGCAGCCCTGAAGGCTGACGAATGCCAGATCTACACCGATGTGGATGGCGTCTACACCACTGACCCGCGGGTCGTGTCCGTGGCCCAGCGCCTGGACAAGATCACCTTCGAAGAGATGCTGGAAATGGCCAGCCTCGGTTCCAAGGTGTTGCAGATCCGTGCCGTTGAGTTCGCCGGCAAATACAACGTTCCGCTGCGCGTACTGCACAGCTTCAAGGAGGGTCCGGGCACCCTCATTACTATTGATGAAGAGGAATCCATGGAACAGCCGATCATTTCCGGTATCGCTTTCAACCGTGATGAAGCCAAGCTGACTATCCGTGGCGTGCCAGACACCCCGGGCGTGGCTTTCAAGATCCTGGGCCCTATCAGTGGGGCGAACATCGAAGTCGACATGATCGTGCAGAACGTCTCGCACGATAACACCACCGATTTCACCTTCACCGTGCACCGCAACGAGTACGATGCGGCGGAGCGGATCCTGCAGAACACTGCGAAGGAAATCGGCGCCCGTGAAGTGGTCGGCGATACGAAGATTGCCAAGGTGTCGATCGTGGGTGTGGGCATGCGTTCCCATGCGGGCGTTGCCAGCCGCATGTTCGAAGCCCTGGCCAAGGAAAGCATCAACATCCAGATGATCTCCACATCGGAAATCAAGGTGTCGGTGGTGATCGAAGAGAAGTACCTGGAACTGGCTGTACGCGCACTGCATACCGCTTTTGAGCTGGACGCTCCGGCCCGACAGGGCGAGTGATGCGTTGCCAGGAAGGCGCGGTTATCCGCGCCTTTCATTTTTTTGTCGGGTGTGTGGTTAAGACCTGTTCTTTTACCTGCGCTCGACAATACTTAGGCGTGTAGGGCTATGGCCATTTGGTTGTAGGTCGAATGCCTTTTTTTTGCAGACTGTTGTTCCCGAAATGAAATGCGTGAGGAGAAAGGTATGCTGATTCTGACTCGTCGATGCGCAGAAAGCCTGATTATTGGTGATGGCGAAATCACCGTGACCGTGCTCGGCGTCAAAGGCAATCAAGTGCGTATCGGGGTTAACGCTCCGAAAGAGGTGGCTGTCCACCGCGAGGAAATCTACCTGCGGATCAAGAAAGAGAAGGACGAAGAACCAAGCCATTAATTTTTATCGTTTTTTATGTTTGCAAACGGGGATGAAGCTGGTTAATATACGCCCCGTGTTGCGGAGAGCTGGCCGAGTGGCCGAAGGCGCTCCCCTGCTAAGGGAGTACACCTCAAAAGGGTGTCGGGGGTTCGAATCCCCCGTTCTCCGCCATTATTTGCTTAGTACGTTGCAATCTGGTTTTTTCGCTAAGTTGTTGAAACTAAACGAAAAAATAGCTTTACATAGAGATTGAACGGCCTATAATGCGCGGCAACAAATGCACTCGTAGCTCAGCTGGATAGAGTACTCGGCTACGAACCGAGCGGTCACAGGTTCGAATCCTGTCGAGTGCACCATTTAAGAGTTAGTTGCAGCAATGCAGGTAGCTTGGCTTCAACCAGTTGTGATCTGGTCTAAAAACACAATCTGCACTCGTAGCTCAGCTGGATAGAGTACTCGGCTACGAACCGAGCGGTCACAGGTTCGAATCCTGTCGAGTGCACCAAACAACAAAAAGCCCGCCTAGTGCGGGCTTTTTGCCGTCTGGGGTTTTTATTTCCCGGGGCGCCTTTTTCTCCCGCCCATGTGTTTTCCTCTCAAGCTGCGTCGTCGCAGTTCATATGTGTGGCCAATGCTCAGCTTTGTGTCGCAAGCGCTTGTTCTTTCCAGTTTTTTGACGTTAAACGCGGCCGCCCGGTGTATCATTGCGCCCGTCAGCCCCGCCGGGGCTTGTGGAACACCTCCATGGACTTACCCAGTAGTTACTCAGTACCCCGTTTTACCAATCATGAATTGACTGATTGATCCTTCCGGCGTGCCCCGCTGCTGGGAGTGGAGTTCGCCTATGACCGAAGTTGAAGTAAAGAAAACACAAGAAAGCCTGCAGGATCGCCTGGCTCAAGTCGTCGAGCTGCTGCAGCGCCAGCGCGTGGTCGAAGACCTGACGCATCGCCAGGAAGGCGCGAACAATGACCGGGTCGAGAACCTGGTCCACCGGCAAAACCTTGTCGAGCTGCAACGCAAGCTCGATGACCTGCACTCCGCCGACGTTGCCTACATCCTCGAAGCCTTGCCGCTGAATGACCGCCTGACCCTTTGGCAGTTGGTCAAGGCTGACCGCGACGGCGACATCCTCCTCGAAGTATCCGACTCGGTCCGTGAAACGCTGATCGCCGACATGGACGATCACGAGCTCCTGGCGGCCGCCAAGGACATGGATGCCGACGAACTCGCTGACCTGGCTTCCGAGCTGCCGCGTGACGTCGTCCATGAGCTGATGGAAACCCTCGATGGCCAGCAGCGCGAGCGTGTGCGCTCGGCGTTGTCCTACGACGAGGAGCAGGTCGGTGCGTTGATGGACTTCGAGATGGTCACCATCCGCGAAGACGTCAGCCTGGAAGTGGTTCTGCGCTACCTGCGCCGGTTGAAAGAGCTGCCAGGCCACACCGACAAGCTGTTCGTGGTCGACTACGAAGGGATCCTCAAGGGCGTACTGCCGATCAAGCGCCTGCTGGTCAATGATCCGGACAAGAAAGTCGCGGACGTCATGGCCAGTGACCCGGTGAGTTTCCATCCGGACGAAGACGCTTACGACGCAGCCCAGGCGTTTGAGCGTTATGACTTGATCTCGGCCCCGGTGGTCGACAAGAACGGCAAGCTGATCGGCCGTCTGACCATCGATGAAATGGTCGACCTGATTCGTGAGGAGAGCGAAAGCGAAGTCCTCAACATGGCCGGTCTGCGGGAAGAAGAGGATATTTTTGCGTCGGTCTGGAAGTCCCTGCGTAACCGCTGGGCCTGGCTGGCGGTGAATTTGATTACCGCGTTTATTGCTTCACGGGTGATCGGCCTGTTTGAAGGCTCCATCGAGAAGCTCGTGGCCCTGGCTGCACTGATGCCGATTGTGGCGGGTATTGGCGGTAACTCGGGTAACCAGACCATCACCATGATCGTCCGCGCCATGGCGCTGGATCAGGTGGGGACCGGGCATGGCAAGCGTTTGATGCGCAAGGAGCTTGCGGTCGCGCTGATCAACGGCCTGGTGTGGGGCGGTGTCATCGGTATCGTGGCGTACCTGCTGTATGGCAGCTGGTCGCTCGGCGTGGTCATGACGGCGGCCATGACGCTTAACCTGCTGCTGGCAGCGTTGATGGGGGTTCTGATTCCAATGACCCTGGTGCGCCTTGGACGAGACCCGGCGATGGGCGCCAGTGTGATGATCACGGCCATGACCGACAGTGGCGGCTTCTTCATCTTCCTGGGCCTGGCAACCATCTTCCTGCTTTGATTCCTTCCATGGATCGGGGGGCATTTGCCCCTTGATCCTTTCCTGACCAAATCCCGGGCAAAAAAAAGCCAGCGCATGGCTGGCTTTCAGCTTTCAGTTGCCAATCAGTTGGCTTCTGCAGCTGCCTCAACGTCGTGGGCGATCAGCGAGACGAGAGCATTTTGCTGGCGGTGGGAGAGCTGACGAAAACGCTGCAGCAGTTCGCGTTCGTGCAGTGACAGCTCGGGGCTGTCCAGGCGCATGCTCAGCTCGTCGCCCAGCGCACCTTCCTGAATCAGGCTTTGTTCCAGGCGTGCGATGATTTCGGAGTTCATGCTGCGGTGATGATTGCGAGCCACCTCGGCAATGCGTTCCCGCATTCCGTCTGGCAGACGTACGACGAACTTGTCAGCCGTACGGCTGGAATAAATTGCCTGTTTCAATGGGCGCATATATTTAACCGGTTAGTTCAGGGGAGCGGTTTTTGGAATTGGCCGCAAGATGCATGTTAGGACAAGGTTTGCTGCCAAATGTTCAACCTGAATTGCAAAGAGGCCGCATCATGCCTCAGATTTGCCAGTTCCTTGGCGTCAATTCTGTGACAAATATTGAACCGGCTACCGGCTTTATGCCAGTACTCATTTCAAAATTTGCGGACTGGTTGGAAAACTTTCCGCGGACGCACCCAAATGAGTGTTGAGCCCGCAGACCCTGGGCGCAAAAGGCTTTTCGGGCGCACATCCTATAGCAATATGGCCTTTTGCCCTTAACTTTAAGATTAGTGGCAAATTGCCAATTTACGAATGCGGAGCGACATATGGTCGGCTGTCCGGACGGACAAGCCGAGGCGTGGCAGCGATTTTAGCGAGGGCGACGAGCGGGGGATTCAGCGCAGTACGGGATCGAATTTGATGCGGCGACCAATGAAGACTGCCAATACCCACAGGCTGCCAAACACGCCGGCGGCGACGAAGGAGACTGTCTGTACGTCTTGCGACAATACGTTCAGGCCGAGGCCGGCGGCGGCCAGTGCCAGGGTCAGAAACAGCCAGGCGGACTTGTTCATGGAATGCTCCGGTAAGCGGTTCAGAAAACCCAGTGTTCAGCGGCAGGAGCAGCTTGAGTGCCCTGGGTCAGTTGCAGTGGGGATTGCATGTTCGGCTTCATGACAGCCAGTTGCGGGCGCTGTTGCAGGTGATGGGGAATCGCCTGGCTGACCTGCGCGGCGTCGTCGGAAGTGGTGGACTGAAAATGGAACATCACCAGCGCAGCCAGTGCAACGGTATTGAGGGCTAGTAGAAGTGCGCTGTTCATGTGCATGTTCTCCGCAGATGGCTGGGCCGGACTGTATTTGTAGGATAAAGGATTGCAGGTGTCGTGCCAGTCTTTAATTGACAATAAATCCTTTAAAATCAAACATTTATATAGTGTCCAGATTGCCATGCTGTTGCAATTTGCAATGATGGCATTTTGGGGGAGTGCATTTTGCACGATGGTCCGAACCGTCCGTAATCGTTGAGCGGAATACCACCGGCTGTCACTGGCATGGGCCTACACTCAAAAAGCCAACGGACGACATGACAAAATTCACCTGCGCCGTTAACATGCACGCCGTCCGTCGCCGTGCCCATCGCCGGTTGGCTGTCATTAGTCCCAGTAGCTCAATTGGATAGAGCATCCCCCTCCTAAGGGGAAGGTTGGCCGTTCGAACCGGCCCTGGGACACCACTTCACCGTTGCTGCCCAAGCGGCCTCGACGCCCGCAAGCCCCGATCAGATTTATCTGGCGGGGCTTTTTTGTGGCCGGGCGTTTGAGTGCGGCAGTCTTTTCAAACACCAACCGAACCTTGCCCGCGTTTGAGGTTCACACGGGAGGCAAGAGCGGGGCGGCGCAAGTATTCGTCTGCATCCTGTACCTCGCGGGTGACTGGCGAGCGTCTGACACGTAGCCAATTGGCATGAGCAAAATATTCCCCGGCAACCGCATGTTTTGGCTGTCCGGACCCGACGACCCGGGACTATCATTCCGGTAGTCCTGACACCCACAGCAAGGAGCCGCTCGGAACGCCGATGCGCCAGATCTGGAAACCTTTTCGAGCCCTTTATTTTGCTTCCCTGATGATGCTGATCGGCTCTGGCCTGCTCAGTACTTACCTGGCCTTGCGCCTGGCGGCAGATCACGTCGACAGCCTGTGGGTCGGTGCGTTGATGGCCGCCAACTATTTTGGCCTGGTGTTGGGGGGCAAGATCGGTCACCGCCTGATTGGCCGCGTCGGGCATATCCGGGCCTACGCCACCTGTGCCGGGATCGTCGGCGCGGCGGTGTTGGGCCACGGGCTGATCAACTGGCTGCCAGCCTGGATTGTGCTGCGGATGATTGTCGGCCTGGGCATGATGTGCCAGTACATGGTCATCGAGAGCTGGCTTAACGAACAGGCTGAAGCCAAGCAACGCGGTGCGGTGTTCAGCGGCTATATGATCGCCTCGTACCTGGGCCTGGTGCTGGGCCAGTTGATCCTTGTGATGCACCCGCAGTTGGGGCTTGAGTTGCTGATGCTGGTCGCGCTGTGTTTTGCGCTGTGCCTGGTGCCGGTGGCCATGACTCGCCGCATTCACCCGGCGCCGCTGCATCCGGCGCCGATGGAGCCGCGCTTCTTTATCAAGCGGGTGCCGCAGTCCCTCAGTACGGTGTTGGGGGCCGGGCTGATCGTCGGTTCGTTCTACGGTTTGGCGCCGCTGTACGCGTCTCAGCAAGGGCTGACCACCGAGCAGGTCGGCCTGTTCATGGGTAGCTGCATTTTCGCCGGGCTGCTGGTGCAGTGGCCATTGGGCTGGCTGTCCGATCGATATGACCGCGCGCTGTTGATTCGCTGTTTCGCCTTGTGCCTGGCGGTGGCCGCGTTGCCGTTGGCGATCATGACCCAGGTACCACTGGAAGTGCTGTTCGTCGCGGGCTTTCTCTGTTCCCTGGTGCAGTTCTGCCTGTACCCGCTGGCTGTGGCGTTTTCCAACGACCACGTCGAGGGTGATCGCCGGGTGTCGCTCACTGCGATGTTGCTGGTGACCTACGGCATCGGCGCCAGTGTCGGCCCGCTGTTGGCCGGTGTGGTGATGAAGCTGTTCGGCAGCCATATGCTGTATGCGTTTTTCAGCGTGTGCGCATTGATCCTGGTGTGGCGCATCCGGCCCAAGGCGGTCACCAACCTGCATCAGGTGGACGACGCACCGCTGCATCACGTGGCGATGCCCGACAGCATGTCCAGTTCGCCCCTGGTAGCATGCCTCGATCCGCGAGTGGACGAACAGGTGGTGCAGGACCAGATGCAGACCGCCGTTGTGGATCCCGAGCCGGAAGTCGATCCCGAACTGGATCAGCCGGAGCCTGTCACCGAGCCACCAGAGCATCCGGACCCGGATGATCACCCCCACGACTTGAGCAGGGCGCGCCCCTGAAAGCAAAAACGGGCAGCCCCCTTGAGGGACTGCCCGTTTTTTTGTCGCGACCTTTATTGTTTAAAGGTCGTCGTCCTTGTCAAACCGGCGCGCTTCACGCTGCAGTTGATACACAAACCGCTCGACCTGGCGCTGCACCAGCCCGCTCATGTTATGAAAGCGTAGGCCGGCGAAGGTGGTGTTGATCCTTTCTTCGAAGTGCAGGTAACGCAGTTCTACCGAGGTGGTCATGCTGCCAAAGGGTAGCGCGGCGATAAATCGGTCGTAGACCTGGCCCAGTTGCAGGCGCTCGGAAATATCCCCTTCGAAGCGCAATTTGCAGCCGGTGGCGGAAATATCCAGCAACTTGCCGCTGATGGGGGCCTTGAGTTTGTCGCCGCCCAGTTCGACGCTCACCAGTTGCGCCAGCTTCAGCGCCGCGCGGAAGGCGTTGCGACGCTGATGGTAAATCACCTCGCCAGGCATGCTGCCGCGGTAAATACGGTGGCCGCCGGCTTCATCGAGGGTCAGGGTGCCGTTGCTTTCCCAGGCTACCCGCACCCCCTCGTGAAAACCTTCGATCCGGAAAGCTTCGCCATTCTCGAGGTAGCGTTCGCCGTCGCGCGGGACCATTTCGTCCAGGGCCAGTGTCTTGCTGTCCCGGTCGATTTCCACCAGGTAGCTTTGAAACCGCTGGTTGCGTTCATGGAAGGTGATGATCAGCGGATCATGGCTTTCTTGCAGCATCCGCAAGGTGCCAGCGATTTCCAGCGGCGTGGTGAGTACCTTGGGTGGCTGCGGAGCATCTTCCGCGTTAAGGGTGTTGAACACGGTTCTTCCATCTCCAGACAAAATACGACTACACGCAAGTGCTGTCATTTTGCCAGTATGTGGCGCGACTTGGATAGGGCGCGCTCAAACTGGTTTCAGGCTTGGCTGCGGGTGCTTGGCTTGGCCAGGCGTGAGGTGGAGCCTTGAGCGTTGTAGAGAGCCGGAGGCTCGCCGCCGTGGAGGATACGCAACTGATTGGCGGTCGTGGCTTGCTGAAGCTGGATGGCCTGGCCGTTGAGGAGGTTGGTTTCCTGGCACAGGGTCAGCAACTGGTTGAGTTCTTTGCTCTGGGCCAGCAACTGGTCGCCCACCGTGGAGTGGCTGGCGAGTTGTTCCAGGCCCTTGTGGTCGGCCGTGAGGCCCAGGCTGATCAGAATCTGGCTGCGCTTCTTGCCGTGCTGTTCCAGCAGGACGATCAGCGATTGCTTGCGCGCCAGGATTTCTTCCAGCATGCGCATGTCCCGGCCGTACAGGGCCAGTGATTCTTCTCGAAGGAGCTCCAGCAGCTGCTGTGCGGGAGGCAGGTCTTCAATGATCAGTTGTAGCAAGTTTTCGTCGTGCATGGCTGGCCTTGGGGTTTAAGCGTCCAAAAGCCTGGCGCAGGCCTTTGCCTAGCGCTCGGCTTCGAAGTTAAGCAGTTTGCTGGCTACACGGTTGCTGTCGACCTTATAGCTGCCATCGGCAATCGCCTGTTTCAATTCGGCCACACGGGCTTTATTGACAACTGGCTGATCGCTCAGCGAGTCAGTGACCTTCTGCAACTGTTGAGCCTCATTGCTCAGGTGTACCGATTCCCCGCTTTGGCTCGCACCGGCCTGTTCTGTCTTGGCAGGCAGAGGCTGGGACTTGGCTTCAACGCTGTCTTTGGCACCGTTGGTGCGCGAAGAACCTGGCGTTGGCAGGGCGTTATTCAAACGACTGAAATCGATGACCATGTTAAAAAAACCTCTGGGTATTTGGACGCTTGCCATGTTTTCGGCCATACCCGGACAAACTTTAGGCTCGATTGACAATAAACCTATGCGCGATGCCGCTTTGCGCACAGTGTAGGAAAAGCTGGCGTCCGATGCCAGTGATCTATAAAGCCACCTCAACCTGCCCCGGCGCAGTCACCCGGGCCTTGATCACGCGGTTGGAATTCAGGTTCTTGACGCGAATCTGTTCACTCATGCCGCCGTTGGACAGGGCTTCCCCCGGCATTTTTACATTCAGGCCACCGCTGCTGGCGGAAATCACCACCTGGTCACCTTTGCGCACGACTTCGGCCTGCTCGAGATGGACCAGGGTAATCACCTGGTCGGCGACCATTGGTCGGGTAAGTTTCTGCCCGAGTGCCTGGTCAAGGGACGTGAGGTAGCTCTGGGTGATCATGCTGATGTCGCGCTCGCGCATCGCGACGTCATCATAACCAATGATTCCGGTACGTTTCAGCGGGCGCGTCACCACCACCACTTCGCGAAACAGTTTGACCTGGGCGGGCACGAACACCGTCCAGGGCGAGGCGCCTTCGCAGCGCACTTTCACGGTCACGCGCCCGATGGGCTGGGCGGGGCTTTCCAGGGAAGCTGTCAATTCTCTGTCGCACATGGGCATGCGCAGGCGCGGATCCAGCTGGTTGACCTGGATTTCGTAGCGGCCCGGTGTCTGCGTCGTGGCCAGATAATCTTCTACAGTGAACTCAAGAAAGCCTTGAGTGACGCCGATAAGCAGATCAGGCAAGGTGACGTTATCGGCGCGGGCCGGCTGGCCCGTAGCCAAGGCAAGCAACGCCATCGAGACGCAGAGCAATCTGCGGTACTGTGGGGATCGGAGGCGTCGGGAAACTGTCGTTTTGATGTCCATGGCCAATAAAAAAGCAAAGCTCGTGCCGTTTAGTGTTGGGTACGCGTCGTACCCCTAAGTTTTAGCGTAGGAGTCTGGGCATGGCCGGTGTAATGGATTCAGTGAACCAGCGCACACAGCTGGTGGGGCAGAATCGCCTGGAGTTGCTGTTGTTCCGTCTGGACGGCAAGCAGCTGTACGGGATTAATGTCTTCAAGGTTCGCGAAGTGCTGCAGTGTCCCAAGCTGACAATAATGCCCAAGTCCAGCCCGGTGGTTTGCGGTGTGGCGAACATTCGTGGCGCGACCATCCCGATTCTTGACCTGGCAATGGCCACCGGTTCGGCGGGGTTGCAGGACCGCGAGAGCCCGTTCGTGATCATTACCGAGTACAACACCAAGACCCAGGGTTTCCTGGTGCGCTCGGTGGAGCGCATCGTCAACATGAACTGGGAAGAGATCCATCCGCCGCCCAAGGGCACCGGTCGCGATCACTACCTCACGGCGGTGACGCGGGTCGACAACCAGTTGGTGGAAATCATCGACGTGGAGAAAATCCTCGCCGAAGTGGCCCCGACCTCGGAGGCGATATCGGTGGGTGTGGTAGACGCCGAAACCGCGCACAAGGCGATCTCGCTGCGGGTGCTGACGGTGGACGACTCTTCGGTTGCGCGCAAGCAGGTGTCCCGTTGCCTGCAGACCGTTGGGGTCGAAGTGGTCGCGCTCAATGACGGTCGCCAGGCCCTGGATTACCTGCGCAAGCTGGTGGATGAGGGCAAGAAGCCGGAAGAAGAATTCCTGATGATGATCTCCGACATCGAGATGCCGGAAATGGACGGCTACACCCTCACGGCCGAGATACGCAACGACCCGCGCATGCAAAAACTACATATCATCCTGCATACTTCGTTGTCGGGTGTATTCAATCAGGCGATGGTCAAGAAGGTCGGTGCCGATGACTTCCTGGCCAAATTCCGCCCTGATGACCTGGCATCCCGGGTAGTCGACCGGATCAAGGCAGCAGATCACGGCTAGGGGCCTTTTCCCTGGCGGTCACACGATTTAAGAGGCGGTATCATTGTCTACGGGTAATTTGGATTTCGAACAGTTCCGGGTCTTCCTGGAAAAGGCCTGTGGCATATTGCTCGGTGAAAACAAGCAGTACCTGGTATCCAGCCGTCTCAACAAACTGATGGAGCAGCAAGGCATCAAGTCCCTCGGCGAGTTGGTGCAACGGATCCAGGGCCAGCCACGCAGCGGGCTCAAGGAGATGGTGGTCGACGCCATGACCACCAACGAAACCTTGTGGTTTCGCGATACCTATCCGTTTGAAGTGCTCAAGAACAAGGTGCTGCCCGAGGCGATCAAGGCCGCTCCCGGCCAGCGCCTGCGCATCTGGTCGGCCGCCTGTTCGTCGGGACAGGAACCGTATTCGATTTCGATGTCCATCGACGAGTTCGAGCGGACCAACATGGGCCAGTTGAAAGCCGGGGCGCAAATCGTGGCCACGGATTTGTCCGGCACCATGCTCACCAACTGCAAGACCGGCGAGTACGACAGCCTGGCGCTGGGGCGCGGGTTGTCCCAGGAGCGCTTGCAGCGTTTCTTCGATCCCAAGGGAGCAGGGCGTTGGGCGGTCAAGGCGCCGATCAAGAGCCGGGTGGAGTTTCGTTCGTTCAACCTGCTGGACAGTTATGCCAGCCTGGGCAAGTTCGACATGGTGTTTTGCCGCAACGTGCTGATCTACTTCTCGGCCGAGGTGAAGAAAGACATTCTGTTGCGCATCCACGGCACCCTCAAGCGTGGCGGTTATCTGTTCCTGGGGGCGTCCGAGGCGCTGAACGGTTTGCCGGATCATTACCAGATGGTGCAGTGCAGTCCTGGAATCATTTACCAGGCCAAGTGACGAGTGCTTGGACAAAAAGGGAGGCCTGCACAGGCCTCCCTTT
Organism: Pseudomonas sp. C8002; assembly: GCF_013385765.1. Classification (NCBI taxonomy): domain Bacteria; kingdom Pseudomonadati; phylum Pseudomonadota; class Gammaproteobacteria; order Pseudomonadales; family Pseudomonadaceae; genus Pseudomonas; species Pseudomonas sp. C8002. Next base: position 154,955 of record NZ_JACAPJ010000003.1, read on the forward strand.
TTTTATGGCCGCAAAGCGGCAAGCCCTCATTGCCGCTTTACTGGCGTTTCGCGGAAACCCTTTGCCGCTTTTCTGGCATTGCCGCCGGCAATTCCCTCGCAAACCCTTGATTTACGGGGCTCAAGCAACTTGGCATGGCCCTTGCTAAATCCTTGTTACGAAAAGCAGGTCAGCCCCTAAAGGTTTCCGCCATGAGCATCAGCTTCGATAAAGCGCTCGGTATCCACGAACAAGCACTGGGCTTTCGCGCCCAGCGTGCCGAAGTCCTGGCCAACAACATCGCCAACGCCGACACCCCGAACTACAAGGCTCGGGACCTGGACTTCTCTGCCGTGCTCGCCGCCCAGCAAGACAAGACCAAGAACGGCACCTTCGCCCTGAACATGACCAACAGCCGTCATATCGAGGCGCAAGGCCTGGGCAATGGTGACGAGTCGCTGCTGTATCGCACGCCGATGCAACCGTCGATCGACCAGAACACCGTGGACGCCCAGTTGGAGCAATCGGCCTACGCCGAGAACTCAGTGAACTTCCAGGCCAGCTTCACCCTGCTCAACAGCAAATTCAAAGGGCTGATGTCAGCCCTGCGTGGAGAATAAGCCATGTCCCTCGCCAGTGTTTTCAATATTGCCGGTAGTGGCATGAGTGCGCAGACCACGCGCCTCAACACCGTCGCCAGTAACATCGCCAACGCCGAGACCGTGTCTTCGAGCATTGACCAGACCTACCGCGCCCGGCACCCGGTGTTCGCCACCATGTTCCAGGGCGGCCAGGGCGGCCAGAGTGGCAGCGGCGATTCGCTGTTCCAGAACCAGGATGCCGCAGGCCAGGGCGTGCAGGTGCTCGGTGTGGTCGAAGACCAGAGCAACCTCGAAGCCCGCTACGAGCCGAACCACCCTGCCGCGAACGAAAAAGGGTACGTGTACTACCCCAACGTCAACGTGGTCGAGGAAATGGCCGACATGATTTCCGCCAGCCGCTCGTTCCAGACCAACGCGGAAATGATGAACACCGCCAAAACCATGATGCAGAAGGTCCTGACCCTGGGTCAGTGATAAGGGGCGCCAAATAATGGCCATTGTTGATACCAGTTCGACGAACACGGCAGTCCAGGACCTTTTTAATTCCAAGGTCAAGACGGCGACAGATAACACCAGCGTCGGTGACGCCGCCAAGTCGGCGACGGGCAACCAGGCGATGGGCAAGGACGCGTTCCTGCAATTGCTGGTGACCCAGCTGAAAAACCAGGACCCGCTGTCGCCCCAGGACAATGGCGCGTTCGTCGCACAGTTGGCGCAGTTCAGCAGTCTGGAAGGCATCAACAACCTGAATGACTCGGTGAATGCGATTTCCAGCAACTTCAGCTCCTCCCAGGCGCTGCAGGCTTCGTCGCTGGTGGGGCGTTCGGTCATCACCCAGACCGACAAGGCGATGGTGGATACCAGCAAGAGCATGACCGGTTCCGTGGCGGTGACGGCGGCGACGGGCAACGTCTCCGTCAAGATCACCGACAAGGATGGCAACGTCGTTCGCACCATCGACATGGGCGCCCAGAGCGCCGGCAACTCCAGCTTCGTCTGGGACGGCAAGACCGATGCGGGTGAGACGGCGCCACCCGGCACCTACACCTTCAATGCCACCACCAAGAATGACAAGGGTGACTCGGTGGCCCTCGCCACCTCGCTGCCGGCAACGGTGACCAGCGTAACCCTGGGCACGAACGGCGCTGAAATGGTGCTGAACCTGGCGGGCGGCCTGGGCAGTATCAAGCTGTCGCAAATTCAGACTATCGGTACATAGAGCCGGCTAAATACGGCAAAAGGAGAGAACAATGTCTTTTAACATCGGCCTTAGCGGCCTCTATGCGGCCAACAAACAACTGGACGTGACGGGCAACAACATCGCCAACGTCGCGACCACCGGCTTCAAGTCGTCCCGTGCGGAATTCGCGGATATCTACGCGGCTTCCAAGCTGGGTACCGGCCAGAACAGCATCGGCAATGGCGTGAACCTGGCGGCCGTGTCCCAGCAGTTCACCCAGGGTGACGTCAACAACAGCGGCGGCACGCTCGACATGGCGATCCAGGGCGGCGGCTTCTTCGTGCAGAAGGGCAGCGACGGTTCGCTGGAATACACCCGCAACGGTGCGTTCCGGGCCGACAAGGACGGCTACATCACCAACAACACCGGCACCTCGCGCCTGCAAGGCTACGCAGCGGATGCCGATGGCAACATCCAGAAGGGCGGCTTGACCGACCTGCAGCTCAACCTGTCGTACCTGCCGCCGAAGGCTTCGAGCAAGGTGGATTCCACCAGTAACCTGAACTCCTCCGAGACGGCGATCGACCAGACGGCGCACCCGTTTGATCCGACCAAATCGGACAGCTTCACCACTCAATATTCCACCACGCTGTACGATACGCAGGGCAACGCGCATCCGATGGTGCAGTACCTGGTGAAGACCGACTCCAACACCTGGAAGTCCTACACCCTGATCGATGGGCGCAACCCTGACGGCTCGCCGATCAGCGGCACCGGTACTGACGTGAAAGCGCCAGTCGCCTCGACGCTGTCGTTTGACACCTCCGGCAAGCTGACCGGGATCGTTACCCCGCCAGCCACCGCTTCCAATACCACCCTGACCATTTCCGACTGGAAGCCGGGCGGCCTGGTCAATGGTGTCTGGACGCCTAACGGTGCGGCCGCCAACGCAGACGGCGTGGCCGTCAACATGGGGAACATCACCCAGTACAACTCCGCCACCTACCGCAACCCGCCGACCACCGATGGCTACGCCACCGGGCAAATCACCGGGCTGAAAATCGACGGCAGCGGCGTACTGTTCGCCACGTTCAGCAACCAGCAGAGCAAGGCCATCGGCCAGATCTCCCTGGCCAGCTTCAACAACGAGCAGGGCCTGCAGCCAGCCGGCGGCACCACCTGGAAAGAAACCTTCGCGTCGGGCCAGCCGGGTTTTGATACCCCGCAAGTCGGTACCCTGGGTTCGATCGTGGCCAACTCCCTGGAGAACTCCAACGTCAACCTGACCAACGAGCTGGTGGACCTGATCAAGGCCCAGAGCAACTATCAGGCGAACGCCAAGACCATCTCCACCCAAAGCACCATCATGCAGACCATCATTCAGATGACCTGATGTTGTCGCTTTAACTCGCTTTACCGAAAAGCCCCTCGCGTGAGGGGCTTTTTTTTGGACGTTCAGATAACGCCTATAGGCGGGGGCGTCACAGGCGGATACACGACTGTCGGAACGGTACAAGGCCAGCCGGGCGATATCTGGAGCGGATTCAGTCAGGGCTCCGGCGGCAACTGCATCACTGTTTCAGCGATAACGTCGCCATGATGCACGTCGGCCAGAAGCCCACCGATGTTTTCAAAGAGGTGAAATACCTGCGCGAATCGCGACGGTGTTGTTCCAGGCAAAAGAAAACCCCCGATACGCCGTAGGCCTATCGGGGGTTTTTCAACCTTGGGTGGTTAGACCCAGGGTGTGCTCAGCTTATTGGCAAGCTTCGCAATCCGGCTCGTCGATCGCGCAGGCTTTAGGCACTGGCGCCGGGCCGGCAGGTGCGGCGAGAACCGAATCATCACCGTGGTTGCCGCCGCTGGAAACAGCGTTCAGCTTGCCGGTGTTGATGGTCGACTTCTCGGTGCTGGTGGCAGCCAGGGCACGGAGGTAGTAAGTGGTTTTCAGGCCACGGTACCAGGCCATGCGGTAGGTCACGTCGAGCTTCTTGCCCGATGCGCCGGCGATGTACAGGTTCAGCGACTGAGCCTGGTCGATCCACTTCTGGCGACGGCTGGCGGCGTCGACGATCCACTTGGTGTCCACTTCGAAGGCAGTCGCGTAGAGCTCTTTGAGTTCTTGCGGGATGCGCTCGATCTGCTGCACCGAACCGTCGTAGTACTTCAGGTCGTTGATCATGACCGAGTCCCACAGGCCGCGGGCTTTCAGGTCGCGAACCAGGTACGGGTTGATCACGGTGAATTCGCCCGACAGGTTCGATTTCACATACAGGTTCTGGTAGGTCGGTTCGATCGACTGCGACACGCCAGTGATGTTGGCGATGGTGGCGGTCGGTGCGATGGCCATGATGTTGGAGTTACGAATGCCTTTCTGCACACGGGCACGTACCGGCGCCCAGTCCAGGGATTCGTTCAGGTCAACGTCGATGTACTTCTGGCCACGTTGCTCGATCAGGATCTGTTGCGAATCCAGCGGCAGGATGCCTTTGGACCACAGCGAACCCTGGAACGTCTCGTAGGCTCCACGCTCGTCGGCCAGGTCGCAGGAAGCCTGGATCGCGTAGTAGCTGACCGCTTCCATGGACTTGTCGGCGAACTCGACTGCAGCGTCCGAACCGTAAGGAATGTGCTGCAGGTACAGCGCGTCCTGGAAGCCCATGATGCCCAGACCGACCGGACGGTGCTTGAAGTTGGAGTTCTGCGCCTGGGGTACCGAGTAGTAGTTGATGTCGATAACGTTATCGAGCATGCGAACGGCGGTGTTCACGGTGCGTTCCAGCTTGGCGGTGTCCAGCTTGCCGTTGACGATGTGGTTCGGCAGGTTGATCGAGCCCAGGTTGCAAACGGCGATCTCGTCCTTGTTGGTGTTCAAGGTGATCTCGGTGCACAGGTTCGAGCTGTGGACCACGCCCACGTGCTGCTGCGGGCTGCGCAGGTTGCACGGGTCTTTGAAGGTCAGCCATGGGTGGCCGGTTTCAAACAGCATGGAGAGCATTTTGCGCCACAGGTCTTTGGCCTGGATGGTCTTGAACAGCTTGACCTTGCCCGGGTATTCGGTGAGGGCTTCGTAGTACTCGTAGCGCTCTTCGAAAGCCTTGCCGGTCAGGTCGTGCAGGTCCGGTACTTCGGATGGCGAGAACAGGGTCCACTTGCCGTCATCGAAGACGCGCTTCATGAACAGGTCAGGGATCCAGTTGGCGGTGTTCATGTCGTGGGTACGACGACGGTCATCACCGGTGTTCTTGCGCAGCTCGATGAACTCTTCGATGTCCATGTGCCAGGTTTCCAGGTAGGCACATACAGCGCCCTTGCGCTTGCCACCCTGGTTCACGGCTACGGCGGTGTCGTTCACTACTTTGAGGAACGGTACAACGCCCTGGGACTTGCCGTTGGTGCCCTTGATGTACGAACCCAGCGCACGCACCGGGGTCCAGTCGTTACCCAGGCCGCCAGCGAATTTGGACAGCATGGCGTTGTCGTGGATCGCGTGGTAGATGCCCGACAGGTCATCCGGCACGGTGGTCAGGTAGCAGCTGGACAGCTGTGGACGCAGGGTACCGGCGTTGAACAGGGTCGGGGTCGACGACATGTAGTCGAAGGACGACAACAGGTTGTAGAACTCGATGGCACGGTCTTCTTTCTGCTTCTCTTCGATCGCCAGGCCCATGGCCACGCGCATGAAGAACACTTGCGGCAGTTCGAAGCGGATCCCGTCCTTGTGGATGAAGTAACGGTCGTACAGGGTTTGCAGGCCCAGGTAAGTGAACTGCTGGTCGCGCTCGTGGTTGATCGCCTTGCCGAGTTTTTCCAGGTCGAAGGTGGCCAGGATCGGGTTCAGCAATTCGAATTCGATACCCTTGGCGATGTAGGCCGGCAGGGCCTTGGCGTACAGGTCGGCCATCTCGTGGTGGGTGGCGCTGTCGGCGACTTTCAGGAAGCCCAGGCCTTCGGCACGCAGGGTGTCCATCAGCAGGCGCGCGGTGACGAACGAGTAGTTCGGCTCACGCTCGACCAGGGTACGGGCGGTCATCACCAGTGCGGTGTTGACGTCGGTCAGGGCCACGCCGTCGTACAGGTTCTTCAGGGTTTCGCGCTGGATCAGGTCGCCATCGACTTCTTCCAGGCCTTCGCAGGCCTCGGTGATGATGGTGTTCAGGCGGCCCAGGTCCAGCGGTGCAAACGTACCGTCGGCCAGGGTGATGCGGATCGACGGGTGAGCTTGTACGGCAGCTTCTTCGGCCGGGGAACGTACGGCACGTTCCTTGGCGCGCGAGTCACGGTAGATCACGTAGTCGCGGGCGACTTTCTGCTCGCCGGCACGCATCAGGGCCAGTTCGACCTGGTCCTGGATTTCTTCGATGTGAATGGTGCCGCCCGATGGCATGCGACGCTTGAAGGTTGCGGTGACCTGTTCGGTCAGGCGGGCAACGGTGTCGTGGATGCGCGACGAGGCAGCAGCGGTGCCGCCTTCAACTGCAAGAAACGCTTTGGTGATCGCGACGGTGATTTTGTCATCGGTGTAAGGAACGACAGTGCCGTTACGCTTGATCACGCGCAATTGGCCGGGCGCGGTGGCGGACAGATCCAGGTTTGAATCAGCGGCCTGCGGCACGGAGCCCTGCGGGTTCTCGCGAGTTGTGTCGGTTTGCATGGGGGGTTGTCTCCACATTCTATATTTATTTGGGCACCATCACGGTGCCCACCGTTCCGTCCTGAAGCACTTACAACAGGCCAGGGGCCTGGCATAACAACTTCGGGACAGGAGGAAGGGAGCTGTTCGCGCCGCTTCCATGCCGAAGTCTTCGGTTACAAGCCTTGGGGCTCTTTACCGTATTCCTGGTGGGTGACAGTTTCGTACTGCAACACCCGTACCGTTTTCGCCTGATCGGGGCAGAAAGCGGCTGCCATCCGCGTGCGCGGTTTGGTCTTCTGAAAAAGGCTTAAGTTCACCAAACAGGAGCAAGAAAGAGCTTGAGTTTCTTGTCTGATTTGTGTTTGGTCTTTTCGCTGAAAACCCTACATGTAGGGTTTTTTTGGCGACGACCTACAAGATAATGCGTTTTGGGGGGCTTAGCAACGGACTACCTGTGGATAACGCTGTGGGTAAAATGTGTATGAAACGTGGAATGGCCGTGTAGGCCGCAGTACTGCTGCATTGCGCCGTTTGTCACCGAATATTCCGAGGTAAAAACAACCGGTTGGATTTTTGCGGGCGCGAACCCTATCACAAAAAAACACGATGTCCGAACGCATTTGCGCGCTTGTGGCAGAGGGCCGGCCCGTTGCTACAATCGGCGGTTATCCATACAGTTTATGCCTCGCCTACATGACAACTGTAGGAGCGGGCTTGCCCGCGAAGGACGTCAACGATGACGCTGGAAACCTGAATAAGCGCGGCGCCCTCGAGTTTTCTCGGGCAAACCCGCCCCTACAATAATTAGAACCGAGGTAACGCATGGAGCAAGAAGCCTGGCAGGTATTGATTGTCGAGGACGACGAGCGACTGGCCGAGTTGACCCGTGACTACCTGGAGAGCAACGGCTTGCGGGTGTCGGTGGAAGGCAATGGCGCCCTCGCGGCGGCGCGGATCATCGCCGAGCAGCCGGACCTGGTGATCCTCGACCTGATGTTGCCCGGTGAAGACGGCCTGAGCATTTGCCGCAAGGTGCGCGAGCGCTACGACGGGGTGATCCTGATGCTCACCGCGCGCACCGACGACATGGACCAGGTGCTGGGCCTGGACATGGGCGCCGACGATTACGTGTGCAAACCCGTGCGTCCACGCCTGTTGCTGGCACGCATCCAGGCCCTGCTGCGGCGCAGCGAAAGCGTCGAGCCGGCACTCCCCGAAAAACAGCGGCGCCTGCAATTCGGCCCGCTGGTGGTGGACAACGCCCTGCGTGAAGCCTGGCTGCATGAGGGCGGCATCGAACTGACCAGCGCCGAATTCGACCTGCTGTGGCTGCTGGTGGTGAATGCCGGGCGGATCCTGTCCCGGGAAGAAATCTTCACCGCCTTGCGCGGTATTGGCTATGACGGCCAGGACCGCTCCATCGACGTGCGCATCTCGCGCATCCGCCCGAAAATCGGCGACGACCCGATTCACCCACGCCTGATCAAGACCATTCGCAGCAAAGGCTACCTGTTCGTCCCCGAAGCTGCGGCTGACCTGACGCCGTGAACTCAATCTTCCTGCGCATCTACGGCGGCATGTGCGCGGCGCTGATTCTGGTGGCGTTGCTCGGCGTACTGGCCTTGCACCTGCTCAATGAAGTGCGCAGCGGCCAGTACCGCGAGCGCCTGGCCCACGGCACCTTCGCGCTGATGGGCGACAACCTGCAACCCATGAGTGCCATCGAGCGCCGCCGTGCCCTGGCAGTGTGGGAGCGCTTGCTGGGTATCCCGCTGCAATTGCAGACCGTGGCCGAGGCGCACCTGGACCTGACCCAGCGTAGCCGTCTGCAACGCGGCCAGGTGTTGGTGGAGCAAACCGGGCCTCACGCGGCCAGGGTGCTGCGCTTGGTCAGTGACCAGGAGCAACTGTTGCTGACCGGTGAAGTGCAGCAAATCAGCGAACAACTGGCCCGTGCGACGATCTACCTGCTGGCCGATGAACTGGTGCGTTTCCCGGTGGCGGAGCAACCGCAGAAACTCGCAGACCTGAAGGAAGCCAAGGGCTTCGGTTTCGAGATGCACCTGGTGATGCTCAATCAGGCTGATATGGACGAAGACCAGCGCCGCCGCGTGTCCGAAGGCGATACCGTGATGGCCCTGGGCAAGGGTGGGGATTCGATCCGGGTATTTGCCGGCATGGTCGGCACGCCGTGGGTCCTGGAAATCGGCCCGCTGTATCAGATGAATCCGTACCCGGCGCAATGGCTGATCCTGATTGCGCTGATCAGCCTGACCTTGATCGGTTTGATCGTCTATCTATTGGTGCGCCAGCTGGAGCGGCGTCTGAGTGGCCTGGAAGCCGCCGCCACGCGCATTGCCAAAGGCAGCCTGGAAGTGCGGGTGCCGGCCCGCGGTGCCGATTCGGTGGGGCGCCTGGCGGCAGCGTTCAATGGCATGGCCGAGCACCTGCAACGCCTGTTGGCAATTCAGCGCGAACTGGTGCGGGCGGTGTCCCACGAACTGCGCACTCCGGTGGCGCGCCTGCGGTTCGGCCTGGAGATGATCGGCGACGCGGCCACGCCTGAAGCGCGGCGCAAGTATATGGAGGGCATGGACAGCGACATCCAGGACCTTGATGGCCTGGTGGACGAAATGCTCACCTATGCGCGGCTGGAACAGGGGGCGCCGGCACTGAATTTCCAGCGGGTCGACCTCAATGCGTTGCTGGATCAGGTGATTGATGAACTGTCACCGCTGCGCCCGGAAATCAACGTGGCGCGGGGCATCTGCCTGTCCTCGGCACATTGGGACGATGCATGGGTGGAGGCCGAGCCGCGTTACCTGCACCGTGCCCTGCAAAACCTGGTGAGCAACGCCATGCGCCACGCCCAGGGGCAGGTGCTGATCAGTTACCAGGTGGGCCAGGTGCGTTGCCGCATCGACGTGGAAGACGACGGGCCGGGCGTACCGGAAAGTGCCTGGGAGCGGATTTTCACGCCGTTCCTGCGCCTGGATGACAGCCGGACCCGCGCGTCGGGTGGGCACGGCCTGGGGTTATCCATTGTGCGGCGGATCATCTATTGGCACGGCGGCCGGGCGTTGATCAGCAAGAGCAACAATTTGGGTGGCGCATGTTTCAGCCTGAGTTGGCCACGGGATCAGGAGAAGGTCTAGGCCTGGACGGCCACCAGGCTCAACAACTGCCCCTCATCCACCGCAAACTGCGCCTCCAGTTCCTTGCCATGGCACCATTCTGCGGACAAGTCCGTCAGCAACCGCAGCCGCGCATGGCCGGTATCCGACCACTCCAGCAACTCGGCATGCTCAAAATAAAAGCGCTTCTGCACGATCGGGTAGAGCGCCTTGAACAGGCTCTCTTTCGCCGAAAACGTCAGCGTCACCAGTTGCGCAACCTGCTCCCGCGGCCCGGCGGCCATGCGCAGCAATTCATCCGGTGTGAGGATCTCCCCGGCCAGGCGTTCCGCCCGCTCCAGGGCCAGCAGGTTCTCCAGGTCCATCCCCAGCCCGCGCCACTGTGACTTGTGGGCGACGATGGCCGCTGCATGGCCGGTGCTGTGGGTGATCGAACCACTGATGTGCGCGGGCCAGACCGGCGCGCGGTCCTCGCCGATCGCCGGTACGCAATCCAGCCCGTCCAGCTGTTGCAGGGCCGCGCGGGCGCACAGGCGACCGGCCAGGAACTCCGCCTGCCGCTTGGCCACCGAACGCTGGATGCTCGCGGGTGGCGGCACGGCGCTGCGCTGGAAATCGCCGATGGCCAGCAGGGCCGGGTCAAAACGGGTGCTCAGCAAGACCGTGCCGGGCAAGGCATCGGGCAACGGCCAATGGGCGTCAAGTGGGGTGCAGCAGGCGGGTAGGGAATTCATGCCGGGTATTTTGCCGAGTTGCAGGGCCGCTGGATAGCCTGCGGCCGGGGATACGTAAATAACTCTTTACACAGTAGCCGGCCTCGGTTCAGCCCAGGTTCAGAGAGTGTTCAGGGGGAGTTCAGGGGCGTCTGCGTAGTCTGGCCCCGTACCCAAAGCCCAAGCGTATGAGGTAGCACCATGACTGCGATCAAGAAGCTGATGTTGGCCTTAACCATGCTCAGCGCCACCGCTGGCGTCCAGGCCTCTGATTCGAGTTTCGCGGGTTTCTCCAAGGAGAAGAGCAAAAAGCCCTACAGCCTTCTCCAGCGGGTGAGCTTCGAGGATGCCGGTGAACAGGCGGCTCCATGGGGCCAGTCCCTGGGCCAGCACACCCCGCAGTCAGACTACCGCGTGGGCAACGAAAACCTGTCAGGTCACTTCAACGGCAGTAAATTGCGCCAGCAAGACCTGCAGGGCCGCTATGATATACCCCAGTTGGAAAGTTGATTTGCCTTGGAGAGCTTTATGAAATTGCTGGTTGTCGAAGATGAGGCGTTGCTGCGCCATCACCTGTTGACCCGCCTTACCGACAGCGGTCACGTGGTCGAGGCCGTCGCCAACGCCGAAGAGGCGCTGTACCAGACCGGGCAATTCAACCACGACTTGGCGATCATCGATTTGGGCCTGCCCGGCATGGGCGGCCTGGACCTGATCCGCCAATTGCGCGCCCAGGCCAAGACCTTCCCGATCCTGATCCTGACCGCCCGTGGCAACTGGCAGGACAAGGTCGAAGGCCTGGCAGCGGGTGCCGACGACTACGTGGTCAAGCCGTTCCAGTTCGAAGAGCTGGAAGCGCGGATGAACGCACTGTTGCGCCGCTCCAGCGGATTCACCCAATCCACCATCGTCGCCGGGCCGTTGCTGCTGGACCTCAATCGCAAGCAGGCGTCCCTCGACGAACAGCCACTGGCGCTGACCGCCTACGAATACCGCATCCTCGAATACCTGATGCGGCATCACCAGCAAGTGGTCGCCAAGGACCGCCTGATGGAACAGCTCTACCCCGATGACGACGAGCGTGATCCGAACGTAATCGAAGTGCTGGTGGGCCGCCTGCGCCGCAAGCTGGAAGGCCCGGCGGGTTTCAAGCCGATCGACACCGTGCGTGGCCTGGGCTACCTGTTCAATGAGCGCTGCCGTTGATTCGCTCGCTACGTGTACGTTTGATGCTCGCGGCCACCATCCTGGCCGTGCTGTTTATGCTGGCCTTGTTGCCGGCCATGCAGGGCGCCTTCAGCCTGGCCCTGCAGGACTCCATCGAGCAGCGCCTGGCGTCGGATGTCACGACGCTGATTTCGGCTGCCCGGGTTGAAAACAATCGCCTGCTGATGCCCGCGCAGTTGCCAGACGAGCGTTTCAACCTCACCGACAGCCGCCTGCTGGGCTACATCTATGACCGCGAAGGCCATCTGGTCTGGCGGTCGCGCGCCACCCAGGAAGAAAACATCAACTACAAGCCGCGCTATGACGGGCGCGGTAACGAATTTGCGCGGATCCGCGAGGCCAACGGCCAGGAATTTTTTGTCTATGACGTCGAGGTCAAGCTGCTGGGCGGCAAGAGCGCGGCGTTCAGTATCGTCGCCCTGCAACCGGTGCGTGAATACCAACTGACCCTCGAAGGCCTGCGGGAAAACCTCTACCTGGGCTTCGGCGCCGCCTTGCTGGTGCTGCTGACCCTGTTGTGGCTGGGCCTGACCTGGGGCCTGCAGGCGCTGCGCCGGCTGAGCCAGGAACTGGATGAAATCGAAGGCGGTACCCGGGAAAGCCTCAGCGAGCAACACCCGCGCGAGCTGCTGCGCCTGACCGGCTCCCTGAACCGGTTGCTCCACAGCGAGCGGGAGCAACGCACCCGTTACCGCGATTCCCTGGATGACCTGGCCCACAGCCTGAAAACCCCGTTGGCGGTGCTGCAAGGCGTGAGTGAAGACATGGCCCAGCGCCCCGAAGATCGGGACCAGGCCTGGGTACTGCAATCGCAGATCGAACGCATGAGCCAGCAGATCAGCTACCAATTGCAGCGCGCCAGCCTGCGTAAAAGCGGCCTGGTGCGCCACCAGGTGCGGCTGGAGCCGGTGCTGCAAAGCCTGTGTGACACGCTGGACAAGGTTTATCGCGATAAGGGCGTGAAGGTCGCCTTTGAATTGCCGGACGAATGCGACGTGCCGATCGAGAAGGGCGCCTTGCTGGAACTGCTCGGCAACTTGCTGGAGAACGCCTATCGCCTGTGCCTGAGCGAAGTGCGCATCACCTTGCAGGAAAGCCTGGAGGGCACCGAGTTGTGCATCGAAGACGATGGCCCCGGCGTGCCGCCGGACCAGCGTGCGCGCATCCTGCAGCGGGGCGAGCGGCTCGACCGCCAGCATCCGGGGCAGGGGATTGGCCTGGCGGTGGTCAAGGACATCATTGAAAGCTATGGCGCCCGGCTGACCCTTGGGGATTCACCGCTGGGTGGGGCTGCGTTCAAGATCCACTTCCCGGCTGTTTGATCTTTATTGGCTGTGCCGGCCTCTTCGCGAGCAAGCCCGCTCCCACATTCGATGGCATTCCCAAGGTGGAACTCGGTCAAATGTGGGAGCGGGCTTGCTCGCGAAGAGGCCAGTCGCATCAATACACACCTAGGTTTCTTGTGCTCTATAGGCCCCCGGCGTCAACCCGGTCCACTTCTTGAACGCCCGATGAAACGCCGACGGTTCGGAAAACCCCAGCTGCTCGGCGATTTCCTGCAACGACAAATCCGCCCGCCCCAAATGATAGATCGCAATGTCCCGGCGCAACTCATCCTTGAGCGCCTGAAAGCTGGTGCCTTCCTCCCGCAAATGCCGACGCAGGGTCTGCGGGCTGATATGCAGGTGCTGGGCGACGGCTTCGAGGTCGGGCCAGGGCGTGCGGTCGCGGCTCAATAGGCGGCGCAACTGGCTGCTCAGGCTGTCGCCTTCATCCGGCCGCGACAGCAGGTCGGCCGGGGAGCGTTCGAGGAAATGCTTGAGGGTGCGCTCGTCCTGCAACAACGGCAGGCTCAGGTAGCGGCTGGGGAACACCAGGCTGCTGGTGGGCGCCGCGAATACCTGTGGGCAGGGGAACAGCAAGTCGTACTCACCGGCGTGGGGCGGCGTCGGGTAGCTGAAGGTGGCCTGGTGCAGGCGGATGCGCTGGCCAATCAGCCAACTGCCGAGGCGGTGCCAGATCACCAGCAGGCATTCGCTGAGGAAGTGATCCGGGTCCCAGAGTTGCGAATCGTCCAGGCTCAGGCGGGCCATTTCCCCTTCACGTGTCAGACGCCAGCGCGGACCCTGCGGGAATAGGCTATAAAATAATAAGCCGCGTTCCAGAGCCTTCTCCAGGGTGCGGCAGTGAATCAGCGCGTGGCACATCATAGCGAAGGTGCCGCGCTTGCTCGGGCCTTCGGCGAAGCCCAGGTATTCGTCATCCAGCGCCAGCCACAGCATTTGCAACAACTGGGTGAATTGCTCGGGGGCGATGCGGGCGCGGGGCTCGCTCAGCAGTTCCGCAGTGATGCCGACCTGCTGCAGCAGGCCCGAATAATCGTAGCCGGCCCGGCGAGCACCGCCGAGGGCGGCTCGGGCGTAGTGACTGGCGATGGTTCGTTCACGCATGAGGGGCCTCGTCCATTGAGTGGCGGATGTTAGCCACCCCGGGCGGGTGCAACAAGGCGGATATCCGCCAAATTGTAGGACGAGATCAGGTGAGCAGGCGGAAATCCGCCACTGTCTGTAGGCATAACCTTAAGCTGGAAATCGCCCGAGCGCTGATCTCTAAAGGCCTTCAGGGAGTTTCAGCAGAAGTGGCACGACGCTTGCGATACAGAGCGCAGGGAGACCGCCTCGAGCAGGCTCTCAAACAACAAATCCCTCCAGTGCAGGAGGGTTCGCAATTCAAGTGTCGTGGGCAATGGCGGATATTTGCCACACGGGACGATTGAGGAACTTTGCAATGACGACTCGTCAGCCACTGTACAAATCCCTGTATTTCCAGGTGATCGTTGCAATCGTTATCGGTATTTTGCTCGGTCACTTCTACCCGCAGACCGGCGTGGCCCTCAAGCCACTGGGTGACGGCTTTATCAAGCTGATCAAAATGGTCATCGCCCCGATCATCTTCTGCACCGTTGTCAGCGGCATCGCTGGCATGCAAAGCATGAAATCGGTCGGCAAGACCGGCGGCTACGCGCTGCTGTACTTCGAAATCGTCTCCACCATCGCCCTGCTGATCGGCCTGGTCGTGGTCAACGTCGTGCAACCGGGCGCCGGCATGCATATCGACGTGGCTACCCTGGACGCCTCCAAAGTCGCGGCCTACGTGACTGCCGGTGCCGACCAGAGCATCGTTGGCTTCCTGCTGAACGTGATCCCGAACACTATCGTTGGCGCGTTCGCTACCGGTGACATCCTGCAAGTGCTGATGTTCTCGGTGATCTTCGGTTTCGCCCTGCATCGCCTGGGTGCCTACGGCAAGCCGGTGCTGGACTTCATCGATCGTTTCGCCCACGTGATGTTCAACATCATCAACATGATCATGAAGCTCGCGCCACTCGGTGCCCTGGGCGCTATGGCGTTCACCATCGGTGCCTACGGTGTAGGTTCGCTGGTGCAGCTTGGTCAGCTGATGATCTGCTTCTACATCACCTGCATCCTGTTCGTGGTGCTGGTGCTGGGCGCCATCTGCCGCGCACACGGCTTCAGCGTCCTGAAACTGATCCGCTACATCCGTGAAGAACTGCTGATCGTACTGGGTACTTCCTCGTCCGAATCCGCACTGCCACGCATGCTGATCAAGATGGAACGCCTGGGCGCCAAGAAGTCGGTAGTCGGCCTGGTTATCCCGACTGGCTACTCCTTCAACCTGGACGGTACTTCGATCTACCTGACCATGGCTGCCGTGTTCATCGCCCAGGCGACTGACACCCATATGGACATCACCCACCAGATCACCCTGTTGCTGGTACTGCTGCTGTCGTCCAAGGGCGCTGCTGGCGTGACCGGTAGTGGTTTCATCGTACTGGCCGCTACCCTGTCGGCTGTTGGCCACCTGCCGGTTGCCGGCCTGGCGCTGATCCTGGGTATCGACCGCTTCATGTCCGAAGCCCGCGCACTGACCAACCTGGTTGGCAACGCTGTTGCAACCCTGGTTGTGGCCAAGTGGGTCAAGGAACTGGACGAAGACAAGCTGAAAGTCGAACTGGCTTCCGGTGGTCGCGGTATCTCCGACACCCGTGAAGAAGACGACCTGGGCGTGGCCGAAGGCCCGGCTCCAACTGCCGTCAAGTAAGGCTGCAGCGTTTGTGAAAAACCCATCTTCGGATGGGTTTTTTTATGCCTTCGGGAAGCATCAGTCACTTCGGATGATGGTTTATGTGATTGCCGCCGACCGCCGGGTTTGCCTACTCTGTGGCCAATCGAATCGGAATCGGAGTCCGCATGTCAGGTCCCTTGGCGTCCCTCAAAGTACTGGATTTCTCCACCTTGCTGCCGGGGCCGTTCGCCTCGTTGCTGCTGGCCGACATGGGCGCCGAGGTGTTGCGCATCGAATCCCCCACACGGATGGACCTGCTGCGAGTACTGCCGCCCCATGACCAGGGCGTGTCGGCCAGCCATGCCTATCTGAACCGCAACAAACGCAGCCTGGCCCTGGACCTCAAACAGGCCGAGGCGGTGGCGATCGTGCGGCAACTGGTGGCGGACTACGACATCGTCCTCGAGCAGTTCCGCCCCGGGGTCATGGAGCGCCTGGGCCTGGGTTACGAGGCGTTGAAGGCGATCAACCCAAAGCTGATCTACGTCTCCATCACCGGTTACGGCCAGACCGGCCCCTACAAGGATCGCGCCGGCCATGACATCAATTATCTGGCCCTGGCAGGCATTGCCAGCTACACCGGGCGCCAGGACAGCGGGCCGTTGCCCTTGGGTGTGCAGTTGGCGGATGTGGGGGGCGGCTCGTTGCACGCGGTGATCGGTTTGCTGGCGGCGGTGATTGCCCGGCAGCACAGTGGGGTGGGGCAGTACCTGGACGTGAGCATGACCGACTGCGCCTTCAGCCTGAATGCCATGGCCGGCGCGGGTTACCTGGCGTGCGGCGTGGAGCCTGGGTGGGAGAACCAGGTGCTTAATGGCGGCAGCTTCTATGACTATTACCGCTCGCGGGAAGGACGCTGGTTGTCGGTGGGCAGTCTGGAGCCGGCGTTTATGCAGCAGTTGTGTACGGCCCTTGGCCGCCCTGAATTGGCGGCAATGGGCCTATCGCCCAAACCCGAGCAGCAGAAAGCCCTCAAGCTGGCGCTGCAGGTCGAGTTCGAGAAACGTAGCTTTGATGAGCTGTGTGAGCTGTTTGCCGGGATTGATGCGTGTGTCGAGCCGGTGCTGAATCTGAGCGAGGCCGTTGAACACCCGCAGTTGAAAGCCCGGGAGCTGGTCAGCCAGGTGCCGCGGGGCGATGGTTCCAGCCAGGCGCAAATGGCCTGCCCGCTGAAGTTTTCCGAGGGCTTGCCGGCGGCCAGGCACATAGGCGCGGCGGTGGGCGCTCACAGCGATGAGGTGTTGGCGGAGTTGGGCTTCAGTGCTCAGCAGATAGATGATTTGCGGCGTGCCAAGGTGATTCAGTAGCGCCTGGGCCGGCCCCTTCGCGAGCAAGCCCGCTCCCACATTCAACCGAGTTCCATCGTTGGAATGCGATCAAATGTGGGAGCGGGCTTGCTCGCGAAGAGGGCCATACAAGCACCACAAACCTCACTCGACGCGGGTTTCCCCGGTAAACACCAAAGTCTGCCGGCACCTGCGGCACAAATACCGCCGCCCCTGGCCCACCAACCCGTGACGCTGGGGCGAAAACGGGAAGTCACTGTCGGCACACGGACAGCGGTAGATATACCGCGTGACGCGCCGCCGCTGGATTTCATAGGTGTGGCAGCGGTCCGGCGGCAGTTCGTAAACCCCACGCATGATCAACTGCCATTCCTCGCCATGGGGCTGGATGCGCTCGCCGAACAATTGGTGGGCAATCAGGTGCGCCACTTCATGGGCGACTGTCTGTTTAAGGAAGTGTTGGCTGTTTTCACGGTAGAGCTGCGGGTTGAAGCGCAGCAGGTTCTCGTGCAAATGCGCGACACCGGCCTTCTGGCCCCGCAGCTTGAGGCTGACCTGAGGGCGTTTGAAGCTTCGTTTGAAAAAGGATTCGGCTTGCAGGAAACAATCTTCGACGCGGGTATTGAGTTGCTCGGGCATGCTGTACATATCTCCAGAGATGTCCAGTATGCCGCAAACAAGGGTGTATCCGAATCTGTCAGGCGCCGAATGGTCATGCATAACGCACAAAGCCACCTTGCGGTGGCTTTTCCTGCGGGTAAACCGCGTCAGTTGGTGTAGATCGGGCCTACGCCCAGCCCCCAGACGATCACGGTAAAGGCCATGATCGCCACCAGCACCACCAGGCCTACCGCCAGTACCGAGCTGGAAAACAGGAAGCCCTCGTCCGGGTGGATGTTCATGAAGGTCGGCAGCCCCACGTACAGCAGATACACCGTGTAGCAAATGGCCGCCGTGCCCACCACCATGCCCAGCCACATATGCGGGTACAGCGCCGCCAGCCCGCCGATAAACAGCGGTGTCGCGGTGTAGGTGGCAAACGCCACGCAGCGCGCCATGCTGGGGTTGGCGTCATAGGTGCGGGCCATCCAGTGAATGAACGCGCCCATCACCGCCACGCCGCCGAGCATCGCCGCGTAGGACATGAGGGTCATCCACAACGCGCTTTCCACCGTCAGCATCACCGGGGCGCGGCTGCCGATGACCCAACCCACCTGAGTGGTACCGATAAAGGCTGAGACAGCGGGGATGGCCGCTAGAATCAGCGTGTGGGTGAGGTACATGTGGCCGATGCTTTCTTCTTTATCGCCACGAATTTCCCGCCATTCCTGATCGGGGTGGGTGAAAAGTCCCACGACGTGATGGATCATGCCAGTCACTCCTGTCGTTATTACCATCGCCCCCCAGCGGAGCGCCCACGGGCCAATTGGCCTGAAAGGTCTGGATATATGTGCGACCTTATGTCGCAGTATAGGAAGTGATGACCGGAAAAAGTGTGGGGCTTTAGAGCAAATTGCGCTGTAAACATTGGGCTTAATCGCGGCGGGGTCTGTTGATTGGAATGCGGTCAACTGTGGGAGCGGGCTTGCTCGCGAATGCGGTCTGTCAGCTAAACACCTGGCGAATGACACTTCGCGTTCGCGAGCAAGCCCGCTCCCACATTGGAACTCGGTCGTCCATCCCGGTAAAATACCCGGCTTTTCGTCACACACCTTTCGCGGATCCAAGCGCCATGGGCACTCTTACGGTCAACCAGAACAAACTGCAAAAACGCCTGCGTCGCCTGGCCGGCGAGGCAGTCGCCGATTTCAATATGATCGAAGAGGGCGACAAGGTCATGGTCTGCCTGTCCGGCGGCAAGGACAGCTACACCATGCTCGACGTGCTGATGCACCTGCAAAAGGTCGCGCCGATCAAGTTCGACATCGTTGCCGTGAACATGGACCAGAAGCAGCCGGGTTTTCCCGAGCATGTGCTGCCGGCCTACCTCAAGGAATTGGGGATCGAGTACCACATCGTCGAGAAAGACACCTATTCGGTGGTCAAGGAGCTGGTCCCGGAAGGCAAGACCACCTGCTCGCTGTGCTCGCGCCTGCGCCGTGGCACGCTCTATACGTTTGCCGACGAAATCGGCGCGACCAAGATGGCCCTCGGTCATCACCGCGATGACATCGTCGAAACCTTCTTCCTCAACATGTTCTTCAACGGCAGCCTCAAGGCCATGCCGCCCAAGCTGCGGGCCGATGACGGGCGCAACGTGGTGATCCGCCCACTGGCGTACTGCCATGAGAAGGACATCCAGGCCTACTCCGACCTCAAGCAATTCCCGATCATCCCGTGCAACCTCTGCGGCTCCCAGGAAAACCTGCAGCGCCAGGTGGTCAAGGACATGCTCCAGGATTGGGACCGCAAGACCCCGGGCCGCGTCGACAGCATCTTCCGCAGCTTGCAGAACGTGCAGCCGTCGCAGTTGGCTGACCGTAACCTGTTCGACTTCACCAGCCTGCGTATCGACGAAAGTGCGGCGTCGCGCTTCGTCAACGTAGTGAACCTCTGAGTGTTTTCACCGCTCTGACAGACGGCGCTCCTGGGCGCCGTTTTCATTTCAATCCTTAGGAGAGGGCATGCGCGATTACAAGTGGCTGCACGAATATTGTCTGAACCGGTTTGGTTCGGCGGCCGAGCTGGAAGCCCACCTGCCTGTGCCCCTGACCCCGGCGAAACTGCGCAAGATCAGCGATGACCGCTACCTGTCGACCTTGTCGCTGCGGGTGTTTCGCGCCGGCCTGAAGCACAGCGTGGTGGACGCCAAGTGGCCGGCCTTCGAGCAGGTGTTCTTTGGGTTTGACCCGGAAAAAGTCGTACTCATGGGCGCCGAGCACCTGGAGCGGCTGATGCAGGACACGCGCATCATCCGTCACCTGGGCAAGCTCAAGAGCGTGCCGCGCAATGCGCAGATGATTCTGGATGTCGAGAAGGAAAAAGGCAGCTTCGGCGGGTTTATTGCCGACTGGCCGGTGACCGATATCGTCGGCCTGTGGAAGTACCTGAGCAAGCACGGCCACCAGTTGGGCGGGCTGTCGGCGCCGCGCTTTTTGCGGATGGTGGGCAAGGACACGTTCGTGCCGAGCTATGACGTGGTGGCGGCGCTGAATGCGCAGAAGATCGTCGACAAGGTGCCCACCAGCCTGCGGGACCTGGCCACGGTGCAGGGCGCATTCAACCAGTGGCATGCCGAGAGCGGGCGGCCGATGTGCCAGTTGTCGATGATGCTGGCTTACACCGTGAATCATTGATACCGGGTTGATGCCATCGCAGGCAAGCCAGCTCCCACACTTGGAATGCATTCCTCTGTGGGAGCTGGCTTGCCTGCGATAGCGGCAGGTCAGGCACTACAAAAGCATCAGGCAGGCAATCCTTCCCCCGCCAACCGCCGATTCAGCTGATGCCGGTACCGTACATACATCAACGCCGTGCAGAACACCGCCAGGCTCGCCAGCATCTCGAGCACACCAAACCACTGCCGGTTCGGGTCATAGGCCGCCAGCGCGCCCTTGATGAAATACAGGTTCACCACAAAGCACATCCATGAATGCCCGCGCGCGCTGCCCAGGATCATCCCCGGCGCCAGCAACAGCAGCGGCACCAACTCGATCAGCAGAATCACCCACGGCCGCGCGCCATGCAGATCGGCGAACGCCAGGTAGTAGGCACACAGCAGCCCCACCAATCCCAGGAACGCCAGCAGGCTCAACGCCCGCATCGCCTTGACCCGTGGCTCCAGCCAGGCCTGGGGCGGCAGTACCTTAGGCTTCCTGGCCACGGCCGTTCTCCAGTAGCGCAGCGGTCTTCGCCAGGCGCAGGCCGAGGGCGCGGCACAGGGCGATCTCGTGTTGATCCAGTGCGCGCTTGCCGTCGGCACCGGAATGGTGGCTGGCGCCATAAGGCGTACCGCCGCCCTTGGTGTCGAGCAGCGCCTGTTCACTGTAGGGCAGTCCGGTGATCAGCATGCCGTGGTGCAGCAGCGGCAGCAGCATCGACATCAGCGTGGTCTCCTGGCCGCCGTGCAGGCTGGCGGTGGAGGTGAACACACCCGCCGGCTTGCCGACCAGGGCGCCGGTCAGCCACAGGTTGCTGGTGCCGTCGAGAAAGTACTTGAGCGGCGCGGCCATGTTGCCGAAACGGGTCGGGCTGCCCAGCGCCAGGCCTGCGCAGTTCTTCAGGTCGTCGAGGCTGCAGTACAGCGGGCCGTCGACCGGAATGTCCGGCGCCACGGCCTCGCATTCACTGGAGATGGCCGGCACGGTGCGCAGCCGCGCCTCAAGCCCGGCTTGCTCGATGCCCCGGGCAATCTGCCGGGCCATTTCGCTGACTGAACCGTTGCGGCTGTAATACAACACCAGCACATATGGCGCACTCACGAAACCAGCTCCAGGATGTTCTCCGGTGGGCGGCCGATCACGGCCTTGTCGGCGGTGGCGAGGATCGGGCGCTCCATCAGTTTCGGATGAGCGGCGATGGCAGCGATCAACTGTGCTTCGCTGAGGCTGGTGTCACCCAGGTTGAGGGTTTTATATTCGTCCTCGCCGGTACGCAGCAGTTGCCGCGCGCTGATGTTCAGCTTGCCCAGCAGGGCCTGCAATTGCGCGGCGTCGAGCGGGGTTTCCAGGTAGCGCACCACCGTCGGTGTGAGGCCACGGGCTTCCAGCAGTTCGAGCGCACCGCGGGATTTCGAGCAGCGCGGGTTGTGATAAAGCGTCAGATCGGTCATGTGCGGGTCGCATCTTGCGTAAGGTGGCGGGTATTCTACCCGCGCTGCGCCGCGTCCTTAAACCATGAGAGGCGATAGGCCGCAGCCAACGTTCATTTTTACGAAGGATTACCCCATGACGAGGCGACTGTTAGGCGCATTGGCAATCATCGGCACACTGCTGCTCAGCGGCTGTGGCAATGATTATGGCGTTGACCAATATGGTCAGAAAGTGGCCGCCGAACGCCTGGACAAGCAATGGCTGGTGGTTAACTACTGGGCCGAATGGTGTGGCCCTTGCCGTACCGAAATCCCGGAACTCAACGCCTTGGCCGAACAGCTCAAGGGCCAGTCGGTGGGGGTGTTCGGGGTGAATTTCGACAACGTCCAGGGTGAAGAGCTCAAGAGCGCCAGCGAGAAGCTGGGCATCAAGTTCACCGTACTGGCGCAGAACCCGGACGGGATCTTCGACATTCCCCGCAGTGAAGCCTTGCCGGTGACCTACATCATCGATGACAAGGGCAAGGTGCGTGAGCAACTGATGGGTGAGCAGACGGCGGAAGGGGTGTTGGCCAAGCTCAAGGCGTTGCGCGGATAAAAAATGTGGGAGCGGGCTTGCTCGCGAATGCGGTGTGACAGTCACCGGATACATCGACTGATCCACCGCTTTCGCGAGCAAGCCCGCTCCCACATTTAAACCTGCTGCGCCTTACAGATCAGCCTTCTTCCAGCCACAACCGCAACGGCTTGCCATCCGCCGGCCAGAAGCGGGTCTGTTCGATCGGCGAAATGTCCCAGCGCTGCACGCCCTGCAGGGCCTGGAAGAAGCGGTGCTCCTGCTCCATCAGCGCTTCGGCGCAGAGTTTGCGGGTGCTGCCGACCTTGCCGAAGCTCAGCTTGTCGCCGTCCAGGGTGTAGGGCGCAAACCAATGGTTGCAGCCACCATTGCCATAGGCCCGGCCATCGGCGCCGAGGGTCACGGTCAGGTGGGCGTAATCCATCAGCGGCCGCTCACCGATCCATTCCACCACGTAGCTGTGATCCTGCTTGAGCTTGACCTCGTCGCTGGCGCAGCCCGCAAGGCCTGCACCCAGCACGGCCAGCATCAGCAGGGCTTTCATTGCGCGGCCTGCTGGCATTTCGGGCAGCGGTGCTTGTCACCCAGGGTGGCCCAGCCCAACTCGGTAACCCGTGCAGTGGCGGCCGGTTGCAGCGGTTCCTTGGTCAGCTTGGTTTCCACTGCGAATTCAAACTCCAGCACGTTGTCGCAGCTGTCGCAGTTGACCTTCCAGGTGTGAATCTCCAGTTCGCCGAATTTCGGCCCCTGGGCCATGGCGACCCACTGGCCCGCCGGGCGGATGGAGTAGCGCGCATCGCCTTCGACGGTCAGGCGCATCGACAGGGTTTTGCTGCCGCGCAGGGTGACGATCAGAACGTCGCCGTTCTTGATCGAGCCACCGTTGCCGGTGACTTGATAACGGCCCGGCACCAGGGCGCGGCATTCGATCAGGGTGTGTTGCGGGCTCAGCAAGCTGAAGCGGAAATCGTGTTCGGCCATGGATCCTCCAAATAGGCGCGGCATCCTATCATGCGCCGCTACCCATCATGGCGCGGCTATGTGACCGCTGATCATCCTTCGACGAGGTTTTGCGCCTGCCCGCCAGCCCACGCCGCGATGTTGGCCAGGGTGGTGCCGGCAATCGCCCCCAGCGCCTCGCGGGTCAGGAAGGCCTGGTGCGCGGTGATGATCACATTGGGGAAGGTCAGCAGGCGCGCCAATACGTCGTCTTGCAGGGGCAGGTCCGAGCGGTCTTCGAAAAACAGCTGGGCCTCTTCTTCATACACATCCAGCCCCAGATAGCCGAGCTGGCCATCCTTGAGTGCGTCGATCAGCGCCGGGGTGTCCACCAGGCCGCCGCGCCCGGTGTTGATGAGCATCGCGCCGGGCTGCATATGGGCGAGGCTTTGGGCGTTGATCAGGTGTTTGCTGTCCGCCGTCAGCGGGCAATGCAGGCTGATGATCTGCGATTCGCCCAGCAACTGCGGCAGGCTCACATACCGGGCGCCGAGGGCTTCGATCTGCGGGCTGGGATAGGGATCGTACGCCAGCAACTGGCAGCCGAACCCGGCCATGATCTTGGCGAATGTGGCGCCGATCTGCCCGGTGCCGACCACGCCGACGGTCTTGCCCACCAGGTCGAACCCGGTCAGGCCGTGCAGGCTGAAGTCACCGTCGCGGGTACGGTTGTAGGCGCGGTGCAGGCGGCGATTGAGGGCCAGGATCAACGCGACCGCATGTTCGGCCACCGCATGGGGCGAGTAGGCCGGCACCCGCACGATGGTCAGGCCCAGGCGCTTGGCGGCGGGCAGGTCGACATGGTTGTAACCGGCGGAACGCAGGGCGATCAGGCGGGTGCCGCCGCTGGCCAACTGCTCCAGCACCGGAGCGCTGAGGTCATCGTTGATAAAGGCGCAGACCACTTCGTGGTGTTCGGCCAGGGCCACGGTGTCGAGGTTCAGCCGGGCCGGCTGGAATTGCAGCTGCATGCCTTCGGGCAGCGGTTGGGCGAGAAAGCTGTCGCGGTCGTAGGTCTGGCTGCTGAAGAGGATGATGCGCATCAAATATTCCTTCTTGATGATGGAAAGCTGATTTTGTGGCGAGGGGGCTTGTCTGTGGTGAGTGAGCTTGCTGTGGTGAGGAAGCTTACTGTGGCGAGGGAGCTTGCTCCCGCTGGAGTGCGAAGCGCTCCCAGGATTTTGGGGCCGCTGCGCAGCCCAGCGGGAGCAAGCTCCCTCGCCACAGCAAGCCTCCCTGTCCACATTGCCCCGAAAGTTTACGCGCTGACCCGCGCCTCGCTGGCCAGCCGGGCAATCGCCATGTCCAGTTCATCCAGGGCCGGCATGGCCTTGGCGTCGTCCTGCTTGAGCAGGGTCTCGGCCCGTTGGCAGGCCGCACGCAGTTGCGGCACGCCGCAATACCGGGTGGCGCCGTGCAGGCGGTGCACCCGTTCGATCAGTGCGTTGCGGTCATTGGCGTCACGGGCGACGCGAATCGCTTCACGGTCCGCTTCCAGCGAGGCCAGCAGCATCGCGAGCATGTCTGCCGCCAGATCCGCCTTGCCGGCCGCCAGGCGCAAACCTTCTTCATGGTCCAGCACCGGCAATTGCGTGGCATGCCCGAAACTTTCGGTGCCACGGTCCGGGCCCTGGTTGCGCAGGGCCAGCCCGGTCCATTTCAACACCACCTGGGCCAGTTGCCGTTCGCTGATGGGTTTGGTCAGGTAATCATCCATGCCGCTTTGCAGCAGGGCGCGTTTTTCGTTGGCCATCGCATGGGCCGTCAGCGCGACGATGGGCAGCGGTGTGCCATGGCGTTCGCTTTCCCACGTGCGGATTGCCTCGGTGCTCTGGCGACCGTCCATCCCCGGCATCTGCACGTCCATCAGCACCAGGTCGAAGGCTTCCTGCTTCACTGCCTCGATGGCCGAGTAACCGCTTTCCACCGCCTGGACCTTGGCGCCCATGTCTTCCAGCAGGGTTTGCACCAGCAGCAGGTTGGCCGGGTTGTCGTCGACACACAGCACCCGCGGCGCGCGGCTGGACAGGGGCTCGCCGGGTTCGCTGCGCAGCGGGCGCGGGCTGATCAGGTCGGCCAGGGCGCGACGCAGTTTGCGGGTGCACGCGGGCTTGGCCTGCAACTGGCTGTTGGGGTTGGGCACCGAGGGGTTGAACAGCAGCTGTTCGGTGGTCGGGCACAACACCAGTACCTTGCAGCCCAGGTGTTCGAGGTCCCACAGGTGCTGGTTCAAACGCTCCGGCGGAATGTCATTGGCGGTGATGCCCAGCACGGCCAGGTCAATCGCCTGTTCGGTCTGGTGGGCGCTGGTGATGCCGTTGGTCAGGCTTTCCAGGCTGTTGAACGGGGTGACTTCCAGGCCGCAGTCTTCCAGCTGATGTTGCAGGGCCTGGCGCGCCAGCTCGTGGTTTTCCAGCACCGCGACGCGCCGGCCCAGCAGCGGCGCGGAGGGCAGGTCTTCGATATCGTCACGGGTTTTCGGCAGGTTCAGGCTGATCCAGAATTCCGAGCCTTCTCCCGGCGTGCTGTCGACGCCGATCTCACCGCCCATCTGTTCGATCAGGCGCTTGGAAATCACCAGGCCAAGGCCGGTCCCGCCGGGTTGGCGTGACAGCGAATTGTCCGCCTGGCTGAACGCCTGGAACAGCGCCCGCACATCCTGGTTCGACAGGCCGATGCCGGTGTCCTGCACGCTGATGCGCAGTTGTACGCTGTCTTCCTGTTCGTCTTCAATCATGGCGCGGGCAACGATGGTGCCTTCGCGGGTGAACTTGATCGCGTTGCTCACCAGGTTCGTGAGGATCTGCTTGAGCCGCAGCGGGTCACCCACCAAGGCGAGCGGCGTGTCGCGGTAGACCAGGCTCACCAGCTCCAGCTGTTTGGCGTGGGCGGCCGGGGCGAGGATGGTCAGGGTGTCTTGCAGCAAGTCCCGCAGGTTGAACGGGATGCTGTCGAGCACCAGCTTGCCGGCCTCGATTTTCGAGAAGTCGAGGATTTCGTTGATGATGCCCAGCAGGTTATCGGCGGATTTTTCGATGGTGCCCAGGTAATCCAGCTGGCGCGGTGACAGTTCGCTTTTCTGCAACAAATGGGTGAAACCAAGGATGCCGTTCAACGGCGTGCGGATCTCATGGCTCATGTTGGCCAGAAACTCCGACTTGATGCGGCTGGCTTCCAGGGCTTCCTTGCGGGCCAGGTCCAACTCGATGTTCTGGATCTCGATGGTTTCGAGGTTTTGCCGCACGTCTTCGGTGGCCTGGTCGATGCTGTGTTGCAATTCTTCCTGGGCGTTTTGCAGGGTCTCGGCCATGCGGTTGATGCCCGAGGCCAGGTGATCCAGCTCCTGGCTGCCCAGGGGTGGCAAGCGGGTTTCGAGATTGCCGTCCTTGAGTTGCGCGACGGCCTGTTTGATCAGGCCGATCGGTGAGTTGATCGTACGGCTGATGCGCAAGGCGAGGGCCGCCGTGCAGATCAGGCCGATGGCGATCAGCAGCAGGCTCGCGAACAGGCTGCGGTAGCCACGCAGCAACATGCCGTTGTGGGACAGTTCCAGCTCGACCCAGCCGAGCAGGCGGTCGGATTCATCCGGGATCAGTTCACCGGCGAGGTTGCGATGGCGGCCGAACACCGGCAGCAGATAACGGGTGGCGTCATTGCCGGTGCGCTGCAACAGGTGCGAACTGTTGCCGATGGGCGGCTGGTTGAGCATGGTCGGCCCGGCGTGGGCCAGGGGCGTGCGGTCGGGCCCGAGGAACGATACGGCGCGCACATCGGTTTGTTCCAGGGACTGGGTGGCGATGCGTTCCAGCAGGTCGGTGTTCCTGGTGCCGAGGGCCGGGGCCACCAGCGGCGCCAGTTGCTCGGCGATCATCTCGCCGCGTTGCAGCAACTGCGACTGCAACTCCGAAAGCTGCATCCAGGTGAAGTACCCGCCCAGCAGCAACGCCATCAGGCTGGTAGGCAATAAGGTCAGCAACAGTACGCGGCCTTTTATCCCCATTCTTTTAAGCACGCCACTCTCCTGCTACCACACTGTTGTCGAATTCCACGCAGGCATCCGGCCCGCGCCACCTGCGCAGTGTAGCCATTTGCGCGGCGGGGAATCTTGCAAAATTAATGACCTGAGGCAAACCTTGGGCCGTCGGACGCCCGGCGGCGGTTGCTCATGGGGGGGGCAATCTTGAATAATCAGTCATTGAGAATGACTTGCAGACGCTAATGAATCCCGCAGCACTTGGCTTACCCAGTATCCTGGCGATTGAAGACGATCCTGTGCTTGGCGCCTATGTCCATGAGCAATTGGGCCTCTGTGGCTTCCAGGTGACCTGGTGCCAGAATGGCCAGCAGGGCCTGCAAATGGCCCGCGATCAGCGCTTCGACGTGGTGTTGATGGACATCCTGCTGCCGGGCATGGACGGGTTGTCGGTGCTCACGCATTTGCGCCAGAGCCATTCGATGCCGGTGATCCTGATGTCGGCCCTGGGGGCCGAAGCTGATCGCATCAGCGGTTTTCGCCTGGGGGCCGACGATTACCTGCCCAAGCCGTTCAGCATGGCCGAGTTGCGGGTGCGCATCGAAGCGATCCTGCGCCGGGTCGCCCTGGACCGGCGGCCTTTGCCGGCCCTGGCGGCGGTGCGCGGCGATGCCCGCAGCCTGCGTTTCGATGACGAGCTGTGTGATGTGTTTCACCGGGAGCAGTGGGCCGGCCTGACCCGCAGCGAATATCGCCTGTTGGAAACCCTGCACCGCAACGCCGAAGAAGTCCTCAGCAAAGCCTTCCTCTACCAGCATGTGTTCCAGCGCGGCTATGCGCCCCATGACCGCAGCCTGGACATGCACATCAGCCAGATTCGTCGCAAGCTCAAGGCTGTCGGCTACAGCGAGCGGGAAGTGCGCACGGTGTGGGGCAAGGGCTATGTGTTGAGCGGTCACGATGACGGGCTTTAAAGCCGCGTTCAAACGGCTGCCGGGCAAGCATTCGTTATTCTGGAAACTGGCCTGCCTGCTGATCGCATTCTGCTTGCTGATGATCTGGCTTAGTTGGTCATGGGGCCGGTATATGGAAGAGCAGAATGCCTTTCTGTCCAGCGAGGCCCGCGCCACCCTGAGCGGTTATGCCGCTGGCGCGGAACTGGCCTGGAACAAGGGCGGCAACGCCGGTGTGGACGAATGGTTGCACACCCTGGGCCAGCGCGAGCGCACCTGGGTGGGGGTCATCGGCAACGACCTGCAATCCCTGAGCAGCTACCCACTGACGGACAAGGAGAGCCAGCGCCTGACCTTCCTGCGCGGCCTGGACTGGCCCGTCAGCCGGCATGCCAAGGGCCTGCCGTGGTTGAAAATCCCGTTCCCGCTCGACCCGGGTGCGGGCTCCCTGGTGATCGAATTGCCGCGGCGTTTCATGCCCGGGCAAAACCAGCTGTTCTGGCGGATCGTCACCAATGGCGTGATTCCCGGCCTGTTCACCCTGCTGCTGTGCATCGGCCTCTACCGGCTGTTGATCATGCCCCTCAACCACCTGCGAGAGCAGGCCAACGCCTGGCGTGCCGACCAACTGGGCACCCGGCTTTCCCGCGACACCACCAGCCGCCAGGATGAACTGGGGGAGTTGGGCCGCGCGTTTGACCAGATGTCTGAGCGCCTGCAAGGCACCGTGGCCCTGCAACAGCAGCTGCTGCGGGATTTGTCCCATGAGTTGCGCACGCCGTTGAGCCGCCTGCGCGTGGCCAGTGACAGCGAGCAGGACCTGACCCAACTGCGCGAGCGCCTGGGGAGGGAGATCGACGGCATGCAGCGCCTGGTGGAGGACACTCTGCAACTGGCCTGGCTCGACACCGAACGCGCGCCGTTGCCCAAGGAAGACATCCAGGTGCAGGCGCTGTGGGACATGCTCCGGGAAAACGCCTGTTTTGAAAGTGGCTGGCCGGCTTCACGCTTGCAGTGCGAGCTGGGGGCCGACTGCTGGGTGCGCGGTCATCTGAACCTGCTGGCCCAGGCATTGGAGAACATCCTGCGCAATGCCATCCGGCACTCTGCGCAAGACGGAACGGTGCAATTGGGCGGGCAGCGTGAGGGGGATCACTGGCACTTGTGGCTGGAAGACCAGGGCGGCGGGATCGATGAGGTGGAGTTGGAGCGAATCTTTGCGCCATTCACCCGGCTGGACGGTTCAAGGCCCGGCGACGGCGGCTTTGGCCTGGGCTTGAGCATTGCGCGCAACGCTGTGCAGCGTCAGGACGGCAGCCTGTGGGCGGAAAATACCGGCCAGGGTTTACGTGTGCACATGCGCTTGCTGGCGCGCTAACGGTTACAACCTGCGCTGTTTGCGTTTTTTCCACTGTCGGGCCACCCACCAGCGCCAATAGCCCATGGTCAGGCAATAACCCAGCACCGCCATCACCAGCCCCAGTACTACCGAGCCCAGCAGGAACGGTTGCCACAGCGTCGACAACTGCCCGCTGATCCATTCCCAGGTCAGCTCGTCGGGCATGCTGCGGGGTGGCACATTCATCAGCCAGGCCCCGGTCATGTAGGTGCAGAAAAACACCGGCGGCATGGTAATCGGGTTGGTCAGCCAGACCAGGCTCACGGCAATCGGCATGTTGCCGCGCACGCTGATGGCGAGGACCGCTGCCAGCAGCATCTGCAAGGGAATGGGGATGAATGCCGCGAACAGGCCAACGGCCATGGCCCGCGCGACCGAGTGCCGATTGAGGTGCCAGAGATTCGGGTCATGCAGCAACTTGCCGAGAAAGCGTAAGGACTTGTGTTCCCGAATGCTGGTCGGATCGGGCATGTACCGTTTGAATAAGCGCCGTGGCATAAGGGGTCCAGGTCAGTTCGAGGGGCAAGTATGCCCGCATTCCACGAACGTGAAATTCAGACTTTGTGACAAATAATAATAGGCCACACCGCTAGCCCGGCTAAGACTCAATGGGTCGCTTTCAAGGAAAGATCCATGAGAACAGGGATGTTCGCACTCGCGCTGGGGCTGCTCGCCTTGCGTTTTTTACCCGCGTTGCCGTCCGGCGGCTGGCTGTTGTTGATGCCGGTGCTGGCCCTGATGCTGTTGCCTTTTCGTACCTATCCGCTGGGGTTTTTCCTGCTTGGCCTGGGCTGGGCATGCCTCAGCGCGCAGTGGGCGCTGGATGATCGGTTGGCCCCGCATCTGGATGGCCAGACCCGCTGGGTGGAAGGGCGTGTCAGCGGGTTACCGCAGCAGATGGGCGACGGTGTGCGCTTCGAACTGACCGACAGCCGGTCACGCAAGGACCTGCTTCCCAAGCGCATTCGCGTGTCCTGGCGCGGCGGTCCACCGGTTAAGAGCGGTGAGCGCTGGCGACTGGCGGTGACTCTCAAGCGTCCTTCCGGATTGCTCAATGCCGATGGCTTTGACTATGAAGCCTGGCTGCTGGCCCAGCGGATTGGCGCCACCGGCTCGGTCAAGGACGGCCAACTGCTGGCACCGGCACGACATGCCTGGCGCGACGGGATTCGCCAGCGGCTCCTGGCAGTGGATGCCCAGGGGCGAGAGGCGGGCCTGGCGGCGCTGGTGCTCGGCGATGGTTCCGGGTTGGCCGCCGAGGATTGGCGGGTCCTGCAAGCCACTGGCACCGTGCATTTACTGGTGATATCCGGGCAGCACATCGGCCTGCTGGCGGGGTTGATCTATGGCCTGGTCGCCGGTCTTGCGCGCTACGGGGGTTGGCCGAAACCTTTGCCGTGGCTGCCCTGGGCCTGCGGCCTGGCGTTTGCTGCAGCGCTGGGCTACGGCCTGCTGGCAGGTTTCGAGGTGCCGGTGCAACGGGCCTGTGTGATGGTGGGCCTGGTATTGCTGTGGCGTCTGCGGTTTCGTCACCTGGGAATCTGGTGGCCGCTGTTGCTGGCGCTGGACGCGGTGCTGATCCTCGAACCGTTGGCCAGCCTGCAGCCGGGGTTCTGGCTGTCTTTTGCGGCTGTTGCGGTGCTGATTTTGGCGTTCAGTGGCCGATTGGGCCCCTGGCCCTTGTGGCAAGCCTGGACCCGCGCCCAATGGATGATTGCCATCGGCCTGTTTCCGCTGCTGCTGGTGCTCGGCCTGCCTATCAGCCTGAGCGGGCCGCTGGCCAACCTGGTTGCGGTGCCGTGGATCAGCCTGGTGGTGCTGCCCCTGGCCTTGCTGGGTACGGTGTTATTGCCGCTGCCTTATATAGGAGAGGGGTTGTTATGGCTGGCGGGCGGCACACTGGACGGGCTGTTCAAGGCCTTGGCGCTGCTGGCGCAGTACTTGCCGGCCTGGATACCGGCGCAAGTGCCCATTGGCTATTGGCTGGTGAGCCTGCTGGGGGCGGTGCTGTTATTGCTGCCCAAGGGCGTCCCGTTTCGGCTGCTGGGCTGGCCGATGTTGCTGCTGGCGGTGTTTCCGCCGCGGGAGTCGATACCTCATGGGCTGGTCGAGGTGGTGCAACTGGACGTCGGCCAGGGGTTGGCGATCATCCTGCGTACCCGCAACCATGTACTGCTGTATGACGCCGGGCCGCGCTCCGGTGAGTTCGATCTAGGCGCGCGTGTCGTATTGCCTGCGTTGCGCAAGCTGGGGGTCGCAGAGCTGGACGTGATGCTGCTCAGTCATGCCGATGCCGATCATGCCGGCGGCGCGTTGGCCGTCGCCCAAGGGTTGCCGGTCAAGCGTGTGGTGGGCGGTGAGACGGCACGGCTGCCGGCCTCGCTCGGTACCCAGGCGTGTGTCAGCGGCGAGCAGTGGGAGTGGGATGGCGTGAGGTTCGAGCTATGGCAATGGCCTGATGCGACGGACGGTAACCAGATGTCCTGCGTGTTGCGGGTGCAGGCCAATGGCGAGCGCTTGTTGCTGACCGGGGATATTGACCATGACGCCGAGCGGGCATTGCTGGCCACTCCCATGGGCGCTCCTGTCGATTGGCTGCAAGCGCCGCACCACGGCAGCCGCAGCTCGTCGTCATGGGCCTTTCTACAGCGCCTGGCACCCAAGGCCGTGTTGATTTCCCGGGGGCGCAGCAATGCGTTTGGCCACCCGCATCCACAGGTGCTGGAGCGTTACCAGGCCATGGGCAGCGTGATTTATGACAGTGCCGAGCAAGGCGCACTCCGCCTGCAACTGGGCACCTTCCAGCCGCCGCTGGCCGCGCGCAGCCAGCGGCGTTTCTGGCGCGAGCGTCCACCGCAAAACAGCGTTACCAAAGAGCGGCCCCTGCGACAGGATGCTCTGGGGCAGGCCAGCCCTTCCACCGGACCCTTATGGTAAAGTGGCGCACTTTTTCGAGGGGACATTCACTGTGTGGGAATTGGTCAAATCCGGCGGCTGGATGATGTTGCCGATCATTTTGAGTTCCATCGCCGCACTCGGCATCATCGCCGAACGCCTATGGACCCTGCGTGCCAGCCGTGTAACGCCTGACCACCTGCTGGGCCAGGTCTGGGGCTGGATCAAGAACAAGCAGCTCGACAAGACAAAGCTCAAGGAACTGCGCGCCAACTCGCCCCTGGGTGAAATCCTCGCCGCCGGCCTCGCCAACTCCAAGCACGGTCGCGAGATCATGAAGGAGTGCATCGAAGAGGCCGCCGCCCGGGTCATCCATGAGCTGGAGCGCTACATCAATGCCCTGGGCACCATCGCCGCCATGGCACCGTTGCTCGGCCTGCTCGGTACGGTGCTGGGCATGATCGATATTTTCAGCTCATTCATGGGGTCGGGCATGACCACCAACGCCGCAGTGCTGGCCGGTGGTATTTCCAAGGCCTTGATCACCACGGCGGCGGGCCTGATGGTCGGTATTCCTTCGGTGTTCTTCCACCGTTTCCTGCAACGGCGCATCGACGAACTGGTGGTGGGCATGGAGCAGGAAGCCATCAAGCTGGTGGAAGTGGTACAGGGCGACCGTGACGTGGACCTGGTTGAGGGCAACGCGTGAAATTTCGTCGCAAGCAACGGGAAAACGTCGATATCAACCTGGCGTCGTTGATCGACGTGGTGTTTATCCTGCTGCTGTTTTTTGTCGTCACCACCACCTTTACCCGGGAAACCCAGCTGCGCGTCGACCTGCCGGAAGCCGTCAGCGGTTCGCCGGCGGAAGACCAGCAGGCCAAGCAACTGGACATCGCCATCAGCGCCGATGGCGTGTTCTCGGTGAATAACCAGTTGCTGGAGAAAAACGACCTGGCCAGCCTGATGGAAGCGCTGCAAAAAGAGTCTGGTGGGGACACTAACTTGCCACTGTCCATCAGCGCCGATGGCAACACCAAGCACCAGGCCGTGATCACGGCGATGGACGCTGCCGGCAAGCTCGGCTTCAGCCATTTGCGCATGACCACCGTCGAGGCGGCGAGCCAACCCTGATGGCCATGACTGATCGTTTGCTCAAGGCCTGGTACGAAGGCCATCCTGCACTTGCGTTATTGCAGCCGCTGGAATCCCTCTATCGCCGGGTGGTGCAGCGCAAGCGCGCACGGTTCCTGGCGGGCGAGGGCGAGATCTATCAGTCGCCGGTGCCGGTCGTGGTGGTAGGCAATATCACGGTGGGTGGCACCGGCAAGACGCCCATGATTCTCTGGCTGATCGACCATTGCCAGCGCAGTGGTTTGCGCGTCGGTGTGGTCAGCCGCGGTTATGGCGCCAAGCCGCCACAGTTTCCATGGCGCGTAGAGGCCGATCAAACCGCAGCGGTGGCGGGGGACGAACCCTTGCTGATCGTGCAGCGCAGCGGCGTGCCGCTGATGATCGACCCCGACCGCAGCCGCGCCGTGAAGGCGCTGTTGGCCAGCGAAACCCTCGACCTGATCCTTTCCGACGACGGCCTGCAACATTACCGCCTGGCCCGTGACCTGGAACTGGTGTTGATTGACGCCGCCCGCGGGCTGGGTAACCGTCGCTGCCTGCCGGCGGGGCCGTTGCGTGAGCCGGTCGAGCGTTTGCAGAGCGTCGATGCGCTGCTTTACAACGGCGCAGGTTCTGACCGTGACGACGGCTTTGCCTTCCGTCTGTTGCCTGCCGCGCTGGTCAACCTGCATACCGGCGAGCGTAAACCCGTCGAACACTTCCCGGTGGGGCAGCAGGTACATGCGGTGGCCGGCATCGGCAACCCGCAACGTTTCTTCAATACCCTTGAAACGCTACACTGGCGCCCAATACCCCATGCTTTTGCCGACCACGCGCCGTACAGCGCCGAGGTCTTGAATTTCACACCGGCACTGCCGTTGGTCATGACTGAAAAGGACGCGGTGAAGTGCCGCGCCTTTGCCAGGCCCGACTGGTGGTACCTTGCGGTGGACGCGGCACCGTCACCGGCGTTTATCGCCTGGTTCGACACGCAGTTGATGCGCTTGCTGCCCGCTCGCCTTTTGCCTTAAAACGCTGCTCTCCAGGACATACTCATGGACACCAAACTGCTCGATATCCTCGCTTGCCCGATCTGCAAGGGTCCGCTCAAGCTCAGCGCCGACAAAACCGAGCTGATCAGCAAGGGCGCCGGCCTGGCGTACCCGATTCGTGATGGCATTCCGGTAATGCTCGAAAGCGAAGCCCGCACCCTGACCACCGACGAGCGCCTGGATAAATGACCACCGCCTTCACCGTTGTCATCCCGTCCCGCTACGCCTCCACCCGCCTGCCCGGCAAGCCGCTGCAACTGATCGGCAACAAGCCGATGATCCAGCTGGTGTGGGAACAGGCCTGCAAAAGCAGCGCCGAAAGGGTAGTGGTGGCCACCGACGATCCGCGCATCATCGAGGCCTGCAAAGGCTTTGGTGCCGAAGCGGTGCTGACCCGTGAAGACCACAACTCCGGTACCGACCGCCTGGCCGAAGTGGCCACCAAGCTGGGCCTGGCGGCGGACGCCATCGTGGTCAACGTGCAAGGTGACGAGCCGTTGATTCCGCCCAGCGTGATCGATCAGGTGGCGGCCAACCTGGCAGCCCATGGCGAAGCGCGCATGGCGACCCTGGCCGAGCCGATTGAAGACATCGAGACCCTGTTCAACCCCAACGTGGTGAAAGTGGTCAGCGACATCAATGGCCTGGCGCTGACCTTCAGCCGCTCCACCTTGCCGTGGGCGCGGGATGCGTTCGCCAAACAGCCTGACGTGCTGCCGGCTGGCGTGCCGTACCGTCGCCACATCGGCATCTACGCCTACCGCGCCGGTTTCCTGCACGACTTCGTGAGCTGGGGCCCGTGCTGGCTGGAAAATACCGAATCCCTGGAACAACTGCGTGCCCTGTGGCACGGCGTGCGCATTCATGTGGGCGATGCCCTGGAAGCGCCGCCGGCGGGCGTCGACACCCCTGAAGACCTCGAGCGCGTCCGTCGCCTTCTGGGGGCCTGATGCAGGTTCTGTTCGTCTGCCTGGGCAACATCTGCCGTTCGCCCACGGCCGAAGGCGTTCTGCGCCACAAATTGCGCGAAGCCGGCCTGGCCGATCAGGTTGAAGTGGCCTCTGCCGGTACCGGTGATTGGCACGTCGGCAACCCACCGGACAAGCGTAGCCAGCGTGCAGCGCTGCAACGCGGCTACGACCTGTCGGCCCAGCGTGCACAACAGGTGTCGCGTGCCGACTTTTCCCGCTACGACCTGATCCTCGCCATGGACCAGAGCAACCTGCGCAACCTCAAGGCCATGCAGCCGGCTCAGGGCAAGGCGGACCTGGACCTGTTCCTGCGCCGCTACGACTCGGTGGTGGATGAAGTGCCGGACCCGTACTACGAAGGTGACCAGGGCTTTGAAACTGTCCTCGACCTGATCGAGCGCGCCTGTGACCTGTTGGTGATTGAATTGAAGGGCCGGTTATGACTTTGCAGGTACGGGCACAGGTTTCGCTCAAGCCGTTCAACAGCTTTGGTATCGACGTGCGTGCCCGGCTGTTTGCCGAGGCCCACAATGACGCCGACGTGCGTGAGGCCCTGGCCTGTGCCGCCGAGCAACAACTGCCGTTGCTGGTGATTGGCGGCGGCAGCAACTTGCTGTTGACCCAGGATATTGACGCACTGGTGCTGCGCATGGCCAGCCAGGGCATCCGGGTGTTGCACGACGATGGCGTGCAGGTCGTGGTTGAGGCCGAAGCGGGCGAAGCGTGGCATCCGTTTGTGCTGTGGACCCTGGCCCAGGGCTTTTCCGGCCTGGAAAACCTCAGCCTGATTCCCGGCACGGTCGGCGCCGCACCGATGCAGAACATCGGCGCCTACGGTGTAGAGATCAAGGATGTATTCAGCGGCCTGACCGCCCTTGATCGCCAGACCGGCGAACTGCGGGATTTCAGCCTGGCCGAGTGCAACTTTGCCTACCGCGACAGCCTGTTCAAGCACGAAGTGGGGCGCTGGCTGATCCTGCGGGTGCGTTTTGCCCTGAGCCGCGCCGTGCATCTGAAACTTGAATACGGGCCGGTGCGACAGCGCCTGACCGAGCAAGGCATCGCGCAGGCCACGCCCAGCGATGTCAGCCGCGCGATTTGCAGCATTCGTAGCGAGAAACTGCCCGACCCGGCGGTGCTCGGCAATGCGGGGAGTTTCTTCAAGAACCCGCTGGTGTCCCAGGCACTGGCTGCTGAGTTGCAGCGTCAATACCCGGACCTGGTGGCTTACCCCCAGGCCGACGGGCAGATGAAACTGGCCGCCGGCTGGCTGATCGACAAGGCCGGCTGGAAAGGCTTTCGCGATGGCGATGCCGGCGTGCATCGCTTGCAGGCACTGGTATTGGTGAACTACGGCGCGGCCAGCGGCCAGGACATTGCCGGGCTCGCGCTGCGTATCCAGCAGGACATCGAAAAGCGCTTCAAGGTGGTGCTGGAAATGGAGCCGAATCGCTATTGAACTAAGCTTGTTTTTTGACGTACCAAGCCCTGCATTGCAGGGCTTTTTTATTGCCGGTGAGTTAACTTGGCTGACTACCGATATTTTTGATCAACCCATAGATGCTGTTTATCAAAATCAGTTGCAAGGTTGGCGGGAGGCGAAAGCCTGATGGACAGTGTTGATCTGAATGTATTACGCAGCGTGCTGGAATGGCGCCTCGCCGGGCAGCGAGTGGTGCTGTACAGCGTGGTCCAGACCTGGGGCAGCGCCCCGCGTCCGCCGGGGGCGATGCTGGCCTTGCGCGGCGACGGGGTGGTGATTGGCTCGGTGTCCGGCGGCTGTATCGAGGACGACTTGATCGCCCGGTTGCAGGACGGTCGGCTGCCTGACGACGGGCCGCCGGTGCAGCTTGTCACCTACGGTGTCACCCGGGACGAAGCGGCGCGTTTTGGCTTGCCGTGTGGCGGCACCCTGCGTCTCACCGAAGAGCGGGTGAGTGATCCGGGTTGGGTAGCTGAACTGCTGGCGCGCTGTGAGGCCCACGAGATTGTCGCCCGTGAGTTGGACCTGGCCACCGGCGAGGTGGTGTTGAGCGGTGCGAGCAAGACCGATGTGGTCAGCTTCAACGGCGAGCGTTTGCGCGCGATCTACGGTCCGCGCTGGCGCCTGCTGCTGATCGGCGCGGGCCAGCTGTCACGTTATGTGGCGGAAATGGCTCGGTTGCTGGATTTCGAAGTGCTGATCTGCGACCCACGCCAGGAGTTTGTTTATGGCTGGGAGGAGCAGCACGGGCGCTTTGTGCCGGGTATGCCGGATGAAGCGGTGTTGAATATCCAGACCGATGAACGCACTGCCATTGTCGCGCTCACCCATGACCCGCGCCTGGATGACATGGCGTTGCTGACGGCCCTCAATTCCCGGGCGTTCTACATAGGCGCGCTGGGTTCGCGGGTCAACAGCCAGAAGCGCCGGGAAAACCTCGCGGCACTGGGACTCAGTGCGGACGCCATTGCGCGGCTGCATGGGCCGATTGGCCTGCATATCGGCAGCCATACGCCGGCGGAAATCGCCTTGTCGTTGATGGCGGAAATCGTCGCCATCAAGAACGGGATCGATCTGCTGCAGAAAAAGCCGTTGCAGGCAGCGGTCAGTTGACGGGCATCGCCGTAATCATCCTGGCGGCGGGGCAGGGCAGTCGTTTTCGGGCCGAGGCGGGTGCCGCTCAGGACAAGTTGCTGGCGCCCTGCGTGGGCCGGGATGGCATCACGCGGCCGGTGATCGAGCAGGTATTGGTGAATTTGCCGCCTGTGGCTACGAGACGTTGGCTGGTGACGTCACCGGATCGCACCGAAGTGATTCGGTTGGCTAAGGTGCACGGTTGCGAAGTATTGCTTTTGCGCTCGCCGGGCATGGGTGACAGCATCGCCGCAGCGGTGGCGGCCAGTGGGCCGTCGGCTGGTTGGCTGGTGGTGTTGGGGGATATGCCGTTTATCCTGCCGGCAAGTATCGAGCAAGTGATGGCAGGCCTGGAGGAAGACGGTATCAGCGCCCCGGTGCATGCAGGTCAGTACGGGCACCCCGTGGGGTTTGGCCGTTCATTCGGCCCGGCCTTGATCGCGCTGACCGGAGACCGCGGGGCAAAACCGTTATTTGCCAAGGCTTCGGTGCAGGAAGTCGTAGTCGATGATCCCGGTGTGTTGTGGGACGTCGATGTGCCAGGGTTGTTGGACTACCGCTAACTGATGTAACGGGCATAAAAAAGCCCCGCCTGATCACTCAGGCGGGGCTTTTTAGTGGCCGATGGAATCAGACGAGGGGTTTAGGCTCGTGCTCTTCTTCCTGGGCCTTAGGGTGGTGCTCTACCACTTCTTCAACGGAACGTACGTTCTCGTCGATGGCAGGGGCACTGTGCTCAACCACGGCTTCGGTGACCGGAGCATGGGTTGCTTGGGCAACTTCAGCGACGGCTGGAGCAGCTTCGGCAGCGGCCTTGGCAGCAGCGGCGGCCGCTTCAGCTTCCTTGCGACGACGACGCACTTCGCGTGGGTCGTTCGGCGCACGGCCATTTTCGGTCAGGGCGCTGGCCGGAGCGGCTTCAACCACCGGGGCTGCCACTTCGGCAACCACTGGCGCTTCAACCACTGGCGCAGGCTCGGCAACAACGGCAACAGGTTCAGCAGCGACCACCACTTCAGCGACTGGCACTGGAGCTTCTTCGACCACTGGCGCAGGCGCTGGAGCTTCAACCGCTTCAACCACCGGGGCAGGTTCGGCAGACCACTGGAAGGCGGTCTGTTCTTCGCGAACTTCACGCACTTCAGGGGTTGGCTCGGCTACCGGTGCTTCAACGGCAGCTTCAACCACGGGCGGTTGTTCAACAACCACGGCAGGCTCGGCAACCACGTCGATTTCAGGCTGAGGCTCGCGAACTTCACGAACTTCACGAACGTGACGAGCCGGAGCTACTTCCACTTCCGGAACAACCGGG
Source organism: Pseudomonas sp. C8002 (assembly GCF_013385765.1). NCBI lineage: Bacteria > Pseudomonadati > Pseudomonadota > Gammaproteobacteria > Pseudomonadales > Pseudomonadaceae > Pseudomonas > Pseudomonas sp. C8002. Next base: position 194,469 of record NZ_JACAPJ010000003.1, read on the forward strand.
GCTTCGACCGGGGTCGTTGCTTCAACCACTGGCGCTTCGACGGCTGGCGTCTCTACAACAGTGTTTTCCTGGATGGCAGCGGTGGCTGCTTCAGCTTGCTCGTTGGCCTGGGCTTCAGCAGGTGCGCTGATGACCGAGCTGGCGACAGCAGCGGTAACGGCCAGGCCGGCAGCCAGTTCGGCGCCAGTCGGTTCGCCGGTAGCGGCTGCGTTGGCTTCGCCGGTCTCTTCCGAGCCTTCGATTTCGTTGCCGTTGGCATCACGTTGACGCTCACGACGGTTGCTGCGACGACGCTGGCCACGGGAGCGGCGGCGTGGACGATCGCCTTCGGCGTTGTCCTGGCCGTCTTCCTGTTGCTGGTCTTCGTTGGACAGCAGCTCTTCTTCTTCACCGGCTGGAGCCGCTTGCTCGGCACGTGGTTGACGCTCTTCACGAGGAGGGCGTGGCGCACGTTCTTCACGCGGCTGACGAGCTGGACGCTCTTCAGCAGTGGCAGCGGTGGCAGCAGCAGCGGCTACGGCTGGAGCGGCATCCAACGGCTCGCGCAATTCACGCACGCGTTCTTCACGCTCGCCACGTGGCTTGCGGTCTTCACGTGGAGCGCGTGGAGCACGCGGTGCACGTTCTTCGCGTGGTGCACGCTCTTCACGGGCTACGGTTGGTGTTTCTTCACGGGCTTCGCGCGGTTGGCGCTCTTCACGTGGGGCGCGTTCTTCGCGGGGTGCACGTTCTTCACGAGGCTTGCGCTCTTCGTCACGGCGACCGTTGCGATTGCGGCTCTGCTGGCGACCGTTGCGACGCTCTTCATTGCGTGCAGGACGTTCAGTCACAGGCTTCTCGACCACAACTGGAGCCACTGGCTCTTCCTTGGTGGCGAACAGGCTGACCAGCGACTTCACCAGACCCTTGAACAGGCTTGGCTCAGGCAGGGCAGCTGGTGCGGCAACCGGCGCAGCTGCCTCGACCGGAACCGGTGCGTTGGCACGGGCTGGCGCGGTCTTGACGGCGGCTTCCTGGCGAACCAGGGTGCGGGTCGCAGCGGCTGGCTGGACTTCTTCCACTTCGGCAGCGGCAGCAGCGATTTCGTAGCTGGACTGGTTGACGTGGGCTTCCGGGCTGTCATCACGCAGGCGCTGCACTTCGAAGTGCGGCGTCTCGAGGTGATCGTTCGGCAGGATGACGATACGGGCACGGGTGCGCAGTTCGATCTTGGTGATCGAGTTGCGTTTTTCGTTGAGCAGGAACGCAGCGACCGGGATCGGCACCTGGGCGCGCACTTCGGCAGTGCGGTCTTTCAGGGCTTCTTCTTCGATCAGGCGCAGGATCGCCAGCGACAGCGATTCAACGTCACGGATGATGCCGGTGCCGTTGCAACGCGGGCAGACGATGCCGCTGCTTTCACCCAGGGATGGACGCAGGCGCTGACGGGACATTTCCAGCAGGCCGAAGCGCGAGATGCGGCCGACCTGTACACGGGCACGGTCAGCTTCCAGGCATTCGCGGACTTTCTCTTCCACGGCGCGCTGGTTCTTGGCCGGGGTCATGTCGATGAAGTCGATCACGATCAGGCCACCGATGTCACGCAGGCGCAGCTGGCGGGCGATTTCTTCAGCCGCTTCCAGGTTGGTCTGCAGGGCGGTTTCTTCGATGTCGCTACCCTTGGTGGCACGCGCCGAGTTGATGTCGATGGACACCAGGGCTTCGGTCGGGTCGATCACGATGGAGCCGCCGGAAGGCAGTTCGACGACGCGCTGGAAAGCGGTTTCGATCTGGCTTTCGATCTGGAAACGGTTGAACAGCGGAACGCTGTCTTCGTACAGCTTGATCTTGCTGGCGTACTGCGGCATCACCTGGCGGATGAAGGTCAGGGCTTCGTCCTGGGCTTCGACGCTGTCGATCAGCACTTCGCCGATGTCCTGGCGCAGGTAATCGCGGATGGCGCGGATGATCACGTTGCTTTCCTGGTAGATCAGGAACGGCGCGGAACGATCCAGGGACGCTTCCTTGATAGCGGTCCACAGCTGCAGCAGGTAGTCGAGGTCCCACTGCATTTCTTCGCTGCTGCGGCCCAGGCCGGCAGTGCGCACGATCAGGCCCATGTCGGCAGGAGCGATCAAGCCGTTCAGCGCTTCACGCAGTTCGTTGCGCTCTTCGCCTTCGATGCGACGGGAGATACCGCCGGCACGCGGGTTGTTCGGCATCAGGACCAGATAGCGGCCAGCCAGGCTGATGAAGGTGGTCAGGGCGGCGCCCTTGTTGCCACGTTCTTCTTTTTCTACCTGAACAATGACTTCCTGGCCTTCGCTCAGGACGTCCTTGATGTTCACGCGGCCTTCAGGGGATTTCTTGAAGTATTCGCGGGAGATTTCTTTGAGGGGCAGGAAGCCATGGCGCTCGGAGCCGAAATCGACAAAGGCAGCCTCAAGGCTTGGTTCGATGCGAGTAATCCGGCCTTTATAGATGTTGGCCTTCTTTTGCTCGCGTGCACCGGACTCGATGTCCAGGTCGTAGAGGCGTTGGCCGTCTACCAGTGCAACACGCAACTCTTCGGGTTGAGTTGCGTTAATCAGCATTCTTTTCATGTTGTACCGTCGGTTTCCGGGCTGCCGGAAACGGCGTTCGGCACACACGACTTCTCACGGTCGGTGTCAGGTGCGTCAAGAGTGGTTGGCCACTCCAGTGTCCAGCAATACCCGCCAAAATGGGCGGTATCGCGACGTACGCTTCCTGCTTGCTGTGGTGACTTAAGCACTCAGTCAGGAGGAGGAATCAACCGGCGACTGTGGACGAGATGAAGCGTCTAAATATAAGCCTAGTGCTACACAGTCCGACGGTTGTGCATCTCCACCCTACACGTATCCCTGATAATTCGGGTGCTGCCGCGCGCAGAATCCGCAGCGGGTTGGCATTTACCGTGTTCTCCAATGGGGAGTCCACGCTCATGGCTAAACAAGACCGGGTGTGGGCGATTGTGCTCTCACTCAGCTCGTAACAGGCGTTGTTTCCGAAGCATTCGCCGTGGTCTGGCTCCAGACTGACTGCACTTTGTGAACTGGCCGTAAATATCGGCGCAAAAGGCGAGTAATCACTCTGCTTTTTGCACTCGCTTCAGGCCTCATGTCACCTGCGCTTGTTACAATCTCGAGCCTTCCAGGGTGGCGAAAGCCCCGTAGGACGGCCTCGCGTCCTGATGAATTGCGATGGTCAGGGCCGGCAGTTTGCCGCTAGTCCTCTGTCCAGGCCGCTTTTGGCGGCGTTCGCGACTATAGCAGCAATGATTAAGTGCTTCAATTCCATAAAAAATTGTTATCATCGCCGCCATGACGACTACCGCCCCCCAGACCCCCAGCGTCCAGCTGCTCGAGGTCTCGCCGGAATATGCCGGCCAACGCATCGACAACTTTCTTCTTGCCAGGCTCAAAGGCGTGCCCAAGACCTTGATTTACCGCATTTTGCGTAAAGGCGAAGTGCGCGTGAACAAGGGCCGGATCAAGCCCGAGTACAAGCTGCAGGCGGGCGACATCGTCCGCGTGCCGCCGGTGCGGGTGCCTGAGCGTGACGAACCGGTCCCACTGGCCCAGGGCCTGTTGCAGCGCCTTGAAGCGTCGATTGTCTTCGAAGACAAGGCACTGATTGTGATCAACAAGCCGTGTGGCATCGCGGTCCACGGTGGCAGTGGCCTCAACTACGGAGTGATCGAAGCCTTTCGTCAGTTGCGCCCGGATGCCAAGGAGCTGGAACTGGTCCACCGTCTGGACCGTGACACCTCCGGCCTGTTGATGATCGCCAAGAAACGCAGCATGTTGCGCCACCTGCATGCCGCCCTGCGCGGTGATGGCGTGGACAAGCGCTACATGGCGCTGGTGCGTGGCAACTGGGCCACCTCGATCAAGAGCGTGCGCGCGCCGTTGCAGAAGAGCAACCTGCGTTCCGGCGAGCGCATGGTCGAGGTGGACGAGGAGGGCAAGGAGGCGCTGACCCTGTTCAAGGTGCTGCGCCGCTTTGGTGACTTTGCCACCATGGTCGAGGCCAAGCCGGTCACTGGCCGTACCCACCAGATTCGTGTGCACACCCTGCATGCGGGGCACTGCATTGCCGGCGATACCAAATACGGCGATGAAGATTTCTCCAAGGAAATCCGCGACCTGGGTGGCAAACGCCTGTTCCTGCACGCCTACATGCTGACCGTGCCGCTGCCCGATGGTGGCGAATTGAAGCTGCAAGCGCCTGTCGATGAAATGTGGGCCAAGACCGTGGAGCGCCTGAGTGTCGCACCCTGACTACAAGCTGTTGATCTTCGACTGGGATGGCACGCTGTGTAATTCCATTGGTCGGATTGTCGAGTCGATGCACGCTGCGTCGACCCGTTCCGGTTATGCATTGTGCGACGACCTGGCGGTCAAGGGCATTATTGGCCTGGGCCTGCCGGAAGCGATCCGCACCCTGTACCCGGAGATTGGTGATGACGAGCTGATAGCGTTTCGTCAGCACTACGCCGATCACTACATGGCGCTCGACGCCCAGCCTTCGCCGCTGTTTGAAGGCGTGGCGCAGGCCATGGAAGCATTTCGCGCCGACGGTTATCACCTTGCGGTCGCGACCGGCAAGGCCCGTCGCGGCCTGGACCGGGTGCTCAAGGCCCATGGCTGGGAAGATTATTTCGACGCCACCCGTGCGGCGGATGAAACCGCCAGCAAGCCCCACCCTCTGATGCTCGAGCAGATCCTCGCTCAATGTGGCGTGTCGCCTCGGCAGGCGTTGATGGTGGGTGATGCGTCGTTCGACCTGATGATGGCGCGTAATGCTGGCATGGACTCCGTGGCGGTCAGCTACGGCGCCCAATCTGCTCATGCGTTGCAGGCCTACGAGCCGCGCCTGACAATTGACCGTTTTTCTGAATTGCAGGCCTGGCTCAGCCGGGCCCATTAAGTCTTTGCTGGGGTAGATGGCATGACCGATGAGTGGAAAGCGCCTGAGAAGGCCAATGCCGATAACAATGGCGATGACAGAAGCTGGAAGTTGCTGGAGAAGACCCTGCTAGCCAGTGTCCAGGAGCAGCGTCGCTCCCGGCGTTGGGGGATCTTTTTCAAGCTTCTGACCTTTATTTATCTGTTGGGCATGCTGGTGCTGTTCAGTCCGCTGATGGACATGGAGAAGAGCGCCACCCGAAGCGGTCATTACACGGCGTTGATCGAAGTGCGCGGAGTGATTGCCGACAAGGAGTCTGCCAGTGCAGACAACATCGTCAGCAGCCTGCGGGCGGCCTTCGAGGACTCCAAGGTCAAGGCTGTGATCCTGCGCATCAACAGCCCGGGCGGCAGTCCGGTGCAGTCGGGTTACGTGTACGACGAGATTCGTCGCCTGCGCGCCTTGCACCCGGACATCAAGCTGTATGCAGTGATTTCCGACCTGGGTGCCTCGGGTGCCTACTACATCGCCAGTGCTGCCGACCAGATCTATGCCGACAAGGCCAGTCTGGTGGGTTCGATTGGTGTGACGGCGGCCGGTTATGGCTTTGTCGGCACCATGGAGAAGCTCGGGGTTGAGCGTCGTACCTACACGTCAGGTGAGCACAAGTCGTTCCTGGACCCGTTCCAGCCGCAAAAGGCGGATGAAACCCAGTTCTGGCAGGGTGTGCTGGATACCACTCATCGGCAGTTCATTGCCAGTGTGAAGCAGGGGCGCGGTGACCGGCTCAAGGATAAGGAGCATCCGGAGCTGTTCTCCGGTCTGGTCTGGTCTGGCGAGCAAGCGCTGCCATTGGGCTTGATCGATGGCCTGGGCAGTGCCAGTTCGGTGGCGCGGGACGTGATTGGCGAGAAAGAACTGGTGGACTTCACTGTTCAGGAATCGCCGTTTGATCGTTTCTCCAAGAAGCTGGGTGCCAGTGTGGCTGAGCAGTTGGCGATGTGGATGGGCTTTCAGGGTCCGACCCTGCGCTGAGATCTTGAGCGCGACAAGGCTCAAGTGTGGGAGCTGGCTTGCCAGCGATAGCATCACCTCGGTGCAACTGATGTACCGAGGTGTCTGCATCGCAGGCAAGCCAGCTCCCACATTTGTTTGTGATGTTCTCAGGGAATCTGTGCGCCTTCGGCCAGTAGCATGTCCACCAGTCGGATCAGCGGCAGTCCGACCAGGCTGGTGGCGTCTGGCCCTTCGGTGCTTTGAAACAGGCTCACCCCCAGGCCTTCGGCCTTGAAGCTGCCAGCGCAGTCGTAGGGCTGCTCGATGCGCAGGTAGCGTTCGATGCGTGCGGCGTCCAGCGTGCGCATGTGTACGGTGAAGGGGATGCAGTCGACCTGGCAATGGCCGGTGGCGCTGTTCAGTACAGCCAGGCCGGTCAGGAAGCTGACGCGCTTGCCGCTGGCCGCCAGCAGTTGCTCACGGGCTTTTTCGAAGGTGTGGGGCTTGCCGATGATCTGGCCGTCGAGCGCGGCGACCTGGTCCGAGCCGATGATCAGGTGGCCCGGATGGCTGTCAGCCAGGGCGCGGGCCTTTTCCTCGGCCAGGCGCTTGACCAGCTCCACGGCGGACTCGTCCGGGCGGTGGCTTTCGTCGATATCCGGCGAACTGCAGATGAACGGCAGGTGCAGGCGGTTCAACAATTCCCGGCGATAAACCGAGCTGGAAGCGAGTAATAAAGGCAGCATGGGCGTCTCCTCAAGGCAGTCGCGGATTCTAGCGGGGAGGCCCGGTGACGGACAGGGCTGAATTTCCTTTGACATGGCCGGGTGCATCCCTATAATGCTGCGCCTATGTTGAATGACCCGATTCCACCTCACGTTGACCCGCGCAAATTGGCTGATCGTGGCACCACCCTTCAAGGTGAGCTGCTCCTGGCCGATTTGGAGAGACTCTGCGACCCGCTTTCCGACACTGTCGGTACGGTGCAGGCTAAATTCGTTTTTGAACGAGATGAACGTAAGTCTGTGGTAATCCACAGCTTTATCGACACCGAAGTCAAAATGGTTTGCCAGCGTTGTCTTGAGCTGGTCACCCTGCCGATCCACAGCGAATGCAGTTATGCTGTGGTGAAAGAGGGTGCGAATACCCAGTCGTTGCCGAAAGGTTATGACGTGCTGGAACTGGGCGAAGATCCTTTGGATCTGCAGTCACTGATCGAGGAGGAGCTTTTGCTCGCCTTGCCCATTGTGCCTGCTCATCATCCGGAAGAATGCCAGCAGCCGGCGGGTCTCGATGAGCCCGAACCGAGCGAGGACGAGGTAACGCGGTCCAACCCGTTCAGTGTATTGGCGCAGTTAAAGCGTGACCCAAACGTTTAGGAGTTAATCAATTATGGCTGTTCAGCAGAACAAAAAATCCCGCTCTGCCCGTGACATGCGTCGTTCGCACGACGCCCTGACGGCAAGCACTCTGTCTGTAGAAAAAACCACCGGTGAAGTTCACCTGCGTCACCACGTATCGCCAGAAGGCGTATACCGTGGCCGTAAAGTGATCGACAAGGGCGCTGACGAGTAATCACTTGTCTGCTCAAGTCATCGCGATTGACGCAATGGGCGGGGACTTCGGTCCCCGCAGCATTGTTCAGGCCTGCATTGCTTGCCTGTCTGCCACCCCCTCGCTGCACCTGACCCTCGTCGGTCAACCCTCCTTACTTGAAGAACTGATTGCCAGCCATCCGGCGGTGGATCGCGCGCGCCTGACTATTACTCCGGCCAGCGAAACCATCACCATGGATGAAAAGCCTGCGCAGGCCTTGCGCGGCAAGCCTGATTCTTCGATGCGGGTGGCGCTTGAGCTGGTACGCGACGGCAAGGCCCAGGCCTGTGTCAGTGCCGGCAATACCGGGGCGTTGATGGCGTTGTCCCGGCATGTGCTGAAAACCCTGCCGGGCATTGACCGGCCGGCGATGGTTGCGGCTATTCCGACCCAGCAGGGCTATTGCCAGTTGCTGGACCTGGGGGCGAACGTCGATTGCAGTGCCGAGCATCTGCTGCACTTTGCCCTGATGGGGTCGGTGGCGGCCGAAGCGCTGGGCGTGGCCCGGCCTCGGGTGGCGCTGCTGAATATCGGCACCGAAGACATCAAGGGCAACCAGCAGGTCAAGCTGGCGGCGACGCTGTTGCAAAGCGCGCGAGGCCTGAACTACATCGGCTTTGTCGAGGGTGACGGTCTGTACCGCGGCGAAGCCGACGTGGTGGTGTGCGACGGTTTTGTCGGCAATATCCTGCTCAAGTCCAGCGAGGGCCTGGCGACGATGATTGCTGCGCGCATCGAGGCCTTGTTCAAGCGCAACCTGGCGTCACGCCTGGTGGGCGCCCTGGCGCTGCCCTTGATGCGGCGCTTGCAGGCTGACCTGGCTCCGGCGCGGCACAATGGTGCGAGTTTCCTGGGGCTGCAGGGCATCGTGGTGAAAAGTCATGGTTCGGCGGGGGTGCAGGGTTTTCAAAGTGCCATCCAGCGCGCCTTGATCGAGATCCAGGAAAACCTGCCGCAACGCTTGCACGGCCGCCTTGAGGATCTGTTGCCTTAGGCGAATCGGGCCGGAAATGCTTAAATGTGACCGGCCAGTTCAATTGACCATCCAATCTGTCAGTTTCTTGCGCTCCCACGTGTGGGGCGCCAATTTCCGACGACCAGATCATTAGGGGCTTGTTACATGTCTACATCCCTCGCATTCGTCTTTCCAGGGCAGGGTTCGCAGTCCCTCGGCATGTTGGCCGAGCTGGGCGCGGAACATCAGTTGGTCCTGGACACTTTCAAGGAAGCCTCCGATGCCTTGGGTTACGACCTGTGGGCACTGACCCAGCAAGGGCCGGAAGAGCTGCTCAATCAAACCGACAAGACCCAACCCGCCATCCTCACCGCCTCCATCGCCCTGTGGCGCCTGTGGTTGGCTGAAGGTGGTGCACGTCCGGCCTACGTTGCCGGTCATAGCCTGGGCGAATACAGCGCCCTGGTGGCCGCTGGCAGCCTGACCCTCGGTGAAGCAGTCAAGCTGGTGGAGCGTCGTGGCCAGTTGATGCAGGAAGCGGTCCCTGCCGGGCAGGGCGGCATGGCTGCCATTCTCGGCCTGGAAGATGCTGACGTGATTGCCGCCTGCGCCGAAGCGGCCCAGGGCGAAGTGGTCAGCGCCGTGAACTTCAACTCCCCTGGCCAGGTGGTGATCGCCGGCGCCAAGGCGGCGGTAGAGCGCGCCATCGAAGGCTGCAAGGCCCGTGGCGCCAAGCGTGCGTTGCCGTTGCCGGTCAGCGTGCCGTCCCATTGCGAACTGATGCGCCCGGCTGCCGAGCGTTTCGCCGAGTCGATCGCTGCGATCAACTGGCAGGCGCCGCAGATTCCGTTGGTGCAGAACGTCAGTGCCGCCGTGGCCTCTGACCTGGAAACCCTCAAGCGCGATCTGCTGGAGCAGCTGTACAAGCCGGTTCGCTGGGTTGAGTCGGTGCAGACCCTGGCCGCCAACGGCGCCACCCAATTGGTAGAGTGCGGCCCGGGCAAAGTCCTCGCCGGCCTGAACAAGCGTTGCGCCGAAGGCGTGTCGACTTCCAACCTCAATACCCCGGATGCCTTCGCTGCCGCTCGCGCAGCCCTGGCCTGACGTTAATTTCCGAACCTAGGAGAAGCCTGCATGAGTCTGCAAGGTAAAGTTGCACTGGTCACCGGCGCAAGCCGTGGCATTGGCCAGGCGATCGCCCTGGAGCTGGGCCGTCTGGGCGCTGTGGTCATCGGTACCGCAACCTCCGCCGCCGGCGCTGAACGTATTGCCGCGACGCTGAAGGAAAACGGCGTCCAGGGCACCGGTCTTGAGCTTAACGTTACCAGCGATGAGTCCGTGGCGGCCGTATTGGCTGAAATCACGGCGCAATTCGGTGCACCGGCTATTCTGGTGAACAATGCCGGTATTACCCGCGATAACCTGATGATGCGTATGAAAGACGACGAGTGGCATGACGTCGTTGATACCAACCTGAACAGTCTGTTTCGCCTGTCCAAGGGTGTTTTGCGCGGCATGACCAAGGCTCGTTGGGGTCGAATTATCAATATTGGCTCTGTTGTGGGTGCCATGGGCAACGCAGGCCAAGTAAACTACGCAGCCGCCAAGGCCGGTCTGGAAGGTTTCAGCCGTGCATTGGCGCGTGAAGTAGGCTCGCGGTCGATTACGGTCAACTCGGTGGCCCCAGGGTTCATCGACACCGATATGACCCGCGAATTGCCTGAAGCGCAGCGTGAAGCGTTGCTGACGCAGATTCCGCTGGGCCGTCTGGGCCAGGCTCAAGAGATCGCGAATGTGGTCGCTTTCCTGGCATCCGACGGTGCGGCATACGTGACTGGGGCTACAATCCCGGTGAACGGCGGGATGTACATGAGTTAAATTGTGACGGATCGCTTCAAAAAAATGTCATACGAGCTGTCTAAAATCCGTTATAAAGCTGCAATCTATTTATAGGCAGATGGCCAATAGGGTACGAGGGTGAAGCTTTCAGTTGAAAAGCTGAAAAGTCTTTCTATACACTTACCCACTGGCCAGCTGCCTGAATTTGTCCATTAGGAGTGAAAACAAGGTATGAGCACCATCGAAGAGCGCGTCAAGAAAATCGTTGCCGAGCAACTGGGCGTTAAAGAAGAAGAAGTGACCAACAGCGCTTCCTTCGTTGAAGACCTGGGTGCCGACTCCCTTGACACCGTTGAGCTGGTGATGGCTCTGGAAGAGGAATTCGAGACCGAAATCCCGGACGAAGAAGCTGAAAAAATCACTACCGTTCAAGCTGCTATCGACTACGTTACTAGCCACCAGGCGTAATAGTTTGTAATCGTCGCTTGCTGTGATGGAAAAACCGCACTGCCCTATGGCGTGCGGTTTTTTCCTTTAAGCCTGATGCAAAGTGTCGTCATTAGAAAAAGGAGAGTGCTGTGTCGCGTAGACGCGTCGTAGTCACCGGTATGGGTATGTTGTCGCCACTGGGTACGGATGTGCCGAGCAGTTGGCAGGGCATTCTGGCTGGCCGCAGTGGTATTGGTCTGATCGAACACACGGACCTTTCTGCCTATTCCACCCGTTTTGGCGGCTCGGTAAAGGACTTCAATGTCGAGGAATATCTCTCGGTCAAAGAGTCCCGCAAACTCGACCTGTTCATTCAATACGGCCTGGCAGCCGGATTTCAGGCGGTGCGTAATGCCGGCCTGGAAGTCACCGACGCCAACCGTGAGCGCATCGGCGTGGCCATGGGTTCGGGTATTGGCGGTCTGACCAATATCGAAGAAACCAGCCGCACCCTGCATGAGTCCGGCCCTCGCAGAATTTCACCGTTCTTCGTGCCTGGCTCGATCATCAACATGATTTCCGGTTTCCTGTCCATCCACTTGGGTGCCCAGGGGCCTAACTACGCCATTTCCACGGCGTGCACCACGGGCACTCACTGCATCGGCATGGCGGCGCGCAATATCGCCTATGACGAGGCCGACGTGATGATCGCCGGCGGTGCCGAGATGGCCGCCTGCGGTTTGGGCATGGGCGGCTTCGGCGCGTCCCGTGCGTTGTCGACCCGCAATGACGAGCCGACCCGTGCCAGCCGTCCGTGGGACAAGGGCCGCGACGGTTTTGTTCTGGCCGACGGTGCCGGTGCGCTGGTACTCGAAGAGCTGGAGCACGCGAAGGCCCGTGGCGCCACCATCTACGCCGAGCTGATTGGTTTCGGCATGAGCGGTGATGCGTACCACATGACCTCGCCTCCGTCGGACGGCGCGGGTGCTGCACGCTGCATCACCAATGCGTTGCGTGATGCCAAGGTCAACGTTGACCAGGTGCAGTACATCAATGCCCATGGCACTTCGACCCCGACCGGCGACCTGGCGGAAGCCGAGGCCATCAAGTCGGTGTTCGGCGAGCATGCCTACAAGCTGGCGGTCAGTTCCACCAAGTCCATGACCGGGCACCTGTTGGGTGCGGCGGGAGCGGTCGAGGCAATCTTCAGCGTGCTGGCCATCAAGGATCAGGTCGCTCCGCCGACCATCAACCTCGATGAACCGGATGAGGGCTGCGACCTGAACTTCGTGCCTCACGAGCCGCAGAAGATGCCGATCGACGTGGTGCTGTCCAACTCGTTCGGTTTTGGTGGTACCAACGGTTCCCTGGTGTTCCGCCGGTTCGCCGAGTGATGGAGAGCTGGGTCGACGGTCAGCCGGCGGGCGCAGTGCCCCTGAAAGACCGTGGCCTGGCATACGGTGATGGGCTGTTCGAGACCATTGCCGTCAAGGTCGGGCAGCCCGTGCTGCTTGACCGCCACCTGCAGCGCCTTGAAGAAGGTTGCAGGCGGTTGGCGATTGTTGCGGATCAACCCCTGATCCGCAGCGAATTGCTGGCCTACGCCGCCGCCCTCGGTGACGGTGTACTCAAGTTGATCCTAACCCGTGGCGACAGCCAGCGCGGTTATGGCATCAGTGCTGGCGCTCCGGCGCGGCGCATTCTGCAAGGCAGTCCACCTGCCACTTATCCCCCGGAACATGCAGCGTCAGGCATCCGCCTGTTTGCGTGTACCACGCGTTTGTCCGAGCAACCGTTGCTCGCCGGCCTCAAGCACCTCAATCGACTGGAACAGGTGTTCGCCCGCGCCGAATGGCAGGATGCCGAACACGCCGAAGGTTTGATGCTGGATATGTCCGGTCGAGTCATCGAAGGCGTCTTCAGCAACCTGTTTCTGGTGCGTAACGGCGTGTTGCTGACCGCTGATCTGAAACGCTGCGGCGTCGCCGGCGTCATGCGGGCCGAGGTGTTGGCCCAGGCGCAGGCGTTGGGCATTCCGACGAGCGTGGCCGATATCAGCCTTGAGCAGCTGCAACAGGCCGATGAAGTCTTGGTGTGCAACAGCGTATATGGCATTTGGCCGGTGCGCGGATGTGCTGCGATGAGCTGGCCGGTTGGGCCGCTCACCCGTAAACTGCAGGGCATTGTTCGCGCACTATTGGATATTTGATTTGAGACGTAAATTTGTATTGTTGCTGGAGATCGGTCTGGTCCTGGCGGGTTTGCTGCTGGGCGCTTCGGCCTGGAAGCTGAACTCCGCCCTTGAGCAGCCCTTGAATCTGACCCAGGAGCAATTGCTGGACGTACCGGCTGGCGCGACGCCCACCGGCACCTTCAATCGCCTGGAAAATGACGGCGTGCTCAAGGATGCGTTCTGGTTGCGTCTCTACTGGCGCTTCAACCTCGACGGCCAGCCGCTGCACAGCGGCGAATACCGCATGACCCCGGGCCTCACCGCCGAGGGCCTGATCGGCTTGTGGCAGCGTGGCGAAGTGGTGCAGTACAGCATTACGCTGGTGGAAGGCTGGAACTTCCGCCAGGTGCGCGCGGCCCTGGCCAAGCATGAAAAGATCGAGCAGACCCTGTCCGGCCTGAGTGACAGCGAGGTGATGGAAAAACTCGGCCACCCGGGCGTATTTCCTGAAGGGCGCTTCTTCCCGGACACCTACCGCTTCGTGCGCGGCATGAGCGACGTCGAACTGCTGAAAAAATCCTACAACCGTCTGGACGATGTCCTCGCCCAGGAGTGGAGCAAGCGCGCGGCCGATGCGCCGTACACCGACCCCTATCAAGCGCTGATCATGGCCTCGCTGGTGGAGAAAGAAACCGGCGTGCCGGAAGAGCGCGGCCAGATCGCCGGGGTATTCGTGCGGCGCATGCAGATCGGCATGCTGCTGCAAACCGACCCGACGGTGATCTACGGCCTCGGCGAGCGCTACACCGGCAAGTTGACCCGCGCGCACCTCAAGGAAGCCACGCCCTACAACACCTACGTGATCGCCGGCCTGCCGCCGACGCCGATCGCCATGGTCGGGCGGGAGGCGATTCATGCTGCGCTGAACCCGGTGGCGGGCAGCAGCCTGTATTTCGTTGCCCGAGGCGATGGCAGCCATATTTTCTCGGATAACCTGGATGCGCATAACGCAGCAGTGCGTGAGTTCCAGATGAAGCGTCGCGCCGATTACCGTTCCAGCCCGGCGCCGGCGGCAAAGCCTGCGGACGCGCCGCTGGATACGCCCGCCGAGCCGGCTCCGGCACCCGATGACGCCGCACCGCAAAGCCCGCAATGACTCTGACTAAGGACTGCCTGTGACTGGCTTGTTTATTACCCTGGAAGGCCCGGAAGGCGCCGGCAAGAGCACCAACCGTGAATACCTGGCCGAGCGCCTGCGCGCCGAAGGTATCGAGGTGCTGCTGACCCGTGAGCCTGGCGGCACGCCACTGGCCGAGCGTATCCGTGAAGTGCTGCTGACCCCGGGCGACGAACAGATGAACCCCGACACCGAGCTGTTGCTGGTGTTCGCCGCCCGCGCCCAGCACCTGGCCGAAGTCATTCGCCCGGCACTGGCCCGGGGCGCCGTGGTGATTTGTGACCGGTTTACCGATTCCACCTATGCCTATCAGGGCGGCGGTCGTGGCTTGTCCCTGGAGCGCATTGCGGCCTTGGAAACCTTCGTCCAGGGCGATTTGCGGCCCGACCTGACCCTGGTGTTCGATCTCCCGGTGGAAGTCGGCATGGCCCGTGCCTCCGCCCGGGGTCGCCTCGATCGTTTCGAACTGGAAACCCGAGTCTTTTTTGAAGCTGTGCGCGGCGCGTTTCTCAAGCGCGCCGAAGCCGACCCCGCCCGTTACTACCTGTTGGACGCCGCACAACCGTTGACTCAGGTTCAGCAGTGCATTGACGCCCTGTTGCCGAAGCTTGTGGAGCGTGTCCGTGGCTGAAGCCTACCCGTGGCAGGACAGCCTCTGGCAGCAACTGGCGGGCCGTGCCCAGCACGCCCACGCCTACCTGCTCCACGGCCCGGTGGGCATCGGCAAGCGCGCCCTGGCCGAGCGGCTGATGGCCAGCTTGTTGTGCCAGCGGCCCAACGGCCTGGAAGCCTGCGGCGAATGTAAATCCTGCATGCTGCTCAAGGCCGGCAGCCACCCGGACAACTATCTGCTGGAACCGGAAGAGGCCGACAAGGCGATCAAGGTCGACCAGGTGCGTGATCTGGTCAGCTTCGTGGTGCAGACCGCGCAGATGGGCGGGCGCAAGGTGGTGCTGATCGAACCGGTGGAGTCGATGAACATCAACGCCGCCAACGCCTTGCTCAAGAGCCTGGAAGAACCGTCCGGCGATACCGTGCTGCTGCTGGTCAGCCACCAGTCCAGCCGCCTGCTGCCGACCATTCGCAGTCGCTGCGTGCAGCAGGCCTGCCCGTTGCCGAGCGAAGCCATGAGCCTGCAGTGGCTGGCCCAGGCGTTGCCGGACTGCGGCGAGGCGGAGCGCGTCGAGTTGCTGACCCTGGCGGCCGGTTCGCCCCTGGCGGCGGTCAAGCTCCAGGCCCAGGGCGTGCGTGAACAGCGTGCGCAGGTGGTGGACGGGGTGAAGAAACTGCTCAAGCAGGAAGTGTCGGCCACGCAACTGGCCGAAAGCGCCTGGAAAGACATTCCCTTGCTGCTGCTGTTCGACTGGTTTTGCGACTGGTCGAGCCTGATCCTGCGCTACCAGCTGACCCAGGACGAAAACGGCCTTGGGCTGCCGGACATGCGCAAAGTCGTGCAATACCTGGCGCAGAAGAGCGCCCAGGACAAGGTGCTGAACATCCAGGACTGGATCCTCGCCCAACGCCAGAAAGTCCTCGGCAAGGCCAACCTCAATCGCGTGCTGTTGCTTGAGGCCTTGCTGGTGCAGTGGGTCGGTTTGCTCGGCCGCCGTTAATTTCAGTGGCCGACGGGTGTATCGTTGGCCAGACACTTTCCGTGACTCAAGTTGTAGATCCCTATGCTCGTAGATTCCCATTGCCACCTTGATCGCCTCGACCTGGCCCAGCACGGCGGCTCCCTCGACGCCGCCCTTGAAGCTGCGCGCCAGCGCGGGGTAGGGCACTTCCTGTGCATCGGCGTCAGCGCGCAAAACGCCGCCGACGTCAAAGCCCTGGCCGATCGTTATGCCGATGTCGACTGCTCGGTGGGCATTCACCCGCTGGACCTCAAGCCCGGCGAAGCCCCGGCCCTCGACTGGCTGCTCGGTGAACTCAATCACCCGCGCGTGGTGGCCATCGGTGAGACCGGCCTGGATTACCACTACGAACCGGAAGCTGCCGAGTTGCAGCAGGCGTCGTTCCGTCTGCACCTGCAAGCCGCCCAGCAGACTGGCAAGCCGGTGATCGTCCACACCCGTGGCGCCCGTGCCGACACCCTGACCCTGCTGCGCGAAGCCGCGCTGCCCCAGGCTGGTGTGCTGCATTGCTTCACTGAAGACTGGGACATGGCCAAGGCCGCGCTGGACCTTGGTTTCTACATTTCCTTGTCGGGCATCGTGACCTTCCGCAACGCCGATGCCCTGCGCGATGTCGCGCGCCAGGTCCCGGCAGACCGCCTGCTGGTGGAAACCGATTCGCCGTACCTGGCGCCAATTCCTCATCGCGGCAAACCCAACCTGCCGGAATACGTACGGGATGTGGCGGATTACCTGGCGATGCTGCGGGGCGAGTCCTACGAGCGCTTTGCCGAACAGACCACCGAGAACTTCAAGCGCCTGTTCCCGCTGGCCCACGTCGGCCACTGAATCGCAGGCAAAAAAAACCCGGGTTCTGGGGGGTGAATCCGGGCTAAGACCATTAGGAGTAAAACAAGGGTACGCAGTCCGTCGGTACCCAGGTCGACGCGTCACTTGGGGGAGATGCCACGCCGACATTTCAAGTATTGATCAGTATCCGATTCAGTCCAGCCACATCTGATCGTTTTTTAAACAGATTTGGAATACGCCCGCTTCGGTTGAGTTCTCATTGGATGCGATGCACACGCGCCAATCACCTGTTTTATTTCTGACTCGAATCGGCACATTCGTTGGCGTGCTGTAAGTTAAGTGCAAAGGTTGTTCATATAGGCGTTGCCCAACGACCGTTCAGTCGGGATAATCCCGCGCACCGGGTAAAACGTTCCGACAAGCACGGCTTGGGGAGCGAACGCCCTTCCAATATCCATCTCTGCAGACCTTTTTCTTATGCACAAAGAACCCCGCAAGGTCCGTGAGTTTCGCCGCCGCGAGCAGGAAATTCTCGACACCGCACTCAAGCTGTTCCTCGACCAGGGTGAAGACAGCGTCACCGTCGAGATGATTGCGGATGCCGTGGGTATCGGCAAAGGCACTATCTACAAGCACTTCAAGTCCAAGGCCGAGATCTACCTGCGCCTGATGCTCGACTACGAGCGCGACCTGAACGAGCTGCTGCACTCGGCCGATGTCGACAAGGACAAGGAAGCGCTGTCCCGCGCCTACTTCGAGTTCCGCATGCGTGACCCGCAGCGCTACCGCTTGTTTGATCGCCTGGAAGAAAAAGTGGTGAAGGGCCATCAGGTGCCGGAAATGGTCGAGGAGCTGCACAAGATCCGTGCCTCGAACTTCGAACGCCTGACCCTGCTGATCAAGGGCCGTATCAGCGAAGGCAAGCTCGAAGACGTGCCACCGTATTTCCACTACTGCGCCGCCTGGGCGTTGGTGCACGGCGCCGTGGCGTTGTACCACTCGCCGTTCTGGAGCAATGTGCTGGAAGACCAGGAAGGTTTCTTCCAGTTCCTGATGGACATCGGCGTGCGCATGGGCAACAAGCGCAAGCACAGCACCGATTTGCCGAACGCCGAAACGCCGGCCACTTGAATCATTCGCCAGCGTGATGGCGATATGATTTCCTGCCCAGCGCAGTAACCCAGGAATATACTCAGGCAAGGACCTTGCTAAAACTTGATTTTTCAGTCAGGTTTTAGTGCGCCCGAATTATCCTCTGCCGGAGTGATCCATGATCGTTGATCGTCAAGGCAGGCGATTCCGCAATTTGCGGATCAGCCTGACCTCAGCCTGCAATTACGCCTGTACCTACTGCGTGCCCAACGGTAAGCGGCTGGTGGCTGCGCAGGACGAACTGTCGGCCGAGGCGATGGCGCGGGGTGTCGAGTACCTGATCGAGGCCGCCGGCATCGAGCGCCTGCGGATTACCGGCGGTGAACCGTTGGTCAGCCCCAAGCTGGAAGCCTTCATGGGCGCGGTGGGGCAGATGGGGCTCAGTGATATCAGCCTGACCACCAACGGCCAACTGCTGGCGCGCAAACTGCCGCTGCTGGTGGACGCCGGGATTCGCCGGATCAACGTGTCCCTCGACACCCTGGACGCCGACGCCTTCCGCAGCATCGCTCGCGGTGGCGACCTGGCCACCGTGCTCGATGGCATGGACCAGGCGAGCGCCGCCGGAATCAAGATCAAGGTCAACATGGTGCCGCTGCGCGGCCAGAACCTCGACCAGGTGATGCCGCTGCTCGACTACTGCCTGGAGCGTGGCTACGAGTTGCGCTTTATCGAATTGATGCGCATGGGCCACCTGGCCAACGATTCCAACGCGTTCCTGCAGCAATTCGTCAGCCTCCAGCAATTGCTCAGCCTGATCGGCGAACAGTACGAATACCTGCAAGCCAACGCCCCGGTGGACGCCACTGCCGTGCGCTACGAAGTGCCCGGCAAAGGTTTCTTCGGTGTCATCGCCAACGAAAGCGTGCCGTTCTGCCGGACCTGTTCGCGTTTGCGCCTGTCGTCCACCGGCTGGCTGCATGGCTGCCTGTCGTCGAGCAACCGCCACTACGTCGGCGACCTGCTGGACAAACCCCGCCACCAGGCCCTGCCGGCCTTGCAGCGCTTGTTGGTCAAGGCCTTGGGTGACAAGCAGGAAGTGGCCTTCTCCGGCGGCGCCACCATCATGAAGATCATCGGCGGCTAGTCCCGCAAGCTGGCGCAAAATCTGCATCTCGTGCCCATTCGCCGGTTTTCCGTCACCGGCCTCTGGAGAATTAGGATGCGTAGTCTGGTTTTGGTGCTGGCGTCACTCGCGCTGGGTGGCTGCATGACCGTCAGTGATATGGCCGAAGGCACGCGCTATCAGATGAGCGATGCCGGGCTGCTGGACCACAGCGATACTCGCCGCGTCAATTCGGTCCGCATACAGCCGGACTCCTTCGTCTTCATCGCCCAGGGCGCCTTCACCCCGCCGGGCAGTGCTTATCCACGGCCTAACGTGGTGGCCGAGGAAGCCTTCAACGGCTTTGTCGAATATTTCCCGATGGTCCGCCGCGCCCGCAAGCCGGAAGGCCTCGAGCAGGCGATGTCGGAAGCCCGCGCGGCGGGTGCGCATTACCTGCTGTACTGCCGCTTCGCCCAGGCGGATGACCGTATCGGCAACGCCGATGAATGGTCTGACCAGGAGGCGGTGGATCGCCTGGGTATCGACACCGGAACCATCCAGGTCATGTTGATCGAGACCAGTACCCAATATTTGATTGATACTGTGCGCATCCATAGCCGTGGCGGTTTACTGACGTTCCACGACAACAAGCCTGAAGATCTGATCGGCAAGCCCCTGGCGCACTACGCGCGCAGCCTGTTGGGCATGAGCGATCAGTAAGACACAAGGAGAGCAGCATGACCGATTCGGCCAAGGCCAATGAGTTGTTGGCGCAATTGCCCAAGGGCAAGGGGCCCGCGCCGGTGCATCTGTGGAACCCGGCGTTTTGCGGCGATATCGACATGCGCATCGCCCGTGACGGCACCTGGTTCTACATGGGCACGCCGATTGGCCGCAAGCCGATGGTCAAGCTGTTCTCCAACATCATCCGCCGCGATGGCGATGATTATTTCCTGATCACCCCGGTGGAAAAGGTCGGGATCAAGGTCGATGACGCGCCCTTCGTCGCCGTGACCCTGGAAGTCGAAGGGCAGGGCGAAAGCCAGGTCCTGCGCTTTACCACCAACGTGGATGAGCAGGTCGAGGCCGGTATCGAGCATCCGCTGCGGGTGGTGATCGACCCGGACACCCAGGAACCCTCGCCATACCTGCGGGTGCGCACCAACCTCGAAGCCCTGGTTCACCGCAATGCGTTCTACCAGTTGGTGGAGCTGGCGGTGACCCGTCCGATCAACGGTAAGAACTGGCTTGGCGTCTGGAGCGGCGGGGTATTTTTCCCCATCGGCCTGGAGCCCTGAGGCTGATTTCTCGCTCTCCCTGAAATAATTCGCTTGCTGTAGCCGGGCTCTTTCGGTTATCAATTTGTACATGATTAGACATGTCCGATTTGATAAGAAAAAACGCGTCGTCGACGAGCTGATCCGCCGTATCGAGGGTGGAGTGATGGCCGACGGTGTCCTGCTGCCGGGCGAGCACCAACTGGCCGAAGAGTTTTCCGTCAGCCGCGGCACCCTGCGTGAAGCCCTGGCCGAACTCAAGCGCCGCAGCTACATCGCCACCCAAAGCGGTGTCGGCTCCATCGTCACCTTCGACGGCATGGTGCTCGACCAGCGCAGCGGCTGGGCCCAAGCCCTGGCCGACACCGGCGCGGTGGTGACCTCCGAAATCCTGCGCCTGGAAGCGGTCACCCGCCCGGACCTGCTCAGCCGTCACGGCAGCGACCAATTCATCGCCCTCGACCGCCGCCGTCGCGCTGCCGACGGCACGTTCGTGTCCCTGGAGCGCTCGCTGATGCCGGCCTCGGGTGGCCTCGAAAGCCTGCCGCAAGTCGGCCTGATCGATAATTCCCTGACCATCACCCTGGCGGCCTATGGCTATGTCGGCGCCACCGGCAACCAATGGATCGGTGCCGAGCCTCTGAACGAAGAAGACGCCCAGCTTCTGGGGCGCCCGGTGGGCACGGTGTTCCTCAAGGCCCTGCGCACCACCTACGACCGCCAGGACCGCTTCATGGAGTCCGTCGAAAGCCTGCTCGACCCTCTGCATTTCCGCTTGCACCTTCAATTTGGAACACCGACATGACCGCCACCACCCGCGCCCTCGGCGCCTTCTACGGCCTGGCCTTGGGCGATGCGTTGGGCATGCCCACCCAGTCCCTGAGCCGCGAGCAGGTCAAGGCGCGTTTCGGCGCGATCACCGGCCTGGAAGATGCCGACGCCGATCAGCCGATCGCGCCGAACATGCCCAAGGGCTCGATCACCGATGACACCGAACAGGCGATCCTCGTCGGCCAGTTGCTGGTGGACGGGCAGGGCAGGATTGAACCCACCGAACTCGCCCAACGTTTGATCGACTGGGAAGCGGTGATGCGCGCCAAGGGTTCCCAGGATTTGCTGGGCCCCTCGACCAAGCGTGCGATCGACATGATCCTTGCGGGCCATACCCCGGAAGAGTCCGGTCGCTACGGCACCACCAACGGCGCCGCCATGCGCATCACCCCGGTGGGCATCGCGGCGGACGTCAACGACCCGGCGCAGTTTATCCAGGCGGTGATCCAGGCGTGCCAGGTCACCCACAACACCAACCTGGGCATCTCCAGCGCGGCGGCGGTGGCGGCGGTGGTTTCCGCCGGGATCAACGGCGTCGATCTGGGCGAAGCGCTGAGCATCGGCACGCAGATCGCCCAGCAGGCGGAAAACCACGGCCACTGGATTGCCGGCGGGCGCATCGCCACCCGCATCAGTTGGGCGCGCACCTTGAGCGTCGACAGCGGCGACAAGGCGCTGTTTACCGACCTGCTTTACGAATTGATCGGCACCTCCGTGGCGTCCCAGGAATCGGTGGTGGTGTCGTTTGCCCTCGCGCAGCAAGTCGCGGTGGGTGAAATGAACGCCATCGAAGCCCTGTGCATGGCCGCCAGCCTCGGCGGCGACACCGACACCATCGCGGCGATTCTCGGCGCGATGCTCGGTGCGTGCCTGGGGATGCAGTGCTGGCCTGAGGCGATGATCGAACAGGTCAAGCAGGTTAACCGCTTGGACCTGGAACCCTTGGTCCAAGGCCTGCTCGAGCTGCGCTGAGCACCGCAGATCGAAAAATGTGGGAGCTGGCTTGCCTGCGATAGCGGTCGATCAGTTGATGAATCATCGACTGACACCACGCTATCGCAGGCAAGCCAGCTCCCACATTGATCCAGTCGAGTCAGGAAGACCGGCACACAGATTCAACTTGCCAACCTGCCACAACCACAAAAAAACAGGCATCAGGAGCACCCCACCATGAGTACGTCCTCTTCCGGCCAAAGCGCCGGGCAATTGGAAACACGCGGCATCGAGCCGGTCCCGGAAGGCGAGTGCAACGGCCATCCGCTGCAACTGTTCTGGGTCTGGTTTGCGGCCAACATCAGCATCCTCGGCTTGCCCCTGGGCGCGACCCTCGTAGCGTTTCGCGGCCTGGCGATCTGGCAGGCAATCATCGTGGCGATCCTCGGCGCCGCCGGCTCGTTTGCCGTGGTGGGCATCATCTCCATCGCCGGCCGTCGTGGCCGTGCACCGAGCCTGACCCTGTCCCGGGCGATCTTTGGCGTACGCGGCAATATCGGGCCGACGCTGGTGTCGCTGATGTCGCGCCTCGGCTGGGAAACCGTCAACACCACTACGGCTGCGTTCGTGCTGTTGTCGTTGTGCTCGATCCTGTTCAACTCGCCGGTTGCCGCCAAAAGCGCGCCGGTACTGACCCTGCTGTTCATTGGCATTTTCGTGCTGCTGACCCTCGCCGTATCGGGCCTGGGCCACGCCACCTTGCTGGTGATCCAGAAGTGGGCCACCTACGTGTTCGGCGCGCTGAATATCCTGGTGGGCGGTTTCCTCTGCGCCACCATCGATTGGAGCGCGGTGTTCAACGCCACGCCTGCGCCGTTGAGCGCGATGATCATCGGCGTCGGCACCATGGCGGCCGGTACGGGTATCGGCTGGGCCAACGCCGGTGCCGACATGTCGCGCTACCAGCACCGCAGCGTCAAGGCCGTGCGCCTGGTGGCCTCCGCGGCATTCGGTGCGGGGATTCCGCTGGTGCTGTTGATCACCCTCGGCGGCTTGCTGTCGGTGGGCAACAACGACCTGGCGTCGGCCACTGACCCGATCATCGCGATCCGCGACATGCTGCCGACCTGGATGGCGGTGCCGTACCTGATCACCGCGTTTGGCGGGCTGTTGCTGTCGAATAACCTGTCGGTGTACTCGGCGGGGCTCACCACCTTGACCCTCGGTTTGAAGGTCAAGCGCGTGCACGCGGTGATCGTCGACATCGTTGCGATCTTCGCCGGTTCGATCTACTTCATGCTGATCGCCGACAGTTTCTACGGCCCGTTCATCACCTTCATCTCGTTGCTGGCGGTACCGATCACCGCCTGGGTCGGGATCTTTGTGGTCGACCTGATTCATCGCCACTACTACAGCCCCAAAGACCTGCTGGACGTAACGCCAAGCAGCGCCTACTGGTATCGCGGCGGGGTTGAATGGCGTGCGTTCGGCGCCTGGGCGATTGCGATCGTGCTGGGCTTCAGTTTCACCACCATCGGCACCACGGCCGAGAACATCTGGTTCGCCGGTCCGCTGTCCGATTCGTGGCTGGGCCACAACGGCCTGGGCTGGATCGTCACCTTCCTGGTGGCCGGCGGGATTTATGCGGTACTGGGTGGCGCGGCTGATCGTCGCCCGGCTTTGGTAGAGAGCGCTAATGTCTAGATTGCTGCACAGCGGCCAGGTCATCGTTGACCTGGTCATGTCCCTCGACACATTGCCTGCCACCGGTGGCGATGTATTGGCCAACTCCGCCAGCTTCGAAGCCGGCGGTGGCTTCAACGTGATGGCCGCGGCCCGACGCAACGGCTTGCCGGTGGTCTACCTGGGCCGCCATGGCACCGGCCGCTTCGGCGACCTGGCGCGCGCGGCGATGCAGGCCGAGGGCATTGAAATGGCCCTGGCCGCCAGCGACGACAAGGACACAGGCCTGTGTGTGTCCCTGACCGAAGCCACTACCGAGCGCACCTTCATTTCCCATATTGGCGCTGAGGGTGACTTGCTGGCGCAAGACCTGGCCAATGCGGTACCACGCGACGACGACTACGTGTACGTCAGTGGCTACAGCCTGCTGCTGGAAGGCAAGGCCCAGGCGTTGCTCGATTGGCTATTGGCATTGCCGCGCCAGATCACGGTGGTGTTCGATCCGGGCCCGCTGGTGAAGGCACCGGACTCGGCCTTGATGGTCGCCCTGTTGCCGCGTATCGATATCTGGACCAGCAACGGTCCGGAAGCGCTGGCCTTTACCGGCGCGAGCGATCTGGCGGGGGCATTGCTCAAGCTCAACGAGCACTTGCCCGCCGACACCTTGCTGGTGGTGCGCGATGGACCGAATGGCTGCTGGATCAGCCGTAATGGCCAGGCCGAGCATGTGCCGGGATTCAAGGTCAAGGCGGTGGACAGCAACGGTGCCGGCGATGCTCACGCCGGGGTGTTTATCGCTGGCCTGGCCAATGGTTTGGCGCCAGCTGTCGCGGCACGTCGCGCGAACGCGGCGGCGGCCTTGGCGGTCACGCGCTGGGGGCCGGCCACGTCACCGGGCACGGCTGAAGTGGATGCGTTGTTGAGCGAGGGCTGATTCGGCAGAATAGTCGCCATTCAGCACGGAGCAGCGTCATGACTCAGAACATCTACGACACCGAGGTTTTCTTCGAGGGCTACAGCAAAATGGGCCGCTCGGTAGAAGGCCTCGCCGGCGCGCCGGAGTGGCCGGCGTTGCAATCCATGCTGCCGCCCATGTCGGGATTGAAAGTGGTAGACCTGGGTTGCGGCTACGGCTGGTTCAGTCGCTGGGCGCAGGAGCAGGGCGCCGAACAGGTGCTGGGGCTGGATGTCTCGCAAAAGATGCTGGCGCGGGCAAGGGAGATGACGTCCTCTTCGGCCATCACCTACGCCATTGCCGACCTGGAAAAACTCGAGCTTCCGGATGCCACTTTCGACCTGGCCTATAGCTCATTGGCGTTCCATTACATCGTCGATCTTAAGGGCCTGTTCGCGCGTATCCATCAAGCGTTGGTCCCGGGCGGGCGGTTGGTATTTTCCATCGAGCATCCGATCTTCATGGCGCCACGGCAGCCGGGCTGGCTGATTGATGAGCAAGGGCGCAAGAGCTGGCCGGTGGACAGCTACCAGTTGCAAGGACCACGGGTGACAAACTGGCTGGCGGAGGGTGTGATCAAGCAACATCGCACCGTGGGCACGTTGCTGACGCTGTTGATCCAGGCGGGGTTTACCCTGACTCATGTCGACGAGTGGGGCCCGAGCGAAGCGGACCTGAAGGCCCGTCCTGCACTGGCAGAAGAGCTTGAACGCCCAATGATGCTACTGGTCGCCGCCCACCGCTGATTCCGTGGCTGCAA
>NZ_JACAPJ010000003.1:219638-310222 GCF_013385765.1 Pseudomonas sp. C8002
GCCCGCTCCCACATTTTGATCCGCATCAACCGGCGCGTTTCAGCGCCTCAATCAAATCATCCTTGCGCATGGTCGAGCGCCCGGGAATGTCCATGGCACGCGCTTCCTTCAGCAAGCTTTCCTTGGTCTGCGTACCCAGCGAAACCCGGCTGTTACGCGGATGCCCCTCACGACTGGCCGCAGCCCGCTTGGCCGACTCATGCCGGTCCTGGGACTTCTTCGCCGGCGCCTTGCGCTGGCCTGAACCTCCGGCCTTTTCGCCGCCGCCAGACTGCTTGTTGACGGTGGCCCAGGCCCGCGCCTCGGCTTCTTCTTTCGACAAGCCCTGGTGCTCATAACTCGCTTCGATATGGGCGGCCTTGCGCTTCTGTTCGGTGGTGTATTTGGCTTTGCTTCCACGAGGCATTGCGATACTCCTTCTGGCCCTCATACAAGATACGAGGGCCAGACCAGACAAAGTGCGTTACTGGCTCGCTTCGCTTTCCAGCTTGCGAGCCGCTTCCACGCCGGACGCGGTGAGCTTGATCGGCAGGTTCAGCGAATGTTCACCGGCATCGTTGCAGGTCACATGGCCTTCCTTGATCCACCCGCGGTCCTGCAAGGTGGCCAAGGCGCTGGCCACCACTTTTTCACCTCGGTAGTTGTCCAGCACTTCTTTGCCCAACCCACTGGGATGAGCGTGGAGCAGACGGGTGAGGACTTCTTTTTCAAGGTTGTGATCGACGTTCATGCATACCTCTTCACTGGGAAATGGTTGGGTGTTCGTCTTTCTTGCGCATTAAGGCGCTGGCTGTTTTGGCGCGCCGGGGATGTTGGAGTCGTCACCCTTGTTGATCGAGGGCGAAGTGGCACCTGGGCCCATTTTGCCGTTGGGCACCGCACCGCTGTTGCGATTGGTGTCGTCGCCCTGGGTGCGTGGGTCCCTGCTGTTGTCGATGATGGCGCCGCCGTTGGTGTCCATGCCGGTACCCATCGAGTCCTTCGACTCTTGGGCGGCCGGGTTGGGCGGGCTGCCGACAGGGTCGGTCGGGCCGGTGCTGGAACCTGTGGTGGCGGCAAAGCTGCTCAGCGAAACAGCAGACAGCAAACCGGTGAGGGCGAGGGCGGCAAATTTGGAAGTCGTCATGATGGTGTCTCCATATGATTAATGTCCTTACCTGATATTGGTCCGCCCCCGTTTGTGATTCGTGCCTCGATACCGACGAACGGTCTTAGGTCGCTTGTAAGATTTTGTGTGACGAGATTCGGCGCCAGATCAACCGCGCCACCGTGATCAGCCAATTGAGCAGCGCCACCGCGAGTACACTCATCAACAGGGTCGGCATGCCGTATTCGACGATGAGCTTGCCCGCCAGCAACGGGAAACCGAACACCCCGATAAAGTACGCCAGGCTGAACAACAGCAACGCCTGGGAGGTGGTGCCAGCGGGTGCCTCGTTCGCAGCCAAACCATTGATCACCGAATACGTCAGGCCGTAACCGACGCCCAGGGTGACGGCTGCCAGCAGGTAGCTGTAGTTGCCACTGACCCTGAACCCGAACAGGAAAATCGACACCAGCATCAACCCCGACAACACACACGCCGCCCAATACGGATCACGCTTGACCACGATGCCGGCGATCAGCAGGCGGCTGGTAATTGCCGCACTCATGAAGCCCAGGAAGAACAGCGAATAGTCCAGCCCGTGCAACGCCGCGTAGCTGGTCTGGAAACTCGACAGCCCGCCAAACACGCAACCGCCGAGGCCCACCATGATGATCGCGAACACCGCTTTAGATGACAGCACCTGGCGCGTGGCCGACCAGGAAATCTTCGCCACCGGCGCGGTGTGTTGACTCAGCGCGCGACCCAGTCGCCAGAAAATCAGCACACCCACCAGGCTCGCCAGCGCTGCTATATGAAAGGCCGCCGTCAGCGAAAAATCCAGGGCACTTGCCGCCCGCCCCAGCAGTGGCCCGGAGCCGATTCCGGTCATCATGCTGCCCGACAGCAGGGCGAAATACTTGGCCCGTTGCGCCGGTTCCACCAGCATCGCGACGATGATCGGACCCAGCGTATAGAAGACGCCCCAGCCCAACCCCAACGACAAGCCAAAAAGCATCAAGCCCTCGCCGAACCCCGGCGCCAGCGCAAAGCCCAGGCACGCCACCACCAGCAATATGCCGAGCAGGGCGATCGACCTGGCAGCCCCCAGCAGGTCGGCCAGATGCCCGGAAACCAGCACCGCCACAAAGGTGCTGAGCATCGCCATGGAGATCACGCTGCCCGCGTCGTGTTCGTTGCCGCCGCGCGAATGGATCAGCAGCGACAGCAAGAATGTCGAGCCATAGGACAGGGAGAGCAAATAGCTGGCGAGGCAGAAGAGGGCGAACAGTTTTCCGCCAACCGCAGGTGAGGCGTGCATGGGGGAGCCTTGCGTCTGTTGGATTTATGCCCAACTTTTTACCATGCACGGCCCGAGGGTTTGTTCTGTGGTTAGCGGTTCTTGCGTTAGCCCACAGCGGAGTATGGCGTGCCGATTTCTTCGATGAACAGGTCCATGAAACCCTTCAACCGCTCATGGCGCGCCAGGGCCATGCGTTGCCCCGTCGGCGTCTGAAATCCGCCCGCCAGATGCAGCAGCTTGGTCTGGAAATGGTCGAGGCAAAAGCGCTTGTCGTCGTACTCGCGATGCTGCGCCGTTGGGTCAGCCGGGTCATACAGCCCGCTGCCCATGCGCCCGGCGATATAGAACGTGCGGGCCACGCCGATCATGCCGAGGGAGTCCAAACGGTCGGCATCCTGCATGATCTTTGCCTCGAGCGTCACCGGAATAAGGCCCGCCGAAAAGCTGTGGGTCTCGATGGCGTGGGTCACCGCTGCAATCTTCCCGGGCTGCCACGCCAGCCCCTGCAAAATCTCCCCGGCCTTGCCTGCCGCCAGTTTCGAAGCCTTGGACCGCAACGGCGAATTCTTCTCCACTGCCACGCAGTCGTGCAGCAACACGGCTGCCAGCAGTACCTCGGGATCGCCACCTTCCTCAGCCTGGATCAAGCGCACGTTGTGCCATACCCGCTGCAAGTGGGACAGGTCGTGGGCGCCGTCTTCGGAAGGCTCAAGGGCGTGAGGCAATAACGTCGCGGCGAGGTCGGTCAAGGGCGTGAAGGGCATGGGGGTTCTCAAAGGTCGATGGCCTGCAGGTTAGCCGTGAATCAAATTGCACTGCAATCGGTCATTAAAGCGCCTTAGTATGTGTGCTTTATTTCCCTGACAAGGCCTGCCCATGACCATCGAGATTCGCCCCGCCGTGCCCAGCGATGCTGCGCAGATCCTGACCTTCATCACCGAGCTTGCCGACTATGAAAAAGCCCGGCACGAAGTGATCGCCAGCGTGGTGGACATCGAGCGCAGCCTGTTCAGTGAAGGTGCCACCGCCCACGGCCTGATCTGCCTGCGCGACGGTTTGCCGATCGGCTTTGCGGTGTTCTTTTTCAGCTATTCCACGTGGCTGGGCAGCAACTGCCTGTACCTCGAAGACCTGTACATCAACCCCGAGCAACGCGGTGGCGGGGCGGGCAAGAAGTTGCTGCGCCACCTGGCGAAAATCGCCTGTGACAACGGCTGCGGGCGTTTCGAGTGGAGCGTGCTGGACTGGAACGAGCCGGCCATCGCGTTCTACAAATCCATCGGTGCCCAGCCCCAGGAAGAGTGGGTACGCTACCGCATGGAAGGCGACGCCCTGAGGGATTTCGCACAGGGTTAAGTGTGCATAAAGGACCGGCTTTTAAAGCCGGTTTTTTTATATATTTGCTCACTATATGGGATGATAATTTATATATTGAGATGTTCCGGTTTCTGGGTTTATAGTCTTGCGCATCAGCACTCACTACCAAAAACAAAACAGGTGAAGCGATGCAGGCACAACCGTTGTCGTTACCTCCGGTGCCCGAGCCGACGTACGGCGAGCGACTGAAGAACAAAGTCGTGGTCATCACCGGTGCCGCCCAAGGCATTGGCGAGGCTATCGTCGCCTGCTTCCAGGCTCAGCAGGCGCGCCTGGTGATCGGTGATATCCAGGGCGAGAAGGTCGAGCAGGTCGCCGCCCACTGGCGCGAACACGGCGCCGAGATCTACGCACAACCTGTCGACATCACTTCCAAGGATCAATGGCGCGCCCTGGTGGACGTAGCTATCGAACGCTTTGGCCGCGTCGATGTGCTGGTCAATTGCGCTGGCGTCAACGTGTTCCGCGACCCGCTGGAAATGACCGACGAAGACTGGCGCCGCTGCTTCGCCATCGACCTCGACGGCGCCTGGTACGGCTGCCGTACCGTGTTGCCGCACATGATCGAGCAAGGCATCGGCAACATCATCAATATCGCCTCCACCCACTCCAGCCACATCATTCCCGGCTGCTTCCCGTACCCGGTGGCCAAGCACGGCCTGCTCGGGCTGACCCGCGCCCTGGGCATCGAATACGCGCCCAAGGGCATCCGCGTAAATGCCATCGCGCCGGGCTATATCGAAACCCAACTCAACGTCGATTACTGGAACGGCTTTGCCGACCCGCACGCCGAGCGCCAGCGTGCCTTCGACCTGCACCCGCCCAAGCGCATCGGCCAGCCGATTGAAGTGGCGATGACGGCACTGTTTCTTGCGACCGATGAGGCGCCCTTTATCAATGCCACCTGCCTGATGATCGATGGTGGGCGGTCGGTGATGTACCACGATTAAAACTTTTCCAAATAACAAGAAGAGGTGGTTCATGCTCAAGAAAACACTAGGCACCCTTGCCCTCACGATGGCGCTCAGCGGCCTGGCCTCTGCCGAAGAAGTAAAGATCGGCTTCCTGGTCAAGCAGGCGGAAGAGCCCTGGTTCCAGACCGAATGGGCCTTCGCTGAAAAAGCCGGCAAGGACCATGGTTTCACCGTGATCAAGATCGCCGTGCCCGACGGCGAGAAAACCCTTTCCGCCATCGACACCCTGGCCGCCAACGGCGCCAAGGGTTTCGTGATCTGCCCGCCGGACGTGTCCCTGGGCCCTGCGATCATGGCCAAGGCCAAGCTGAATAACCTTAAAGTGCTGGCGGTAGACGACCGCTTCGTCGACGCCAAGGGCAAGCCCATGGAAGACGTGCCTTACGTCGGCCTGGACGCCTACAAGATCGGCCAGAAACAAGGCGAGGCCATGGCCACCGAAGCCAAGCATCGCAACTGGGACTGGAAGGACACCTACGCCGTCATCAATACCTTCGACGAGCTGGAAACCGGCAAGAAACGCACCGACGGTTCGGTAGAAGGCCTCAAGGCCGCCGGCCTGCCGGTTGACCATATCCTGTTCACCGCGCAGAAAACCCTCGACGTGCCGGGCGCCATGGACTCCACCAACTCGGCCCTGGTGAAACTGCCCGGTGGTGCGAAAAACCTGCTGATTGGCGGCATGAACGATAGCACCGTACTGGGCGGCGTACGCGCCACCGAAAGCGCCGGCTTCAAGGCCACAAACGTGATTGGCGTGGGCATCAACGGCACCGACGCCATCGAAGAACTGAAGAAATCCGACACCGGTTTCTACGGCTCGATGCTGCTCAGCCCCGATGCGTCCGGCTATAAAACTGCGACCTCGATGTTCGAGTGGGTGACCAAAGGCACTGAGCCTGCCAAGTTCACCGCACTGGATAACGTGACCCTGATCACCCGCGCCAACTTCAAGGAAGAGTTGAGCAAGATCGGTCTGTGGAAATGAACAGCGCCGCTGCAGAGAGCCTGCGCTTCAACGGCATCGGCAAGGAGTTTCCCGGGGTGAAGGCCCTGGCGCAGATCAGCTTCGAAGCGCGGCCCCATTCGGTGCATGCGCTGATGGGCGAGAACGGCGCGGGCAAGTCGACCTTGCTGAAAATCCTCGGCGGTTTTTATCCGCCCAACAGCGGCAGCTTGCAGTTGGGCGAACGCAGCGTGAGTTTCAAGTCGGCGGCCGACAGCATCGCCAGCGGCATCGCAGTGATTCACCAGGAGCTGCAACTGGTGCCGGAAATGACCGTCGCCGAGAACCTGCTGCTGGGGCATATGCCGTCGCGCTTTGGCGTGGTCAATCGCGGGGCGATGGTGCGCAAGGCACGGGAACTGCTCAAGGGCCTGGCGGATGAAATCGATCCGAACATGCGCCTGGGCAGCCTGTCCCTCGGCCAGCGGCAACTGGTGGAAATCGCCAAGGCCATGTCGCGCAACGCCCATGTGATTGCGTTCGATGAGCCCACCAGCAGCCTCTCGGCCCGTGAGATCGAGCGGCTGATGGTGATCATCGCCCGACTGCGGGATGAAGGCCGGGTGATCCTCTACGTGTCGCACCGCATGGAAGAAGTGTTCCGTATCTGCGATGCGGTGACGGTGTTCAAGGACGGGCGCTTCGTGCGCACGTTCGAGGACATGACGCAGTTGAACGTCGACCAGTTGGTCAACTGCATGGTCGGGCGCGATATCCAGGATATCTACGACTACAGGCCGCGCGAGCACTGCGGTGAAGCGCTGCGAGTCGAAGGTTTGCTCGGGCCGGGGTTGCAGGAACCGGTGAGCCTGCAGGTGAACAAGGGCGAGATTCTCGGGCTGTTCGGCCTGGTGGGGGCCGGGCGCACAGAGTTGTTGCGCCTGCTCGCCGGGCTGTCCCGCAGCACCCAGGGGACCCTGGTGCTGCATGGCCAGGCGCAGACGTTCAAGACACCACGGGATGCGATTGCGGCGGGGGTGTTGCTCTGCCCCGAGGACCGCAAGAAGGAAGGCATCGTGCCCCGCGCAAGCGTTGCAGAGAACATCAATATCAGTGCGCGGCGCGACCATGCGCGCTTCGGCTGGCTGATCCAGGGCGGCTGGGAACGCACCAACGCCCAGCGGCAGATCAGCGCGCTGAACGTGCGCACGCCGTCGGCGGACCAGCCGATTCTGTTCCTGTCGGGCGGCAATCAGCAGAAGGCGATTCTCGGCCGCTGGTTGTCGATGCCGATGAAAGTGTTGCTGCTGGACGAGCCGACCCGCGGCATCGATATCGGTGCCAAGTCGGAGATCTACCAGATCATTCACAACCTGGCGGCCAGTGGCATCGCGGTGATCGTGGTGTCCAGCGACCTGATGGAAGTGATGGGCATCTCCGACCGCATCCTGGTGATGAGCGAAGGCGCCCTGACCGGCGAATTGACCCGCGATCAAGCGGACGAAGCACGGCTGCTGCAACTGGCTCTTCCGCGTACGCGGGACTGAAGAATACGAGGTGGGTATGTCACAGGTAAAAACTGCAAGAAGCTTCTGGCCGGGGTTCAACCAGCGCAAGTTTCTCGATGATTGGGTCATGCTGCTGGCGGCCTTGAGCATCTTTGTGCTCAGCGCCATCTTCATCGACAACTTCCTCTCGCCGCTGAACATGCGTGGCCTGGGGCTGGCGATTTCCACTGTGGGGATTGCGGCCTGCACCATGCTGTTTTGCCTGGCGTCGGGGCACTTCGACTTGTCGGTGGGTTCGGTGATCGCCTGTTCGGGCGTGGTGGCGGGGATCGTGATTCGCGACACCGACAGCGTGTTCTTCGGCGTGTCGGCGGCGTTGGCCATGGGCCTGGTGGTGGGACTGATCAACGGCATCGTGATCGCCAAGCTGCGGATCAACGCGTTGATCACGACGCTGGCGACGATGCAGATCGTGCGTGGGCTGGCGTATATCTTTTCCAACGGCAAGGCGGTCGGCGTGATGGACGAAAACTTCTTCGTCTTTGGTAACGGCCAGCTATTTGGCGTGCCGGTGCCAATCGTCATCACCGTGCTGTGCTTTGTGTTTTTTGGCTGGTTGCTGAACTACACCACCTACGGGCGCAACACCATGGCCATCGGCGGCAACCAGGAAGCGGCGCTGTTGGCCGGGGTGAATGTCGATCGCACCAAGATCATCATCTTTGCCGTGCACGGCGTGATCGGCGCGTTGGCCGGGGTGATCCTGGCGTCGCGGATGACCTCGGGGCAACCGATGATTGGCCAGGGGTTCGAGCTGACGGTGATCTCGGCGTGCGTGCTGGGCGGGGTGTCGCTGAGCGGCGGAATCGGGATGATCCGGCATGTGATTGCCGGGGTGCTGATTCTGGCGATCATCGAGAACGCGATGAACCTGAAGAACATCGACACCTTCTACCAATACGTGATTCGCGGCTCGATCCTGTTGCTGGCGGTGATTATCGACAGGATGAAACAACGATAAAAAGGGCGCCACACGACCAATGTGGGAGCGGGCTTGCTCGCGAAAACGGTGTGTCAGTCAGCGTATGCATTAACTGGAAAACCGCATTCGCGAGCAAGCCCGCTCCCACATTTTGATCTCCTCTGTTTTGCTGGTCCGCATTTGCCATAATGCTCGCCGTTTTCGTACTTCCCAATAGGCCCGATATGCAGGAAAACGCCCAAACTCCCGTCAAAGAAGCCGCGCCCACCGGCACTCAAACCCTGCTTCGTGGCCTGGGCGTGGTGCAGGCAGTGGCGGCCGGTGCGCGGGATCTGAAGGAAATCGCCAAGCGCATCGGTACCACCCGCAGCACCACTCACCGCCTGGCCAGTTGCCTGGTGGAAGAACGCTACCTGCGCGTAGTGCCGCAAGTCGGTTATCTGCTGGGCCCCAAATTGATCGAGCTGGGTTTCCAGGCCCGTGAAGAACTGCCTTTGGTCAGCCTGGCAGTGCCGTATCTGGACGAGTTGTCGGCGTTGACCGGCGATACCATCCACCTGGCTATCCGCGAATACGACGACGTGCTGTACCTGCACAAGAACCCTGGCCGCAACGGCCCGGAAATGCGCTCGCGTGTAGGCCATCGCATGCCGCTGGCGCGCACCGGGATCGGCAAGGCGTTGCTGCTGGATGACAGCGTGGAAGAGTGGCAGCGCCTGTATCAGGTCAGCCTGCCAACGGGCGGGAAGAATCTGCAGTGGCCGCAGCACCCCGAACAATCCTGGGCGCAGTTTGAACAGCGCATGCAGGAATACGTGGCGGGCGGTTATGCATTCGATCTGGAAGACAACGAACCGTCGATCCGTTGTGTCGCGGCACCGGTGCGCGATGCCAGCCGGCGAATCGTCGCCGGCATCAGCATCGCCAGTACCGTGCCCTACATGCCGCTGGAGAAAATGGCCGAGCTGATCCCTGTGATCAAACAGGTCGCAGCACGGCTGTCAGCGGAGTTGGGCGCGAAGGCCTGATCAGGCCGTGATCGTTCCCATGCTCCGCGTGGGAATGCCGCTTCGGACGCTCCGCGTCCAGCACTTGAGCCCTGCGCAACGGTGACGCAGAGCGTCACGGCATGCGTTCCCACGCAGAGCGTGGGAACGATCTTGGTCAGGCCTTGAGGGTCGCCATGTCGATCACGAAGCGGTACTTCACATCACCGGCAATCATGCGGGTGTAGGCTTCGTTGATCTGGCGGATGTCGAGCATTTCGATATCGCAGGTGATGCCGTGCTCGGCGCAGAAATCCAGGACTTCCTGGGTTTCGGCAATCCCACCGATCAACGAACCGGCCAGCACTTTGCGGCCCAGCACCAGCTTGGCAGCGTTGACGGGCGGGTCGACCGGCTCGATCAAACCTACCAGGATGTGCACGCCGTCAAAGCGCAGTACGTCGAGGTAGGGATTCAAGTCGTGCTGCACCGGAATGGTGTCCAGCAGGAAGTCGAAATGCCCGGCAGCGGCTTTCATCTGGGCTTCGTCGGTGGACACGATCACGTGGTCGGCGCCCTGGCGACGGCCTTCTTCAGCCTTGCTCGCGGAGCGGGTGAACAGCGTCACTTCCGCGCCCATGGCCTTGGCGAACTTGATGCCCATATGGCCCAAACCGCCCATGCCCAGAACGCCAACCTTGTCGCCAGCCTTCACGCCGTAATGCTTGAGCGGCGAGTAAGTGGTGATGCCGGCGCAGAGGATCGGCGCGGCGCTGGCCAGGTCGAGCTTGGCCGGGATCTTCACCACGAAGTGCTCGCTGACCACGATGCTGTCGGAGTAGCCGCCCATGGTGTTGCTGCCGTCGACCCGGTCCGGGGTGGCGTAGGTCATGGTCGGGCCTTCGAGGCAGTATTGCTCGAGGTCCGCGTGGCAGGCGTCGCAGTGACGGCAGGAGTCGACCATGCAGCCAACACCTACCAGGTCGCCGACTTTGTGCGCGGTGACGCTGGCGCCGACGGCGGTGACCTTACCGACGATCTCGTGGCCCGGCATCAGCGGGTACACGGCGATGCCCCATTCGTTACGTGCCTGGTGGATGTCGGAGTGGCAGACGCCGCAGTAGAGAATTTCGATCGCCACGTCATCGGCGCGCGGGCTACGGCGTTCGAAGGACATGGGGGCGAGGGGAGTGGTGGCCGATTGAGCGGCATAACCGATGGCGGTGTACATGGAGAAACCTCGCAGGTGCAGTAACAGGTGAGGTGGCGCATTCTCCGCGCCGTGCCTGGGTGCGGCCATGGCGATTGCTCCGAGTCTCATGCCTATTCGTCCGGGAGTGCCCCTGGATTGGATCACTGTGGCGCCAGACCTGCGATGATGGTCTCATCCCCTTTTTCGCGAAGTTTTTGCCATGTTGTTGACCCGCCATGTCGATGCCAATGCCGCGTTGGTTGCCTTGATCGAACCCCTGACACCCCGTGATGGGTTCTCGCCCACGAACCTGCCGGGCGTGCAGGTATTGCGTGCCAGTTGCGATGTGGCGCGGGGCCCGCAGATTTATGAACCGAGCCTGATGATCGTCGCCCAGGGCAGCAAGGTCGCGTACCTGGGCCCGCGTACCCTGGAGTACGGCGCGGGGCATTACCTGATCCAGGCGATGCCGGTGCCGTTCGAATGCGAGACTTTTGCCATGCCGAATGCACCGCTGTTGGGTGTGACGGTGGGCATTGATCGGGTGGTGCTGGGTGAGCTGGTGATGGCGATGGGGATCCAGAGCGGGCCACCGCCGGCGGCGCAGACGTTGGAGTCGATGAGTTCGGTGGTGCTGGACGACGCCATGCGCGGCTGTGTCGAACGCCTGTTGCAGTGCCTGCACGATCCGCTGGAGAGCCGGATCATGGGTCCGGCGCGGGTGCGGGAATTATTGTTCACCGCATTGCGCGGGCCACAGGCGGATGTGTTGCGGGCGTTGGTGGAGCAGCAGGGGCAGTTTTCGCGGGTGGCGACTTCGTTGAATCACCTGCATGCCCATTACGCCGAGCCGCTGAATATCGAGACATTGGCAGGTTATGCGCACATGAGTGCGTCGACCTTCCACGAACACTTCAAGCGCTGCACGCTGTTGTCGCCGGTGCAGTACCTCAAGCGTCTGCGGTTGCTCAAGGCACAGCAGTTGCTGTTGGTGGAGGGCATGGGCGTGGCGCAGGCGGCCCACAGTGTGGGGTATCAGAGCACGTCGCAGTTCAGCCGGGAGTACAAGCGCTACTTCGAGCGCAGCCCTGGGGATGAGCGGGCGGCGTAACTCTCCCGGGCACAATTCGGTCAAAAATGTGGGAGCGGGCTTGCTCGCGAAAGCGGTGGTTCAGCCAAAATATCTGTGACTGATACACCGCTTTCGCGAGCAAGCCCGCTCCCACATTTGACCGAGTCGATGGGTCTTTTTCCGGGCTACAAAAAAGGCCCCCATTTGGGAGCCTTCTGTTCAAGCAGCGGATTTACATATTCGGGTAAGTCGGCCCACCCGCACCTTCCGGCGTCACCCACGTAATGTTCTGCGAAGGGTCCTTGATGTCACAGGTCTTGCAGTGCACGCAGTTCTGGGCGTTGATCTGGAAGCGCTTCTCGCCGTCTTCCTTGGTGATCACTTCATACACGCCGGCCGGGCAGTAGCGCTGCGCCGGTTCATCGTAGAGCGGCAGGTTGGTGCCGATCGGGATGCTCGGGTCTTTCAGCTTCAGGTGGCACGGTTGTTCTTCTTCGTGGTTGGTACCGGAGATGAACACCGAACTCAGCTTGTCGAAGCTCAGCTTGCCGTCGGGTTTCGGGTAGTCGATCTTCTTGCTGTCCTTGGCCAGCTTGAGGCAGGCGTAGTCCGGCTTGGTATCGTGCAGGGTAAACGGCATTTTGCCGCCGAGGATGTTCTGGTCGAACCAGTTGAAGCCGGCACCAATGATCGGGCCGAACTTGTGCATCGCCGGGCCGAAGTTACGGCTGGCGAACAGTTCTTCGTAGAGCCAGCTGTTCTTGAAGCTGTCGACGTAAGCGGTCAGTTCGTCACCGCCTTCGGATTCGGCGAACAGGCGGTCTGCCACGGCGTCAGCGGCGAGCATGCCGGACTTCATCGCGGTGTGGCTGCCCTTGATCTTGGCGAAGTTCAGGGTGCCCAGGTCGCAGCCGATCAGCGCGCCGCCCTTGAACACCATTTTCGGCAGCGAGTTCAGGCCGCCTTTGCAGATGGCGCGGGCGCCGTAGCTGATGCGTTTGCCGCCTTCCAGGTACTGGGCCAGCACCGGGTGATGCTTGAGGCGCTGGAACTCGTCGAACGGCGACAGGAAAGTGTTGCTGTAGGACAGGTCGACGATCAGGCCGACGACCACCTGGTTGTTTTCCAGGTGATAGAGGAACGAACCGCCGGTGTTCTCCGCGCTCATGATGTCCAGCGGCCAGCCGGCGGTGTGCACCACCAGGCCTGGCTGGTGTTTGGCCGGGTCGATTTCCCAGATTTCCTTCAGGCCGATGCCGTAATGCTGGGCGTCGGCGTCGCTGTCCAGGTTGAAGCGCTGGATCAGTTGCTTGCCGATGTGGCCACGGCAACCTTCGGCGAACAGCGTGTACTTGCCACGCAGTTCCATGCCCGGGGTGTAGACGCCTTCTTTCGGGTTGCCTTCACGGTCGACGCCCAGGTCACCGGTGATGATCCCGCGCACCACGCCGTTTTCGTCGAACAGTGCTTCCTGGGCGGCGAAGCCCGGGTAGACTTCCACACCCAGGTTCTCGGCCTGCTGGGCGAGCCAGCGGCACAGGTTGCCCAGGGAGATAATGTAGTTGCCTTCGTTGTGCATGGTCTTGGGCACAAAGAAGTCAGGCACCTTGGTGGCCGCTTCGCTGGAGCGCAGTACATAGATGTCATCACGCACAACAGGGGTGTTGAGCGGTGCACCGAGTTCTTTCCAGTCCGGGAACAATTCGTTCAGGGCACGGGGTTCAAACACGGCACCGGACAGGATGTGAGCGCCGACTTCGGAGCCTTTTTCGACCACGCAGACGCTGATTTCCTTACCGGCTTCGGCGGCCTTCTGCTTCAATCGGCAGGCGGCAGACAGGCCTGCCGGGCCAGCGCCGACGATGACCACGTCGAATTCCATGTATTCGCGTTCCACAGGCTATCTCCTACTCAAGGCTCAACGGCTTTTTTTTCTAATGGGTGGAGGTTCGGTAATCCGTCCCACAATGCCTGCATCAATCTCATGCAAGGGGCAGGGGACGACCCACCTTTCTCTCTAGGTGGCGCATTATATCTACACCACTCTCAGCGTCCAATACAAACGTTTGTTTGAATTGCCCGCAAGCTAGGTAAATCAAAGCAACGCGGCTTATAACTGACCATTTTGGCGTATTGACCGGAATAGGCGTTCCGGTCAATATACGGTCGGTTTTGCGCATCCCGTAGGCAGACTGTGGGTTTCAAGGCCACCTCGAAAGACAGGCTGAAGGCAAATAAGGGTGACGCGCGAGCCACGATGGCGCGCAGTTTACACGCCACGATAATGAATGACCTCTCAGTCACCGCTGACGAACGGTCATCACTCCCGTGAGCAAGGTCCCCCGCCGACAATTGCCGGTGTTTTTGGAGGTGCCCTTGTGTGCCGATGAGCATCAAACCGCCAGGTTCGCCTAGGCGACTTTCTTTTCACCGGAGAGTAACGAGGAATCCATGAAGGTTCTTGTAGCTGTCAAACGCGTTGTCGATTACAACGTGAAAGTTCGCGTCAAGGCGGACAATTCCGGCGTCGACCTCGCTAACGTCAAGATGTCGATGAACCCTTTCTGCGAAATCGCCGTGGAAGAAGCCGTACGCCTGAAAGAGAAAGGCGTTGCGACTGAAATCGTCGTCGTTTCCATCGGTCCGACCACTGCTCAAGAGCAGCTGCGTACCGCCCTGGCGCTGGGTGCCGATCGCGCCATCCTCGTCGAATCCGCTGAAGAGCTGACTTCCCTGGCCGTTGCCAAGTTGTTGAAAGCCGTTGTCGACAAGGAACAGCCATCGCTGGTGATCCTCGGCAAACAAGCCATCGACAGCGATAACAACCAGACTGGCCAGATGCTGGCTGCACTGACCGGTTACGGCCAGGGCACCTTCGCCTCGAAAGTCGAAGTGAGCGGCGACAAGGTTGCCGTGACCCGCGAAATCGACGGCGGCGCGCAGACAGTTTCCCTGAAACTGCCGGCCATCGTCACCACCGACCTGCGTTTGAACGAGCCGCGCTACGCGTCCCTGCCAAACATCATGAAAGCCAAGAAGAAGCCTCTCGAAGTGCTGACTCCGGATGCTTTGGGCGTTTCCACCGCCTCCACCAACAAGACCGTAAAAGTCGAAGCGCCGGCTGCACGCAGCGCGGGCATCAAGGTCAAGTCGGTGGCTGAACTGGTCGAGAAACTGAAAAACGAAGCGAAGGTAATCTAACCATGACTATCTTGGTAATCGCAGAACACGACAACAAGGTCGTGGCTCCGGCCACCCTGAACACTGTTGCCGCCGCCGCCAAAATCGGTGGTGATATCCACGTGCTGGTCGCCGGCCAAAACGTTGGCGCCGTGGCTGAAGCCGCTGCCAAAATCGCTGGCGTGAGCAAAGTACTGGTTGCCGATAACGCAGCCTACGCTCACCAATTGCCGGAAAACGTTGCGCCGCTGGTAGCAGAGCTGGGCGCTGGCTACAGCCACATCCTGGCTGCAGCCACCTCCAACGGCAAAAACATCCTGCCGCGCGTTGCTGCGCAACTGGACGTTGACCAGATCTCCGAGATCGTTTCGGTAGAAAGCGCCGACACCTTCAAGCGTCCGATCTATGCCGGTAACGCCATCGCTACCGTGCAGTCCACTGCGTCGGTAAAAGTCATCACCGTGCGTGCCACCGGTTTCGACCCGGTTGCTGCTGAAGGTGGTTCGGCTGCGGTTGAAGCTGTGGCTGCTGCCCACGACGCTGGCACTTCCAGCTTCGTTGGCGAAGAGCTGGCCAAGTCCGATCGTCCGGAACTGACCGCTGCCAAGATCGTCGTTTCCGGCGGCCGCGGCATGCAGAACGGTGACAACTTCAAGCACCTGTACGCCCTGGCCGACAAGCTGGGCGCTGCGGTCGGCGCTTCCCGCGCTGCCGTCGACGCAGGTTTTGTACCGAACGACATGCAGGTCGGCCAGACCGGCAAGATCGTTGCGCCACAGCTGTACATCGCCGTCGGTATCTCCGGCGCGATCCAGCACTTGGCCGGTATGAAAGACTCCAAGGTGATCGTTGCGATCAACAAGGACGAAGAAGCACCGATCTTCCAGGTGGCTGATTACGGCCTGGTGGCGGACTTGTTCGAAGCCGTACCCGAGTTGGAGAAGCTGGTCTAATCCAGCCGCTTCACTTATAAAGAGCCCGGTCTTTTGACCGGGCTTTTTTTTGCCCGGTAATTTTTCAACTGGAGAACCCTGCCATGGAATTGCGTTCCTGGACTGTACTGCTGGCCCTGTCACTGCTGCCGGCGGTGTCGCTGGCGGCTGGCAAATGTGATCGCCTGGTGATCACCGGCAGCCCGGACGCACCGCCTTATCTGTGGCGTGATCCCCAGGACCCCACGCACTTGATCGGCGCCACCGCCGACATGCTGCAGCAAGTGGCCAAGGACCTCGGGGTGAAAATCGACCTGCTGTACGGCGGCAAACGTTCCCTGGCGCTGGAAGAAGTGCGCAGCGGGCGCATGGACATCCTCGCCGACGCGCCATTGACCCTCGACGCCCTGGACTCCCTCGACTACATCCACCCGGCATTGGTGCAAACCGATTACCTGGTCTGGACCCGCAAGGATTCCTCCCTGGCCTACAGCCAGGCCGGCGACCTGCAGGGCCACAAGGGCGCGGTGTCGGAAAGGGCGCGCCTGAGCCGCGACTTTGAAACCTTGGCCGCCGAGCAACTGACCTTGCAACGCTTGCCCAGCCTGACCCCGGCGTTCCAGAAGCTGCTGCTGGGGGAAGTGGACTACGTACTCGCCGGACGTTATTCCGGCATGGCCATGGCCCAGACGTTGGGCATGAGCAACGACCTGGTGGCGCGGGAAATCCCCATCGACCAGCCGGGCCTGTACCTGGCTATTTCCCACAACTCCGCCTGCAACGATCCGTGGTTGCGCGGACAGCTCGCCAAAAAGATGACAGAATTGCCCGCGTCCGGTCTGGCGGAAACCGCGCTGCAGAGCAATCTTGAGCGCTGGAAAGCGCAGTTGCAGCAACCCGTCGGCACCCCAACAAAGTAGGGATTTTCAGTGACTATTCGACCTCTTTTCGCGGCCCTCGCCGTTGTAGCTCTGGCGGGATGTGCAGCCGATCCTGCGCCGAATGAACAAATGCGCCTGACCCAGCAAGCCCTGGAACAAGCCAACGCCGTGGGCGCCGTTGCCAGCGATTCGCCCGAGCTGAAGCTGGCGGAAGACAAGTTCACCCAGGCCCGTGCCGACATGGCCGATGAATCCTACAAGGACGCCCGCATGCAGGCTGAAGAAGCCGAGCTGGACGCCCGCCTGGCGGAAGCGCGGGTGCTGACCCGCAAAAGCCAGGAGCAACTGAACGTGCTCAACACCCGTATCACCCGCCTGCGCAAGCAGTTGCAGTTGGGAGACGCCCAATGAGCCCGTTGATGCGTGGGTTGAGCTGTGTGGTGTTGCTGGGCAGTGCGCTGGGTGGTTGTGCGACCCATCCCGACAGTAACCTCGCCTTGCAACAGGCCAGCACTGACTTCCAGAAGGTCAAGGAAGATTCGAATGTGCTGCGTATCGC
This sequence comes from Pseudomonas sp. C8002, assembly GCF_013385765.1. Lineage (NCBI taxonomy): Bacteria > Pseudomonadati > Pseudomonadota > Gammaproteobacteria > Pseudomonadales > Pseudomonadaceae > Pseudomonas > Pseudomonas sp. C8002. Next base: position 236,615 of record NZ_JACAPJ010000003.1, read on the forward strand.
ACCCAAGGACGTGATTCGCGCCGGTGAGTCCCTGGCCCGTGCCGACCGTTTCTCCAGCTTCTGGGGCAGCGGCGCCGATGTGGCGCATTACGCCTACCTGAGCCAGCGCTACAGCGCGATTGCCCGGGAACACACCGAGCAGGCACTCAATCAGGAGCGTGGGGTCAAGCTGGAGCTGGAACGCCAGCGCCTGCAACTGGCCCTGCGTGAAGCCAAGCTCTCCAGCGTTCAGCAACAGGGCAAATGGATTGAGGCGCAGATATCCAGCCTGACCACCGTCCAGCCTGATCGCGGGCTGGTGATGACCCTGGGTGACGTGCTGTTCGATACGGGTGATGCAGAGCTGCAAAACTCGGCCAACCGCACCGTGCTCAAAGTGGTGCAGTTCCTGCAACTGAACCCCAAGCGTGTGGTGCGCATCGAGGGTTACACCGACAATACCGGCGGCGAACAGGAAAATATCAAACTGTCCCGGGACCGCGCTCAAGCGGTTGCGGATGTACTGAGCGACCTGGGGATCGACGAAAAACGCATTCAGGTCGAAGGCTACGGCGATCAGTATCCGGTCGAAGCCAACGCGTCTGAGCGGGGCAGGGCGCAGAACCGTCGGGTAGAAATTGTGTTCTCCGACGAAAAAGGCCAGCTGGGCGCTGCTCGCTGAACCTGATTCTCAAGGTGAAAGGTGATTCCTGTGGGAGCTGTCGAGCCCCAGCGAGGCTGCGACAGGATCGCCTCGGTGGACCTACGAGACTGAAGTGCCTGCATCGCAGCCTCGCTGAAGCTCGACAGCTCCCACATAAGCCCGATCAATGATCGGGTTTTTTGTCCCCGCGATTCAGTTCGCAACCCTTACAGTTTTTTCTATCACTGCCGCCCGCGCTCGACTATTGTGGCAACTGTCCCCGTACACTTCTAAACTGTGCCGGTATGTTTCACACAAAAATAAAATACCCGTGAAATCGAGTGCTGCGTCATGACCAATCTGTTGCTCTACCAACGTATCGCCCAGCAGCTGGCTGAGGATATCCGCCGCGGTGTCTATCAACCGGGCGAGCGCGTGCCTTCGGTACGCAAAATGAGCTCCCAGCTCAACGTCAGCCACGCCACCGTGTTGCAGGCCTACGCGAACCTGGAAGACCAGGGTTTGATTCGCGCGCGGCCGCAGTCCGGGTATTACGTGCACCAGACGCCGGCGCTCACTGCGCCCACGCCGGACATCGCCCGGGTCGAGCGTCCAGGGTTGGTCACCCGCAGCAGCATCATTCAACAGGTGTTGGTGGAATCCCGTCGCGAAGGCGTGTTCCCGCTCGGCGCCGCCGTGCCGAGTGTCGACTACCTGCCTGTGCGCGCGCTGCATCAGCAACTGGCCAAGGTCACGCGTTTCCAGAGCCCGCGGGCGTTCAGCTACATGTTCAGCCCGGGTTTCGAGCCGCTGCGGCGCCAGGTGGCGATCCGTATGCGCGATGCCGGGGTGGTGGTCGACCCCTCTGAAGTGGTGATCACCCATGGGTGTGTCGATGCATTGCAGATGTCGCTGCGGGTGCTGACCCGCCCCGGCGACCTGATCGCCGCCGAATCGCCGACCTATTACGGCTTGCTGCAACTGGCCGATCTGCTGGGCCTGAAGGTCATCGAAATCCCCAGCGACCCGGCCACCGGCATGAGCCTGGAAGCCCTGCAACTGGCAGCCAACCAATGGTCGATCAAGGCCCTGGTGCTGACCACGCGCCTGAGCAATCCCCTGGGCGGCACCATGCCCGAAGAGCGGCAGAAACAGTTGCTGCGCCTGGCCTCGGATTTCGATATCCAGGTGGTCGAGGACGATATCTATGGCGAACTGATGTTCGAACTGGGCCGCACCAAGGCCCTGAAAGCCTACGACCGTCTGGACCGGGTCATCTATTGCTCGAGTTTCTCGAAGACCCTGTCACCGGGCATTCGCATTGGCTGGATGATTGCCGGCAAGTACCAGCAGGAAATCCAGCGCCTGCAAATGTTCAGCACCCATTCGGCCTGCAGCGTGACCCAGATGGGCACGGCGGCGTACCTGGAGAATGGCGGCTACGACCGCCATCTGCGCTATATCCGCCAGGAGTACCGCAAGAACCTCAGCGCGTTCCAGCTGGCCGTGCAGCAGTATTTTCCCGAAGGCACCCAGATGACCCGCCCGACCGGCGGTTTTATCCTGTGGGTCAGTTTGCCTGGACGGGTCAATACCCAGGAACTGCACGTGCGCGCCTTGCAGCAGGGCATCAGCATTGCACCGGGGCTGATCTTCAGTAATACGGAACAGTTCAACCACTGTATTCGCCTGAACTGCGGCACCCCGTGGAACCGCGAGGCGGAGCGCGCCTTGATGACCCTCGGGATGCTGGCAAGCCAGTTATGCCAGGAGACTGCGGCGGGTTTTTGAGGCATGGAAAGGGGACACGACGGGTAGCTGGCTAATTACCATGCTTGTCATACCGTCCTCAACAAGCGAGCATATGGCCTTCTGCCGTTAATGCTGCTGGCGATATGACTTATACCTTTCCTGCTGCCCTGCTGATCTGCGTGTTAAGCCTGTGTAACGCTGGCGCTGTCCTGGCGGCTCCCGCCGGTGAAGCGGCACCTGCTGCCAGCTCCCAGCAAACGGTGCCGGCGAAAAAAGCCGCTGCGGCCAAGAAGGCACCGGTCGCGAAGAAAGCCCCCGCAAAGAAAGCAACGCCGGTGAAAAAACGTGCGCCTATCGCCAGCAAGTCAAAGTCGGCCCACGAAGTCGCCAAGACGCCGCTGCCGCCCGCAGAGCTGGATTTGAGCCTGCCGTCGAACATGGTTCGCCACCTGCAACCCCTCGGCACCATGCCGCAGCCGAAGAACGTGCCGCTGCTGCCGCCGATGTTTGCCGAAAAGCCCACTGACAACAGTGCCTTCCAGATCAACGGGCGCCTGCTCAGCAATGAAATGCAGCTGCAACTGCGCAACGAAGAACGCCGCGAAGTTGAAGGTGCGGCGCTGGATTTCCAGTTCAAGCAATAAACCCGACGAGTAAACGTGACGCGCACCCCTGACCTTCTGTCGCAGACTGGTCAGTCACTTTTGTTTTCGGTGAAAAACCCCTGTTAAGCCAATTTAAAACGTCTGTTTAAGGGCGTAGTCTTACGTGGCCATCAACACTTGAGTTGTCGAGGATCTGTTCGTCATGAAATGCCGTGAAGGCTGTGGCGCTTGCTGCATTGCCCCATCCATCAGTTCTCCGTTGCCGGGAATGCCTGCCGGCAAACCGGCGGGCGAACGCTGCCTGCATCTTTCGGTCGAACAACTGTGCCAGTTGTTTGGCCAGCCTGAGCGGCCCGCAGTGTGTAGTTCGTTCCAGGCGGATATCGAGGTCTGCGGCAGTAGCCAGGCAGAAGCGATCAGGTTGATCGGCTGGTGGGAACAGATGACGGCGGCTTAGTGGGCTGTTCAAAGTACTGAACTTCAACAATAAGGAATAAGACCATGGGTTCACTGAAACGAATTGCTGTGTTGTGCGGTTTTACCGCGTTGTTCGCTGCCGCAGCGCATGCTGAAGACTGGCAGACGGCCAAGGATGAAGACGGCATCAAAGTGTCCTTGAGTGAAATTGCCGGTTCCAAGTACAAGGCTTATCGCGGTGTGACGACCATCAAGGCGCCGCTGGCCAAGATCCAGGCGCTGCAGGAAGACGTGGCGGGGGCCTGCTCCTGGATCCACGAATGCAAGTCGCAGAAACTGCTCAAGCAGGAAGGCGACAAGAGCTGGACCTACACCCAGTTCAAGGCACCGTTCCCGGTGACCGATCGTGACTCGATCCTGGAAATCACCACCACCAAGGCTGCCGACGGCACCGTCACCCGCAAGCTGTTGGAAGTGCCGACCTACCAGCCAGAAGTCAAAGGCTATGTGCGCGTAGCCCAGGTCGATGGTTACTGGAAGCTGGTGCCTAAAGGCGACAACCTGACCGAAGTGACCTACCAGGTGCACACCGAGCCAGGTGGCAGCGTGCCGTCGTGGCTGGCCAACAAGTTTGTGGTGGACGCACCGTTCAACACCTTGAAAGCCCTGAAAGAACACGCTGAAAAATAACTGCAGTTGATCAGGTGCCTCCTGCCTTGAGTGGAACGATTTCCAGGCCCTCAAGGTCCAGATAGATGTAAGCCCACCCATGGGTTTTATCGAGGAGGCTCTGATGCCAAAGTGGAACGTTTCCTTCACCAATGATCATGGTGAGTCGGTAGTCGAGCAATTCGAGTGCGAGCAGAAACCCACGCTTGAAGAAGCCGCGCGCCTGGTTCGCGCCCGCGTATCACCGGTGCTGGAGGAACTGGATCTCAACGATCTGGAGGGGCGTATTGCCGAACCCACGGTCAAGATTCTGAAAGATCAAAACAGCATCAAAGACCTCAAGGTCGACCCCGCCGCCTGAACATTCCCTGTACGCCTTTAAACAGACTCTGGTGGAGGTGATAGCTTCGCGCTACTCTGCAATGGAGATCAGCGAATGAATCGCTAAGGTCTGGTCTTGTCAGCTACATGCTTGTCTCCCAGCGGCGACGTCACTGCCGTAACACCCGCGTCCTTGCAGCGCGGGCCTTGGGAAGCACGGAAAGTCTATCCATCGGTTTGAGGAGGACGTTTCATGAGCACAGCCTATCAAGAAGACATCAGCACCAACGTGTTGCGCCGCATGAAAGAGGGCGGCTTTGACTTCTCGCGTTTCCACCCCATCGAGTTCTACGCCATTTTCCCGGATGAGGAACGTGCGCGGCGGGCTGCGGGTCGGTTTCGTGGGGAATCCCTGAATGCCCAGGTCAGCGCGCGGGATGACGGCGCCTGGTACCTGGAATTGAGCAAAATCATGTTCGCCACCTACGACGGCATAGGAGACTTCGAGCAGGACTTTGAGGCGGTGGTCGAGCCCTTGGGCGGAATCATCGAGGGATGGGGCGTGAAACAGGAGGTGCGTGGGTTACCCATGTAGCGACATGATCAACAACACAGCGTATCGGCTGACCTTTGGGTCGGCCGTTTTTGTTTCTGGCGCGGGAAAAATCCTGCGCAAAAAAAAGCCACCCGAGCAGGGTGGCCAAAGGGAAGATCGCAAAGGAGGAGAGCGATTCGGTACAAGCGGTAATGCGCAATGGATGAGGCTGTAGGACGCGTCCTGTTCAGCTGATGGAGGTGATTATCCGCGGGGTTTGCCGGGCAGTGAAATCAACTCTGACTATGCTGGTGATAGTCATGGCCTGCATTGCAATGAGGCGCCGCCCATGACAGCGGGCATTTGCTGCACCGGGACGGTGCGATGAGACCTGCGTCTATATCCAACTGATTGATACTTAAGTGTTTATGCCGCTGGCACGGGCCTTGCGATGGTTCTGGCGTCCGGGTGACAAGGAGTACGGCATGATCCGCACTTATTATGATGAGATGTACGACGGGGCAGGGCAGGTGCGCCCCCATTACCGCGAATTTGCCCGCTGGTTGGCCGACACGCCGGCCGAACTGCTGGCCCAGCGCCGGCGCGAAGCCGATTTGCTGTTTCACCGGGCCGGTATCACCTTCACCTTGTATGGCGATGAGCAAGGTACCGAGCGCCTGATCCCCTTCGACACGATCCCCCGCAGCATCCCGGCCAGTGAATGGCGGATCGTCGAGCGCGGCTGCATCCAGCGGGTCAAGGCGCTGAACATGTTTCTCGCCGACCTCTACCACGAACAACGCATTATCAAGGCTGGGATCATCCCCGCCGAGCAAGTGCTGGCCAACGAGCAGTACCAGTTGGCGATGCAGGGCCTGGACCTGCATCGGGATATCTATTCCCACATCTCAGGTGTCGACCTCGTACGCGATGGCGACGGCACTTACTACGTCCTCGAAGACAATCTGCGCACCCCCAGCGGCGTGAGCTACATGCTCGAAGACCGCAAGATGATGATGCGCCTGTTCCCCGAACTGTTCGCGGCCCAGCGCATCGCGCCCATCGACCACTATCCCAACCTGTTGCTCGACACCCTGAAAAGCTCCAGCCCGCTGGATAATCCCAGTGTGGTGGTGCTGACGCCTGGGCGTTTCAACAGTGCGTTCTTCGAGCATGCATTCCTGGCCCGGGAAATGGGCGTGGAACTGGTGGAAGGCGCCGACCTGTTCGTGCGTGATGACCGCGTGTTCATGCGCACCACCGATGGTCCCAAGGCGGTGGATGTGATCTACCGTCGCCTCGACGACGCGTTCCTCGACCCGCTGGCCTTCAACCCGGACTCCATGCTCGGCGTACCGGGCCTGCTGGCGGCGTATCGCTCGGGCAACGTGGTGTTGGCCAATGCCATCGGCACCGGGGTGGCGGATGACAAGTCGGTGTACCCCTTCGTCACCGAGATGATCCGTTTTTACCTGGATGAAGAACCGATCCTGAAGAATGTTCCGACGTTCCAGTGCCGTAATCCCAGTGAACTGTCCCACGTACTGGCCAACCTTCCGCAACTGGTGGTGAAGGAAACCCAGGGCTCCGGTGGCTATGGCATGTTGGTCGGCCCGGCCGCCTCGGCGGCGGAAATCGAAGCCTTCCGTGCACGTATCAAGGCCAAGCCCCACGCCTATATCGCGCAACCGACCCTGTGCCTGTCGACATGCCCGACCTTCGTCGAAAACGGCATCGCCCCACGGCATATCGACCTGCGCCCGTTTGTGCTGCAAGGCAAGGAAACCCGTGTGGTGCCCGGCGGCCTGACTCGTGTGGCGCTGCGGGAAGGCTCGCTGGTAGTCAACTCGTCCCAGGGCGGCGGCACCAAAGACACCTGGGTGGTCGAGGATTGAAATATGTTGAGTAGAACTGCCTCGGATTTGTATTGGATGTCACGCTACCTGGAGCGCGCGGAAAACCTCGCGCGGATGCTCGATGTCAGTTATTCGCTGTCGCTGATGCCCCAGGACGGGCGCGGCGATGGCCTGCATGAACTGGCGATGCCGCTGCTGATCACCGGCACCCTCGACGATTACCGCGAGCGCCACGGTGAGTTGCACGCCGAACGCCTGCTGCACTTCTTCGCCCTGGATGCGGCGAACCCGGCCAGCATCTACAGCTGCCTCGGCGCTGCACGCGCCAGTGCCCATGCCGTGCGTGGGCGAATCACCGCCGACATGTGGGAAAACATCAACGCCACGTGGCTGGAGATTCGCGACATCGCCCAGCAAGGCCTGAGTCGCTACGGCATGAGCCGGTTCTGCGAGTGGGTCAAGGAGCGGTCCCACCTGTTCCGTGGTGCCACCTACGGCACCATCATGCGTAACGACGCCTTTCGTTTTATTCGCCTGGGTACCTTTATCGAGCGCGCCGACAACACCCTGCGCTTGCTCGACGCTCGCTACGAAATGGCCGGCGACCAGGCCGAAGCGGTCACCGATGGTACCGCCCACGCCTACTATCAATGGAGTGCGTTGTTGCGGGCGTTGTCGTCGTTCGAGGCCTACACCGAAATCTACCGTGATGCCCCCGGCGCCCGACAAGTCGCCGAGCTGTTGCTGCTGCGCGCCGACGTGCCGCGTTCGCTGCGGGCCTGCAGTGAAGAGATCGACCAGATCCTTGGCAGCCTGCCCGGCATCAACGGTCGCCCGGCCCAACGCCTGGCAGCGGAAATGGACGCACGCCTGCGCTATACCGCCATCGACGAAATTCTCGAGGAAGGCCTGCACGCTTGGCTGACCGACTTCATCCCGCTCGTGCGCGAGCTGGGCGACGCTATTTACAGTTCCTACCTGGAGGCGGCATGAGACTTTCCATCAGCCACGAAACCACCTACCACTACGAAGACCAGGTGCGTGCCAGCATCCAGTACCTGCGGCTCACGCCCCACGACAGCGAGCGCCAGCATGTCCTCAGTTGGCAGTTGGACTTGCCCCGGCCGGTACGGGCGCAACTGGACCCGTTCGGCAACATCCTGCACGTGTTGACCCTGGACGAGCCCCATGAAGCCATCATCATTGGCGCCCGTGGCCAGGTGGATATCGACGAATTGCGCGAGGCCGAGCATGAAAGCCAGTCGGCCTTCCCGTTCCTGCGCTGCACTCGGTTGACCGAGCCGGACGAGGCCCTGCGCAGCTTTGCCGAAAAGCATTGCCATCAACGCCGCGACCGCAGCGCATTGATCGACCTGATGCACGCGCTGAACCAGTACATGACCTATTCGCCCGGCTCTACCGAAGTCGACACCTGTGCGGCCAAGGCGTTTGCCGGGCGTGCCGGGGTGTGCCAGGACCACACCCACGCCTTCCTCGCCTGTGCCCGCAGCCTGGGGATTCCGGCGCGTTATGTGTCGGGGTATTTGTATAGCGAAGACTGCGAGCACCTCGCCAGCCATGCCTGGGCTGAAGCGTGGCTGGATGACGCCTGGTACAGTTTTGACGTGACCAATCAACTGGCGCGGCCGGAGCGGCATTTGAAGCTGGCGGTGGGTCTGGATTACCTGGACGCCTGCCCGGTACGAGGCATGCGTCGTGGGGGAGGGCATGAGCAAATGCATGCCAAGGTATTTGTAGCGCCGACACCGGTGATTTCGGTGCAGCAGCAGTAGGATCCAGGGAGAGAGGGAGCTCTGTGTAGCAGGAAAGCTCTCCGTGCCAGGACAGTTTTTTGTGGCGAGGGAGCTTGCTCCCGCTGGGCCGCGAAGCGGCCCCAAGGCATGCCCCCGAGTTCTGTCTGGAGAAATGCGATTGCCTGATTGGGGCTGCTGCGCAGCCCAGCGGGAGCAAGCTCCCTCGCCACAGATTTACCCGAGCCTTAAGGCTGCTTTCTGCCCGCCATATGCTTCAAATACCCCATCAGCAGATCCAGGTCCGCATCCGGCAGCACGCTGGTGGCAAACGCTGGCATCTTCGCCTGTGGCCAGTGCCGCATGCTTTGCGGATCGCGGATGTAGCGCTTGAGGAAATCCCCGGCAAAATATTCAGTGGGGTTGTAAGGAATATTCAGGTCCGGCCCCACCTGCGCATCGCCGGCCCCGTTCAGGCGATGACATGCCAGGCAGTTCTTCTGGAACAGTGCGAACCCCTGATTCACCGGGTCATTCGCCGCCAGTTTCGGATCCGGCAACAACGCCGGGAAGCGCTCAGCCACCGTCTTCAACTGCTTGATCCCGGAAATCTGAAACGGCCACTGCTCAGGGCTGATATGCCCGGCTTGTGGATCGGTCCACACCAGATAAAACGGCCCGGCACTGGGCTTGCCGTCTGCCAGTGGCGGCCACGGATGCGCCGGATCTTCCACCGCCAGCCAGGCCCGCGCGCCGCTTTTTGATAGCAGCGGTGCCGCCGTCAGTTCCGCGGCAAAGCCGTCGAGGGCCACTGCCTGCAGATGGTTATCCGGCGTGATGCCTGGCAACAGCGCTGCCAACGGCACTGCGCGATACGTCATGTTGCGCTTGTAGGAAACGTCATCAACGATCTGCACCGTCTGCACATCCGGACGCTTGAGCAGTTCGGTGGTTTCCCAGGTTTTGCTGGCGTGATCCAGCTCGACGGTCAATTTCGCGGCGTGCGCCGGCAAGGCCAGCAGCAGGATCAGGAGGACGATGATCTGTTTCAAGGAAGGGCCACATATCGGAAAAGGCGGTGGAACTCACGATACCGCAAAATCAAAAAATCTCGGCGCGCAAAACGGCAGCCCCTGACGGGATCGCTATACGCAATATCCCGAAAGGCGCTGCCAAAGGCTGCGATCCTGGCGCTGTGTCTGCGCAGAATGTGAGGTGTGAGAGGTCACCCAATGACCTTGGTGAGGTTGGGCAAGATCAGAATCAGGGTGGTGGCGAACAGAATAAGTCCCGCCTGACGTACTTTCGAATGCTTGAACATGGCTGACTGCCTTTTGTTGTTATTCCTGAGCGTCAAATGCGTGCCGGTCGATTCAACTATGACGGTGCTACATGACTCTTTTCTTACAGTTCCTACAGGTGCTCCAGCAAAACCCGGCAGCAACCTTTAACTTCTCTTACAGATTCAACCTTAGAGCCCTCGTTCTACATGGCTTAGATCCATTTCATCTCATCAACTTAATAAAACTTATTAAAAAGGCATGAGGCCAATTGCCAGCCAGACGCCAGCCCTACGGCTAGACAGCTAAAACGATTAATCAGCAGATTCCCGTAGCCTCCTACCGTTCGTCTGAGCGTGAGCGTCAAGGTCAATGAGCGGTTCGGTCATTGAATCCGGCGCCCCGGCGCCTAAGGTAAGGGCACGATTCGTTGCATAGTGATTCGAGGACGTCATGACCCAAGCTTTGATCTTTGATGCGATACGCACGCCCCGGGGCAAAGGCAAGGCGGATGGCGCCCTGCACAGCGTCAAGCCGGTGAACCTGGTGGCCGGTTTGCTGACGGCACTGCAACAGCGCACCGACCTCGACACCCGGCAAGTGGATGACATCGTCCTGGGCTGTGTCACACCGATTGGCGACCAGGGCGCCGACATCGCCAAGACCGCCGCCTTGGTGGCGGACTGGGATATCAGCGTCGCCGGGGTGCAGATCAACCGATTTTGCGCCTCGGGCCTGGAAGCCGTGAACCTCGGCGCGATGAAAGTGCGCTCCGGCTTTGAAGACCTCGTGGTGGTGGGCGGCGTCGAGTCCATGTCCCGAGTGCCCATGGGCAGTGACGGCGGCGCCTGGGTGCTCGACCCGCAAACCAATATGCACAGCCACTTCACCCCGCAAGGCATCGGTGCCGACCTGATCGCCACCCTGGAAGGCTTCACCCGCCAGGACGTCGACGCCTTTGCCCTGCACTCACAGCAGAAAGCGGCGCGGGCCAGATCAGACGGTTCCTTCAACAAGTCGCTGATCGCCGTGCAGGACCAAAATGGCATTGTGCTGCTGGATCAGGACGAATTCATCCGTGCCGATTCCACCCTCGAAGGCCTGGGCAAACTCAAGCCCAGCTTCGAAATGATGGGCCAGATGGGCTTCGACGCCACGGCGTTGCGGGTCTACAGCCACGTCGAACGCATCAATCACGTGCACACACCGGGCAACAGTTCCGGGATCGTCGATGGCGCGGCGCTGATGCTGATCGGTTCTGAAGCCAAAGGTCGCGAACTCGGCCTGCAACCCCGGGCGCGGATCGTCGCCACCGCTGTCACCAGTACCGACCCCACCATCATGTTGACCGGCCCGGCACCGGCAACCCGCAAGGCACTGGCCAAGGCGGGTTTGCGGGTTGAAGACATCGACCTGTTCGAGGTCAACGAAGCGTTTGCGTCGGTGGTGCTCAAGTTCATCAAGGACATGGGCATCGACGCCGCCCGGGTCAACGTCAACGGTGGCTCCATCGCCATGGGCCACCCGCTGGGCGCCACGGGCTGCGCGATTCTCGGCACCTTGCTCGATGAGCTGGAGGTGCGCCAGCAGCGTTATGGCCTGGCCACCCTGTGTGTCGGCGGCGGCATGGGTATCGCCACTATCATCGAACGCCTCTGAGCCTAAGGAATCAGTCATGACCGATGCCATTCGTTACGAAAAGGGCCAGGACCAGATTGTGGTGCTGACCATCGACATGCCCGGCCAGAGCGCCAACACCATGAACGGGGTGTACCGCGAGGCCATGGCGGCCACCGTCGCCCGCCTGGACGCCGAGAAGGATTCGATTGCGGGCGTGATCATCACCTCGGCGAAGAAGACCTTCTTTGCCGGCGGCGACCTTAATGAACTGATCAAGGTCGACAAGCCCCACGCCAAGGATTTCTACGACAGCGTGCTGGTGCTGAAGGCGCAACTGCGCACCCTGGAAACCCTCGGCAAACCGGTAGTGGCCGCGATCAACGGCGCAGCGCTGGGCGGTGGCTGGGAGATTTGCCTGGCGTGCCAGCACCGTGTGGCGCTGGACCACAAGTCGGTACAGATTGGCCTGCCGGAAGTCACCCTCGGGCTTTTGCCGGGTGGCGGCGGTGTGGTGCGCATGGTGCGGATGCTGGGCCTGGAAAAAGCCTTGCCCTACTTGCTGGAAGGCAAAAAGATTACGCCGCAGCAGGCGCTGCAAGCCGGGTTGATTGATGAGCTGGCGGCAGACCGTGACGAGCTGCTGGCCAAGTCCCGGGCGTGGATTCTGGCCAACCCCGAGGCGAAACAGCGCTGGGACATCAAGGGCTATCAGATCCCGGGTGGTACGCCGTCCAACCCGAAAGTCGCGCAAATGCTTGCCATTGCGCCATCGATCCTGCGCGCCAAAACCAACGGCTGCTTCCCGGCCCCGGAGAAAATCCTCTGCGCCGCCGTGGAAGGTGCCCAGGTGGATTTCGACACCGCGCACTTGATCGAGACCCGCTACTTCGCCGAGCTGGTCACCGGGCAAGTGGCGAAAAACATGATTGGCACCTTCTGGTTCCAGCTCAATGAAATCAATGCCGGCAGTTCGCGGCCCAAGGGCTTTGCGCCGTATGTGACACGCAAGGTCGGCGTGCTCGGCGCCGGGATGATGGGCGCGGGCATTGCCTACGTCAGCGCCTCGGCGGGCATTGAGGTGGTGCTCAAGGACGTCAGCCAGGCGGCGGCAGAGAAGGGCAAGGCCCACTCGGCCACGTTGCTGGACAAGAAGGTCGGGCGTGGGCAATTGACCGCCGAACAGCGGGAAACCATCCTCGCGCGGATTGTTCCTACCGAATCCGATGCTGATCTTGCCGGCTGCGACCTGATCATCGAAGCCGTCTTCGAGGATCGGGAACTCAAGGCCAAGGTCTCGGCGGCCGCGCAAAACGTGGTGGGCGCCGAAGCGGTGATCGCCTCCAACACCTCCACCTTGCCCATCAGCGGGTTAGCCACCGCCGTTCCAGACCAGGGCAAGTTTATCGGCCTGCACTTCTTCAGCCCGGTGGACAAAATGCCCTTGGTGGAAATCATCAAGGGCGCCCGCACCAGCGACGAAACCCTGGCGCGGGGGTTCGACTTCGTACTGCAAATCAAGAAAACCCCGATTGTGGTCAACGACAGTCGCGGCTTCTTCACCTCGCGGGTGTTCGGCACCTTCACCAACGAAGGCATCGCCATGCTCGGCGAAGGCGTGGCCGCACCGATGATCGAGACCGAGGCGCGCAAGGCCGGGATGCCGGTGGGGCCGCTGGCGGTCTCTGACGAAGTTTCCCTCAGCCTGATGAGCCATATCCGTCAACAGACGGCCAAGGACCTACAGGCCGAGGGCAAGCCGTTACCCCAGCATCCGGCATTTGCCGTGGTCGACCTGTTGCTCAACGAATACAAACGCCCGGGCAAGGCCGCTGGGGGCGGCTTCTACGATTACCCGGCGGGCGGGCAGAAACACCTGTGGCCTGAGTTGAAAAACCGCTTTGAAAAGCCTGAGCAACGGATCTCGGCCCAGGACGTACGTGACCGCTTGCTGTTCATCCAAGCCATTGAAACCGTGCGCTGTGTGGAGGAGGGCGTGTTGATGTCGACGGCTGATGCCAACGTCGGCTCGATCTTCGGTATCGGCTTTGCCGCCTGGAGCGGCGGAGCGCTGCAATTCATCAACCAGTACGGCCTGAACGATTTCGTCGCCCGCGCCCGCTACCTGGCCGAGCAATATGGTGAGCGCTTCACGCCGCCGGCGCTGCTGTTGGAGAAAGCTGCACAGGGTGAAGCGTTTCGGTGATCAAAATGTGGGAGCGGCGATGGGGCTTGCCTTGGAAGGGTATTTCAAGGCAGGCTCTGGGGGTGTTCATTATTCCCATCGCCGTGTCAGGTATTTTTTATGTCGTTACGCGTGTGCATCCTGGAAACCGATATCCTGCGTCCTGGGCTGATCGATCAGTACCAAGGGTACGGGCAGATGTTCAAGCGCCTGTTCTCCAAACAGCCGATTGCCGCCGAGTTCGTCATCTATAACGTGGTGCAGGGTGAATACCCGGCGGATGAAGAAGTGTTCGACGCGTACCTGGTGACGGGCAGCAAGGCCGACTCCTTTGGCACCGATCCGTGGATCCAGACCCTCAAGACCTACCTGCTGGACCGCCATGCCCGCGGCGACAAGCTGATCGGCATCTGCTTCGGCCACCAGTTGCTGGCGCTGCTGTTGGGTGGCAAGACCGAGCGGGCGACCAAGGGCTGGGGCATGGGCATCCATGACTACAAACTGAACGCCAAGGCACCGTGGATGAGCCCGGTGGTGGAAGAACTGACGCTGTTGATCAGCCACCAGGACCAGGTCACCACCTTGCCGGAAAACGCCACAGTGATCGCCTCCAGCGAGTTTTGCCCGTTTGCGGCGTACCACATTGAAGACCAGGTGCTGTGCTTCCAGGGCCACCCGGAATTTATCCACGACTATTCCCGCGAGTTGCTGGAGATTCTTCAGACAACGCTGGGGGAGAAGGTCTACACCAACGGTGTGGCCAGCCTGGAGCGAGACCATCACGGCGTTACCGTGGCGGAATGGATGATGCGGTTTGTGGCGCACAAACCGAAAGCAGGAGCGGCCTGAAACCGTCCAGGGCAAGAAGCACGGTCTTCAAGGCAAAGCAGATTAATGTAGGAGCTGGCTTGCCTGCGATAGCATCACCTTGGTGTAACTGACAAACCGAGGTGCCTGCATCGCAGGCAAGCCAGCTCCCACACTTTTGATCTTCAGCAAATTGAGCTGGGTTTGTTACAGCCAGCCTGAACGCTTGAAGCTGGCCCACAAACTTGTACACCCCACCGCAATAAACCCCAGCACCGCGAAATACCCATAGTGCCATTGCAGCTCCGGCATGTTCTGGAAGTTCATCCCGTAAATCCCGGCCACCGCCGTCGGGAACGCCAGAATCGCTGCCCACGCGGCAAACTTGCGTTGCACCACGCTTTGGCGCGAGGCTTCCAGCAACACCCCAATCTCGATGGTCTGGCTGGCGATATCCCGCAAGGTGGTCAGGTCTTCCATCTGCCGGGTGACGTGAATCTGCACATCGCGAAAGTACGGACGCATGTTCTTGTCGATAAACGGGAAGCTCAGTTTCTGCAATTCCTGACTGATCTCCACCATCGGTGCTACATAGCGCTTCAGTCGCAGCACATCGCGGCGCAGGCCGTGGAGCTTCTGGATATCCGCTTCACTCAGGGAGTTGCACAACACGTTGCGCTCCAGTTCATCGACCTCGGCATGAATCGCCTCGCTCACCGGCTGGTAGTTCTCGGTAACAAAATCCAGCAGCGCATAGAGTACGAAATCTTCCCCATGCTCCAGCAACAGCGGTCGCGCCTCACAGCGCTGGCGTACATAGCCGTAGGATGCCGAGTGGCCGTTGCGGGCGGTGATGATGTAGCCGTTGCCGGCAAAGATATGGGTTTCGATAAACTCCAGCTTGCCGTTATCGCGCACCGGTGAGTAGGTCACGATAAACAGCGCGTCGCCGAAGGTTTCAAGCTTGGGCCGGCTGTGTTTTTCCAGGGCGTCTTCGATGGCCAGTTCGTGCAGGTTGAACTGGCGCTGCAGGTTGGCCAGTTCCAGCGCGCTGGGCTCCTCCAGCCCGATCCACACAAAGTGGTCAGGCTTGGCGGCCCACGCGGCGCCTTCGTCGAGGGTGATATCAGTGACTTTCTTTCCGGCGCTATAGACGGCGGCCGCAACAACTCTACCCATAGTGCTGATCGCTTCTTCTTGAATGGCAGATGACAACTGTCAGGCAGCTTAGCTGCCCTGCCCAATCAGAGTCAGCAAATTCGGCGGGGTTCAGCCGTGATTGCAGGCGTGGTTTGCAGCTCGCGGTCCATCGCCTCGATGCAGTCGCGCATTTGCTCGCGACAGGTCTGCATTAACAGCGGCATGTCATCCATCGTCAGCCCCTTCGTAGGAATCGGCGGCAACGAGCGAATCAGAATATCGCCACTGTTCCAGCGATTGAGCTTCATCTGCTTCACATAGGTGCTGACACACACCTGCACAATCGGCACGCCTGCGGCGATCGCCATCTGGAACGCGCCTTTCTTGAACGGCAGCAGGGTTTCACCGAAGTTGCGCGTGCCTTCCGGGAACACCCAGATCGAGGTGTCGGCATGCGCCAAGGTGTGGGTGGTGGTCAGCATCGAACGCCGCGCCTTGTGCGCATTGCCCCGGTCGATCAACACATTGCCCGCCAGCCAGAACAACTGTCCGAACAACGGCACCCACTTCAGGCTCTTCTTGCCGATACACACCGTGCGGTACGGCACCACGGTGCCGAACACAAACAGGTCGTAGTTGGATTGATGGTTGGCGATGATCACGCAACTGTTAGGCTTGTTACGCAGCGAGTCGACATCGGCCTTCACTCGCAGGCGCAATAGCCACATCGCCGGCACAGCATACAGGCGCGCGCAGTAACGGCTGTTGTCCGGATTGAACGGCCGACAGATCCCCAGCAGCACGCCCAGTACGCCCGCAATCATAAAATGCAGGCCCATCAACAACATGCGTAACAAAAAAAGCATCGACACAGCCCATCGGGACAAAAGGTGGCGCAGTGTACGGATGTGCACTGTATTCGGCAATTGCCCCTATAGAGTCGGAAGATAGGCGATGTTTAAGCGCATGTTTCAACGTGCCGTGACAGACACTGTCTAAAGCGGTTGTAGGCAAACCGGAATTCTTTGTAAGAAAAAGCCCGACTCAAGGTCGGGCTTCGATTCAGCAGGCGTAGGTTTTATTAACCCAAGTGGCCTTGGTCCTGAATGATCGCATCATCCAGGGCTTCCAGCAGCGCCTTACGCACCTTCAGCTTGGTGTGCTTGTGGGCGTTCATATTGATCTTCTTCAGTTGGCGAGCGGCTTCCAGCGCCGCGGCCTGCAACTCTTCCGGCGCGACCACCTTATCCAGGAACCCGGCGCTCAACGCGCCCTGCGGGTTAAACATCTCGGCATTGATCACCGAACGGTGGAAGGCCGACTTACGCAGACGATCCCGCGCCAGCTCGATCCCGGCGTGGTGCATGGTCATGCCGATCATCACTTCATTCAGACCAATGCTGAAAGGCCCGTCCACACCGATCCGGTAATCCGCCGACAGCAACAGGAATGCCCCCTTGGCCACCGCGTGCCCGGGGCACGCCACGATCACCGGGAACGGGTGCGACAACAGGCGGCGGGCGAGGGTGGAGCCCGACGTCACCAGGCTCACCGCTTCTTTAGGGCCGGCGGTCATCACCTTCAAATCATAGCCACCGGACAAAATCCCCGGCGTGCCCGTGATGATCACCACCGCCCGATCCTTCTCGGCCTGATCCAGCGCTTGATTAAACGCACTGACCACTGCCGGCGAAATGGCATTCACCTTGCCGTTGCTCAGGGTCAGGGTCGCGATACCGTCTTCGAGGTGGTAGGCAATCAACTCACTCATGACGCGATTCCTTGTAATGCTTGTAATAGAAGGACAGACGGCAGACGTTACCCACCGCGCCCGCCCTGGTAAAGCGCCATGACTGACTACCCAGTCAGACTTTTCCCCCATGCCCACCCGCAGGCGGCCTTCGGCAAGGCGCAGCAGCTACTATAGACAAGCGCCGAGAGTGCCCGAGAATGGCAGAATCGCCGTGGTGTGCATGGCGCCGCAGAGGGCTGGAACGGCATAACCGCCTAAGCGCATGAAAATTCTGAAAAAAACCTTTGCCATCGGAAAAGCTTTCGACTACATTAGCGCGCCTCGACAGACTGAATCAGTTTGACGAGATACGGTGAAGTGTCCGAGTGGCTTAAGGAGCACGCCTGGAAAGTGTGTATACAAGAAATTGTATCGAGAGTTCGAATCTCTCCTTCACCGCCAAACTCTGAAAACGCAAACCCCTGATTTTCCTAGAGAAAGTCAGGGGTTTGTGGTTTTTGGTGTCTGAAAAATGGCTATATGGGACCAATATGGGACTGGTGCTCTATTCTGGTGCGGAAACCAGGACCAGTGACTGAGCGTGCAGGATGGCCATTTCATATGACCGGCGGCGACTGGGGCGGCGCGTACATGCCTTCCGTCAAAAGCAGACCGTCACGCCAGCATGCAATAGCCTACCGCTGGTAGATGAAAAGGTGGGGTAAAGAGCGGCTGCAGGTGTCATCTCATGTGATGTCACTGTGATATCGTGGCGAAAATTATTTTAAAAGGACGTTAGATGTGGCCTACCCAATCTTTTTGTACGTGAAAAATTTTCTGATAAAGACTTGGCAGTTTTTTGCAAGTGTTGTTGTGGTTTTTGTTGTATTTGTTAGCCAGTTTCATGATTTGAAAGCTCCAGAAATAATTCTAGAGGTTACGTCCGTTAAAGCGATAAGTTCGCAGCCAGTAGATTTAACAAAATTTGCTGAGTTATCTTCTTTAAAGTCTATAGTTACGGGTGAAGAACGGTATTTTTCTATGTCTAGAGATCGTGATTACTCTCCGGAAGAAATGGATCGTATTCTACTTACCTATAAAAATAGTATAGCTACAATGACAGAGGATATTGGTAAATGGGAAAAAAAGCTCGGGTCAGGGATGTCGGGATCTGACCAAAAGCATACATTAGATACTTTGACTGAATTAGATGATGATTTGGGCACGTCGCGAACGACGGGTTTACTTTTCTACTCGCAGTTCGCCCGGCCGCCGAAAGTTCCTGATGAGAATCCAAGCATCGAAAAACAAATTGAATTACTGCTGACTTCTGTAAATCAAAAGCTTGAAGGCAAGAGAAAGAATAGAGATAACATAAGCTCTAAATATAAGGAAGCAAACAAGCAGTGGCAAGATTTCAAATTAAATGTCATGCCGAGTCGAACAAAGTTGGTAATCACGTGCGCAATAGGGAATCAAGGGAGCGGAGCGACTTCGTTGAAACCACAGGCTCTTTTTCGAGCGAATCTAGGAGAGGGTAATTATCTCGATTTTCCGATGAGAATGAGTGATTACGATAGCTCGCCCGAAGCAGCAACTTTGCAATCTCAGTCTTACAAAGTAATTAAATTTGAGTCGGATGAGATTCAGTCAATGACTGCCGCAGACAGAGATCGGTTTAAAGCATTTCTGGGAAATGCATCTCCAGCAAGAATTTTTGTATCTGATGTCCGTGGTGAAGTATATGAGTCCAACTCGGTGCCTTTCTCCCCTGGTGTATATGAACAAAAGATGTTCGATTCGCTGAAACAGTTTGCATCTTCGAAAATAACTAGATAACTATCGAAAGGTATGATTTGCCTGTTTGGATTTAATATTGGTTGCGCGAGGTAGGAGGCAACTTATCTCGCGCTTTCTAGAAAGGTCGTGCATTTTGTTGTCAGCCGAAAGTAGGTTTACAAAGGGCTGCGACTGGATCCATTGCAGCCGGCGATGATAGATAAAACGTCATCTATTAAAAAAGGTCCCGCACCTGCGCTAGGTGTGGGACCTTTTTCGTTAATGTGTAAACTAACTTCCGTTGGGCTGATACGCCAACCCCATCATAGCTGGTTAAAGTTTTAGTGCTAGTTGTAGCATTCCCACTACGTCCGGCCCATCCTCACTGATCCACGTGCCATAGTGTTGACGGATCATGTTGCCGTTGGTGTGTCCCATTTGCTCGGCAATCCAATCAATTGAAGCAATGCCCGTGTAGTCTGTTAGTAGGTGGAGGATTTTAGTCAGTGGAATATTTTTCGAGTGACTTTTATGGGGCGATCAAATAAATTTCAGATTCTTAAGTTTGGCTGGATATTGATTAGATGGGCTGATTTCTTGTGAAAGACTTCGCTAAGTGTGCGTTGGTTTAAGCATGGATTGATTATCTGTTACTAAGTACTAGAGTATTTAATTTTGACTTGAGTTTAATTTTTAATTATTTGACCCGCTCCGTTCGCCATAAGGAGCGGGTCACTCGCGCGAATTAGAGAGTTAGGGAAGACCACTGTCGCCTAAATTCATGCCGAAATGTGCGCACACGTAAATTTGTCCGCCGCTACGAAATACATGATGTAGGTGGCGGAGGTTGTTGTACTTAGGTGTTGCATATAATATATCCTCTGTATGACTATTTGTATCATCTGTAAAGTCGAAGGGGGCGGTGTCTTCGATATGTTTTTGATATTTGCTCCACCATCCCTCAAAATTAGAACCGTTATAGTAAGAGATGAGGTATGTTCGATACACACCAAGCGGGTTGTAATTTTGTAGAAGTTTTGAATAGTGGGACTTGATGTAGCTTGTATCTATGCTGTTTACTCTCATTGACTCAATTATCGTATAGAGGAAGCCGCAATTCTCAATTAAAAGATCGAGTTCACCTGCTCCTTTTTTTGCTTGTGAGGTGCCTTCTCTTGCTTGATCTCTAACTTCATAACCGTTAGATCGTCCCATGCTCGCAAGCATATCTCTCAGTAGATCATTTACTTCGTCTTCGGAGCATGATTTTCTACTCATTCTGGCTGTACGATGCAACGCCCAAAATAAGTCATCCTCAAAGTCTGAGTAACCGGCTAATCTAGTAAATTTTTTCTTTGCTAAACCGTTAGTAAGGTCATGGAGATGAAACATGTTGATTCGCTGGCGGTTAATTTCGCCAATAAAAGCGGCATAACAGTTAGCGTCGTCAATAATTATAGACTTATCATGTGTAGTAATTGCTTCGGATATTGTGTTGATTACAGTCTCTTGGGTGTTGGATGCGTCAAGAGAGGAAGATATTAATTTTTTTCCTGTCGCTGATACATCTAATAGCGCTATCCATGCTTTGTATTTTTCAAAAGCACTTGTGTCATCTTTGACTGAGTCAAGATATCCGTATATTAAGCGTTCCTCACGATCCATTATGATTTGATCATCGGAAGAAAGTATTTTCGAGAATAATATATTGCTTGTGCTTGGGTTCGAGATGTACCGTCCGAAAAAAATCGGGCATATAACATGCGCATTAGCCATGTTGCACCTCAGATTTTTTCTTGGACAATTTGTTGGTTTTCATCAGCTGTATTTGGATTGTGTCTTTGATTTCGACGTCCATGAAACCTTTTGGCCAATTCAAATCACCGTTTGGACTTATCTCTATTTCCTCAAGCTTGCTTTGTGTATTTCCACCTTCCCTGTGAAGGTAGTATATGTTTACATCCCTCTCGGTCAGCAATGACGAATCGTCAACGATCCTAAGCCTTAACCGTCTAATTAATGCATCACTGTGCGTTTCAATTAAGAACTTTTTCTTTTTTTCAAGTGCTATTTTTATTAGCGCATCAGCGAGCCAGGCTTGCATGTTTGGGTGAAGGTGTATTTCTGGTTGTTCGATTATTGTTAAAGAGTCCTTGGGCGATAAATATGCCTGTACGAGAATTGGAAGAACTTGAGAAATCCCGAATCCAACATCTGTGAGTTCTAATTTTACTTTGTCTTGAGTAACCACAATCTTGTGGATGATGTTGTTAACTTTCTCAACGTCTACGCCGATGTTAAAGGGGGCGAATAAAACATTTATATCTTTCAATATGTCCGGCCGGTTTTTTAGTACTTCTGCTAGTTCCGTACCGTCGGACGAGTTGAGTTGCTGGTGGTGCACTGATTTATCAAGCAGGTAATACCGCTGTGGAAATGCTCTCAAAGGACTTACATGGTTTATCTGCAGGTTGGAGATGTTTTCAATTAGATGTTGTGTAGCATAATTAATATGATGAGCAATAATGTTCGCGAATGGGTCTGAGCCGCCTTGCGAGAACATAAGTGCAAAGTAGTCGGAATTTGTTCTAAGGTTTTTTACAACATTAAGTCCATCGAAAGATAAGAGTTTAAATATTTCCGATCGTGAGCGATTTAGGCATTCTTGGCTGAATACTGTGGACGACAGTTTCTTACGCTCTGGCCGATTTTCGACTTTCAGTATTTCAATATCATTGCGGCCAGACATTACAAATTCTGATATGAATAAGTTGTCAGTTTTTACGTCGTACTTTAAAGAGTAACTGCACTGTCGGGGAATAAAGTTTATCGAGCGTCGAGTAGATAATAATTCGACACTGGATTTGATCCTTGCCAGTGATCCTTCTCTAATTATTTTGTCTATACCCTCTTCAAAAAACTGCTCTTGCATCTCATTAGGAAGCTTTCTGAATAAAGATATTGCCTCACAGAATATAATTGAAAATCTTTCTATTTGATTATGTTCTAGTCGACGAACGCGAGAAGGTTTAAACTCTGTCGAAGCAGAAATTAGTTTTCTGAGTTTTGAAGAGTCAGGTGCGGACTCTTTCAGTTTTTGAATGCAGTGCTGATGGACATATATTAAGATTTCAAGGCTGGACTCTCTTGCTCTTTTTACTGTTTCCAGCAAAGGTAATCTCGAACCGAATGAAAACGAAAAAGTTATTTCTTTTGATGTGTCCCTAGAGGGGAAAATATTTAGAGTTTCTCCCAGTCCAACCTTACTTCCGTTTAGCCTGAGCGGTCCGTCAAATGTAGTGTCGGATGATTGGTTGGTTTTGCTTTCAGCGGATTGCGACAGCATTAGTAGAGAATTTAATATCGCACTTTTGCCACTGCTGTTAGATCCAAGGAGGATTGTAAGAGGCTTAAAGTTCAGTGAGAAACTTTCAAACGCCTTATAATTTTTTACCTTAAAGCTGCCTATTTTCATAACGAGTCCATGTTTTTAACGGCGGTGATGTCATTGTGACATTCATAAGGTATCCATTCAACAGACTTATCGTCTCTCGGCAATAGAGGTTAGGTGGAATGGCTCCGACGTGTGAATTGTGCGAAATGTCATACGAAAAAATCCACGTCAAATACACTCCTCGTCGAAAGGTACTGTGTTTTCAATCCACTAGCGCCAACGTGATTGCTGCTATCGGTGGACATGGGGCTTATGCACGAAAAAAATTATGTTCAAAAAGCACTTATCCCCCTCCCGCCGACGGGGTTTGCGCCCTTTTTTCTGTGCAAACCCAGATGTAGTGCAAACGAACCTGCAGCCCAGGCGGGCCGGGACGCTCTACGGGCGACCGGCAGTTTCACGAATTGCAAAGATTTGAAGAGAAGTGCATGGCGGTCGCATAGCGACGTAGCAGGCGATCATGACGGGGCAGGGTAGGAGGCCCCGGGCTCATTGGTTGAAAGGGAAGAAAACGTAGGAATACGGGCATTTTCCGAAACGAGATAGATCTTTTTTCTCGCCGTCTATAGCTGACTTCGAAGAGGCTGAAAGCTGCCATAAGCCACGAAACGTGTGGGCCTTGTTGAGATTGAAGCATTTCACAATTTGTCCCGCCTCCTTAGCTGGCTCCTGACCTTTTCAGGCGTGCCAAGCCTTGCTTGATATGCCCCGTGATCTCACCGATTGCCTCTAAGGCTCCACGCACGTTTTCAGCTACTTCTGCTGAGCTTGTTGTTCCAGGCGCAGGGTAATCTCCATCACAGCTGCTTCAAGTGCCAACTGATTCTCATACATCCTTTCAAGCACATCTGAGAGCGAATAATCATGCGTCATGTGAAGGTTCCTATAGTGAACTCTCAGGCTAGCCTCAAGCTGCAGGATTCGCCTCACAGATGGCTATTTTGGAACCAAGGCTGGGAAAAAGGTAATTTTGGTTAGGTAAGGCACTAAAGCCGCTGCAGCCCACGTAGTCCTTGGGTTTTACGCATTACCTTGAGGGGTAATATTTGGTAATGGCAAAGGTAATATTGGTCAAAGTGCCCGTTTTTGCTGGGGATTGAGCTTGTCAGAAATTACTCGCTGAAAAGGTAATGACCTAACCTTTAAATTATCAAATTATTACCTCTCTAAATATCCTTCAACCAATTGAATTTAAAGGTTTTTATTCTGATCTCTTCAGCGTATTACCAATATTACCTTTTTCCCATGGCTCAACATAAAACGACCGGGATGTCGTTTTTTACCCCATTCCAACCCTATCGGACTAACTTGGTGCAAAAGTCATGGGACTACCATCGGACTGACAAAGCCAATTTTTTGGAGATGTAGCATCGCTGCAGCCCTCGTAAACCGCGTACTTGCATAATGAAAGTGACGTTGCGGGTAGTTTCGAATCTCTCCTTCACCGCCAAATTCGATGTAAACAAAACCCCTGGTTTCGAGAGAAGCCAGGGGTTTTGTGGTTTCTGGGGTTTGAATATTTGGTTGTGCTAGGAAAAAATTTTCTCTAGCTTCAGCTCCTTGTCTAGACGGGTATGGAATGAACAAAACCGGAGGAACTGACTTATGACCAGCAAGCTTCGCATCTCTGCTGTGCAACCAGTTGCCGGCAAGCATGCCATCGAAATTGAGTGGAATAACGGCAAGCGGCATACCGTTGATCTCACTGATCACATAAATACCTTCCCGATTCTAAAACCCCTTCAGGACTTGGCTCTATTTGGTCGGGTTGAAGTCGGTGAGTGGGGCCTTGACGTGACTTGGGGCAATGACCTTGAGTTGTCCTCCGGCACCTTGCATCGTTTGGCGCTGGAACAGTCCGGCGAGGTCATGCTGACGCAGGACTTCAGAAAATGGATGCTCAGCAACAACCTGTCGCTTTCCGTCGCGGCTGTAGAGCTGGGCTTCACTCGTAGGACTATTACTTCCTACAGCAGCGGGGCCGCTCTGATTCCCAAGCATGTAGGGTTGGCGTGTAAGGGCTGGGAGTACGAGCATAAGGTTCGTGGCACGCGTTGCGTTTAGGTTGGTAATGTTCGCAAAAAAGGGATGACTGAGAGGTCGCCCCTTTTTCGTTTGTGCGGGATCAAGCCAATGGGTTTAGGAACACCGCATAGCCATGCGCCGACCTATCACATCCAGCAAATCACAACCATCGCGCAACGGAATCGAACACAGCAGCGAAAAGTCACTGAGCACAACCGTATCGCTGCTGATTTCTGCACGCAGCGCCAGATTTTCAAGAACTTGAGTAACAGCGCGAATTCGATAACCGGCAGCGTCAAGCAGTACGTCCAGCGGCGCGGTGGTATCTACAAAAAGGGCAGGTGTCTCGCAATCGTTGCTGGTGAGGGGCATGTATTGATTCATATGTGATGTCCGTTCTCTTAAGGAGGAGAGTAGCCACACATTTGTCGCCAAACAAAAGGTGGCAGCTGTACGCGGGTTGGCGAACCGGAAAAAGACGGACAATGCCGGCAGACCCGAAGGTCTCCCGCGCACAGCTACCATTGGGTAGCTTATTGCGCGCAGGAGCATCCCGCAAATTAGCCGGGAGGCTTCTGCCGTCTTATAGTCGAGTCGCCAAACCCGGTCGCTATGAGAGCGACCGGCGAACTATATGCCCCACGTCACAAACCCGGCAGGTCGCGCCTTCCGATTGATCTGTAGGAAATCACTCCGATTGACCCACTGCACGCTCTCAAGCCTGCACATACACCCAAGCCGTCAACCCCGAAGCCAACCCCACCGAAACCCGCTTATAGTCCGACACTTCATACGCATCCGCCGCCGCCAGTTCCTGCTCGGTAATCTGAAACACCATCCCTTCAACACTGTCCTCATTCCGCCCGCTCGGCGAAACAATCGGATGATGGGTCTTGCCACTGGCCGCCAACACCTCAGGATCGGTAATCTCCACCCAGCTTGTCGAATACCCCAGCATCGCATCCTGCTGACCCACCAACTCCCGCCCAAAGTTGGCCAACTGCACAGCCTTGTCCTGCAACGTGCCGTAGGAAAACAACAGCACGGGAAATTCGGTCGAGCGTTCCATCTTTATTCCTTGAAAAGTTAAGCCAGCAAATCTTCGTAAAACGCACCATAAGCTCCGCTCGGGTGCGCAATTTGTATCTCCAGGATCCACAGCCCTTCATTCGGATACTGGTCAAAATCCCCAAGATCACCGCCACGGTAAATCGCATGGGGGAAATCGCTGACACGGTGCCCTTTGATGTCCAGGTTCAGCACCCAACCCATTGCCTTCGCTTGCTCTTCGGCAAAACGATACAGCTCCAGGCCGACGACTTTATCGTTCCTCCAGCGCCGCTCAACCCGATCAAACAACTCTTTTGCCGCGCTCGCACACGCCTTCAGCTCGGGGTCGTTACCGGTGCTGAAGGTCGCCCCCGCATCACCTTCATGGCCTTGCCACACGGCGCCCATGTCGATGAAGTAGATGTCGTTTTCCCCCAGCACCGGGTCGCCGTCGGAGCGTTCCTTGAAGGTCTTGAGGGTGTTGGCGCCAAAGCGCACCAGCAGGGGGTGCCAGATGCGCTGCATGTCGAGGTCGGCGAGGACCTTTTTGCCGAGTTCGCGGGCTTCGGATTCGAGCATGCCGGGGCGGATGAGCCTGGACAGCGCTTCGATGGCGCGCCAGGTCATGGCCTGTGCGTAGCGCATTGACTCGATGCTGTAGGCGACGCCCACAGCTTCCTTGGATGATTGTGCGGTCACCGGCTTTTCCTCGGCTTTATAGTGTCAGGCGTTATGCGTTTTACTATATAGCGAGTAGGTGTAGGACCCCAAGCGGATATGCCGGAATATGCCGATGTTTTCTGACGCGAGGGGGCTGGTGAATATAAGTGAGTCTAGGAGGAGGGGGTATCAGATGGTCAGTAGAAGATTCCCGCAAGATTGCCCTTTTCTACTCTACGAATTCACACGGCTCGCGTAAAATTTGCTCCAGAATTGAGAGTCTCGAGCTGCCTTCTTCGCGTAGAAGGGTACCGACGAGTAGGCCTCTTTTAAGCGTCGCGAGCCCTGCGCCCGCCTTTCGGCTTCCTGGATGCTCAAAGCTCCACTTTGCCAGATTTCCATCCAGAAGCTGTCGGCCCGCAGTGTCTCGGAAGGTTTTGTTTGCGAAGTCGTAATAAGCATTTCGTACCTCCGGCACGTTGCGAGCGATGGCGAGTTTTATAGTCGGTTTGGTTTGGTGATAGCTATCAGCGAAATACGACGATACGTGACGCCGTATTTCTGCTTCCGAAGGGCGATGAAAATCCAGCTCTCAAATATGCAACCATGCCATCCCGCCGAGCACCACGCTCACACTGCCAGCGGTGTAGGCCATGCGCTTCAACCATTCCTTCCTTGTCAGCAAGGTAATCGCCGCCAGCGAAATCGCGATCTGAATCGCGGTCATCGCCTGTGCCCAGCGGTGATGTTGGTGCAGTGCCTGTTCGGACTTTTCATCCCATTCTTTCGAGGTGGCTTCAAGCTTTTCGGCTTGTTTGCGCACGTCTTCCTTCTGGGTTTTGTAACGCTCGATCTCATCGGTGTAGTGCTTGGCGTCAACGCCCGGAATATGGGTCGCCAGTTCCGCGAGGTTCTGCCGGCTGGATTTGGCCTGGTAGTAGTTCCACTGGTTGGCGGCTTCGGTCTTGAAGATGGCGGCGTTGTTTTTGTCCATCGCCGCTTCGCTTTCGGTGGAGCCGGCCTGGTAGCTGAGCATGGCGCCGACGGTGGCCATGATGGCGGTCATCACGGCGATGCGGCTGGCGAAATTGTCCCCGCTGCGGTGGGCATGTTCGGTGGCGTGTTCGACGTGTTTTTCGTGGGGGCTGGGGACTTCGAAGGCTTCGGACATGGGGGCGTCTATGAAGGGTTTGAGGGACTCTGATTCTTCACCAGCGAAGCTGTCTCAATCCTGTACGTAATGCTGCAAACCGGCCACCAGGGCGTCAAAGGTGACGCGGCAGCGCGGGCTGTTGCGCAGGTCTTCGTGCATGGTGACCCAGGTGTCCAGTTGCAGGGCGAATGCGTCGGGCAGGACCCGGCTCAGGCGGGCGTCTTGCCGGGCCAGTTTGACCTGGCAGCCACCGATGCCGGCGCCAGCGCGGATCAGGGCCAGTTGTGCGAGGTCGCTGTCGCTGCTGAGGGAAAAGGCGCTGCGGTCGAAGCCTTTGACGGCCAGGCTGCGGATGAAGGCGCTTTCCTGGTCGTAGCCGATGACTGAATGAGCTGAGAGATCATTCAGGCTCTGGGGTGTGCCATGTTGTTGCAGGTAGTCGTTGCGCGCATGCAGGCCGACTTCGATAACGCCGATCCTTTTCGCCAGAAGTTGTTCCTGGCTGGGTCGGACCATTCGCACAGCGATGTCGGCCTCCAGTTGCAGCAGGTCCAGCAGGCGATTGCTCAGCACCAGTTCGACCCTGAGGTGCGGGTGCTGTTGGCGCAGGCGGGTGATGATCGGCGGCAGGACTTCCACGCCGATCACTTCGCTGGCAGACACTCGTACCACGCCGCGCACTTCGGGGCCTTGGGGCGACGCGGCGCGCTCGAGTGCGGCGGCGGTGGTTTCCATGGTTTCGGCATGGGTGCGCAGGGTGAGGGCGACCGCCGTGGGCAACAGGCCGCTGGCGGAGCGGGTGAACAGCACCACGTTGAGGGATTTTTCCAGCGCAGCGATGTGCCGCCCGACCGTGGGCTGCGTGATGCCGAGCTGCCGTGCGGCCCCCGACAACGATCCTTCCTTGAGTACCCCGAGGAACGACCGGTAAAGCTCCCAACCAATATTTGATGCCATGCATAAATGTATAGCGTCTGGATGATCTTCGGCAATTCCTCTATAGCTCGCCGGCGAACAGAATCGCCCCATCACACAACCCTCAGGGGAAAAAGCATGAACAAGGTTCTGGTAATGGGCGCGACAGGCGGGATTGGTGGCGAGGTGGCGCGGCAGTTGTTCGCTGCGGGCTGGCAGGTGTGCGCCCTGACGAGGGATGTGGATAAGGCTCACAAGCAGAATGCCGATTTCACCTGGATAAAAGGTGATGCGCTGAACCGTGGGGAAGTCGTCGCAGCGGCCCGGGGTTGTTCGGTGATCGTGCATGCGGTGAATCCGCCCGGTTACCAGCGCTGGGCGGAGCTGGTGCTGCCGATGATCGGCAACAGCATCGCCGCGGCAGTCGCGGAAGGGGCGACGATTGTCTTGCCGGGCACGGTGTACAACTTCGGGCCCGATGCCTTTGCACGGTTGGAGGAAGATTCGCCGCAGCATCCACTTACCCGCAAGGGCGCGATCCGGGTAGAGCTGGAGCAGCGTTTGCTTGAGGCGACCCAGCAGGGCGCACGAGCGCTGATCGTGCGGGCAGGCGATTTTTTCGGCGCCAAGGCCGGCAGCAGCTGGTTTTCCCAAGGCCTGGTCAAGCCCGCAAAACCGGTGGCCAACGTGAGCTATCCAGGGGCGCCAGGCGTGGGGCATCAGTGGGCTTACCTGCCTGATGTGGCGAGGACCATGGTCGAGTTGATTGCCCGCCGCGACAGCCTTGATGCCTTCGCCCGTTTTCATATGGCGGGGCACATAGATGCCGATGGTCGGCAGATGAGCCAGGCGATTCAGCGGGTGGTGTCACGCAGGACCGGCCAGCAGCCTTCTGTACGTGCTTTCCCGTGGTGGCTGCTGAAACTGGCCGCGCCCTTTGTCACCACCTTCCGCGAGATGCAGGAAATGCGTTACCTGTGGCAAACCGAGGTGCGCATGGATAACGGCCGTCTCGTACAGATATTGGGCAGCGAACCGCACACGCCTTTGGACGAGGCGGTTGAGGCGACATTGGTGGGTATCGGCTGCTTGCCTAAGCGCGCCTGATCAGCCGTACATACACCGCGATATTGATCAACAGCACCAGCGCGCCCAGCCCCAATTGAATCTGCGGCGTCAGCCCGGCCGGGTAGATCAGGGTCAGGATGTAATGCTCGATAAAGCCGCCGCCATATCCGTCCTGCCCGGCCAAATGACGAAACAGATTTTCCCAGCGGGTCAGCGGGCAGGGCAGATGGAACACTTCAACGGCAACGCCCCACGCGGCGGCAGGCAAATGCAGCCACATGACCGGTCGCCATTTGAGGGCGAGCAAACCGCCAAACAGCACGAACAGAATGAACGACAAATGAAACAGCACCAGGCCGTCGGCGGCGAAGCGGTAGAGCATGATGGGGTTCGCTTTTTGAATGGATCAGGTCCCGAATTCTTCCTTCAGGAACTCGATAAACACCCGCAATTTCTTCGGCGTGTTCGTACGGTTGAAGTAATACAAATACAGCGCGCTGTGGGCAATCCAGTCGTCCAGCACCTCCACCAACTCACCGCGTTGCAGGTACTGCTCGACGCTGGAGCGCGCCACGTAGGCAAAGCCAAACCCGTCCAGCGCACCGCGCACCATCAATTCAACATCGTTGGTCGCCAGCCGGCCTTTTACCGTAACCCGCATCTGCTTGCCGGCTTTTTCAAAGTCCCAGCGGTGCAGCGAGCCGGTCTGCGCACTGCGGTAGTTGACGCACTCATGCTCGAGCAAGTCGTGGGGATGAGTGGGCAGTTTGCGCCCCTGCAAATACTGCGGCGTGGCGACGATGACGAATCGCAACTGCGTCGCCACCGGCACCACCACCATGTCTTCGGCCAGCACATGGTCGTAGCGGATGCCCGCGTCAAAACCCTGGGCGACGATGTCCACCAGGCTGTTGTCCACCGCCACTTCCAGGTTGATGCCCGGGTATTTGCGCAGGAAGCGCTGGAGCAACGGTTGCAGGACCATTCGGCTGGCGGTGGAGGGAATGTTCAGGCGCAAGGTGCCGGCGGCGTCGACCGTCGCCGCTGCTACGCTGTGCAGGCTGGTTTGCAGTTCTTCCAGCAGCGGCGTGATCTTCTGGATCAACTGCTCGCCGGCCTCGGTCACGCTGACGCTGCGGGTGGTGCGGTTGAGCAGTTGCACACCCAACTGTTTCTCGAGGGCGCGCACGCGATGGCTGACGGTCGACACCGACAGGCTGCTGGCGTCGGCCGCCTGGGTGAAGCTTTTCGAGCGGGCGACCTGCAGGAACAGTCGCAACTGCTGAAAATCGGGCGTGTCCATTGTGTGGCATTTCCGAAAGGGCCTTGCAGATTATGCATCTTTTTAGCAAGAACAGCGGCGCGCATACTTTTCCTACACACACGAGGATTGGCCCTTTATGACGACTTCCACCGCAAAACCCGTCTGGTTCATCACTGGCTGCTCCACCGGTTTCGGCCGCCAGCTGGCGTTGCACACCCTGAGCCTCGGCTACCCGACCGTGGTCACCGCGCGTAATCCGCAGCAGGTGCAAGACATCGTTGCCGGTCACGAAGAAAACGCCCTGGTCCTGACGCTGGACGTTACCGACCAGGCCCAGGTCGAGGCGGCTGTCAAAGCAGCTGAAGAACGTTTCGGCCATATCGATGTACTGGTCAACAACGCCGGTGTCGGCTACTTCGGCTCCTTCGAAGAAAGCGACCTGGATGACGTGCGCAACATGTTCGAAATCAACGTGTGGGGCTTGAGCGCCATGACCCGCGCGGCCTTGCCCGGCATGCGCGCCCGGCGCTCGGGCAGCATCGTGAACATTTCCTCGGTGGGCGGTGTGGCGGCGTTCCCGTCGCTGAGTTTCTACAATGCGACCAAGTTTGCGGTGGAGGGCCTTTCCGAGGCGCTGTCCCAGGAAGTCGCGCCGTTGGGGATCAAGGTGTTGCTGGTCGAGCCGGGCCCCTTCCGCACCGACTGGGCCGGGCGTTCGGCCAACGAGGCGGCTCACGGGATTGCCGACTACAAGGAAACGGCGGTGGCACGGGCCAATATGGTTCGCAACTACAGCGGCAAGCAGCCGGGTGATCCGGTGCGCGCGGCGATTGCCATCGTCAAGGCGGTGGAGGCTGAGCAACCGCCATTGCGCCTGTTGCTGGGCAAGGCTGCGTTGACCTTTGCGCGGACCAAGGTGAAGGCGCTGAGTGCGGATTTTGATGCGTGGGCTGAGGTAACTGAGGGGGCGGATTTTCCCGAGTGAAGCACTGACTGGATTCGGCACAAGGCCGTAACGGTTGCTTGCAGGTAACGCTGGCCGTTATTGTGCTGAATCCTTTTAGTCCTTTTGCCCACGGATCTGTAGTGATGAATGCACCGCGTACCGCTGTCCCGATCAAGGCTGTCATTTTCGATATGGACGGGTTGTTGCTGGACACAGAAGGCATCTACACCGAAGTCACACAGATCATCGCCGAACGCTATGGCCGTACCTATGACTGGGGGATCAAGCAGCACATCATTGGTCGCGGCGCCCAGGACCTGGCGGATTACGTGGTCAAGGCGCTGGACCTGCCGATTACCCCCGCAGAATTCCTGGTGATCCGCGAGCCGCTGATGAGCGAGCGTTTCCCCAAGGCCTTGGGCATGCCGGGTGCTGAGGCGCTGGTGCGGCACTTGAAGGCGCATAACATTCCGATTGCCGTGGGCACCAGTTCGTCGCGCAACTCGTTTGGCCACAAGACCACGTTGCACCGTGAGTGGTTTGGGCTGTTCGACACTATCGTCACGGCGGATGACCCGGAGGTCGGGGCGGCCAAGCCGGCGCCGGATATCTTCCTGACGGCGGCGCGCCGCTTGGGTGTGGCACCAGAGGATTGCCTGGTGTTTGAGGATTCGCCGTTTGGCGTGACAGCGGCGAAGGCTGCGCACATGACCGCGATTGCGGTGCCGGATGAGGCGATGGCGGACAGCAAGTATCACCATGCCGACCAGATTATTCGCAAGTTGGCTGACTTTGATTTGGCGGCGTATGGCTTGCCGCCGATGCGTTGATCCCTCTGAAGCGACTGGATTAAAAATGTGGGAGCGGGCTTGCTCGCGAATACGGTGTTTCAGCCGATACATGTGCTGACTGATCCACCGTATTCGCGAGCAAGCCCGCTCCCACATTTAGTCCTGCGGTGCCTTGGGCAAGGTCTTCTGCCGCAAAATATAAACCGTCACCAACACCGCACTGGTCAGCATGAACCCTCGCGCCCAGATCAGCGGCACCAGGTAGCAGGAAAACCCGATGCTCACCCACATCAACCCAATGGCATACACCTTGCCCTTGAGCGGAATCCCGTTGCCATCCAGATAGTCACGAATCCACGGCCCCAGGCGCGGGTGTTCCACCAGCCAGTGGTAGAAGCGCGGGGAGCTACGGGCAAAGCAGGCGGCAGCCAGCAGAAGGAAGGGGGTAGTGGGCAGCACCGGCAGAAAGATGCCGATTACCCCGAGCGCCACGCTCAACCAGCCGATGGCCAGCAGAACGTAACGCAGGATCGCGGAACGGTTGCCCATGGGCGCCACGGGCAACGGTCTTAGTGGTGGCGAGGCTTGAGGATCGCCGGCTTTTCGTCAGGTGCGTTGCACAGCAGGTACAGGGCGGTCAGCGCTTCCGGGATCTGAACGATCATGTCGTCCATCAGGTTGGCGTCGGCGGCGATGTCGGAGAACTCAGGTTGCTCGTCGAACAGGCCGGAACCGACCATGATCGGCAGCAGCATTTCGCTGACTTCTTCTTCAGCCGTTTCGAACCAGGCCTCTTCACGCAGGAACACGCCTTCCATGAAACCGATGCACCAGCCGCGCAGTTCGGAGTCGTCCGGGTCTTCGCCCAGGTCCAGGTCGCAAGGCAGTTCGAACTCTTCATCGGAAGCCAGTTGGCGGCCAATGTGAGCCTTGAGGGCCAGCAGGGTCGATTCGATTTCTTCGCGCTGGGCGGCATCACTGTAGTGAGGCTCTTCGGAGAACAGCGCGTCGATCCATTCACGGTCGGGAACGACATCGGAGCAGATCGACAGCGCGGTCAGATAGCCGTGGGCGGCCACGTAGTCCAGCGCCTCGTCGTGCAGCTCATCGGCATCGAGGAAGGCTTGCAGGCGGGTTAGTTGCTCAGCGAAGGACATTGACGGACTACCTTGGGAATAAACGATGGGCAATTCTAGGCTTTCTTGAGCTGCCAGGCCAGCCGCAGCACAGATTTGAGAGGTATTTGAGCCCGGCGGCAATTCACCAACGGCACCCTTTGCCGGGTAACGCTCGGGTATACTGCCGCGTTTTGTGATGCCCCTGCAGGCCAAGCGCCAGTCGCGGGAAAAGTTCGCTTACGGATTATTTCCCGCTCAAGCGTGCTTTTTCGACCAGCCTGTACAGAGGGATTTCGGCGATATTTGGAGTTTTTCATGCTCGAGCAGGCTCAACGCGTCCTCAAGGACATCTTCGGCTACGACAGTTTTCGTGGCCGCCAGGGTGCGATCATTGAGCGCGTGGCCAACGGCGGTGACGCCCTGGTGCTGATGCCTACCGGCGGCGGCAAGTCGCTGTGCTTCCAGGTACCGGCACTCCTGCGGGAAGGGCTTGCGGTGGTGGTGTCGCCGTTGATCGCCCTGATGGACGACCAGGTGGCCACCCTTGAAGAGCTCGGCGTGGCGGCCGCTTCGCTGAACTCCACCCTCAGCGCCGAACAGCAGCGTGACCTCGCCGCCCGGATCAAGCGCGGCGAAGTGAAGATGCTTTACCTCGCCCCCGAGCGCCTGGTGCAGCCACGGATGCTGGCGTTCCTGCAGAGCCTGGAAATCGCCCTGTTCGCCATCGACGAAGCCCACTGTGTGTCCCAATGGGGCCACGATTTCCGTCGTGAATACCTGCAACTGGGCCAACTGGCGGAACTGTTCCCCAACGTCCCGCGCATCGCCCTGACCGCCACCGCCGACAAACGGACCCGCGAAGAAATCGTCGAGCGCCTGCACCTGCAGAACGCCGAGCGCTTCCTCTCGAGCTTCGACCGGCCGAATATCTTTTACCGCATTGTGCCCAAGGAACAGCCGCGCAAGCAGTTGCTGGCGTTCCTCTCCGATCGGCGCAGCGACGCCGGCATTGTCTATTGCCTGTCGCGCAAGAAGGTCGATGAGGTCGCCGCATTCCTCAGTGAACAAGGCTACCCGGCACTGCCGTATCACGCGGGTTTGCCCAACGAACTGCGGGCCTACCACCAGAAGCGCTTCCTCAACGAGGAAGGCCTGATCATGGTCGCCACCATCGCGTTCGGCATGGGCATCGACAAATCCAACGTGCGCTTCGTGGCCCACATGGATTTGCCCAAATCCCTTGAGGCGTACTACCAGGAAACCGGGCGTGCCGGCCGTGACGGCCTGCCGGCGGATGCGTGGATGGTCTACGGCCTGCAAGACGTGGTGATGCTCAAGCAGATGCTGCAGAACTCCGAAGGCGACGAGCGCCACAAGCGCCTGGAACAGCACAAGCTCGACGCGATGCTGTCGCTGTGTGAAGAAACCCGCTGCCGTCGCCAGACCTTGCTCGCCTACTTCGACGAAGACATGCCCAAGCCCTGCGGCCACTGCGACAACTGCGTGGACGGCGTGCAGACCTGGGACGCCACCGAGCCGGCGCGCCAGGCGTTGTCGGCGATCTACCGCACCGGTCAGCGCTATGGCGTCGGCCACCTGGTGGACGTGTTGCTGGGCAAGGACAATGAAAAGATTCGCAGCTTCGGCCACGAAAAACTCTCGGTCTACGGTGTGGGCAAGGCTCGCGCCGAAGGCGAGTGGCGCTCGCTGTTCCGGCAGATGGTCGCCCGTGGCCTGGTGGACATCGACCTGGAAGGCTACGGCGGCCTGCGCCTGAACGACAGTTGCCGGCCGCTGCTCAAGGGCGAAGTCAGCCTGGAGCTGCGCCGCGACCTCAAGCCGCAAACCACCGCCAAGAGCAGCACCAGCCAGGCCAGCCAACTGGTGCGTTTCGAAGAGCGCGAACAGTGGGAAGCCCTGCGCGCGCTGCGTAAGAAGTTGGCGCAGGAACACAGCGTGCCGCCTTACGTCATCTTCCCGGACTCCACCTTGCTGGAAATGCTCCGCGACCATCCCACTACCCTCGGCGAGATGGCCAGGGTCAGCGGCGTCGGTGCGCGCAAGCTGGAGCGTTATGGCCAGGCCTTCCTCGAAGTGCTCGGCGGCCAGGTCGAGGCGCCGAAAGAGGTCGCCGACATCCGCCACGAGTTGATCAGCCTCGCCCGTGCCGGCATGACCCCGATCCAGATTGCCGGGCAGCTGCAGTGCTCGGAAAAGAACGTCTACACCTTGCTCGCCGAGTCCATTGGCAAGCAGCAATTGTCGTTGGAGCAGGCCCTTGATCTGCCGGAAGATTTGCTCGGTGAAATCCAGGATGCATTTCTGGACGGAGAAGGCGAATTGCCACCCGTTTCCGAGATTGCGCCGCTGTTTACCGGCCGCGTTCCCGAGGGCGTTTTGTACTGCGTAAGGGCCGCTTTGCAGTCGGAATTCGAGATTTGATGTGCCAATTACGACAATGTAACGAATCAGTACATACCGGGTCTTGCCTACTGGCATGGGTCATGCTTAGCTGACTAATAATTAGCCACACTTTATTTTCAGTCTAATCCATGAGTTTTTTATGCCGTTAACCGATCAACACCGTTTTGGCATGCAGTTGGCGCATATGTCCCGAGGATGGCGTGCCGAGCTGGATCGCCGCTTGGCAGGTTTGGGACTGTCCCAGGCACGCTGGCTGGTGCTGCTGCACCTGGCCCGTTTTACCGAACCGCCTACCCAGCGTGAGCTGGCGCAGAGCGTCGGGGTAGAGGGGCCCACCTTGGCCCGTTTGCTCGACAGCCTGGAAAGCCAGGGCCTGGTGCAACGCCAGGCCGTGGTGGAAGACCGCCGCGCCAAGCGCATTGTGCTGTGCGACACCGCGAAGCCGCTGATCGAGCAGATCGAGACCATCGCCACGGCCTTGCGCCATGAGCTGTTTGTGGGTGTCGATGAAGAGGATCTGCGGGTGTGCATGCGGGTGCATGAACACATCCTCGGAAATCTCGAGAAGTCCTGATCCCAAGTACACAGAAGATCAAAAATGTGGGAGCGGGCTTGCTCGCGAAGGCGGAGTGTCAGTGAATACATGTGCTGACTGACACACCGCCTTCGCGAGCAAGCCCGCTCCCACATGGGTTTTGCGGCGTAGTTAGAAGGTTTGCCCCAGGTTCAGGTACACCGCCTGCTGACTGTCATCGTTAAACCCATAACTGAAATTCAACGGCCCCAGCGGCGTATCAAACCCCAGGAAAATACTGGCGGCGTTGATGTACCCGCTGTCGTATTCATTGTCGTTGTTCCAAGCCCGCCCTCGCTCCAGTGATGCGCCCAGGTACAACGGGAAATCCAGCGGCAAATAAGACCGCGGCGTCAGCCGGCGATAGTAGACCGCGCGCATCAGGCTGATGTTCTGCCCGGCAATCGCATCCTCCCGGAAGCCCGACAGCTGCCGCGCGCCCCCCAGCAGGAAGCTGGAAATCACCACGTCCGACTTATCCAGGGTGCGCCCATACCGCCCGCCGAGGATCAGTGTGTCCGGCCCGCTGCTCATGGCTTTGTCCAGCTTGAACTCCCACTGGCGATAGCGCTGGTCCGAACCCAGCCCCGGTTCGAACTCCCGGAAGGCCAGGCCAATGTCTTCGCCGGTATGGGGGAAGTACACGTTGTCGAACGAGTCGAAGGAGTACTTCAGCTCATAGAAACCCTCGCTGAAGTTGATGCTCGGTGAATTCCGGTCGCCAATGCGCACATCCGCCTTGCCCCAGGCCTCGCCGACGCCGAAACGAATCTCGCCGCTGTTGCCGATCTGCCGGCCCACGTTCAGGCCGAAGCCGTAGCGTTCCAGGCGGTATTCGGAGATCGGGTTATTGTCTTCAATCAGTTCGACGTTCTGTGCCTGGGCACTGATATAGGGCGCGACGAAGTAGCGTGAACCGGTGTCCATCGGCTGATAGAACTCGCTGTACAGCTCCTGCTTGTCCCCGATCTGCACCCGCGTCAGCCATTCGGCGCCGAGGCGGTTGATGCCGTTCATGCGGTAGCTGGCGCCGAGGTTGAAGGCGCTGTCGCCGCGCATGTCATCCGACAGGTTCAGGCCCAGGCGCAGGTAGTCGGTGCCGCTGCGTTTGCCCCGGGCGCTGATGACCAGGGTGTTGTCCTTGCCCTTTTTCACCACGCGGTATTGCACCTGTTCGAAGTAATCCAGGCCGTACAGAGTGCCCATGTCGGTTTGCAGGCGGGCCAGGTCCAGGGGCTCGCCGAGGTTCTGGCGGATGTAGTAGCGGATCACCTCGTCGCCCACCTTGGAGTCGTTCTCCACCTTGATCGCGGTGATCACCGGGTTGCGCTCGCCGGGCGTTCGCGCGGCCACCAGCGACGGGTCCACCGGTTCGGCCGGGCGCAGGTGCGCCAGGCGCACGTCGAGTGCGCGGGTGGCGCGGTAGCCTGCGTCGATCATGTCCTTGGCGCGCCCGAAATCTGTCACCCCGTAGGCGGCCAGGGGCGGCTGGATCAGCACGTCGCGGGGCGCCAAGGCCTTGAGTTGTTCTTCGGAATTGCGCCGGGTCATCAGGGTGATGGACTGGTTGAGCACGTCCACCACGGTGTTGAGTTGCTTGCGTGAGCGCAGCGGGGTGCCGATGTCGACGACGATGGCGATGTCGACCCCCATTTCCCGCGCCACATCCAGCGGGATGTTATCGGTCATGCCGCCATCCACCAGCAGCCGGCCATCCAGCTCCACCGGGGCAAACACCGCCGGGATCGACATGCTGGCGCGGATCACCTGGGGCAGGTGGCCTTTGCGGAACACCACTTTTTCACCACTGGTGATGTCGGTGGCCACGGCGCGGAAGGGGATCGGCAGCTTGTCGAAATCCCGCACGTTACTGGTGTGGGCGAACATGCTTTCCAGCAGCAAGGCCAGGTTCTGACCCTGGATCACCCCCAGTGGCAGGCCGAGGCTGCCGTCGTCGCGGAAGCTGAGTTTCTGTTTGACCAGGAAATCCCGGTCATCCTGCTTGCGCCGGAATGGCACGTCTTCCCGCGGTGGCGCGTCAGACAGGGCGAGCTTCCAGTCGATGTTCAGCGCGAGTTTTTCCAGCTCGTCGATCTTGTAGCCCGAGGCATACAGCCCGCCGATCACTGCACCCATGCTGGTGCCGGCAATCGCATCGATGTGGATGCCCTGTTCTTCCAGGGCCTTGAGCACGCCAATGTGCGCCAGGCCACGGGCGGCGCCGCCGGAGAGCACCAGGCCGATCTTCGGGCGCGGATTTTCGACGGCTTGGACGAGGACAGGGAACAGGCACAGCAACAGGCAGGACAACAGGCGGCGCATCATCAATCTCAAGGCAGGACGATAAAGGCCGGTATTATAGCCACTCGATCCTTTCAACCCGCCAAGCAGGAGCCAGTCAATTCATGTCAGCGGCCAAGCCCGAGATTGTCATCACCTATTGCACCCAGTGTCAGTGGCTGCTGCGCGCCGCCTGGCTGGCCCAGGAATTGCTGAGCACGTTCGCCGATGACCTCGGCAAAGTGGCCCTGGAGCCGGCCACCGGCGGTGCGTTTCGGATTACCTGCGACGGTGTGCAGATCTGGGAACGCAAGGCCGACGGTGGCTTCCCGGAAGCCAAGGTGCTCAAGCAAAGAGTGCGCGACCAGATCGACCCGCAACGGGACCTGGGGCATAACGACCGTACTCAGTGAACCTCGGCCGTGGTGGCCGGCTGCTTGGCCGGTTTGGCGCCGCCCATCAGCCCGGACACCACGATGGCCACGATGATCAGCGCGCCGCCCATCAGCATGCGCAGGGTCGGCGTTTCAGCAAACAGCAGCCAGGCCGCGGTGATGCCGTACACCGGCTCCATGGCAAACACCACCGCCGCCGTGCGCGCCTTGAGCACCGCGAGGCTGGCGACAAACAGGCTATGGGCCAGGCCGGTGCAGAACACCCCGAGCAGGCCGATCCACAGCCAGTCCAGTGGCCGCACTTCGGCCAGCCCGGGCGCGGCGACGGGCAACAGGCACAGCGCTACCACCACGTTCTGGCACAAGGCGGCCTGCACCGGCGGGATGCGCCCACTGGCGCGGTTGTTCAGCGACAGCAGCGAGAACAACAACCCGGAGCCGACCGCCCACAACAAGCCGCTGGTGGCCTGGCTGGCGAGATTGAAATCCGGCGTGACCAGCACCAGCCCGATGCTCACCAGCACCACCAGCAGGATCTCGTTGGCGCGAATCCGCTCGCGGAAAATCAAGCCTTCGAGAATCACCGTGAACGCCGGGAAGGTGGCGAAGCCCAGGGTGGCGATGGCCACACCGGCGACCTTTACCGCAATAAAGAAACTCACCCAATGCCCGGCCAGCAGCAGGCCGCTGACCAGCAGGCGGCGCCAGTCGCGGGCTTGCAGCTTCTGCCAGGGCGTGTTGCTGGCAAAGCGCGCAAAGATCGCCAGGGCAATGACCGCGAACGCGGCGCGGCCGAACACGATAATCGCCGGCGAAGCGGCCGCCAGTTTGCCGAACACACCAGTGAGGCCAAACATCAATGCGCCGATATGCAGGGCGCCGAGGGCTGTGCGGGGAGTCATTGCGATCCTTAAACGACGGGTTTACAGGATCGCAGTCTAGAGGGTTGCAGGCATTCGCGTCTGTCGTTGGGCTCGCGGCTTTTGTCGCAGGGCTCTTGCTTGGTGAAGATCCCTGTGGGAGCTGGCTTGCCTGCGATGCAGACAACTCGGTCGTTCAGATAGCGCGCGGTGATGCTATCGCAGGCAAGCCAGCTCCCACACCGGGCGGTGCTCGTCTGAAGGCTCGGGGCGAGAGGCCAAACTCGCGCAACATCGCCGCAGCAAATGCACTTTGCGAACCATAGCCCACCCGCGCGGCAATCTCGCCGATCGGCAGCTGGCTGTCGCGCAACAGGCCGCGGGCCATCTGCAAGCGCCGGGTGCGGATGTAGTCCATCGGCGTCTGCCCGCTTTCCGCGATAAACCGTGCATGCAGGCGGGCGACGGACAGGTCGGCGAGCTTCGCCAGGTCCGCCACTTGCAGTGGGTGCGCGGCGTGCCGCTGGATATGCGCATCGAACGCGGCATAGGGCAGGCGCTTGCCCACCGGCGGCTGCGCAAGGTTGAGGCTGGCCAGCAGCAATACGGCGCCTTGCTGGGCGATCAGCGGATCGTCCACCGGGCTGCTCGCCAGCCATTGC
The DNA here is from genome assembly GCF_013385765.1 of Pseudomonas sp. C8002. Taxonomy (NCBI): domain Bacteria; kingdom Pseudomonadati; phylum Pseudomonadota; class Gammaproteobacteria; order Pseudomonadales; family Pseudomonadaceae; genus Pseudomonas; species Pseudomonas sp. C8002. The sequence goes on from NZ_JACAPJ010000003.1 coordinate 277,322, forward strand.
ACCAGTTGGCTTTGGCGATTGTCGAGGGTCAGGTGTGCGCACCGGTCGAGCAAGCGGCGGCTGGCGTCGGCATGCTCGCCCAGGGACTGCGCCAGCCAGTGCTCATCGGGCACGTCCAGCACCAGGCAGCGGCTGCCATCGCGACTGCGGCACGCGTGATGGGCGGAGTAGGGCAGCACCATCACACTGCTGTGCTGCACCTGGCCGCCCCGGCCATCCACCTCGAAGTCCAGGTGCCCGGACAGGCCAAACACCAGCTGTGCATGGTCGTGGCTATGGGCGATAGGCGCATCGGGGTAGTGGCGTAGCGTGAGGTTGGGTCTCATCGCAGTCTCCTGGGCAGGCCCGCAGTTTACATCGCTTCGCCGCCTGTGGGCGCTGTCATCAGACTGACGCAACACCGTCATGGGCTATTAATCCCATGGGCGCAAGCTCGCGAAAACACCGTGAGGCATGCCCATGACCAGCGCCGAACTCGCCAAACCCAGCCGCAAGCAACGCGTGCGTACCCTGTGGATTTCCGACGTGCATTTGGGCACTCGGGATTGCCAGGCCGAACACCTCTCGCATTTCCTCAAGGGCTACCACGCCGACAAGGTCTACCTGGTGGGCGACATCATCGACGGCTGGAAGCTGCGCAGCGGCATGTATTGGCCCCAGGCCCATACCAACGTGATCCGCCGCCTGCTGACCATGAGCAAGCGCGGCACCGAGGTGATCTACGTCACCGGCAACCACGATGAATTCCTGCGGCGTTATTCGAAGCTGATCCTTGGCAATATCCAGTTGGTGGACGAAGCGGTGCACGTGACTGCCGATGGTCGGCATTTGCTGGTGATCCATGGCGACCAGTTCGACGTGATCACCCGGTACCACCGCTGGCTGGCGTTCCTCGGCGATTCGGCCTACGAATTCACCCTCACGCTCAACCGCTGGTTGAACCACTGGCGGGCGCGCTATGGCTACGGCTATTGGTCGTTGTCGGCGTACCTCAAGCACAAGGTCAAGACGGCGGTGAGCTTTATCAGTGATTTTGAAGAAGCGATCGCCCACGAAGTGACCAAGCGCGAGCTGCATGGCGTGGTGTGCGGGCACATCCACCATGCGGAGATTCGCAAGGTGGGCGAGGTGGACTACCTCAATTGCGGGGATTGGGTGGAGTCGTGCACAGCGCTGATCGAACACTGGGACGGGCATATCGAGCTGTATCGATTGGCGGATGCCCAGGCGAAAGAGGCGCAACTAAAGGCCGAAATGGTCGCGGGCTAAGCCTCAAACCCACAGACTCACTCGGTCTAAATGTGGGAGCGGGCTTGCTCGCGAATGCGGTGGGTCAGTCACCAGATAATTCGACTGACCCACCGCCTTCGCGAGCAAGCCCGCTCCCACATTTGGAGCCGGTTTCTTCAGTCAGGTGTGGGAAACATCCGCGATCGCTTCTGCCAACAACGTCAACCGCGTCGCATCAATCCCCGCCACGTTCGCACGCCCGGAATTGACCATATACACGCTGTGCTTGTCCCGCAGTTGTTTCACCTGTTCCGCACTCAACCCGGTATAGGAAAACATCCCGCGTTGCGCCGCGATGTGCGCAAACCGCTCCGACAACCCATGGGGCGCCAACGCCTCCACCAGCCCGGAACGCAGCTGCGCAATCCGCGCCCGCATCGCTTCCACTTCCTCGGCCCACTGCTTTTTCAGCCCGGCGTCACCGAGAATCGTCGCCACCACAGCAGCACCATGGTCCGGCGGCGTCGACCACAAGTTACGCGCAATGAACGCCAGCTGGCTGCGCACATCCGTCAGTTTCTCGGCGTCCGCCGCGCACACAATCAACGCGCCGACACGGTCGCTGTACAAGCCGAAGTTCTTCGAGCAGGAACTGGTGATCAGTACTTCAGGCAGCTCAGCCGCGAACAGCCGCACGGCCCATGCATCCTGTTCCAGGCCATCGCCAAAACCCTGATACGCAAAGTCGATCAGCGGCAGCAACTGACGTTCCTGGACGATCTTCAGCACCTGGCGCCAGTCATCGTGGGACAGGTCGAAACCGGTCGGGTTGTGGCAGCAGGCGTGCAGCAGCACCACATCGCCCTCAGGCACCGTCGACAGGGTGGCCAGCATTGCCGCTACGTCCAGACGATTGTCGCTGCCCACGTACGGGTAATGGCTGACCTTGAGCCCGGCCTTGGCGAAGATGGTTTCGTGGATCGGCCAGGTCGGGTTGCTCAGCCATACGCCACGGCCGGGCAGGCTGTGGGCGATAAAGTCGGCGCTCAGGCGCAGCGCGCCGGTGCCGCCAGGCGTCTGGGTGGCGCCGGCGCGGCGTTCACTCAGCAGCGGCGAACCAGCGCCCAGCACCAGCTCGCTGATCAGCTTGCCGAACGCGGCATTGCCATGGCCGCCGATGTAGGTCTTGGTGGTTTGTTGCTCCACCAGGCGCTGCTCGGCCAGTTTCACCGAATGCGGGATCGGCGTCAGGCCCTGGTCGTCCTTGTACACGCCCACGCCGAGGTCGAACTTGAGCGGGTTCGGGTCCTGGGCATGCAGCTCCATCAGCCCGAGGATCGGGTCTCCGGGCACCCGGCCAATTGCGTCGAAATGCATTACTTGCGGCCCTCGGCATCCTTGGCCACTTCGTCGGTGCGCGCGGCCATGATGAAGTCGTTGCGGTGCAGGCCCTTGATGGAGTGGCTCCACCAGGTCACGGTGACTTTGCCCCATTCGGTGAGCAGGCCCGGGTGATGGCCTTCAGCTTCGGAGATCGCGCCCACGGCGTTGGTGAAGGCCAGGGCGAATTTGAAATTCTTGAACAGGAAGACCTTTTCCAGCTGCATCACGCCATCGCGTACTTCGATGTTCCAGTCGGGGATCTGCTTGATCAGCACCGGCAACTCTTCGTCGCTGACTTGCGGGGCGTCGGCGCGGCAGGCTTCGCAGTGGGCTTGGTTCAACGTGGTCATGTGGGTATTCCTGAAATCGAGTATTTGGAAACGGTCGTCAGTAGCGTCACCCTAAAGCAACGCGGGGCCAGGGAACAGACTCACCTGGCCCTAAAAGCCGCAGTTCAAGCCGCTTTTGGCTTGGGCGGGAACTTCGGTGCGTGCAGCCCCAGCTGCATCCCGCGTTCGACCATGCCCATGATGTCTTCCTGCGCCACTTCGAACAGGCGCTTGAGGTTGGGCAGGGCGAAGTACACGGGTTGCAGGATGTCGATGCGATACGGCGTGCGCATCGCTTCGAGCGGGTCGAAGGCTTGATGCTCGGGCACGTCCGAGAGGCAGTACACGGTCTCCTTGGGCGAAGACAGGATGCCGCCACCGTAGATGCGCCGGCCTTCGGGCGTGTCCACCAGGCCGAACTCGATGGTCATCCAGTACAGGCGCGCCAGGTACACGCGCTGTTCCTTGGTGGCGGCCAGGCCGAGCTTGCCGTAGGTGTGGGTGAATTCCGCGAACCAGGGGTTGGTCAGCAGTGGGCAATGGCCGAAGATCTCGTGAAAAATGTCCGGTTCCTGCAGGTAATCCAGCTCTTCACGGGTACGAATAAACGTCGCCACCGGAAACTGCTTGTTGGCGAGCAATTCGAAAAAAGTCTGGAAGGGGATCAGCGCCGGCACCCGGGCGACTTGCCAGCCCGTGGTCTCGGCCAGCACTTTGTTGACTTCCGCCAGCTGTGGAATGCGGTCGTGGGGCAGGCCGAGCTTGTCGATGCCGTCCAGGTATTCCTGGCAGGCGCGGCCCTCGATCACTTTCAGTTGGCGCGTGATCAGGGTGTTCCACACCGCGTGTTCTTCGGGCGGGTAGTCGATAAAACCGTTCGCGTCGGGCTCGCGGGCCACGTACTGCGTCTGCTTCATACTGCTCTCCTGCTAGGCATTCGTTCTTGTTATGTCCTGGGATGAGCCTATTGATACGCCGCCTGGGCCAGGAAGCCATCCTCCTGCGCCATGCTTTTGTAGGAAAAGTTACTGAGATTCGTAAAGTTTTCGTTACGGCTGGGGCAATTCGTTCTCCCTGTGGCGTATTTTGGGTGTGAATCGCCTCGCAGCTGTCACATAATCTTGACGATTATCTGCGGCCGGCGGCAAAAAGACGCAGCGACTCCACCTCTTCGGGCCTTCTCATGCGTATCAAAGTGCATTGCCAGAACCGCATCGGCATCCTGCGGGACATCCTCAACCTGCTGGTGGAGTACGGCGTGAACGTTGCCAAGGGCGAGGTCGGTGGCGAGCACGGCAACTCCATTTACCTCTATTGCCCGAACCTGGTGAACCTGCAGTTCCAGGCATTGCGCCCGCAGTTCGAGGCGATTGCCGGGGTATTTGGCGTCAAGCGGGTAGGGCTGATGCCCAGCGAGCGTCGGCATATGGAGCTCAACGCGCTGCTGGGGGCGCTGGAGTTTCCGGTGCTGTCCATCGACATGGGCGGCTCCATCGTCGCGGCCAACCGCGCGGCGGCGCAGTTGCTCGGAGTACGGGTGGATGAGGTGCCGGGTATTCCGTTGTCGCGCTACGCCGAAGATTTCGATTTGCCGGAACTGGTACGGGCCAGCAAGTCTCGAATCAACGGCCTGCGGGTCAAGGTCAAGGGCGATGTATTCCTGGCCGATATTGCGCCGCTGCAATCCTCCGAGCATGACGACAGCGAAGCCATGGCCGGCGCCGTACTGACCCTGCACCGCGCCGATCGGGTGGGTGAGCGTATCTACAATGTGCGCAAGCAGGAGCTGCGCGGCTTCGACAGCATTTTCCAAAGCTCCAGGGTCATGGCCGCCGTGGTGCGTGAGGCTCGGCGCATGGCGCCGTTGGATGCGCCTCTATTAATAGAAGGCGAAACCGGCACCGGCAAAGAGTTGCTGGCCCGCGCTTGTCACCTGGCCAGCCCGCGCGGCCAGTCGCCGTTGATGGCGCTCAACTGCGCCGGTTTGCCCGAGTCCATGGCCGAGACCGAGTTGTTCGGCTATGGTCCCGGCGCCTTTGAAGGGGCGAGGGCGGAGGGCAAGTTGGGACTGCTGGAGCTGACGGCGGGCGGTACGTTGTTTCTCGACGGCGTCGGCGAAATGAGCGCGCGGTTGCAGGTGAAGTTGCTGCGCTTTCTGCAGGACGGCTGCTTTCGCCGTGTAGGCAGTGATGAAGAGGTGTACCTGGATGTGCGGGTGATCTGCGCGACCCAGGTGGACCTTTCCGAACTGTGCGCCCGGGGCGAATTTCGCCAGGACCTTTACCATCGTCTCAATGTGCTCTCGCTGCATATCCCGCCGCTACGCGAGTGCCTCGACGGTTTGCCACCGCTGGTGGAGCACTTCCTGGATCAGGCCAGCCGGCAGATCGGCTGCCCGCTGCCCAAGCTCGCACCGGCGGCGATGGAACGCCTCAGCCATTACCACTGGCCGGGGAATGTGCGGCAGTTGGAGAACGTGCTGTTCCAGGCGGTTTCGCTGTGTGAGGGCGGCACCGTCAAGGCCGAGCACATTCGCCTGCCGGACTATGGCGTGCGCCAGCCGCTGGGGGATTTTTCCCTGGAAGGCGGGTTGGAGGAGATCGTCGGGCGCTTTGAAAAGGCGGTGCTGGCGCAGTTGTATGCCGAACATCCCAGCAGCCGTCTGTTGGGCAAGCGGCTGGGCGTGTCCCACACCACCATCGCCAACAAGTTGCGCGACTACGAAGTCGTCAAAGCCGAACGCGGTTAAACCTGTGGGAGCTGGCTTGCTCGCGAATGCGGTGGGTCAGTCGAATTATCCGGTGACTGACACTCCGCATTCGCGAGCAAGCCCGCTCCCACATGGGTTCTTTGTCGGTCTTGATACCTGCACTTGCCGTTAGCGGCATAAGTCCGCCGTTTTTTCGACTCTCTTCCTACTGCCCTCAACTGCTACCTGCCGGCAAACCCCCGCCCCGCCTGGACTTTCCCTCATTTCAAAAAGTTGGTTCGCAAATTGCTTAAGCCTCATCAGTACAGCGGTGGGCGGCAAGCGTCCGTCAGAAAGAGGAAAGAGCGTGGATAAGTACCTTTACGTGGCAATGACCGGCGCCAGCCAGAATGCACTGGCGCAGAAGGCCCACGCCAACAACTTGGCGAACGTTTCCACCAATGGTTTCCAGCGTGACCTGGAACAGGCGCGCTCGATGCCGGTGTTCGGTGACAGCTTTCCGGCGCGGGCCTTTGCCTTGACCGAGCGCCCAGGCACGGACTTTTCCCCTGGCGCGATGATTGAAACCGGCCGTGACCTCGATGTGGCCGTCAGCGGTGACGGCTGGATGGCCGTGCAAAACCCGGATGGCGGCGAATCCTACGTGCGCAGCGCCAGCATGAACGTCGATGCGCTGGGCGTGCTGCGGGCCGGCAACGGTATGCCGATCATGGGCAACGGCGGCCCGATTGCCGTGCCGCCCCAGCAGCAGATCGAAGTCGGCCAGGACGGCACCATCAGCATCCGCGCCATGGGCGAAGGCCCGCGGGTGATGGCTGAAGTGGACCGGATCAAGCTGGTGCAGCCCGACCTCAAGAACATGACCAAGGGCCTCGACGGCACCATCCACACCAAGGATGGCCAGCCGGCCCAGGCCGATGCCAACGTCAAGCTGACGTCGGGCTTCCTGCAGGCGAGCAACGTGAACGCCGTCGAAGAAATGACGGCAGTCCTGGCCCTGTCCAAGCAGTTCGAATTGCACATCAAGATGATGAACAGCGCCAAAGAAGACGACCAGGCCATGACCCGCGTCCTGGCGATGAGCTGATAGCAGCCACACACTAATTTTTGTAGCGCGGCGCCATAAAACAGGCGCACGAAGGAGAAGAACATGCTTCCGGCTCTATACGTTGCCAAGACAGGCCTGTCCGCCCAGGACACCAACCTGACCACCATTTCCAACAACCTGGCCAACGTGTCGACCACGGGTTTCAAACGTGACCGCGCCGAGTTCCAGGACTTGCTCTATCAGATCAAGAAGCAGCCTGGCGCCCAGTCGACCCAGGACAGCGAATTGCCGTCGGGCCTGCAACTGGGTACCGGTGTGGCAATCGTTGGCACCCAGAAGAACTTCAGCGCCGGTAACCTGCAGCAGACCGGCCAGCCACTCGACCTGGCAGTCAACGGCAAGGGTTTCTTCCAGATCCTGCAGCCGGACGGCACCACCACCTACACCCGTGACGGTACGTTCCACCTGGACTCCAACGGCCAGGTCGTGACCGCCAATGGCTTCGCGCTGGAGCCGGCGATTGTCGTGCCGAACAACGCCCAGACTTTCACCGTCGGCAACGACGGCACCGTGTCGATCACCGTGGCCGGCAACCCGGCGTCCCAGGTGATCGGCAACCTGCAAACCGCTGACTTCATCAACCCGGCCGGCCTGCAGGCGATCGGTAACAACCTGTTCCTGGAAACCGCGTCCAGCGGCGCGCCGCAAATCGGCACCCCGGGCCTCAACGGTTTTGGTACCACCCTGCAAAGCACCCTGGAAACGTCCAACGTCAGCACCGTTGAAGAGATGGTCAACATGATCACCACTCAGCGCGCCTACGAGATGAACTCCAAGGTGATTTCCACCGCCGACCAGATGCTTTCGTTCGTAACGCAGAATCTGTAATCAAGTCTATGGGGCGCCCTTGAAGGCGCCTGCAACACCGTGAGGTATGGGTCATGAATCGCTATGTTTCTGTTCTGGCATTGAGTGGGATTGCTGTGCTCGCGGGCTGTGTCGCCCCGACGCCTAAGCCCAATGACCCGTACTATGCGCCGGTGTTGCCGCGCACGCCGTTGCCGGCGGCCGCCAACAATGGCTCGATCTACCAGGCCGGGTTCGAACAGAACCTGTACAGCGACCGCAAGGCCTTCCGGGTCGGTGACATCATCACCATCACGCTGAACGAGAAGACCCAGGCGAGCAAGAACGCCAACTCGCAGATCGGCAAGACCAGCAAGACCAGCATCGGCCTGACTTCATTGTTTGGCGGTGTACCGAACACCAACAACCCGCTGGGCAGCGGTGACCTGAGCCTGGACGCCGGCTACAGCGGCGACCGCGCCACCAACGGCAAGAGTGCGGCAGGGCAGGGCAACAGCCTGACCGGTTCGATCACCGTGACCGTGGCCGACGTGCTGCCCAACGGCATCATCGCCGTACGCGGCGAGAAGTGGATGACCCTCAACACCGGTGACGAACTGGTGCGCATTGCGGGCATGGTTCGCGCCGACGATATCTCCACCGACAACACCGTGCCGTCGACACGGATTGCCGATGCACGCATCACCTACTCGGGTACGGGTTCGTTTGCTGACGCCAGTCAGCCGGGCTGGTTTGACCGTTTCTTCCTTAGCCCGCTGTTCCCTTTCTAGGTGATCACTTTGAACTTCAAACAGCTGATGGCTGCGATGTTGCTGCTGGCCCTGAGCGCAGGCGCCCAGGCCGAGCGCTTGAAAGACATCGCGAGCATTTCCGGCGTGCGGTCCAACCAGCTGATCGGCTACGGCCTGGTGGTGGGGCTTAACGGCACCGGTGACCAGACCACCCAGACCCCGTTCACCCTGCAGACCTTCAACAACATGCTCTCGCAGTTCGGCATCAAGGTGCCGCCGGGCTCGGGCAACGTGCAGTTGAAGAACGTCGCGGCGGTGTCCATCAGCGCTGACTTGCCGCCGTTCGCCAAGCCGGGGCAGGTGGTCGATATCACCGTGTCGTCCATGGGTAACTCGAAAAGCCTGCGCGGCGGCACCTTGCTGATGACGCCGCTCAAAGGTATCGACGGCAACGTCTACGCCATTGCCCAGGGCAACCTGGTGGTGGGTGGCTTTGATGCCGAAGGCCGCGACGGTTCGAAGATCACCGTCAACGTGCCGTCGGCCGGGCGGATTCCCGGTGGTGCCTCGGTGGAGCGCACCGTGCCCAGCGGCTTCAACCAGGGCAACAGCCTGACCCTGAACCTCAACCGCTCTGACTTCACCACCGCCAAGCGCGTGGTCGACAAGATCAATGAGCTGCTCGGCCCGGGCGTGGCCCAGGCCATCGATGGCGGCTCGGTTCGTGTGACGGCACCGCTGGACCCAAGCCAGCGTGTGGACTACCTGTCCCTGCTGGAAAACCTTGAGGTTGACCCGGGCCAGGCGGTGGCGAAAGTCATCATCAACTCGCGGACCGGCACCATCGTGATTGGCCAGAACGTCAAGGTTTCGCCAGCGGCCGTGACCCACGGCAGCCTGACCGTGACCATCACCGAAGACCCGATCGTCAGCCAGCCTGGCCCGTTGTCCAACGGCCAGACTGCCGTGGTACCCCGTTCGCGGGTGAATGCCCAGCAAGAAGCCAAGCCGATGTTCAAGTTCGGCCCCGGCACCACCCTGGACGAGATTGTCCGTGCGGTGAACCAGGTGGGCGCAGCGCCCGGCGACTTGATGGCGATCCTCGAAGCATTGAAACAGGCCGGCGCCTTGCAAGCCGACCTGATCGTGATCTGACGCCATGGCCATGGACATGCGCAAGAGCGGCCTGACCAGCACGGCGGATTCGGGTTCCTATTCCGACCTCAACCGGCTTAACCAGTTGAAGGTCGGCGACAAGAACAGCGACGGCAACATGCGCAAGGTCGCGCAGGAGTTCGAGTCGCTGTTTCTCGGCGAAATGCTCAAGTCCATGCGTTCGGCCACCGAAGCCCTGGGCAAGGACAACCCGCTGAATACCCCTGCGGCCAAGCAGTACCAGGAAATGTACGATCAGCAGTTGGCGGTTTCCCTGTCTCGCGAGGGCGGTGGTATCGGCCTGGCGGACGTGCTGCTGCGCCAGATGCAGAAGAACAAACCGGTGGACGCCCAGGCGGCCACCCTGCAAGGCCCGGCTGCGCCCGCGAAGAAGGTGGATGTGCCGACTGAAATTGCCGCCGGTACCAAGGCCGATGGCCCGCTGGGCCGCAGCAATGGTCAGCGGCCATTGTGGGCATACCGCGTGGCGGTGCCTGAAGGCACCAACTCCCACGCCAACGACATGGCGCTGATGAACCAGCGACGCATCTCGTTGCCGAGCAAGCTGACGGATCGCCTGCTGGCCGGCATCGTGCCGGGTGCCGAGGCTACCACTGCCGCCAAGGCCGCGCCGCTGCGCAACAGCGCTGCCGATGATGGCGTGGTCAACAGCACCGCCCGCAGCCTTGCCGCCATACCGCCTCGCGGGCAGATGCAGGTTTACGGCCGCGCCGTCGCCCAGCCACCGCTGGCACCGGCGAAGAAAGCCTTTAGCTCGCAGGATGAATTTGTCGCCACCATGTTGCCGATGGCCAAGCAGGCCGCCGCGCGGATTGGCGTCGACCCACGCTACCTGGTGGCCCAGGCCGCCCTGGAAACCGGTTGGGGTAAATCGGTGATGCGTGCCGAGGATGGCACCAGCAGCCACAACCTGTTCGGCATCAAGGCCGGCCAGAGTTGGCAGGGCGAACAGGCCCGGGCGATCACCAGCGAGTTTCGCGATGGCGCGATGGTCAAGGAGACGGCGCAGTTCCGTTCCTACAATTCCTACCAGGACAGCTTCCATGACCTGGTCACGTTGCTGCAAAGCAATGATCGCTATAAAGAAGTTGTGAAATCAGCCGACAACCCGGAACAGTTTGTGCGCGAGTTGCAAAAAGCCGGTTATGCAACCGACCCGGATTACGCCAGCAAGATTTCGCAGATCGCAAAAACGATGAACAGCTACCAGAACTACGCTGCCGCGGGCGCTTCCACTCATTTATAAGGTCTGAATCATGAGTTTGCTCAATATCGGGATGTCGGGGCTCAATGCCGCCCAGGGATCGTTGTCGGTCTTAAGTAACAACATCGCCAACGTCAACACCCCGGGATACTCGCGTCAACAGAGCGCTCAGACCGCGAATGCGTCGAACGCCTACGGCGGCGTATTTATCGGCACCGGTACGACCCTGGCGGACGTGCGTCGGGTGTACAACCAGTTTCTCACCACGGCTTACCAGAACAGCACGGCACTCGACAGCGATGCCAACGCCTACCTGGACCAGGCCAGTGCCATCGACAAGACCTTGTCGGATTCCAACACCGGCATGTCTTCGGTGCTCAGTGCCTTTTTCGCGGCGGCGCAGACGGCTTCTGCCACCCCGGGCGACGTGTCCGCGCGCCAATTGCTGCTGACCAGCGCCCAGACCCTGAGCAACCGCTTCAACTCCATTTCCGGCCAGTTGAACCAGCAGAAACAAACGATCAACAGCCAGTTGAGCACCATGACGGACCAGGTCAACAAGCTGACGTCCTCGATCGCCTCGCTCAACAAGCAGATTGCCCAGGCCCAGGGGACTTCCAGCAGTGCGCCGGCCAACCTGCTGGACTCGCGTGACGAAGCGGTGCGCTCGCTCAACGAGCTGATCGGCGTTACGGCCACGGAAAAAAACGGACAGTTCAGTATTACGACCGGTACGGGGCAGTCGCTGGTGGAAGGCGGGATATCCAATAATATCTCTGCGGTACCGAGTAGCACCGACAATAGCCAGTACACCATCCAGCTCTCGATGGGCGACTCGTCCATTGACCTTGGCAATGTGGTCACCGGCGGCAGTATCGGTGGCTTGCTGCGCTATCGCAGTGACGTGCTGATGCCGGCCATCAATGATCTGGGGCGCATCGCGATTGCCACGGCAGACACGATCAACAACCAGTTGGGCCAGGGCCTGGACCTCAACGGCGAATTCGGTTCGTCGCTGTTCACCGATATCAACAGCGCGGCGGCGATTTCCCAGCGCAGCCAAGGGGCCGCCGGCAACAGCGCGGGGTCTGGCAACCTGAATGTCACGATCAAGGACAGCAGCCAGCTGACGACCTACGACTACAAAGTCACGTTTACCAGCGGTAACCAGTACAACGTCGTCCGCTCCGACGGCAAGGCCATGGGTTCGTTCGACACCACCACCACGCCGCCGCCGGTGATTGATGGCTTTACCCTGGCACTGGACGGCAAAGGGCCCATGGCTGCCGGTGACAGCTTCAAGGTCAGCCCCACGGCCAACGGGGCCACGGGCATCGGTGTCGATCTGAAGGACGTCAACAAGCTCGCCTTCGCGGGCCCCTTGGCGGGGAACGCAAGCAAGACCAACACCGGCACCGGTACGTTCACACCGCCTCAGCTGACTGTGCCGCTGGATATTCATGGCGGCGCTGATACCGCCCAGTTGCGCGCCGGCATCGAAAACTCCATGCCGGTAAAAATGCTCTTTGGCAAGCCGGCCGCCGACGGCACCCAGTCGTATACGGTGAGCGACGCGCAAGGCAATCCGATCGGCAGTGGCACCATCATCCCGGGCCAGGGCAACAAGATCAGCATCAACGTACCGATGCGCGATGCCTCCGGTGCGTTGATCCCGGGCAAAAGCTTCAACTTCGACACCACGGTCGGCGGCTCGCCTGCCAATGGTGACAGCACGACTTTCTCGTTCAACGCTTCGGGCACCTCCGACAACCGCAATGCCCAGCAATTGCTGGACTTGCAGACCAAGGCCACCGTGGGCGCCAGCGACGGCAGCCCGGGTGTGAGCCTGGTCAGCGCCAACGCCCGACTCGTGTCGCAGGTGGGCTCAAAAGCCAGCCAGGCCGCTACCGACTCCACCGCGACGGGTGCGCTGTTGGCAGCGAACAAGGCGGCCAGCAACTCGGTGTCCCAGGTCAACCTGGATGAAGAGGCGGGTGACATGATCAAGTTCCAGCAGTACTACACCGCGTCGTCGCAGATCATCAAGGCTGCGCAAGAAACTTTCAGCACACTGATTAATGCCCTTTAAAGGAGTCTGGGACGATGCGTATTTCTACACAGCAGTATTTCGACACCAGCGCCAGCAAGTACCAGACGAACTATTCCGGTGTGGTGAAAGCCCAGGACCAGGCGAGCAGCGGTATCCGGGTGCAGACCGCCTCCGATGACCCCGTCGCCGCCGCGCGCTTGCTGCAATTGCAGCAACAGAAAGACATGCTTGGCCAGTTCAACGGCAACATCAACACCCTGCAGAACTCGCTGACCAACGAAGAATCGGTGTTAAAGAGCATCAACACCGCCTTGCAGCGCGGTAATGAACTGGCGCTGCGTGCGGCCAACCAGTCCCTGAGCGATGACGATCGTAAATCCATCGCCAGCGAAGTGGGCGCGCTTGAGGACCAGGTGCTGGGCTTGCTCAACTCCAAGGATGCCAACGGCAACTACATGTTTTCCGGGTCGAAAACCGACACGCCGCCTTACATCCGCAATAACGACGGCACCTACACGTATCAGGGTGACGAGACGCCGCTGAGCTTGCAGATCTCGGACAATCTGTCGATGGCGGGGGGCGACACCGGTAAGTCGATGATGGAAAGTTCGACCAACACCGGTCGCACCCAGGCTACGTTGTTGCCGCCTGCGGTCAATGACGGCAAGGTCGCGGTATCGGCGGGCACGGTGACCTCCGGTGTCACCTACACCAAGAGTTTTACCGACGGCCAGCCCTACAAGCTGACCTTCAGCAGCAGCACGCAGTATTCCGTGACCGACAAGGACGGTAACGACGTTACCTCGGAGATTCCCGGCAACGGCACTTTCGATGCGACCAAAGAGGGCGCATCCAGCGTCAACCTGCGCGGCGTCAAGTTCGATATCAGCCTGACGCTCGGCGCGGACGTTGCGCCCGGCGCTGACTCCGACGCACTGGTGGCGGGCAAGGCGTTCACCCTGCAATCCAAGCCGGACACCTTCAGTGCTTCGCGTTCGCCAGGCAACGCGTCGACTGCACAAGTGACCGGTGGCCAGGTGACGGATCAGGCGGCCTACGCCAGCACCTTCCCTGATACCGGTGCGGTGATCAAATTCACCAGCGGCACCACGTATGAGGTGTATGCGCAGCCCTACAGTCCGAACAGCAAGACCATCGCGACCGGCACCATGGCTGCCGGTGCCACCTCGATCAACGCGGCCGGCGTGACGTTCGACATCAGTGGTGCGCCAGGGGCGGGCGACCAGTTTGCGGTCAGCGCCGTCAGCAACAAGAACGAAAACGCCCTGGACACGTTGAGCCAATTGCGCAAAGCCCTGGAAACGCCGGCTGACGGCAATCTGGTCGCGCAGAACAACCTCAAGGATGTGGTGGCCAAAACCATCGGCAACCTGAACAACGCCAGTTCACAGATTGACCAGGTGCGCGGCTCCATTGGTGCTCGCCAGAATGCCCTGGATCTTCAAACAGATGAAAACACCAGCCTGGGGACTGCCAATACCAACACCATGAGTTCCTTGGGCAACGTTGACATGGGTCAGGCGGCGATCAACCTGCAGCTTCAGCAAACCATGTTGCAGGCCTCTCAGTTGGCCTTTGTGAAAATCTCTCAGTTGAGCCTGTTCAACAAAATGTGATGTCCGCAGCTGCAAACCGGCGGCTCACCCTGGAAACGGGGTGGGCCGTTGTGGTTTTTGGCGTTTGTATGTCCCCGTGTTTCGCACAAAGCGCAGAAAATTGAGTGACCTGTGAGTCATAAAGCGCATCTTCACTGTATCGTGTGAAAAGGATAGGTCGTCGCCAGGTCTCTGCGAGGGCCTGCCGCCAGGGTACAAAGGCGGTTTTCGGCGAGTTTTTTGCGGGGTCATCCCCATTATTGTCAGCACCCGGCGACGTGTCTCGCGGGGTGTTCTCCAGCTATTTAGTATTGGGAAGCCACAATGATTGGCATAAAAAGCATCGCCAGTTACGTGCCGGCAGACGGGATTGATAACTACGCCCAGGGTGCCAAATTCGCCAAGGATGAAGAATTCATCATTGGCAAGATCGGTTCGGCGTTCCTGCCGCGCAAGGATGCCGCGCAGGAAACCTCCGATCTGTGCGTCGAGGCGGTCAACGCCTTGTTTGCCAACAACCCCGATTTGAAGCGCGAGTCCATCGATGCGCTGATCGTCGTTACCCAGAATGGCGACGAAGAGGGCTTGCCTCACACCGCCGCCATCGTCCAGGACAAGCTGGGCCTGCCGACGCACGTGGCGGCCTTCGATATTTCCCTGGGCTGCTCGGGCTACGTCTACGGCATCTATGCGATGAAGGGCTTCATGGAAGCCACCGGCCTGAAGAACGGCCTGCTGGTGACCGCCGATCCGTACTCGAAGATCGTCGACCCGGAAGACCGCAACACCACCATGCTGTTCGGCGATGCCGCTACCGCCACCTGGATGGGTGAAGACGCGCCGTGGCAGTTGGGCAAGTCCAAGTTCGGCACTGACGGCTCCGGTGCGCCGCACTTGAAGGTCAGCGATGGCGTGTTCTTCATGAACGGCCGCCAGGTGTTCAACTTCGCCTTGCTCAAGGTGCCGGCGCATTTGCACGAGCTGCTCAACGAATCGGACCTCAAGGCTGACGAGATCGATGCGTTCTGCATCCACCAGGGCAGTGCGGCGATTGTCGACGCCGTGGCCCGACGTTTCGAAGACGCGCCGGTGGACAAGTTCATCAAGGACATGGTCGAGACCGGCAACACCGTGTCCTCGAGCATTCCGCTGCTGCTGGAAAAGCACATGCTCGACTCCACCTGGAAGCGCGTCGCCATCAGTGGTTTTGGTGTGGGGCTGTCCTGGGGCTCGGCGATTTTGCACCGCCCTTGACGACTTAAAGGCGCTGCACAAAAAAACGCCCATGATCGAAAGATCATGGGCGTTTTTTATTTGGCGCCAGAAAGCCAACAATTGCTGGGGTTTGGGCTATCGTAAATGCTTGAATTAAAAGGGGTGGCACGGCGCCAGTAAAAAAAATCAAAAAAGTCCTCAAGCAACCTGCTTTCACGACGATAACTATTACGAAGGTTCTCTAGGCCACACCCGGCGGTTGCCAGGGCCGGAAGCCGCAGTACACCACCCACGAGGATTTCGTCATGGCATTAACAGTAAACACCAACCTTGCTTCGTTGACCGTTCAGAACAACCTGAACAAGGCTTCCAGCGCCCTGCAAACTTCCATGCAGCGCCTGTCCTCCGGCCTGCGTATCAACAGCGCCAAAGACGATGCGGCCGGCCTGCAAATCGCTGGTCGTCTGACCAGCCAGATCAACGGCCTGGGCGTTGCCATCAAGAACGCCGGTGACGGTAACTCCATCGCGCAAACTGCTGAAGGCGCGATGCAGCAATCCACCAACATCCTGCAGACCATGCGTTCCCTGGCTCTGTCGTCCGCTAACGGCTCCCTCAGCGCTGACGACCGTAAGTCGAACCAGGCTCAGTACGCGGCTCTGACTTCTGAATTGACCCGTATCGCTTCTACCACCACTTTCGGTGGTCGTAACCTGCTGGACGGTTCTTTCGGTACTACCGCTTTCCAAGTGGGCGCCAACGCCAACCAGACCATCAACATGAGCCTGGGCAACGTATCGGCTAACAACATTGGTTCGCAGCAGCTGCTGTCCAATGCTCCGACACCAGGCGCCGGTATTGCAGGCGGCAAAATCACCGTTACCGGTGGTGGCCAGGTATCTGATGAACTGACCATTGCCGCAAAAGCCTCGGCCAAGGATATCGCTGCCCAGTTGAACGGCGCAGTCGGTGGCCTGCAGGCTACCGCTAGCACCGAAGCCAAGTTCACTGTGCCTACTACCTTCCCGGCGGCCACTCCAAGCGGTGCGTTCACCCTGACAGTCGGTAGCGGTACTACTGCTCCTAAAGTTTCGTTCACCGGCATCACCAGCGCTGCTGACCTTGCCGGCCAACTGAACTCCAACGCTGCCAAGCTGGGCATCAGCGTTAACTTCGATCAGTCGACCGGCTCTCTGTCGATCAAGTCCGACTCGGGTGAGAACTTCACCTTCTCCGCAGCTGACACTGGTGGTGCGACCATCAGTGTTCAGACCAAAGGCGGCGATGGCAAGTTTGGCACCGCAGCAAACCTGGCTACTACTGACGTGATTGCCACCGGCGCTGTAGCCTTGAACTCCAGCTCCAGCTACTCCCTGTCTGGCGACGGCGTTCCCGGCGTGTTCGGTGACGGGACTGCAACCGCTGTTAACTCGGCTAAAGTCGTTGTCAGCAACACTGACGTGACCACCGCTGCCAATGCTCAGAGCGCTGTTGACGTGCTGACCCAGGCACTGTCCACCATCGACTCCCAGCGTGCTGACCTCGGTGCTGTACAAAACCGTTTCGACAACACCATCGCCAACCTGCAGAGCATCTCGGACAACTCCACCGCTGCTCGTGGCGTGATCCAGGACGTTGACTTCGCTTCTGAAACCGCTCAGTTGACCAAGCAACAAACCCTGCAACAGGCTTCGACTGCGATCCTGTCCCAGGCGAACCAACTGCCATCCGCTGTACTGAAGCTGCTTCAGTAATAACGGCGCTTGGTAACTGACGGAAGGGCGCGTTTACGTGCCCTTTTGTCTTTTGTCTAATGAGGTGATTGGTCATGGACATGAGCGTCAAACTGAACCTGTCTTACCCTGCGGCAGCGCCACAGAATGCACCTGCTCCTGTCAGTGCCGATCCGCAGAAACCCAAGGTGGACGCCGTTGCTGGCGCGAAAGATGCCCAGCAGCCATCGAGCCACACCGACTTGAAAAAAGCGGTCAACGACATAAACGAATTCATCCAGGCTGCCCAGCGCAAACTGGATTTTTCCATTGATGACTCCACCCACCAGGTTGTGGTCAAGGTCATTGCGACCGAAAGCGGTGAGGTCATTCGCCAGATTCCTTCGGAATTGGCCCTGAAACTCGCCCAGAGCCTTCATGACGCCAGCAGCTTGCTGTTTGACGCCAAGGTCTAAACTGGCATGAACTTTGTTGCGAAAACTGCCTAGAGCGTGATTCGTCAATAAAGCATCAGCCCCGGATTAGGAGAAAGACGATGACAGTCGTAGCAGGTCTAACGGTCAACGGCCCGGGTACGGGTATCGATGTGCAAGGCCTTGTGAAGTCGTTGGTGGGGGCGCAAACCGCACCCAAGCAAGCGCAGATCGATAGCCAGACCAAAATATCCACTGCGCAACTGACCTCGATCGGCAAGATCCAGGCGGCCCTGGATGCGTTCCGGGGCGCGCTGGACAACATGACCAAGACCGTCAACTTCAGCGGCCTGAGTGCGACGGTTTCGAACGACAAGCTCGCGACGGTCACGCTGGGCCCGGGCGCTGCGGCCGGCAACTTTACGTTGAACGTTACCAATTTGGCCACGGCGTCCAAAGTCTCCACGGCAGTGATTCCTGGTGGGCCGACGGCGGTTGTCAATTCCGGGGCTTCGGCGACGGTGTTTACGGTCTCCCAATCCGGCAAGGATTACAGCGTCAGTGTGCCGCCGGGCGGGACCCTGCAGCAGGTGCGTGACTCGCTCAATACGCAGTACGGTAATTCGGGCTTGAGTGCCAACATCCTGACCGACTCCAACGGTTCCCGGTTGGTGGTCACGTCCTCGACTACCGGTAAAGGTAGTGACATCACCTTCAAGGGCTCCTCGGGCCTGGATACGGGCGCGACGGTCGTGGGCGCGGCACCGGTGAACGCCGTGTATACTCTGGACGGCAGCCCTCAAGAGTCCACGAGCAATACCCTGCCCAACGCAATCAGTGGTGTGAGCATCACCTTGACGGGGGTTTCGGCAGCTGCCGACGGCCTTAACGGCGCTTCGACGATCAAAGTGTCTGCTAACGCCGCCACTCTTAAGTCGGCAGTCAAGGGTTTCACGGACACTTACACGGCGTTGGTCAAGGCTGTGAATGCCGAGACCCAGGTCACTACCAATGCCGACGGTTCCGTCACGCCAGGCGCGCTGACCGGGGACAGCTCTGTGCGTACCATGATGGCGTCGATACGCAATGTGATGAACTCGGTGACCGGTAGCGGCACGTTTTCATCCCTGGCGCAGTTTGGCGTGACCACGGACCAGACAGCGGGCACGCTGAGCGTCAGTGATGTGGCGTTTGACAAGGCCGCCCTCACTAACGGCTCTGACATCAACAGCATCTTCACCGGCCCCACAGGGCTGTTGGCAAGCCTGACGAATGCCACCGCCAACTTTGCGCTGAGCAAGACCGGGGTGTTCGCCCAAAAGTCCACGACCCTGCAGGACAATCTCAGGGACTTGACCAACCAACAGACCGCCCTGAACACGCGCTCTGATGCCCTGACGGCCTCCCTGACGGTTAAGTACAACGCGATGGACTCCCTGGTTGCCCAGCTCAAGGCTCAAGGCGACAGCGTCATGACCACGCTCAACTCGCTGAACAATCCGAAGTCCACCTGATTGGCGGATGGATAAAGCCCGCCGAAGGCGCTGAGTCAAAGCGCCAGGCGGGCTAAAGTTTTGTGTAACGCCGTCGACATAATAATCAGCGTCCACCCTTTTAGCTGTCGCCTGTCACGAGGTAGAAACATGAATCCCATGAGAGCCCTTCGCCAATACCAGAAGGTCAACACCCACGCCCAGATCTCCGAAGCCAGCCCGCACCGCCTGGTGCAGTTGCTGATGGAAGGCGCACTGGATCGTATGGCGCAGGCCAAGGGTGCGATGGCTCGCGGTGATATCGCGCAGAAGGGGCTGATGCTGGGCAAGGCGGTGGACATCCTCGTCGGGTTGCGTGACGGCCTGAACCCCGAGAAGACCCCGGACCCGATTGCACTGCAGCAGTTGGATAACCTGTATGCCTTCATGACCATGCGCCTGCTGGAAGCCAACCGTCAGAATGACGCTGCGATGATCGATGAGGTCGCAGGTCTGATGATTACGCTCAAGGAAGGCTGGGACGGTATTGCCACAGAGGTACAGTAGGCCGTAAGGCCTGAGGACGATGTCATGAGCCAAGCATTGCAAAAAATCGACGAGACCCGTGAGGCGCTGTCCGAGGCGTTGGCTGAACGCAACTGGGGGGCGATCGGCGAACTGGATTTGGGCTGCCGCGCGTTGATCGATGCTGCGCTCAACGAGGATTCGGCGGATGAGGCAGCCATTCGGGCAAAACTGGAAGACTTGCTTTCGGTCTACCAGCAGTTGCTTGAGGCGACGACAGGGGAGCGACAGGCTATTTTCGAAGAGATGTCGCAGTTCAACCGAGCTAAACACGCGTCAAAGGTTTACCATATGTTCGGCTGAAGGCTCAGTTAATCCGAACACCGCGCGTCATAAATTTGACTGTGCACGATTTTTTGACTTAACTAGTGCTATTTTCAGACGTCAGAAAGCCGTAGCGCAGAAAATGCCTACAGCAATCTAGATTGCCCCAACTCGAGGGCATTAGAGTTTTACTAGGGAAGTTGCTATTGCATGTGGCGTGAAACCAAAATTCTGCTGATCGATGACGATAGCGTTCGGCGCCGCGATCTGGCGGTGATCCTGAATTTTCTTGGCGAAGAAAATCTACCCTGCGGCAGCCACGACTGGCAGCAGGCGGTCAGCTCTTTGTCGTCGAGCCGCGAAGTCATTTGTGTGCTGATCGGGACGGTAAACGCTCCTGGTGCAGTTCTGGGCTTGTTAAAGACACTGTCGACCTGGGATGAGTTCCTTCCTGTTTTGCTGATGGGCGATATTTCTTCCGTGGACCTTCCGGAAGACCAGCGCCGCCGCGTGCTTTCCACCCTTGAAATGCCCCCCAGCTACAGCAAATTGCTCGACTCCCTGCACCGTGCCCAGGTCTACCGCGAGATGTACGACCAGGCCCGCGAGCGCGGCCGTCACCGCGAACCCAACCTGTTCCGCAGCCTCGTCGGCACCAGTCGTGCGATCCAGCACGTGCGCCAGATGATGCAGCAAGTAGCCGACACCGACGCCAGTGTGCTGATCCTTGGCGAGTCGGGCACCGGCAAGGAAGTGGTCGCACGCAACCTGCACTACCATTCCAAGCGTCGTGACGGGCCGTTCGTGCCGGTCAACTGCGGGGCGATCCCGGCAGAGCTGCTGGAAAGCGAACTGTTCGGCCACGAGAAGGGCGCCTTTACCGGGGCGATCACCAGCCGTGCCGGGCGTTTTGAACTGGCCAACGGCGGCACCCTGTTCCTCGACGAAATCGGCGACATGCCGCTGCCGATGCAGGTCAAGCTGCTGCGGGTATTGCAGGAGCGCACCTTCGAGCGCGTGGGCAGCAACAAGACCCAGAGCGTCGACGTACGCATCATCGCGGCCACCCACAAGAACCTCGAAAGCATGATCGAGGTCGGCAGCTTCCGCGAAGACCTGTACTACCGCCTCAACGTATTCCCGATCGAAATGGCGCCCCTGCGCGAGCGCGTCGAAGACATCCCGTTGCTGATGAACGAGCTGATCTCGCGCATGGAACACGAAAAGCGTGGTTCGATTCGCTTCAACTCGGCGGCGATAATGTCACTGTGTCGCCACGGCTGGCCGGGCAACGTCCGCGAGTTGGCCAACCTGGTGGAGCGCATGGCGATCATGCACCCGTACGGGGTGATCGGCGTGGTCGAGCTGCCGAAGAAATTCCGCTACGTCGACGACGAAGACGAGCAATTGGTGGACAGCCTGCGCAGCGACCTGGAAGAGCGCGTGGCCATCAACGGCCACACGCCGGACTTCGGCTCCACCGCCATGCTGCCGCCGGAAGGCCTGGACTTGAAGGACTACCTCGGCAGCCTCGAACAGGGCCTGATCCAGCAGGCACTCGACGACGCCAACGGTATCGTCGCCCGTGCCGCCGAGCGCCTGCGCATCCGGCGTACCACCCTGGTGGAGAAGATGCGCAAGTACGGCATGAGTCGCAAGGAAGGTGATGAACAGGCGGATGATTGACGCCTGTTTTTCAACTGACTGAAAACTAAGCCTATTTTTTTAGGCACGGGTATTGCTACAGCACTCGCAACGTTCCGTTTAACTGACGGTCAGCCAAGCGAGAGAGCATGATGCCCCACGCCGCCCAACTATCTTCGGTCCCTGACACTCAGGGGCCGGCCCCCTCCGTAGAGCAGATCAGCCGTCTGGGGCTTGAACAGGCTTTTTCCCTGTTCAACCAGATGTCGAGCCAGTTGACTGACTCCTACAGCCTGCTGGAAGCCCGGGTTTCCGAGCTTAAAGGCGAGTTGGCCGTGGTCAGTGCCCAGCGCATGGAAGAGCTGGCCGAGAAAGAGCGACTGGCCAACCGTCTGCAAAACCTCCTCGACCTGTTGCCCGGTGGCGTGATCGTCATCGACGAGCAGGGCCGTGTGCGCGAAGCCAACCCGGCGGCCTGCAACATGCTTGGCCTGCCGCTGGAGGGCGAGCTGTGGCGCGAGGTCATCACCCGCTGCTTTGCCCCCCGGGAAGACGACGGCCACGAAATTTCCCTCAAGGATGGACGCCGCCTGTCCATCGCCACGCGTTCCCTGGATGCCGAGCCTGGCCAGTTGGTGTTGCTCAACGACCTGACTGAAACCCGGCACCTGCAAGACCAGTTGGCCCGCCATGAGCGCCTGTCGTCTTTGGGGCGAATGGTCGCTTCCCTGGCCCACCAGATTCGTACGCCATTGTCGGCCGCGCTGATTTACGCCAGTCATTTGACTGATGAGCAATTGCCCGCCGCCACCCACCAGCGTTTTGCCGGTCGCCTCAAGGAGCGCCTGCACGAACTGGAGCATCAGGTGCGCGACATGCTGGTGTTTGCCCGCGGCGAATTGCCGCTGACCGATCGCGTCACCCCGGCCGCCTTGATGCAGTCCCTGCAAGCGGCGGCCGCCACTCATATCCAGGAAGCGTCAGTCCGTTGGCAGTGCGACAGCCATTACGGCGAGTTGCTGTGCAACCGCGACACCCTGGTGGGCGCGCTGCTCAACCTGATCGAAAACGCGACCCAGGCCAGCGGCCCCGGGGCGCGGCTCAAGGTGCACCTGTACAACCGTGGCGAGACCCTGCGCCTGAGCATCAGCGACAGCGGCAGCGGGATTGACCCGGCGGTGCTGCAGCGCCTCGGCGAGCCTTTTTTTACCACCAAGACCAACGGGACCGGCCTGGGCCTGACCGTGGTCAAGGCAGTCGCCCGTGCACATCAGGGAGAATTGCAGCTGCATTCCCGGTTGGGTCGTGGCACGTGCGCGTTGATCACGCTGCCGCTGTTTTCATGCGCCGTCAGCGCGGAGTAAAAGGTCATGGCTATCAAGGTTTTATTGGTTGAAGACGATCGCGCCCTGCGTGAAGCATTGGCTGACACGCTGTTGCTGGCGGGCCATGACTATCGGGCGGTCGGTTCTGCCGAAGAAGCCCTGGACGCGGTGGAGCAGGAGTCCTTCAGCCTGGTGGTCAGCGACGTCAACATGCCGGGCATGGACGGACACCAGTTGCTCGGCCTGTTGCGTGCGCGCCAGCCGCAACTGCCGGTGCTGCTGATGACCGCCCACGGCGCCGTCGAGCGTGCCGTCGACGCCATGCGTCAGGGCGCTGCGGATTACCTGGTCAAGCCCTTCGAACCCAAAGCCTTGATCGAACTGGTCGCCCGGCATGCCCTTGGCACCCTGGGCGCTGCCGAGGGTGAAGGTCCGATTGCCTTCGAACCGGCCAGCGCGCAATTGCTGGAACTGGCGGCCCGTGTTGCCCGCAGCGACTCCACCGTGCTGATCTCCGGCGAGTCCGGTACCGGCAAGGAAGTACTGGCGCGCTACATCCACCAACAATCCCATCGTGCCAGCCAGCCGTTCATTGCGATCAACTGCGCGGCCATTCCCGACAACATGCTCGAAGCCACCTTGTTCGGCCATGAGAAGGGCTCGTTCACCGGCGCCATCGCGGCGCAGGCCGGCAAGTTCGAACAGGCTGACGGCGGCACCATCCTGCTCGACGAAATCTCCGAAATGCCCCTGGGCCTGCAAGCCAAGTTGCTGCGGGTATTGCAGGAGCGCGAAGTGGAGCGGGTGGGCGCACGCAAGCCGATCCAGCTGGACATCCGTGTGGTCGCCACCACCAACCGCGACCTGGCGGGCGAAGTGGCGGCGGGGCGCTTCCGTGAGGACCTGTTCTACCGGCTCTCGGTGTTCCCGTTGGCCTGGCGCCCGTTGCGCGAGCGCCCGGCCGACATCATCCCGCTGGCCGAGCGCCTGCTGGGCAAGCACGTCAATAAAATGAAGCATGCCCAGGCGCGCCTGTCGGCCGAGGCCCAGGCCTGTCTGATCAGTTACCCGTGGCCCGGCAACGTGCGGGAACTGGACAATGCGATCCAGCGTGCGTTGATTTTGCAGCAGGGCGGCCTGATCCAGCCCCAGGATTTCTGCCTGGCCATGGGCGCGGGCGCGGGCGCAGCCCCGCAGCCGAGCCTGGCTGCGGCGCCACAGGTCGAAGCCGTGCCTGCCGAATCCGCCGGCGCCCTGGGCGACGACCTGCGTCGCCGGGAATTCCAGATGATCATCGACACCCTGCGCTCCGAGCGCGGGCGCCGCAAAGAAGCCGCCGAGCGCCTGGGCATCAGCCCGCGCACCCTGCGCTACAAGCTGGCGCAGATGCGTGACGCCGGGATGGACGTGGAAGCCTATCTCTACGCCACCTGAAAATTCTCAAAGCCGACAGGGCCAGTCGCCTTTTCTTACAGAATGCCACGGAGCTGGCACCCTTGTTGCTACCACCCCTGTAATCGCTGTGTAGTGTCAAAAAATTGCGGGTCGTCGGAGAGAAAGTTCATGAGCCAAGGTGTTGAGTTCAATCGGTTGATGTTGGATATGCGGTCCATGCAAATGGATGCCATGGCTCAACCGAAATCCGCCGCGCAAGCCGTACCGGAATTGGGCCAGAGCAGCTTTGCCGACATGCTCGGCCAGGCCATCAACAAAGTCAGCGACACCCAGCAGGCATCCAATCAGTTGGCGACCGCCTTCGAGATCGGCAAGAGCGGCGTGGACCTCACCGACGTGATGGTCGCCTCGCAAAAAGCCAGCGTTTCATTCCAGGCCTTGACCCAGGTGCGCAACAAACTGGTTCAAGCCTATCAAGACATCATGCAGATGCCGGTTTAAGGACGATTTGAGTCATGGCAGAAGCACTCGTGGATAACGCACCCGCCAAGGCAGACGGCAAGCCGCCGCTGTTTGGCCTGTCGTTCCTGGAAAACCTCTCCGAGATGACCATGTTGCGTCAGGTGGGCCTGATGGTCGGCCTGGCTGCCAGCGTGGCGATTGGTTTTGCCGTGGTGCTGTGGTCCCAGCAACCGGATTACCGTCCGTTGTACGGCAGCCTGGCCGGCATGGATTCCAAGCAGATCATGGAAACCCTGGCGGCGGCAGACATCAGCTACACCGTCGAACCGAATTCCGGCGCCCTGTTGGTCAAGGCCGACGATGTGGCCCGTGCGCGGATGAAACTGGCGGCTGCCGGCGTAACCCCGTCCGACGCGAATATCGGCTTTGAAATCCTCGACAAGGACCAGGGCCTGGGGACCAGCCAGTTCATGGAAGCCACCCGCTACCGTCGCGGCCTGGAAGGCGAACTGGCGCGCACCATCTCTGCCCTGAACAACGTCAAGGGCGCCCGTGTGCACCTGGCGATTCCGAAAAGCTCGGTGTTTGTGCGCGATGAACGCAAGCCCAGCGCCTCGGTCCTGGTCGAACTCTTTGCCGGCCGCTCCCTTGAGCCTGGCCAGGTATTGGCGATCATCAACCTGGTGGCCACCAGCGTTCCTGAATTGAGCAAGTCGCAGATCACCGTAGTCGACCAGAAGGGCAACCTGCTGTCGGACCTCGCGGAAAACTCTTCGCTGACCATGGCCGGCAAGCAGTTCGACTACAGCCGCCGCATGGAAAGCATGCTGACCCAGCGGGTGCACAACATCCTGCAACCGGTGTTGGGCAATGATCGCTACAAGGCTGAAGTGTCGGCCGACGTCGACTTCAGCGCCGTCGAATCGACCTCCGAGCAGTTCAACCCGGACCAGCCGGCCCTGCGCAGCGAGCAATCGACCACCGAACAACGTACCGCCAGCAATGGCCCGCAAGGCGTGCCGGGTGCCCTGAGCAACCAGCCACCAACCCCGGCCACTGCCCCGCAAACCACCGGTGGCGCTGCCGCTACCGCAGGCGCGGTGCAGCCTGGCCAGCCGCTGTTGGACGCCAACGGCCAGCAGATCATGGACCCGGCCACCGGCCAGCCCATGCTCGCGCCGTACCCGGCCGACAAGCGCAACCAGTCCACCAAGAACTTCGAGCTTGATCGTTCCATCAGCCACACCAAGCAGCAACAGGGTCGGATCAATCGCCTGTCGGTGTCGGTGGTGGTGGATGACCAGGTCAAGGTCAATGCCGCAGACGGCGCCATCACCCGCGCCCCATGGAGCGCCGATGAATTGGCGCGCTTCACTCGCCTGGTGCAGGACGCGGTGGGCTTCGATGCCAGCCGTGGCGACAGCGTCAGCGTGATCAACATGCCGTTCTCCGCCGAGCGTGGCGAAGTCATCGCCGAGGCAGCGTTCTATACTCAGCCGTGGTTCTGGGACATCGTCAAGCAAGTGCTGGGGGTGTTGTTCATCCTGTTGCTGGTGTTCGGCGTACTGCGCCCGGTGCTCAACAACATCACCGGCCACGGCAAGAAGCAACTGGCCCTGGCCGGCGGCGACGTCGAGCTGGGTGGCATGGGCGGCCTCGATGGCGAACTGGCCAACGACCGCGTGAGCCTCGGTGGCCCGCAAAGCATTCTGTTGCCGAGCCCGAGCGAGGGTTATGACGCTCAGTTGAACGCAATCAAGAGCCTGGTGGCCGAAGACCCGGGTCGTGTGGCCCAGGTCGTGAAAGAGTGGATTAACGCAGATGAGTGATAGCCGAGCTGCAGTAGCCAAACTCTCCCGGGTCGACAAAGCCGCCGTGCTGTTGCTGTCCCTCGGAGAAACCGACGCCGCCCAAGTGCTGCGCCACATGGGGCCCAAAGAGGTTCAGCGTGTCGGCGTGGCCATGGCGCAAATGCGCAATGTGCACCGCGAGCAAGTCGAGCAGGTGATGAGCGAGTTCGTCGAGATCGTCGGCGACCAGACCAGCCTGGGCGTCGGCTCCGACAGCTACATTCGCAAGATGCTCACCTCGGCCCTGGGCGAAGACAAGGCCAACGGCCTGATCGACCGCATCCTGCTGGGTGGCAACACCAGCGGCCTCGACAGCCTGAAGTGGATGGAACCGCGGGCCGTGGCCGACGTGATCCGCTACGAACACCCGCAAATCCAGGCGATCGTGGTGGCGTATCTCGACCCCGACCAGGCCGGTGAAGTGCTCGGCCACTTCGACCATAAGGTGCGCCTGGATATCATCCTGCGCGTCTCGTCGTTGAACACCGTGCAGCCGGCGGCCCTGAAAGAACTGAACACGATTCTCGAGAAGCAGTTCTCGGGCAATTCCAACGCTTCGCGCACCACCCTGGGCGGCATCAAGCGTGCGGCCGACATCATGAACTTCCTCGACAGCTCGGTGGAAGGCCAGTTGATGGACTCGATCCGCGAGATCGACGACAGCCTGTCGGTACAGATCGAAGACCTCATGTTCGTGTTCAACAACCTCTCCGATGTCGACGACCGTGGCATCCAGGCGTTGCTGCGGGAAGTGTCCTCCGACGTGCTGGTGCTGGCCCTCAAGGGCTCCGATGAAGGCGTCAAGGAAAAGATTTTCAAGAACATGTCCAAGCGGGCTTCCGAACTGTTGCGCGACGACCTCGAGGCCAAGGGCCCGGTGCGCGTCAGCGACGTGGAAACTGCGCAGAAGGAAATCCTCACCATTGCCCGCCGTATGGCCGAAGCCGGAGAAATCGTTCTCGGTGGGAAGGGCGGCGAAGAAATGATTTAAGGCGCCGCGCATGTCGAACAAAGATGAGACGCCCAGCGATCTGATTCGCGCACGGGACGTCGGAGGGTTCGACGTCTGGTCGCTGCCCAGTTTCGACCCGCATCGCCCGGAGCCTGAGCCGGAGCCGGTAGAAGAACCCCCGGCCGAGATGGAAGAAGTGCCGCTGGAGGAAGTCCAGCCACTGACCCTGGAAGAGCTCGAAAGCATTCGCCAGGAAGCCTACAACGAAGGTTTCTCCACCGGCGAGAAGGACGGTTTTCGCAGCACCACCCTCAAGGTCCGCCAGGAAGCCGAGGCCGCGCTGAGCGTCAAGCTGGCCAGCCTGGAAACCCTGATGGGCAGCCTGTTCGAGCCCATCGCCGAGCAGGACTCACAGATTGAAAAAGCCATGGTCGGGCTGGTGGAGCACATCACCCGCCAGGTGATTCAGCGCGAATTGGCCCTGGACTCCACGCAAATCGAAAGCGTGATGCGCGAAGCCCTCAAGCTGCTGCCCCTGGGCGTCGGCAACGTGCGGCTGTACATCAACCCGCAGGATTTCGAACAGGTCAAAGCCCTGCGCGAGCGCCATGAAGAAACCTGGCGCATCGTCGAAGACGCCGCGCTGCTGCCCGGTGGTTGCCGGGTCGAGACCGAGCACAGCCGCATCGATGCCACGGTGGAGACGCGCATCACGCAGATCATGGCCAAGCTGTTCGATCAGTTGCACGAGCAGGCGCTGCACCCGGCAGAGCCGGACTTGAGCGTCGAGCTGGACACCCCCGATGCGCCTTGACCGCACCAGCTTCGCCAAGCGCCTGGGTGGCTATGCCGAAGTCACCGAGTTGCCCGGCCAGCCGATCCTGGAGGGCCGGCTGCTGCGCATGGTCGGCTTGACCCTGGAAGCCGAAGGCCTGCGCGCCGCCATGGGCAGCCGCTGCATGGTGATCAACGACGACAGCTACCACCCGGTGCAGGTCGAAGCCGAAGTGATGGGGTTCTCCGGCAGCAAAGTATTCCTGATGCCCGTCGGCAGCGTTGCCGGCATTGCCCCCGGCGCTCGCGTGGTGCCGCTGGCCGACACCGGCCGCCTGCCGATGGGCATGAGCATGCTCGGCCGCGTGCTGGATGGCGCCGGGCGCGCCCTCGACGGCAAGGGCGGGATGAAGGCCGAAGACTGGGTGCCGATGGACGGCCCGACCATCAACCCGCTCAAGCGCAACCCCATCAGCGTGCCGCTGGACGTGGGCATTCGCAGCATCAACGGTTTATTGACGGTGGGCCGCGGCCAGCGCCTGGGCCTGTTTGCCGGTACCGGCGTGGGTAAGTCGGTGTTGCTGGGCATGATGACGCGCTTTACCGAGGCCGACATCATCGTGGTCGGACTGATCGGCGAGCGGGGCCGGGAGGTGAAGGAATTCATCGAGCACAGCCTCGGCGAAGAAGGCCTCAAGCGTTCGGTCGTGGTGGCCTCACCGGCGGATGACGCGCCGCTGATGCGCCTGCGCGCCGCGATGTACTGCACACGCATCGCCGAATATTTTCGCGACAAGGGCAAGAACGTCCTGCTGCTGATGGACTCCCTGACCCGTTTCGCCCAGGCCCAGCGGGAAATCGCCCTGGCCATCGGCGAGCCGCCGGCCACCAAGGGCTATCCGCCGTCAGTGTTCGCCAAGCTGCCCAAGCTGGTGGAGCGTGCCGGTAACGCCGAAGCCGGTGGTGGTTCGATCACTGCGTTCTACACCGTACTCTCCGAGGGCGATGACCAGCAGGACCCGATTGCCGACTCGGCGCGGGGCGTGCTCGACGGGCACATCGTGCTGTCCCGGCGCCTGGCCGAAGAAGGGCACTACCCGGCCATCGACATCGAAGCCTCCATCAGCCGGGTGATGCCGTCGGTGGTCACCCCGGAGCACATGATGCGCGCGCAGCAGTTCAAGCAACTGTGGTCGCGTTATCAACAGAGCCGCGACCTGATCAGCGTCGGCGCCTATGTGGCCGGCGGCGATCGCGAGACCGACCTGGCAATTGCCCTGCAACCGCAACTGGTGACGTACCTGCGCCAGGGCCTCAACGACAAGATCAGCATGGGTGAAAGCGAGGCTCACCTGGGCACCATCTTCGCGCCGGCGCCGGGCGGATAAACCATGGCCAACACTCGCGCCGCGCGCCTTGCCCCGGTAGTGGACATGGCCGAAAAAGCTGAAAAGACCGCCGTCCAGCGCCTGGGGTACTTCCAGGGCCAGGTTCGCCTGGCGGAAAGCAAGCTGGGGGACCTGGAGCGCTTTCGCGGCGAGTATCAGCAGCAGTGGATCGAGCGTGGCAGCAAGGGCGTCTCCGGGCAGTGGCTGATGGGCTACCAGGGCTTTCTCAACCAGTTGGAAACCGCCGTCGGCCAGCAGCGCCAGAGCCTGGCCTGGCACCAGGCCAACGTCGACAAGGCCCGCGACAGCTGGCAACAGGCCTATGCCCGGGTCGAAGGCCTGCGCAAACTGGTGCAGCGCTACATCGACGAAGCCCGTGCACTGGAAGACAAGCGCGAGCAGAAACTGCTGGATGAATTGTCCCAGCGTCTTCCCCGCCAAAACCCCTATTAACCACGCCCTCGCTCCTACATGGATTTGCCCACTTCCCTATCACCTGCTACACCTTGTTGCACATTGCCAATGACAAGGAAGCAGTCGTATGTCAGTCGAATCAGAAGTGTCCCTGGACGGGACGAAGTTGACGATCACCGTCAGGGGGCGATTCGATTTCGGTAGCCACCAGGCCTTTCGTGATGCCTACGAGCGGTTCTACAAGGTGCCCGAGATCTACGTGGTGGACTTGAAGGAAACCACCTACATGGACAGCTCGGCCCTGGGCATGCTCCTGCTCTTGCGTGACCATGCCGGAGGCGACAATGCCGAAGTGCAGGTGGTCAACGCCAACTCCGATGTGCGCAAGATCCTGGCCATTTCCAACTTCGACAAACTGTTCGACCTCACTTGAGCGTCCTGGCCCCGGTCCTCGAGGCGCTGACGGTGTTGATCGCCGAAGACAGCGCCGCCGACCTGTTGTTGCTGTCGACCATCGTGCGCCGCCAGGGCCACCAGGTGCTGACCGCCAGTAACGGCCAGGAAGCGGTCGATGTGTTTACCCGTGAACGGCCGCAGTTGGTGTTGATGGACGCCCTGATGCCGGTGATGGACGGCTTCGAGGCGGCCCGGCAGATCAAGCAACTGGCGGGGGAGGCGCTGGTGCCGATCATCTTCCTCACCTCCCTGCGCGAGAGCGAAGCCCTGGCCCAGTGCCTGGATGCCGGGGGCGACGACTTCCTGGCCAAACCCTATAACCAGGTGATCCTCGCGGCGAAGATCAACGCCATGGACCGCCTGCGCCGCTTGCAGGCCACGGTCTTGCAGCAACGCGACCTGATCGCCCGGCACCACGACTACCTGCTGCAGGAGCAGCGAGTGGCCAAGGCGGTGTTCGACAAGGTGGCCCACTCGGGCTGCATCAACGCCGCGCCGAATATTCGTTATGTGCAGTCGCCCTACGCGCTGTTCAACGGCGATTTGCTGCTGGCCGCGTACACGCCGTCGGGCGATATGCATGTGCTGCTGGGGGACTTTACCGGCCACGGTTTACCGGCGGCGGTCGGCGCCATGCCCCTGGCGGAAGTGTTCTACGGCATGACTGCCAAGGGCTACGGATTGGCGCAAACCCTGCGGGAGATGAACGCCAAGCTCAAGCGCATCCTGCCGGTGGACATGTTCTGTTGTGCCACCTTGCTGTGCCTCAGCGCCCAGCGACGGGTGGTGGAAGTGTGGAATGGCGGCATGCCCGACGGCTACGTGCATGACGTCACCACCGGCAAGCGCACGCCGCTGGTGTCGCGGCATTTGCCATTGGGCGTGCTGGCGGCCGAGGCGTTTGATGACCGCACTGAAGTCTGGCCGATGGCGCTGGGTGACCGAGTGTTTTTGCTGTCGGATGGTGTGCTGGATACCGCCGATGCCCATGAACAGTTGTTTGGCGCCGAGCGGTTGCAGCAGGTGTTTGCGGCCAATCGCGAGCCGGACCGGTTGTTCGAGGAGATCGAACAGGCCCTGGCGGGTTTTCGCGGTGAGGTGCGCGATGACATCAGCATGGTGGAGATCAGCCTGCAGGCGGATGAGCCGTTGCGTTCGTCGTCGGTGGTGTATTCCGACAGTGGGCAGTCGTCGCCGCTGGATTGGTCGGTAAGTTTTGAGTTTCGTGCCGAGACGCTCAAGTCCTACAACCCTTTGCCGTATTTGTTGCAGTTGCTGTTGGAGATTCATGGGCTGCGGGAGCAGAGCGGGGCGTTGTACAGCGTGATGGCAGAGTTGTATTCCAATGCGCTTGAACATGGTGTGCTGGGGCTGGATTCGCGGCTCAAGCGGGATGCACAGGGGTTTGCTGCGTATTACCGCGAGCGTAATGAGCGGCTGGCGCGGTTGGATAGCGGGTATGTGCGGGTGCACCTGGATGTGGTGCCGACCGGGGAGGGGGGGTGTCTGACGCTGCGGATCGAGGACAGTGGGGCCGGGTTTGATGTGGATAAGGTGCTGGCCAGGCCGCTGGATGTTGACCGTCTGTCTGGTAGGGGATTGAGCCTGGTGCGCCAGTTGAGCAGCGATGTAGGCTGGTCTGACGGCGGGCGGTGTGTGTGCGTGGAGTTTTCATGGAAGGCTCTGGCATAATCCGCCGATTCTTGATCAAGGAGCGAACAAGTGGCAGAGATTCATCTGGACCCCGATGTGCTGACTGGCTTGCAGGAGGTCATGGAGGGCGAGTATCCGAAGCTGCTCGACACTTTTCTCGATGACTCGCAAAAGCGGGTAGAGGCGTTGCGCCGGGCTCGGGATGATGCCAAGGCGCTTGGGCGGATTGCGCATAGCTTCAAGGGGAGTAGCGGTAATCTTGGGGCGGTGCGGTTGGCTGAGCTTTGTCAGTTGCTCGAGGATAAGTCCGCCAAGCCTGTGGTTGCGGATTTGGCGCAGTTGGTGGATGAGATTGACCATGAATTCGCGCTGGTGCGGCCGTTGTATGAGCATGAGCGGGGGCGGTTTCAGCTCTGACGCTTTTGGTGTGTATATCCGTTTCTTCGGTAACGGCGGCTTATGGTTTCGCTCTTGCAGCGAGTCACTTTGCAAAAGCGGCACAGTAACCAAAGCGCTCTGCCCCATCAAAAACCAGAGCGAAAGCAGAGCTGCTTTTCTGTGG
>NZ_JACAPJ010000003.1:310230-428924 GCF_013385765.1 Pseudomonas sp. C8002
CCAGAATGCCAGCGTCATCGTTAACGACCTTCGCGAGCAAGCCCGCTCCCACATTTGGACCGTGCCCGCTTTTGATTGGCTGTTGCTTTTGCTCTTCAACACTCAAGACCCCATACAAGCCATCACCCAAATAACGGATATACACCCTTAAACCAAAACCTGGCCCAACTCTTGCTCTACCTCCTGTTACCGCACCCTCGACCCCTGTGCGGCGGAGACTCTTGACTATGGCAATCACCCCGAATTCGCTCCTTCAGGCAGCCCCTGCGGCCAAGCCTCAAGCGCCCGCTGCCAATCCACCGGCAGTGGCTGCGAACCCGCGGGACAAGGCCCCGGGCTTCGCTCAGGTGTTCGCCAACCAGGCCCCTGCGCCTGCGGCAAAACCTGTCGACACCCCCATCAAATCCACCCGCGACAAGCCTGCGGACAACAGCCCCAAGCCCGCCGCCAACAACGACAAGCCTGCCGCCGGTACCCCATCGGTTGCCGATAACGGCAAGACTTTGCCTGCCAACCCGCCGGCCAAGGCGGACACCCCGGACACCACCGCCAAGTCAGACGACGATGCCCCGGCAGACGATCCGTCCCTGGCCCAGCAACCTCCGGTCGACCCCGCCGTAGACCCGGCGCTGATAGCCGCGGTAGTCCCTGTCCCCGTCCCCGCTACGCCGGCGCCCGTCGAGACCACGACGCCGGCCACCGCGAAGGATGACAAAAACCAGCCAGTCGTGGCGCCACCGATTGCCGCGACCGACGACGCCAAGCCCGCCTTCGACCCCGAGGCCGATCCGCTGGATGCAATGCCTGCCGTGCGCCTGGCCATGGAACAGGGCGGACACGTGTCCGCCAGCAGCCAGGCCCCGGCAAAAACCGCCCCGGCCCCGACCCAGGATCAGCCGACCGCCGCGCAAAACTTCGTCACAGGCCTGGCCAATATGGTCGACCAGCAAGCGTCCAAGGACAGCACCGACCAGGGCGGCGACAAAGCCTTTGCCGGTCTGATCGACGGCGGCCTCAAGGATTTGAAGGACGCCAGCAGCGACACCCGTGTCGATGACTTCGCCAACCGCCTCGCCGCGCTGACCCAGGCTGCCACGCCGAAAACTGCGAATGCCCTGCCGCCGGTGGCCAACGCGCCATTGGCCATGCACCAGAGTGGCTGGACCGATGAGGTGGTGAACCGGGTCATGTACCTGTCCAGCGCCAACCTCAAGTCGGCAGAGATCCAGTTGCAGCCCGCTGAGCTGGGTCGCCTGGACATCAGCGTGAAGATGTCCGCCGACCAGCAGGCGCAAGTCACCTTCATGAGCGGCCATGCGGTGGTGCGTGAAGCCCTGGAAAGCCAGTCGGGCCGCCTGCGGGAGATGTTTGCCCAGCAGGGCATGGGCCAGGTCGACGTTAACGTGTCCGACCAGTCCCGTGGCTGGCAGGGGCAGCAGGGCCAGGACCAGCAACAGCAGAACCAGGCTCGCGGCGTCAGCGGCAGTGGCGGGCGGGGTGATGGGGTTGATGGCGGCGGTATCGGTGAGGTGGCTGAAGTGGCCGCGCCGGTGGTGCAGTCGGTGATTGGCTCCAGTGCCGTGGACTACTACGCCTGATCCGAGGCCTGGCGATGATCAAAAGGTGGGAGCGGGCTTGCTCGCGAATACGGAGTGTCAGTCACCGTTACAGGTGCTGATCTACCGCTTTCGCGAGCAAGCCCGCTCCCACATTGGTTTTGCAGTGTCGGCGAAACCGTGACCGAACTGACAACTCTGGCATAACACTTGCTCTTGCCTTTCCCCAGAACTATGAATCCCAGAATAGTGACGGATTATTGGCATGGCGAAGAGCGACGACGCAGCAAAAGCACCCGCAGGCAAGGGCAAGCTCAAGCTTATCCTGCTGATTGTCCTGGCCTTGTTGCTGGCGATCGGCCTGTCCGTGGGGGCTACCTGGTACTTTATGCACAGTGCCCAGAGCAAACCGGCCGCCACGGCCGAGGTCAACCCCAACGTCAAGCAACCGGCAATCTTCGAGCCGATGCTGCCGGCGTTTGTCGCCAACTTCAATCAGAACGGCCGTCAACGCTACCTGCAGGTGAGCATTACCCTGCTGGCGCGTAACCAGGCAGACCTGGATGCCCTCAAGGTGCACATGCCAGTGATCCGCAACAACCTGGTGATGCTGTTTTCCGCCCAACCCTTCGACACCCTCGCCACCCCGGTGGGCCAGGAAATGCTGCGCCAGAAGGTCACTGCCAGCGTGCAGGAAGTGGCCCAGAAGGAAGTCGGCAAACCGGTGATCGAGCAGGTGCTCTTCACTAATTTCGTATTGCAGTAGGATCACGACATGGCCGTGCAGGACCTGCTGTCCCAGGATGAAATCGATGCGCTGCTCCATGGCGTCGACGATGGTCTGGTACAGACCGAAATGGCTGCCGAGCCCGGCAGCGTCAAAAGCTACGACCTGACCAGCCAGGATCGCATCGTCCGTGGACGCATGCCGACCCTGGAAATGATCAACGAGCGTTTTGCCCGTTACACCCGTATCAGCATGTTCAACATGCTGCGCCGCTCGGCGGACGTGGCAGTGGGCGGCGTGCAGGTGATGAAGTTCGGTGAGTACGTGCACTCGCTGTACGTGCCCACCAGCCTCAACCTGGTGAAGATCAAGCCGCTGCGCGGCACCGCGCTGTTCATCCTCGACGCCAAGCTGGTGTTCAAGCTGGTGGACAACTTCTTCGGCGGCGATGGCCGTCACGCCAAGATCGAAGGCCGTGAATTCACCCCGACCGAGTTGCGGGTGGTGCGCATGGTGCTGGAGCAGGCCTTCATCGATTTGAAGGAAGCCTGGCAGGCGATCATGGAAGTCAATTTCGAGTACATCAACTCGGAAGTGAACCCGGCCATGGCCAACATCGTCGGCCCCAGCGAAGCCATTGTGGTCTCCACCTTCCACATCGAACTCGATGGCGGCGGCGGCGACCTGCACGTGACCATGCCGTACTCGATGATCGAGCCGGTGCGCGAGATGCTCGATGCCGGTTTCCAGTCCGACCTCGACGACCAGGACGAACGTTGGGTGAAAGCCCTGCGCGAAGACCTGCTGGACGTCGACGTACCCCTGAGCGCCACCGTGGCCCGTCGCCAGCTGCGTTTGCGGGATATTTTGCACATGCAGCCGGGGGATGTGATTCCCGTCGACCTGCCGGAAGAACTGATCATGCGCGCCAACGGCGTGCCGTCGTTCAAGGTCAAGCTCGGTTCTCACAAAGGCAACCTGGCGTTGCAAGTGATCGAACCGATCAACCGTCGCTGATCCACCTTAATTTCTGCTCCGCCGAGGACATGTAATGGCTACCGAACACGAAAACACTTCCGCCGAAGACCAGGCCCTGGCTGACGAGTGGGCGGCTGCCCTGGAAGAAACCGGCGATGTCGGCCAGGACGATATCGATGCATTGCTGGCGGCCGATGCGGCCACTGCACCGGTCGGCAACCGCCTTCCCATGGAAGAGTTCGGCAGCGTGCCGAAGAACAATGACCCGGTGACCCTCGACGGTCCGAACCTGGACGTGATCCTCGACATCCCGGTGTCGATCTCCATGGAAGTCGGCAGCACCGAAATCAACATCCGCAACCTGCTGCAGCTCAACCAGGGGTCGGTGATCGAGCTGGACCGCCTGGCCGGCGAGCCGCTGGACGTGCTGGTCAACGGCACGCTGATCGCCCATGGCGAAGTGGTGGTGGTCAACGAGAAGTTCGGCATCCGCCTGACCGACGTGATCAGCCCGAGCGAACGCATCAAGAAGTTGCGTTGATATGAAGCGCTCATTGGTAGGACTGTTATCGACGCTGCCCTTGAGCGTAATGGCAGCAGAACCGGTTGCCCAGGCGGCTGCGCCGGCACTCGGCAGCGGTGTGGGCGGGCAACTCACCCAGTTGGTGCTGGGGTTGTTGCTGGTGGTGGGGCTGATCTTCGTGCTCGCCTGGGTGCTGCGCCGCGTGCAGCGCATCGGCCCGGGCAATG
The DNA here is from genome assembly GCF_013385765.1 of Pseudomonas sp. C8002. NCBI lineage: Bacteria > Pseudomonadati > Pseudomonadota > Gammaproteobacteria > Pseudomonadales > Pseudomonadaceae > Pseudomonas > Pseudomonas sp. C8002. Next base: position 314,242 of record NZ_JACAPJ010000003.1, read on the forward strand.
CCCAGGTCATCGAGCTGGTGGGTTCACGCGCCCTTGGCCCGCGGGACAGGCTGGTGCTGGTGCAGGTCGGCGACGAGCAGATCCTGCTGGGCATCACCCCCGGCCGCATCACCCCGTTGCACGTGCTCAAGTCGCCTGTGGAAGTGGCCCAGACCCAAGCGGCCACGCCGGAATTCGCCCAGCGCCTCATGGAGTTGCTGGGCAAGGATCAGAAGGATAAGAAGTAATGCGCGTTTTATTGACGCTCATGCTGTTGCTGGCAGCGCCGCTGGCGTACGCAGCAGACCCGTTGTCGATCCCGGCGATCACCCTGGGCACTAACGCGGCGGGCGCGCAGGAGTATTCGGTCAGCCTGCAGATCCTGCTGATCATGACCGCGCTGAGCTTCATCCCCGCGTTCGTGATGCTGATGACCAGCTTCACCCGCATCATCATCGTGTTCTCGATCCTGCGTCAGGCCCTCGGCCTGCAACAGACGCCGTCGAACCAGATCCTCACCGGCATGGCACTGTTCCTGACGCTGTTCATCATGGCGCCGGTGTTCGACAAGGTGAACCAGCAAGCCCTGCAACCGTACCTGGCGGAGAAAATGACCGCCCAGGATGCGATCGACAAGGCCCAGGGCCCGATCAAGGATTTCATGCTGTCGCAGACCCGTTCCAGCGATCTTGAGTTGTTTGTGCGGTTGTCCAAGCGTACCGACATCGCCAGCCCCGACATGGCGCCGCTGACCATCCTGGTGCCGGCGTTCGTGACCTCGGAGTTGAAGACCGCGTTCCAGATCGGCTTCATGATCTTCATTCCGTTCCTGATCATCGACCTCGTCGTGGCGAGTGTGCTGATGGCCATGGGTATGATGATGCTGTCGCCGCTGATCATTTCGTTGCCGTTCAAGATCATGCTGTTTGTGTTGGTGGACGGGTGGGCGCTGATAATCGGCACCCTGGCCGGCAGTTTCGGTGGGGTGTAGGCCATGACGCCAGAAGTAGCAGTCGACCTGTTTCGCGAAGCCCTGTGGCTGACCACCATGATGGTCGCCGTACTGGTGGTGCCGAGCCTGTTGGTGGGCCTGTTGGTGGCGATGTTCCAGGCCGCGACCCAGATCAACGAACAGACCCTGAGCTTTTTGCCGCGCCTGCTGGTGATGCTGATCACCCTGATCGTTGCCGGCCCGTGGCTGGTGCAAACCTTCATGGAATACATCCTGCAGCTGTACGGCAGTATTCCGCAGTTGATCGGCTGACCCCGTGAATTCGATGCTGGCCTTGACCGACACCCAGATCAGCACCTGGGTGGCCTCGTTCATCCTGCCGTTGTTCCGGGTCACGGCCGTGCTGATGACCATGCCGGTGTTCGGCACCACCCTGGTACCACGGCGCATCCGTCTGTATTTCGCGGTGGCGATCACCGTGGTGATCGTGCCGGGCTTGCCGCCGATGCCACCGGTGAATGCCCTGGACCTCAGTGCAATGATGTTGATCGCCGAGCAAATCATCATCGGCGCCTTGCTGGGCTTCTCCCTGACGCTGTTTTTCCAGGCCTTCGTGATCGCCGGGCAGATCATCTCGATCCAGATGGGCATGGGCTTCGCGTCCATGGTCGACCCTACCAACGGCGTGTCGGTGGCGGTGATCGGGCAATTCCTGACGATGCTGGTGACCTTGCTGTTCCTGGCCATGAACGGCCACCTGGTGGTGTTCGAGGTGATGACCGAAAGTTTCACCACCTTGCCGGTGGGCAGCGGGTTGGTGGTCAATCATTTCTGGGAGCTGGTGGGGCGCTTGAGCTGGGTGCTCGGTGCATCCTTGCTGCTGGTATTGCCGGCGATCACTGCGCTGCTGGTGGTCAACATCGCCTTTGGCGTGATGACCCGGGCGGCGCCGCAGTTGAACATCTTCTCCATCGGTTTCCCGTTGACCCTGGTGCTGGGCATGGGGATTTTCTGGGTCGGCATGGCTGACATTCTCAATCAGTATCAACCGCTGGCGACCGACGCCTTGCAGTTTTTACGTGACTTGGCGCGGGCGCGATAAGCCATGGCCGAGAGCGAGAGTGGCCAGGACAAGACAGAAGACCCCACGGAGAAACGTAAAAAGGACTCCCGGGAAAAGGGCGAGATTGCCCGCTCCAAAGAGCTCAACACCCTGGCGATCATGCTCGCCGGTTCCGGCGGCCTGCTGATCTACGGCGGTGGCCTGGCCCTGGACCTGATGGAGTTGATGCGCCTGAATTTCTCCCTGCCCCGCGACGTGCTGCTGAGCCCGGGCGCCATGGGTTTGTACCTGCTGCACTCGGGCAAGATCGCGATCCTCGCGGTGCAGCCGATCCTCATCACCTTGTTGCTGGCGGCCCTGATCGGCCCGATTTCCCTCGGCGGCTGGCTGTTTGCCGCCGGCAGCCTGGCGCCCAAATTCAGCCGGATGAACCCGGCGGCCGGGCTCAAGCGGATGTTTTCCACCAAGGCCCTGGTGGAGCTGCTCAAGGCCTTGGCCAAGTTCATCCTGATCCTGTTTGTGGCGTTGACGGTGTTGTCGTCCGACATCGACGACCTGCTGCGCATCGCCCATGAGCCGATCGAGCTGGCGATCATCCACAGTGTGCAAGTGGTGGGCTGGAGTTCGCTGTGGATGGCCTGCGGGCTGATCATCATTGCTGCGGTGGATGCGCCGATCCAGCTGTGGGAAAGCCACAAGAAACTGCTGATGACCAAGCAGGAAGTGCGCGACGAACACAAGGACCAGGAAGGCCGGCCCGAGGTCAAGCAGCGGATTCGCCAACTGCAGCGCGAGATGTCCCAGCGCAAGATGATGGCCTCGGTGCCCGATGCTGATGTGGTCATCACCAACCCGACCCACTACGCCGTGGCGCTCAAGTACGACCCGGAGAAGGGTGGGGCGCCGATGTTGCTGGCCAAGGGCAGTGATTTCACGGCGTTGAAAATCCGCGAGATTGCGGTAGCCAATGACATCCTGCTGCTGGAATCGCCGGAGTTGGCGCGGTCGATCTTCTACTCCACCGACCTGGACCAGGAAATTCCGGCCGGGTTGTATCTGGCGGTGGCTCAGGTGTTGGCGTACGTGTATCAGATCCGCCAGTACCGCGCGGGCAAGGGCAAGCGGCCAGATCCGCTCAAAGACCTGCCGATTCCACCGGATCTGCGTCGGGATTCCTGATTTTGTAGCGTCCCTCCTGGCCTCTTCGCGAGCAAGCCCGCTCCCACATTTGACCGTGTATATCCTGTAGAAACGCGGTCAAATGTGGGAGCGGGCTTGCTCGCGAAGGCGTCCGCCCAAACAACAAAAATCCCCCTGAGCGTTCCCGCAATTGCATCTCGCACCGTGTAAGTCGCGGGCGAGGGCGCTACCTCAATCAGCGTGGCGAGGGAGCAAGCTCCCTCGCCACAGGTGATGTGCACGCGGCGGTCTGTCGTTGCTGGCCGCCGGAACGATCTGCTTCCTCAAGCAAAAGTTGGAAGGCTTCTTGCAATACCGCCTCCAGGACGCTTCCCGGCGTCAAAAGTTTGCTTCAAGGAAACGAGGAATACCGGTGGATCGCTCTCAAATGCTCAGCACGGCCCGTGGCACCCTGACTGACCTCTCGCGAGGCAATCTGGGTGTGCCGTTGTTGTTGCTGGTGATGCTGGCAATGATGATGTTGCCGATGCCGCCGTTCCTGCTGGATGTGTTCTTCACCTTCAACATTGCGCTGTCGGTCGTCGTGTTGCTGGTGTGCGTATACGCCCTGCGGCCGCTGGATTTCGCGGTATTCCCGACCATCCTGCTGATCGCCACCCTGCTGCGGCTGGCGCTTAACGTGGCTTCCACCCGGGTGGTGATGCTCCACGGCCAGGACGGCCACGCCGCCGCGGGCAAGGTGATCCAGGCCTTCGGCGAGGTGGTGATCGGCGGTAACTACGTGGTCGGTATCGTGGTTTTTGCGATCTTGATGATCATCAACTTCGTGGTCGTGACCAAGGGCGCCGGGCGGATTTCCGAGGTGAGCGCGCGTTTTACCCTCGACGCGATGCCCGGCAAGCAGATGGCGATCGACGCCGACCTCAACGCCGGCCTGATCGACCAGAACCAGGCCAAGGCCCGTCGCCTTGAAGTCGCCCAGGAAGCCGAGTTCTACGGTTCCATGGACGGTGCCAGCAAATTCGTGCGCGGCGACGCCATCGCCGGCCTGTTGATTCTGTTTATCAACCTGATCGGCGGCATGGCGGTCGGCATCTTCCAGCACGGCATGACCTTCGGCGACGCCGGCAAGGTTTACGCCCTGCTGACCATCGGTGACGGTTTAGTGGCGCAATTGCCATCACTGTTGTTATCTACAGCTGCGGCGATCATGGTGACCCGTGCTTCGGGCTCCGAAGACATGGGCAAGCAGATCAGCCGGCAGATGTTTGCCTCGCCCAAGGCGCTGGCGGTGGCGGCAGGCATCATGGCGATCATGGGCATCGTGCCGGGCATGCCCCATGTCTCGTTCCTGAGCATGGCCGCCATGGCCGCCGGCGGTGCCTACCTGTTCTGGAAAAAACAAAACAACATCAAGGTGATTGCCCAGCAGGAAGTGGCGCGCCAGCAGGAACTGCTGCCATCGCCGGCCCGCGCCCTGGAAACCAAGGAGCTGGGCTGGGACGACGTGACCCCGATCGACATGATCGGCCTGGAAGTCGGCTACCGCCTGATTCCCCTGGTGGATCGCAACCAGGGTGGGCAATTGCTGGCGCGGATCAAGGGTGTGCGCAAGAAGTTGTCCCAGGACCTGGGCTTCCTGATGCCCACCGTGCACATTCGCGACAACCTCGACCTGGCCCCGAGCGCCTACCGCCTGACCCTGATGGGGGTGATTCTGGCCGAGGCCGAGATCTACCCGGACCGCGAACTGGCGATCAACCCGGGCCAGGTGTTTGGCAGCCTCAACGGGATTACCGCCAAAGATCCGGCTTTTGGCCTGGAAGCGGTATGGATCGAAATCAGCCAGCGCAGCCAGGCGCAGTCGCTGGGCTACACCGTGGTCGACGCCAGCACTGTGGTCGCCACCCACCTCAACCAGATTCTGTACAAGCACTCCCACGAGCTGATTGGCCACGAAGAAGTCCAGCAACTCTTGCAATTGCTGGCCAAGGCCTCGCCAAAACTCGCCGAAGAGTTGGTACCGGGTGTGCTGTCCACCTCGCAACTGCTCAAGGTGCTGCAAGCGCTGTTGGCCGAGCAGGTGCCGGTGCGGGACATTCGCAGCATTGCCGAAGCTATCGCCAACAATGCCGCCAAGAGTCAAGATACTGCCGCCCTGGTGGCCGCAGTGCGCGTCGGATTGTCGCGTGCAATCGTCCAAAGCATTGTAGGGCTTGACTCCGAGCTGCCTGTTATCACCTTGGAACCAAGGTTGGAACAAATATTGCTCAATAGTATTCAGAAGGCTGGGCAGGGCGCTGATGAGGGCGTGTTGCTGGAGCCAAGCATGGCAGAGAAGCTGCAGCGTTCGTTGATCGAGGCCGCGCAGCGCCAGGAAATGGAAGGCCATCCGGTGATCCTGCTGGTGGCTGGCCCCGTCCGGGCGATGTTGTCGCGGTTTGGACGCCTGGCTATACCGAATTTGCACGTATTGGCTTACCAGGAAATTCCTGACAATAAGCAAGTGACTATCGTCGCGACAGTAGGGCCCAACGGCTGAGGTAGTGGGATATGCAAGTGAAGCGTTTTTTCGCCGCCGATATGCGTCAGGCCATGAAACTGGTACGTGATGAGTTGGGCGCCGACGCTGCGATTATCGGTAACCGTCGTATTGCAGGCGGTGTGGAGCTGACGGCTGCCCTGGATTACAAACCCTCGGCCCTGGCGCCGCGCGTGCCGAACATGGAACTGGAAGACGAGCTGCGCAAGACCGCTTCGCGCATTGTCTCGGCCCAGGCTGAACTGAGCATGCGTGGCGACAGCGACGCCTCGACCAATCGCCAGCTGTTCGCCGGGCTGCCGTTGACCGCGTCCGAGCCGCTGGTAGAGCCGACTTTTGTTGAACCACCGCGTCCTGCTGCGCCAGCCCCGGCGCCGGCGGTAGACCAGCGGGTGTTCGACTCGATGCGTTTCGAACTCAACGGCCTGCGTGAACTGCTGGAAGTGCAGCTGGGTTCGCTGGCCTGGAACCAGTTGCAGGGCAGCCAGCCACAACAGGCCAACCTGTGGCGTCGCCTGCAACGCATTGGCCTGTCCGGCCCGTTGTCCCGCGACCTGCTGCAACTGACCACGCAAATTGAAGAACCTCGCCAGGCCTGGCGCATGCTCCTGGCCCACCTGGCGCGGATGATCGTCACCCCGGAAATCGAACCCCTGGAAGAAGGCGGTGTGATTGCCATGGTCGGCCCGGCCGGCATGGGCAAGACCACCACCCTGGCCAAGCTGGCCGCACGTTACGTGCTCAAGTACGGCGCCCAGAACATCGCGCTGGTGAGCATGGACAGCTACCGCATCGGCGCCCAGGAACAACTCAAGACCCTGGGCCGCATCCTCAATGTGCCGGTGACCCACGTCGACCCGGGCCAGTCCCTGGCCAACGCCCTCGACCCATTGCTGCGCAAGCGCGTGGTGCTGATCGACACCGCCGGCCTGCAAGCCAGCGACCCGGCCCTGCGCATGCAGCTGGAAAGCCTGGCCGGGCGCGGGATCAAATCCAGAAACTATTTGGTGCTTGCCACTACCAGCCAGAAGCAGGTATTGACCGCCGCCTACCACAGCTACAAGCGCTGCGGGCTGGCGGGTTGCATCCTGACTAAACTGGATGAGACGGCAAGCCTGGGCGAAGTATTGAGCCTGGCAATCAGTCATGAATTACCGGTCGCCTACCTGACCGACGGGCCGCGGATCCCGGATGATCTGCATCTGCCGCGCCGTCATCAGTTGGTCAGCCGGGCTGTCAGCGTGCAAATGCAGGAAGAACCCAGTGAGGAAGCTATGGCTGACATGTTTGCTGACCTCTACCACAGCCCGAACAAGCGAGTTGGCTGAGGCATCATGGCTTTCTATTTAAAAATGACAGTGAAAAGTATCTACATCGATGGCCTGCCAGCAGTTCGCGCGGCCAACTTATGTAGCCTGCGTCTAAGCAAGACAAGGTAAAGAAATAAAATGGGCAGCATGCATCCCGTACAGGTGATCGCGGTGACCGGCGGCAAAGGTGGCGTCGGAAAAACTAACGTGTCAGTGAATTTGTCCCTGGCCCTGGCAGAGCTTGGCCGTCGCGTCATGCTGCTGGATGCTGACCTGGGGCTGGCGAACGTCGACGTTCTGCTGGGACTGACGCCCAAACATACCCTGGCCGATGTCATCGAAGGCCGCTGTGAGCTGCGCGACGTACTGTTGCAAGGCCCCGGCGGGATTCGCATCGTGCCGGCCGCTTCCGGCACCCAGAGCATGGTGCACCTGAGTCCGGCGCAACATGCCGGCCTGATTCAGGCGTTCAGCGACATTGGCGACAACCTCGACGTACTGGTGATCGACACCGCCGCCGGGATCGGCGAGTCGGTGGTCAGTTTCGTGCGCGCAGCCCAGGAAGTGTTGCTGGTGGTGTGCGACGAGCCCACCTCGATCACCGACGCCTACGCCCTGATCAAACTGCTCAACCGCGACTACGGCATGAACCGCTTCCGCGTGCTGGCCAACATGGCCCAAAGCCCGCAGGAAGGGCGGAATCTGTTCGCCAAGTTGACCAAGGTCACGGATCGCTTCCTCGATGTCGCCTTACAATACGTTGGCGCAGTTCCTTACGACGAGTGTGTGCGCAAGGCCGTGCAAAAGCAGCGTGCGGTCTATGAAGCGTTCCCTCGTTCGAAGTGCGCATTGGCGTTCAAGGCTATTGCCCAGAAGGTCGATACCTGGCCGTTGCCCGCCAATCCCCGGGGGCATCTGGAGTTTTTCGTCGAGCGATTGGTGCATCAGACGAGCGCAGGACCGGTGCTATGACAGCCAGCGGCTACAACCTTTACAAGAAGTCGGCACGTGACAGTCAAGTCGAATTGATCGAGCGCTATGCGCCCCTGGTCAAGCGCATTGCCTATCACCTGCTGGCGCGCTTGCCTGCCAGCGTGCAGGTCGAGGACTTGATCCAGGCCGGGATGATCGGCCTGCTTGAAGTGTCGACCAAGTACGACGCGAGCAAGGGCGCGAGTTTCGAGACATACGCGGGTATCCGTATCCGTGGGGCCATGCTCGATGAAGTGCGTAAAGGTGATTGGGCGCCGCGATCAGTGCACCGCAATACGCGGATGGTGAGTGACGCAATTCGCTCAATTGAAGCAAAAACCGGTCGCGACGCTAAAGATCATGAAGTTGCGGCCGAACTCCAATTGAGTCTCGACGATTACTACGGGATTTTGAACGATACCTTGGGCAGCCGGCTGTTCAGTTTCGACGACCTTTTACAGGACGGCGAACATGAAGGGCTGCACGAGGACGGCGCGAGTGCCCATCTCGAACCGTCACGGGACCTGGAAGATGAACGCTTCCAGAGCGCGCTGGCGGACGCGATAGCCAGTTTGCCGGAGCGTGAGCGACTGGTGTTGGCGCTGTACTACGACGAAGAGCTGAACCTCAAGGAAATCGGTGAGGTCCTGGGAGTCAGCGAATCGCGGGTCAGCCAGTTACACAGCCAGTGCGCGGCCCGCTTGCGGGGGCGTTTGGGAGAGTGGCGAGCGCGCTGACAGGCAGTGTGGGGACACTGCGAACGATACCGTCCAGGCCCTGCGCCCGGACGGGCTTGGCCCGTGGTGCGCCCCCGGTAGTCCTTTTTGTGTAACGCCTGTTGATTGATATGGCGCGCCCAGGTGCTGGGCGCGTTTAAGACTGCTTGGAGGTCGAATTGGACAAGAACATGAAAATCCTCATCGTTGATGACTTCTCAACGATGCGGCGGATCATAAAAAACCTGTTGCGTGACCTTGGGTTCACTAACACGGTCGAGGCGGATGACGGTATTACGGCGATTCCGATCCTCAACAGCGGGAGCATCGACTTTCTGGTAACGGACTGGAACATGCCGGGCATGACCGGTATCGATCTGCTGCGCCACGTGCGCGCTGATGAAAAACTGCGCAGCCTGCCTGTGCTGATGGTGACCGCTGAAGCCAAGCGTGAACAGATCATCGAAGCCGCCCAGGCCGGGGTCAACGGCTACGTGGTCAAGCCATTCACTGCACTGGCCTTGAAAGAGAAGATCGAAAAGATCTTCGAACGCATCGGTCATTGATGCTGCCACGGGGGAGCTATGGAGCATAAAGAATCATCGCAGGCCGACTTTGAGTCGACCCTGAAAAAACATGCTCATCAACTCGTCGAAAGCCTTGAAAGAGGCCAGTTCGGCGACGCGGTGCAGTTGATCCATGAGCTCAACCAGACCCGTGACCGCGGCCTGTACCAGGAAGTGGGCAAGCTCACCCGTGAGTTGCACAGTGCGATAGTCAATTTTCAGATTGACCCGCACATGCCCCAGGCCGAGGAAATCTCGCAGATCACGGATGCCACCGAACGCCTGTCCTACGTGGTCAGGCTGACTGAGGCGGCGGCCAACCGCACCATGGACCTGGTGGAAAACGCCACGCCTCTGGTCAACGGTATGGCCAGTGAAGCCAAGGCCCTGAGCACTGACTGGGGCCGGTTCATGCGTCGGGAAGTGGGCGCTGAGGAGTTTCGTGAGCTGGCGCGTCGGGTCGAGGGCTTTTTGTCCCGCAGCGAGCAGGAAAACCGCACGGTTTCCAGCAACCTCAATGACATTCTGCTGGCCCAGGATTACCAGGACCTCACCGGTCAGGTGATCAAGCGTGTGACCCAACTGGTCACCGAAGTGGAAAGCAACCTGCTCAAACTGGTGTTGATGGCGGGCCAGGTCGACCGGTTTGCCGGCATCGAACATGACCGCGCAGCGATCCTTTCTGAAAAAGATCCACAAAAACACCTCGCCAAGGGTGAAGGTCCGCAGATTCATGCCGATAAACGTGAAGACGTTGTATCCGGGCAAGACGACGTAGACGATTTGCTGTCCAGTTTAGGCTTCTAAGGAGCACACCCATGAGCTTCGGCGCCGATGAAGAAATCCTTCAGGATTTCCTTGTAGAGGCCGGCGAAATTTTAGAGCAACTGTCCGAACAACTGGTCGAGCTGGAAAGCCGACCGGATGATGCGAACCTGCTCAATGCAATTTTTCGCGGTTTTCATACTGTAAAAGGGGGCGCCGGCTTCCTCCAGCTCCACGAGCTGGTGGAGTGCTGTCACATCGCCGAGAACGTGTTCGACATCCTGCGCAAGGGTGAGCGGCACGTCGACTCGGAACTGATGGACGTGATCCTGGAAGCACTGGACGCGGTCAACGGCATGTTCAGTGAAGTGCGCGAGCGCGCACCGATCACTGCCGCCACGCCGGAACTGCTGGCCGCCCTGGCGCGCCTGGCGGAACCTGCGGCCAACGCTCCCGTGGTGGAAGCGGTGGCTGAGCCGGTTGCCGAGCCTGCGGGCGACGTGACCGACAGCGAATTTGAACAACTGCTGGACTCGCTGAACGCCGTCAAGGCCGAAGCCGAAGCGCCGGCAGCCAGTGCGCCGGCCATGGTGCCGACCACCGAAGACATTACCGACGCCGAGTTCGAGTCGTTGCTCGACCAGTTGCACGGCAAGGGCCAGTTTGCCCCGGACGCGGTGGCCGCAGCGCCAGCGCCAACGGAAGCCGCGGCGCCCGTCAGCAATGAAATCACCGACGACGAATTTGAAGCGCTGCTGGACCAGTTGCACGGCAAAGGCTCGTTTGCCGCCGAGGCTCTGCCGGAAGTCGCCGCAACGGCCGCCGCGCCTGCGGCACCCGCTGCTGCGCCGGCCGCCGATGGACTGATCTCCGATCACGAATTCGAAGCCCTGCTGGATGAACTGCACGGCAAGGGCAAGTTCACCGAAGTGGTCGGCGCTGCTGCACCGGCTGCTGCCGCGGCTGTCGCAACACCGGCTCCTGCCGCCAAGGCTGCCGCGCCTGTCGCAGCGAAAGCGGCTCCGGCTCCGACTCCAGCACCGGCCCGGGCTGCCGCGGCTGCCCCGGCCCCGGACAAGCAACCGGCCAGTGAAGCCGAAACCACCGTGCGGGTTGATACCGCGCGCCTGGACGACATCATGAACATGGTCGGTGAACTGGTGCTGGTGCGTAACCGCCTGGTGCGCCTGGGCCTGAACAGTGGCGACGAGGCCATGCAAAAGGCCGTGTCGAACCTCGACGTGGTCACCGCAGACCTGCAGACCGCCGTCATGAAGACCCGGATGCAGCCGATCAAGAAAGTCTTCGGCCGTTTCCCGCGCCTGGTTCGCGACCTGGCACGCCAGCTCAAGAAAGAGATCAACCTGGAACTGGTGGGTGAAGAAACCGACCTCGACAAAAACCTTGTCGAGGCCCTGGCCGACCCGCTGGTCCACTTGGTGCGCAACGCGGTCGACCACGGTGTCGAGACGCCGGAAGAGCGCGAAGCCTCGGGCAAGAACCGCCAGGGCAAAGTGATCCTGGCGGCCGAACAGGAAGGCGACCATATCCTGCTGTCGATCACCGATGACGGCAAAGGCATGGACCCCACGGTACTGCGCAACATTGCAGTCAAGCGTGGGGTGATGGACAAGGACGCCGCCGACCGCCTCACCGACACCGAGTGCTACAACCTGATCTTCGCCCCGGGCTTCTCCACCAAGACCGAGATTTCCGACGTGTCGGGCCGTGGCGTGGGCATGGACGTGGTGAAGACCAAGATCAGCCAGCTCAACGGCTCGATCAACATCTACTCGACCAAGGGCCAGGGCTCGAAGATCGTCATCAAGGTGCCGTTGACCCTGGCGATCATGCCGACCCTGATGGTGATGCTGGGCAACCAGGCGTTCGCCTTCCCGCTGGTCAACGTCAACGAAATCTTCCACCTCGACCTGTCGCGCACCAACGTGGTGGACGGCCAGGAAGTGGTGATCGTGCGCGACAAGGCGTTGCCGCTGTTCTACCTCAAGCGCTGGCTGGTGGCTTCGGCCAAGCATGAAGAGCAGCGCGAAGGCCATGTGGTGATTCTTTCCGTGGGCACCCAGCGTATCGGCTTCGTGGTCGATCAACTGGTGGGCCAGGAAGAAGTGGTCATCAAGCCTTTGGGCAAAATGCTGCAGGGAACCCCGGGCATGTCGGGTGCGACCATTACCGGTGACGGTCGGATCGCGCTGATTCTGGATGTTCCGAGCATGCTCAAGCGTTACGCCGCACGGCGTATTTGATTCGGCCCGGGCAGGGCGGTTGTCCCTCGCCCGGCCTAACGGAGTGTTTATGGTAGTCAAGGTCCTGGTGGTGGACGATTCGGGTTTCTTCCGCCGCCGCGTCTCGGAAATTCTTTCATCGGATTCCAATATCCAGGTGGTCGGCACGGCCACCAACGGCAAAGAGGCGATCGATCAGGCCCTGGCCCTCAAGCCGGACGTGATCACCATGGACTACGAGATGCCGATGATGGACGGCATCACGGCGGTGCGGCACATCATGCAGCGCTGCCCGACGCCGGTGTTGATGTTCTCTTCGCTGACCCACGAAGGCGCCCGGGTCACACTGGATGCGCTGGATGCCGGCGCGGTGGACTTCCTGCCGAAGAATTTCGAAGACATCTCGCGCAACCCCGAGAAGGTCAAGCAGATGCTCTGCGAGAAGGTGCACAGCATCTCCCGCAGTAACCGTCGCAGCCTGTTCAGTGCGCCGGCGCCCGCACCCGTTACGCCGCCACCGGCCGCCCCGAGCACCTTTGGTCGCCCGGCGCCGGCACCGGTTGCGCGCCCGGCCGCCGCCCCGGTGCGTACGGCTGCGCCCGCCGCACATTCACCTGCGCCCAAGCGCAAGGCCTACAAGCTGGTGGCCATCGGTACGTCCACCGGCGGCCCGGTGGCCTTGCAGCGGGTGTTGACCCAATTGCCGGCGAACTTCCCGGCGCCGATCGTGTTGATCCAGCACATGCCGGCCGCGTTCACCAAGGCGTTCGCCGAGCGCCTGGACAAGCTGTGCCGCATCAGCGTCAAGGAAGCCGAGGATGGCGACATCCTGCGTCCGGGTCTGGCGCTGCTGGCCCCCGGTGGCAAGCAAATGATGGTCGATGGCCGTGGTGCGATCAAAATCCTGCCGGGTGACGAACGCCTGAACTACAAGCCGTGTGTGGATATCACCTTCGGTTCCGCGGCCAAATCCTACGGCGACAAAGTTTTGGCGGTGGTGTTGACCGGCATGGGCGCCGATGGCCGTGAAGGCGCGCGCCTGCTCAAGCAGGGCGGCAGCGCGATCTGGGCCCAGGATGAAGCCAGCTGCGTGATCTATGGCATGCCCATGGCCATCGTCAAGGCCGACCTGGCCGACGCCGTCTACAGCCTCGACGACATCGGCAAGCACCTGGTGGAGGCTTGCCTCTGATGGATGTATTGAGCCTGATTGGCATCATCATGGCGTTTGTCGCGATTATCGGCGGCAACTACCTCGAAGGCGGCCATCTGGGCGCCCTGGCCAACGGCCCGGCGGCGTTGATCGTGATCGGCGGCACCGTGGGCGCGGCGTTGTTGCAGTCGCCCATGAGTTCGTTCAAGCGCGCGATGCAGATCCTCATCTGGATTATCTTCCCGCCGCGTGTCGACTTGCCGGGCGGCATCGACCGCGTGGTCAACTGGAGCCTCACGGCGCGCAAGGAAGGCCTGCTCGGGCTGGAAGGCGTGGCCGATGCCGAGCCCGACAGCTACGCCCGCAAAGGCCTGCAACTGCTGGTGGACGGCGCCGAGCCGGAAGCGATTCGCAGCATCCTCGAAGTGGACTTCTACACCCAGGAAAGCCGCGACATCAACGCTGCCAAGGTCTTTGAAAGCATGGGCGGCTACGCGCCGACCATCGGCATCATCGGTGCGGTGATGGGCTTGATCCACGTGATGGGCAACCTGGCCGATCCGTCGCAACTGGGCAGCGGGATTGCCGTGGCGTTCGTCGCCACCATCTACGGCGTGGCCAGTGCCAACCTGGTGTTGTTGCCGGTGGCCAGCAAGCTCAAGTCGATCGCCCTGCGCCAGTCGCGTTATCGCGAGATGTTGCTCGAAGGCATCCTCTCGATTGCCGAGGGTGAAAACCCGCGCTCCATCGAATTGAAGCTCCAGGGCTTCATGGATTGATGGGAGGTATTTGTTGTGAGCCGTCGCCGCCGCGAGCCTGAAGAACACGTCAACCATGAACGCTGGCTGGTGTCCTACGCCGACTTCATTACGTTGCTGTTCGCGTTTTTTGTGGTGATGTACTCCATTTCCTCGATCAACGAAGGCAAGTACAAAGTCATTTCCCAGGCGCTGATTGGCGTGTTCAACGACGCTGACCGCGCCCTCAAGCCGATACCCATTGGCGAAGAACGCCCCAAGACCGTGACCCCGGCCAAGCCGCTGGTCAACGACAGCGATGAAACCGCCGCCGGCATCGGTGGCACCAGCGACCCGCTGAAAAGCATCGCCGATAACATCAGCGCGGCCTTTGGCGACCTGATCAGCTCCAACCAGATGACCGTGCGCGGCAATGAGTTGTGGGTCGAGATCGAACTCAATTCCAGCCTGCTGTTCGCCAGTGCCGATGCAATGCCCAGCGACCAGGCGTTTACCATCATCGACAAGGTGGCGGCGATCCTGAAGCCGTTTGAAAACCCGGTCCACGTTGAAGGCTTTACCGATAACCTGCCGATCAGTACCGCGCAGTACCCGACCAACTGGGAGCTGTCTTCGGCCCGGGCGGCGAGTATTGTACGAATGCTCGCGATGCAGGGTGTGAACCCCGGGCGCCTGGCGTCGGTGGGTTACGGCGAGTTCCAGCCGGTGGCCAATAACGCCACGGCGGAAGGCCGTGCGCGCAACCGACGGGTGGTGCTGGTGGTGTCGCGCAACCTGGACGTGCGCCGCAGCCTGACCGGTACCGGCACTGCCAATGCAACACCGGATGCCGCCTTGAAGCGGGCTGGCACACAAACTGCACCAGCGCCCGTAAAGGCGCCGGTTCGCGGGAGTGCCGTCAATTCTCCGTCACCGGCTCTATAACCCCATGCAATTTCTCGGTCGAGCCTGTGCCTGCCGGGAGGAACAATCCGAATGAGAGTCTGGGCAGTTGCCAATCAAAAGGGTGGTGTCGGTAAAACCACCACGTCCATCGCCTTGGCCGGCTTGCTGGCCGAGGCCGGCAAGCGTGTGGTCGTGGTCGACCTGGACCCCCACGGCTCCATGACCAGCTATTTCGGCTATGACCCGGATGCCCTGGAACACAGTTGCTACGACCTGTTCCTGCACAAGGGCAGCGTGCCGGCCGACTTGCCGGGGCAACTGTTGCTGCCTACCAGCAATGAAAAGATCTCGCTGTTGCCGTCCAGCACCGCCCTGGCCACCCTTGAGCGCCAGTCGCCGGGGCAGAGCGGCCTGGGCCTGGTGATCGCCAAGACCCTGGCGCAGCTGTGGCAGGACTTCGACTACGCGATCATTGACAGCCCGCCGTTGCTCGGCGTGCTGATGGTCAACGCCCTGGCCGCCAGCCAACAGCTGGTGATCCCGGTGCAGACCGAGCACCTGGCCGTCAAGGGCCTGGAGCGCATGGTCAGCACCCTGGCGATGATCAACCGCTCGCGCAAGCAAGCGCTGCCGTTCAGCATCGTGCCGACCCTGTTTGACCGCCGTACCCAGGCGTCCCTCGGCACCTTGCGGGTATTGCGCGATGCTTATCCGGACACCATCTGGCAAGGCTACATCCCGGTGGACACGCGCCTGCGGGATGCGAGCCGGGCAGGGCTGACGCCGTCGCAGTTCGACGGCAAGAGCCGTGGGGTGCTGGCGTATCGGGCGTTGCTCAAGCACCTGTTGTCCCAGCAACTTGTGGCGCAGGTGGCGTGATGGTCATAAACAGCCCTGTAGGAGCCTGGCTTGCCAGCGATGCAGACGCCGCGGTTTTCCTGACCAAACCGGCTCTCGATTCAAGTCCGGACACTCACAGGCCGATAACCTCTGAATACAGGGTTGATGGGGCTTGCGCGTGGGCATACAGATGAACCGTCCCGTTGATTTCAAGACCCGGCCGCAACTGGCGCTGGAGTCCTACCTGGACGCCTTGCTCCAGGACGCCACCGAGGACATGCCGGAACCGATTCTGATCCTCGATGAAGTCATCGAGCCTGAACCTGCTGCCCTGGACGAGTTTCAGTTGGCGGTCCTGGAAGAACAGGCCCGTGATGCGTTGGTGGTTCCCGTAGCCGTTCCTGTACCGGTTGCTGTGCCCGTCGAGCCTGTGGTGATTGCGCCTGTAGTGGTGGAGCCGGTGGTTGAGGTTCACCTCCCGCCGAGCATTACGCCGCAGCCGGTACAGGGCGACGGTCGCCCGGTGTGGGCTGCGGAGCCGTTCGAATGTTTGCTGTTCGATGTCGCCGGGTTGACCCTGGCCGTGCCGCTGGTGTGCCTGGGTTCGATCTACTCCCTGGAAGGCCAGGAGTTGACGCCGTTGTTCGGCCAGCCGGATTGGTTCCTCGGGATCCTGCCGAGCCAGCAGGGCAACTTGAAGGTATTGGACACCGCGCGTTGGGTGATGCCCGACCGCTACCGCGATGACTTCCGCCAGGGCCTGCAATACGTTATTTCGGTCCAGGGCTACGAGTGGGGGCTGGCGGTGCATCAGGTCAGCCGCTCATTGCGCCTGGACCCGAACGAAATCAAATGGCGCAGCCACCGGGGCCAGCGGCCATGGCTGGCGGGCACTGTGATCGAACACATGTGCGCGTTGCTGGATGTCGCCGAACTGGCGGAGTTGATTGCCAGCGGCGCGGTAAAAGCCATGCCGCTGAACAAACGCACTTGATAACAAGCAGCAGCGCTAAGGCGCTGCCCAAGAACACACACCGTAACCAACGGTATTTGAAGGGGTCTGGAGTATGAACAAGTCAGTGTCCGCACAAGGTCTGGTGGATGATCCAATCCTGCAATGGGTCACCTTCAAGCTGGACAACGAGTCCTACGGCATCAACGTGATGCGTGTGCAGGAAGTGCTGCGCTACACCGAAATCGCTCCGGTTCCGGGTGCCCCAAGCTATGTGCTGGGCATCATCAACCTGCGCGGCAACGTGGTGACCGTGATCGACACCCGCCAGCGTTTTGGCCTGGTGCCGACCGAAGTCAACGACAACACCCGCATCGTGATCATCGAAGCCGACAAGCAAGTGGTCGGGATCATGGTCGACAGCGTGGCGGAAGTGGTTTACCTGCGCCAATCCGAAGTCGAGACTGCGCCGAACGTCGGCAACGAAGAATCGGCCAAGTTCATCCAGGGTGTCTGCAACAAGAACGGCGAACTGCTGATTCTGGTTGAGCTGGACAAGATGATGAGCGAAGAAGAGTGGCAGGACCTGGAGAATATCTGATTGTTTCTTGAGGTAGCGGTGATCGTCCTGGCCATCCTTTGGGCCGGGACCCTGGGCTTCCTGCTGCGTTATGTTCGCCAGCAACGGGAATTGGCCACTCGACAAGTCGAGCGCGACGCTGTGCGCGACCGGCGGATCCTGGAGCTGGCCAAGCGGGTCGACCACTTCCAGCAAAGTGCGGTGCGTGTGGGTGATGAAGTGCACGAGCTGCGTTCGGTGCTGGCGCCGTTGCCGGACAAGCTGTCGGCACTCGAGCAGCGTGACCCGTCGAGCCTCTCATTCGCCCAGGCGGCGAAGCTGGTGGGCATGGGCGCCACGGTGGATGAGCTGACGCAGTCCTGCGGGTTGACCCAGGCTGAAGCGCAGTTGATGAGCCGGTTGCACAAGGACAACTGAAGGTTACGAGCTGCAAGCGCTATTGCTTGCAGCTTATAGCCGGTGCCGGTTGCTCAGCCATTCGGCCATGGTCGAGTCCTCCAAAGCATATTCACCACGGTTGGCTTTCCAGACCAACTCCTTCTCCCGCAGCACTTCCAGTGCTTTCTGCACGTTTGGTGTGCTGGCGTTCGGCTCGACCTGGGCCTGTTCCAGCTTGCGGTTCACATCCTGGAAGGTTTTCTCCGCAAAAGGCGAGAACGCCTGCTTGCCCAGGGTTCGTTCGCCCATCACTTCAAGTACCGCCTGTTGCAGCGGCGAGAGGTCGTTGTAGGCGCTCTCGTAATCGCTCCAGATGCCGGCCTGGTGATTGAGTGCCCCGGTCCTCAGCAACTCGCCAAGGTTGCTGGCTTCGCCAAGACCCACGCTCACTTCGGTCAGTAGTGTGTTGAGCATTTCCGGGCGCCGGCCAACGAGCTGGAAGGCATAGTCCATGTCCTCCAGGTTGAACTGGTTGGTCGCGGCCAGGCGCTGGTTCCAGAGGTCCGTCACGAACTCGACGAAATCCCGGCTCAACAGCGGGAACGGTGTGATGTGGGCGCCGAAGAACGGTTGTTTGCTCTTGAGTACCAGGTTGGCCAGTTTGTCCCGGCTGGAGCCGGTGAAGACCAGGCGCAGGCCATCGGCCGTGCTGCTGCCGTTGAGATGATCCCGTGCCGCCTTGAGGGCGAACATGGCGTTCACCCCGCCTTCGCTGTTGAGGGCGTGCTGGGCCTCGTCCACGATCAGCACGATCATTTGCCCCGAGACCTGGTGCAGCACGTCCAGGGCGTGGCTGAGTGTAGTGCCGGCGGGCAATTGCGGTTTGGTGAAATCCCAACTCAAGGTGCGCAGCAGGCTGATCTTGTCGATACCGGCTTTCTTGGCCGCCTTGCTCACTGCGCTTTCGAACTCGCCCAGGGCTTTGCCGATGGCGCCGGAGATCAGTTCGGCGGGGTCGACTTCGCGGTTCATCCACAGGTCCACGTACACCGGCAGCCAGCCCCGGGCCTTGCACTCGGGGATAAGGTCGTTGCGCAGGAACGTACTCTTGCCGGTACGGCGCGGAGCCGCGAGGAACATGCCGGAGCTGTAGTCGGCAAATGACTCGCCTGCCAGATCACGGGCGAGCGCTTCGGCGAGTAGCTTTCGACTGAGAATCGGGCGGGTAGGGCTCATGGGTTTATCCTGAACTATCGGGTTCGAGATAATCTATACCTCGAAAGATATAATTGCTATACACCACCCACCGCAACTGATCATTCCCACGCTCTGCGGGGGAATGCATCCCGTGACGCTCCGCGTTACCCCTGCGCAAGACTTGAACGTTGCAGCGCCGGTTGGACGCGGAGCTCCGAGGCGGCGTTCCCACGCAGAGCGTGGGAACGATCAGCCGGCACCCACCTTAATAATCGTCGCCTCTTTCCGTCACATCCCGCTCCACCGGCCCCGCGTCCGGGTCGTAGCCCACCGGGAACTTGCCCTTCAGCGTCCAGGCAAACGCGATGATCTCGGCGACGGTGCGGTACAACTCTTCCGGGATGCTGTCGCCCAACTCCATGCGTGCCAGTAATTTGACCAGCTCGGCATTTTCGTAAATCGGGACTTCGTTCTCCCGGGCCAGCTTGAGGATGGCTTCGGCCAGGGCATCGTCGCCCTTGGCGGTCAGGGTCGGCGCTTGTTGCCCGTCGTATTTGAGGGCGATGGCCTGGCGGGGCGGGTTGGGGTTTTTCATGCGGTTTCATCCACCCAGCGTTGTTCAAGCCCGGTTTTCGGGCCCCGTGGCGGGGTACCGAGGTGGCAGTCGAGGTCGCCGACGTTGAGTCCCGACGACACCAGGCGCTCGCGCAGGCTGCCCAGGTGGCTTTCGATCAGGCTGGCGGTGAAGGGCCGGGTCGCCCACAACTGGCTCGACAGTTTGCCCTGGCTCAGTTGCGCCTGGACCTGCAACGGGCCGAGCGGCTCCATGTCGAGCGCCATTTCCACGCGCCAGAGCATTTGCTTGGGATCCTTGCTGTCCTTGCGTTCCGGCTGTTCCTTGTCGGGCGCCGGTTCTTCCCGCTGGAACTTGACCTGCAACGGCACGATGTCCTGCAAGGTGCGCATGGGGATTTCCAGCTGCCAGGTGGTCAAGAGCTTGCCGTCGGCGGTGGTACCGGTCTGCTCCAGGCTCGACAGCTGATGGCTTTGCAGGCGGGAGATGGCCCCGGCGGCCAGGCGCAGCAGGTTTTCCAGGTCACTTTCACCTTCCAGGCGTTGCATCAGCCGATCGGGCAGCGGAAAGCCTGCGGGCGCCTGCCTGGCGCCGACCTGGCCGAGGGTGCCCAGCGGGCTGCGTACGAAGCTGGGCAGCAATTGCGCCAGGGTGTTGGCAGCGAGGATCGCATTCAGATTGGTGCTGGCGGGCAGGGATGGCAGCAGGTCGGCGACGAAGCGCAGCAGCGCGCCTTTCATGTCCAGCGGCGGTATCTGCGGGTTTTGCCCGGCCAGCAACTTGGCTTCGAGGAAGGTCCCGCTGTTCTGGATCAGTTGCGCCAGCACCTTGGGGTTGCTGGCCTGGGCCAGGTCGGGCAGGCCGGCGAGCAAACGCTCGGCGGCGGCGCGCAGGTCGGCCCCGGTGCTGTCGCTGCTGGTCGCCGGCAGGCTTTGCAGCGCGGTGAACACCACGTCCAGCGAGCCCTGGCGGCTTTGCTGGGTGGAGAGTTGCTGGGCCACGGCCAATTGGTCCTGGCGCCCGCTCAGCGGTACAAAGCTCAAGGTCTGCGCACTTTGCACCACGGCGCTGAGCAGGCTGCCGACGCGCAAGGGCTGCGGGCTTTCGACGGTCAGGGTCGCGCCGCTGAGGACGTTATTGAGCACCGACACCAGTGAGCGATACACCACCGGCTGGTTGGCGCCCTGTGGCAGCGCCTGGGTGGTCAGCACCTTGCCTTGCAGCAGGGTGCCCACCGGTAACTGGCTGGTATCGATACGCGTCAGCGCGGCGACGCTTGAACTCAGGGCCTGCTGCAGGCTGATGGACAAATTGCCCGACGGCGTCTGACTGACTTCCACCTGGGTACCCAGCGGCAGCGGCTGGCTGCTGCTGGCCTGCACCAGGGTTTGCCGGCCGCCTTCCAGGGTCAGCTTGAGCAGCAACTGAAATGCATCGCCGCCTTGTTTCAGTGCCAGCACCTCGGCATTTACGGTTTTTCCGGGGTCGATCAGGCCGGTCTGCGGCTCCAGCAGTTTCAGCAACTCGCCCGCTGCAGGCGCGGGCGCAGGCCCGGCCGGAAGCGTCGGGGGGAGCGTGGGAAGATTGATCTCACCGGTCATCGTGCGCGCCGTCTCAGGGGAAATTGCCCTCTTTAGAGTAGGGCATCACATGTATAATGCCGCCCGTCTTCAAAGAGAGCGTTAAAAACAACACAACTGATTGATCCAGCTCTCTAAAAACGGTCGCCAAAGCAGTTAATGTGCATCTCTTTAACGGCCGTTCCACCGCCGACTTGAACCGTAAAGGCCCGCGATCTCTTGACCAGCCCTCTTCTAGAAGCCGTAGCGCTCGCCTGTGAACGTGACCTGCGGATGCTGTTCGAACACCTCGAACTGCGTCTGGCGGGCGGCGACATGGTGCAGGTCAGCGGCCCCAACGGCAGCGGCAAGACCAGCCTGTTGCGCCTGCTGGCCGGTCTGATGCAGCCGACGGCGGGCGAAGTGCGGCTCAACGGCAAACCGTTGCACGAGCAGCGCACCGAGCTGGCGCGCAACCTGATCTGGATCGGCCACGCCGCCGGAATCAAGGATGTGCTTACCGCTGAAGAAAACCTCAGTTGGCTCAGCGCCCTGCATCATCCCGCCAGCCGCGAGGCGATCTGGCAGGCGCTGGCCGCGGTTGGCCTCAAGGGTTTCGAAGACGTTCCCTGCCACACCCTGTCCGCCGGCCAGCAGCGCCGCGTGGCGCTGGCCCGTTTGTATCTGGACGGCCCGCCGCTATGGATTCTCGACGAACCCTTCACCGCCCTCGACAAACAAGGCGTTGCCCAATTGGAAGAACACCTTGCCGCGCACTGCGAGCAGGGCGGCATGGTTGTCCTGACCACTCACCACACCTTGACGCGCATGCCCGCCGGTTACCGCGACCTCGACCTGGGCCGGTGGGCGGTATGAGCGTATTTGCCCTGTTGGTCGCCCGCGAAGCGCGGTTACTCTGTCGCCGTCCGGCCGAATTGGCCAACCCGCTGGTGTTCTTCGCGATTGTGATCGCGCTGTTCCCGTTGGCGGTGGGCCCCGAGACTAAACTGTTGCAAACCTTGTCTCCGGGACTGGTCTGGGTGGCGGCGCTTTTGTCGGTCCTGCTCTCGCTGGACGGGCTGTTTCGCAGTGATTTTGAAGACGGTTCCCTCGAACAGTGGGTCCTTTCGTCGCACCCCCTGCCACTTCTGGTATTGGCCAAGGTACTGGCACACTGGGCGTTTTCCGGCCTGGCGCTGGTATTGCTCGCGCCGCTGCTGGCGATGATGCTGGGGTTGCCCACCGAATGCCTGCCGGTGTTGCTCCTTTCCTTGTTGCTTGGCACGCCGGTTCTCAGTCTACTGGGCGCCGTAGGTGCGGCACTGACCGTCGGTTTGAAACGCGGTGGCCTGTTGTTGGCCCTGCTGATCTTGCCTTTGTATATCCCGGTGTTGATCCTGGGCAGCGGCGCGCTGCAAGCCGCGCTCCAGGGCATGCCGGCGACCGGTTACCTCCTGTGGCTTGGCAGCCTGGCCGCCCTGGCGGTAACCCTGACACCCTTTGCTATAGCGGCTGGCCTGAAGATCAGCGTCGGCGAATAATGAGGTCTGGTTAAGCGATAGAACCTTAACCAGTAAAGACCCTAAGCTTCTCGCAACGACGAGAAGCAACCGTGATGGAAACAGCATGAACTGGACCTGGTTTCACAAGCTCGGCTCGCCCAAATGGTTTTACGGCATTAGTGGCAAACTGCTGCCGTGGTTGAGCATCGCCACGGTATTGCTGATCGGCATCGGCCTGGTCTGGGGCCTGGCCTTTGCGCCGCCGGACTACCAGCAAGGCAACAGCTTTCGCATCATCTACATCCACGTGCCTGCCGCGATGCTGGCCCAGTCCTGCTACGTGATGCTGGCGGTGTGCGGCATCGTCGGCCTGGTGTGGAAGATGAAACTGGCGGATGTGGCCCTGCAATGCGCCGCGCCCATCGGTGCCTGGATGACCGCCGTGGCGCTGGTCACCGGCGCGATCTGGGGCAAGCCGACCTGGGGTTCGTGGTGGGTCTGGGACGCGCGCCTCACCTCGATGCTGATCCTGCTGTTCCTGTATTTCGGCCTGATTGCCCTGGGCAACGCCATCAGCAACCGTGACAGCGCCGCCAAGGCCTGCGCGGTGCTGGCGATCGTCGGCGTGATCAACATCCCGATCATCAAATACTCGGTGGAGTGGTGGAACACCCTGCACCAGGGCGCCACCTTTACCCTCACCGAAAAGCCGGCAATGCCCGTGGAAATGTGGGCGCCGCTGCTGCTGATGGTGCTGGGGTTCTACTGCTTCTTCGGCGCCGTGCTGCTGATGCGCATGCGCCTCGAAGTGCTCAAGCGAGAAGCCCGCACCAGTTGGGTCAAGGCCGAAGTGCAAAACAGCCTGGGAGCCCGTGGATGAGCTTCAACTCTTTCAGTGATTTTCTCGCCATGGGCCATCACGCCCTGTACGTCTGGACGGCCTATGGCATTTGCCTGGCGGTGCTGGCCCTCAACGTCGCCGCGCCGATCCTGGCCCGCAAGCGTTACCTGCAACAAGAGGCGCGTCGTTTGCGCCGGGAGACCGAAAAGTGAATCCGCTGCGTAGAAAGCGTCTGTTGATCATCCTGGCCATCATGGCCGGTGTCGGCATTGCCGTGACCCTGGCCCTGAGCGCCCTGCGGGAGAACATCAACCTGTTCTACACCCCGACCCAGATCGCCAACGGCGAAGCGCCGCTGGATACCCGAATCCGTGCCGGTGGCATGGTCGAGAAGGGCTCGCTGCAACGCTCCGGCGACTCCCTGGACGTCAAGTTCATCGTCACCGACTTCAACAAATCCGTGACCATCACCTACCGCGGCATCCTCCCGGACCTGTTCCGCGAAGGGCAGGGCATCGTTGCCCTCGGCAAGCTCAACGCCGACGGCGTGGTGGTGGCCGACGAAGTGCTGGCCAAGCACGATGAAAAATACATGCCGCCGGAAGTCACCAAGGCCCTCAAAGACAGCGGCCAATCCGCCCCGACCCCTGCCAAGGAGGGCTAAGTCATGACGTCCGCACTGTTTATTCCGGAGTTGGGCCAGTTGGCGATGATTCTCGCCCTGTGCTTTGCCATCGTCCAGGCCGTGGTCCCGTTGCTGGGCGCCTGGCGCGGTGACCGTTTGTGGATGAGCCTGGCCCAGCCGGCTGCCTGGGGCCAGTTCGCCTTTCTGGTGTTCGCTTTCGGTTGCCTGACCTACGCCTTCATGACCGACGACTTTTCTGTCGCCTACGTCGCCAATAACTCCAACAGCGCCTTGCCCTGGTACTACAAGTTCAGCGCCGTGTGGGGCGCCCACGAAGGTTCGTTGCTGCTGTGGGCATTGATCCTCGGCGGCTGGACCTTTGCCGTCTCGATCTTCTCCCGCCAACTGCCGCAAGTGATGCTGGCCCGGGTGCTGGCGGTGATGGGCATGATCAGCATCGGCTTCCTGCTGTTCCTGATCATGACTTCCAACCCGTTCACCCGCATCCTGCCGCAGATCCCGGTCGACGGGCACGACCTCAACCCGCTGCTGCAAGACATCGGCCTTATCGTGCACCCGCCGATGCTTTACATGGGCTACGTCGGTTTCTCGGTCGCCTTCGCCTTCGCCATCGCCGCCTTGCTCGGCGGGCGTCTCGATGCCGCCTGGGCGCGCTGGTCGCGGCCGTGGACCATCGTCGCCTGGGCATTCCTCGGCATCGGCATCACCCTGGGCTCGTGGTGGGCCTACTACGAACTCGGCTGGGGCGGCTGGTGGTTCTGGGACCCGGTGGAAAACGCCTCCTTCATGCCCTGGCTGGTGGGCACCGCGCTGATTCACTCGCTGGCAGTCACGGAAAAACGCGGCGTGTTCAAAAGCTGGACCGTGTTGCTGGCCATCGCCGCGTTTTCCCTGAGCCTGCTGGGTACGTTCCTGGTGCGTTCCGGCGTGCTGACCTCGGTGCACGCGTTTGCCTCCGACCCGGAGCGCGGCGTGTTCATTCTGATCTTCCTGCTGTTCGTGGTCGGCGGCTCCCTGACGCTGTTCGCCCTGCGTGCGCCAGTGGTCAAGAGCCACGTGGGCTTCAACCTCTGGTCCCGGGAAACCCTGCTGCTGGGTAATAACCTGGTGCTGGTGGTGGCGGCCTCGATGATTCTGCTCGGTACCCTGTACCCGCTGGTGCTGGATGCCCTGAGCGGCGCCAAGCTGTCCGTCGGCCCGCCGTACTTCAACGCGCTGTTCATCCCGTTGATGGCGCTGCTGATGGTGGTGATGGCGGTCGGCGTACTGGTGCGCTGGAAAGACACCCCGGTGAAATGGCTGGTGGGCATGCTCACCCCGGTACTGCTGGGCAGCGCCGCATTGGCGGTGATCGCCGGGATTGCCTACGGCGACTTCAACTGGGCCGTGCTTGCCACCTTCATGCTCGCGGCCTGGGTATTGCTGGCCGGTGTACGCGACCTGATCGACAAGACCCGCCACAAAGGTTTGATCAAAGGCTTGCCGACCATGACTCGCAGTTACTGGGGCATGCAGGTCGCCCACATCGGCATCGCCGTGTGCGCCCTGGGTGTGGTGTTGTCCAGCCAGAACAGCGCCGAGCGCGACCTGCGCCTGGCCCCCGGCGAGTCCATGGACCTGGCCGGCTACCACTTCATTTTCGAAGGCGCCAAGCACTTCGAAGGCCCGAATTTCACCTCCGACAAAGGCACCGTACGTGTGGTGCGCAACGGTAAGGAAATCGCCGTGCTGCACCCGGAAAAACGCCTGTACACCGTGCAAAGTTCGATGATGACCGAAGCCGGGATCGACGCCGGTTTCACCCGCGACCTCTACGTCGCCCTGGGTGAACCGTTGGGCGATGGTGCCTGGGCCGTGCGGGTCCACGTCAAACCGTTTGTGCGCTGGATCTGGTTCGGCGGCCTGCTCACCGGCTTCGGTGGTTTGCTGGCAGCGATGGACCGGCGCTACCGGGTCAAGGTCAAGAGCCGGGTGCGTGAAGCCCTCGGTCTGCAAGGAGCGCCAGTATGAAGCGTTGGTTGATGGTGTTACCGCTGGCGGCGTTCCTGGTGGTGGCGGTGTTCCTGTATCGCGGGCTGTACCTGGACCCGGCCGAGCTGCCGTCGGCCATGATCGGCAAGCCATTCCCGACGTTCTCGCTGCCGACGGTGCAGGGCGACAAGACCCTGACCCAGGCTGATTTGCTGGGCAAACCGGCACTGGTCAACGTGTGGGGCACCTGGTGCATTTCCTGCCGCGTGGAGCATCCGGTGCTGAACAAGCTGGCGGAGAAGGGCGTGGTGATCTACGGCATCAACTACAAGGACGACAATGCTGCCGCCCTGAAGTGGCTGGCTGAATTCCACAACCCGTACCAGCTGGATATCCGCGACGAAGACGGCAACCTCGGGCTGAACCTTGGTGTGTACGGCGCTCCGGAAACCTTCTTCATCGACGCCAAGGGCGTGATCCGCGACAAGTACGTGGGCGTGATCGACGAAGTGGTGTGGCGCGAGCAACTGGCCGCCAAGTACCAGGCGCTGGTGGATGAGGCCAAGCCATGAAGCGTTGGTTAGCCGCCGCTGTGTTGGGCTTGAGCATGGTCGGCGTGGCCCACGCCGCCATCGACACTTACGAATTTGCCAAGGACGGAGACCGCGAGCGTTTTCGCGAACTGACCAAGGAGCTGCGCTGCCCCAAGTGCCAGAACCAGGACATCGCCGACTCCAATGCACCGATCGCCGCCGACCTGCGCAAAGAGATTTTCCGCATGCTCGGCGAGGGCAAGGACAATCAGCAGATCATCGACTTCATGGTCGACCGCTACGGTGACTTCGTGCGCTACAAGCCGGCGCTCACCGGCAAGACTGCGCTGCTGTGGTTCGGCCCCGCCGGGTTGTTGCTCACAGGCTTAGTCGTTATGGCGGTGATTGTGCGCCGCCGTCGTGTCGCCCCGGCCGATGGCTCGGACTCGCTTTCCGTCGACGAGCGTCAACGCCTCGACCAACTGCTGGACAAAAAAACTGATGATTGATTTCTGGCTCGCAGCAGGTCTGCTGCTTCTGATTGCCTTGAGTTTCCTGCTGATCCCGGTGTTACGCGGCCGCCGTGCCCAGCTTGAAGAGGATCGCACCGCGCTGAACGTGGCGCTGTACCAGGAACGTGTGGCGGAACTGCAAACCCAGCAGTCCGAAGGCGTGCTGGATGCGGCCCAACTGGACAGCGGTCGCGCTGAAGCGGCCCGTGAGTTACTGGCGGATACCGAGGGTGTGGAAAAGCCCCGGGAATCGCGCCTCGGCAAACCGTTGCCGTTGCTCGCGGCGTTTCTGGTGCCGGTGCTGGGCGTGGCGCTGTACCTGCATTACGGTGCCAGCGACAAGGTCGAACTGACCCGCGAATTCTCCCAGCCGCCGGTGTCCATGGAAGACATGACCCGCCGCCTGGAGCGCGCCGCAGCGGCCCAGCCGGATTCGCCGGAAGGCCTGTACTTCCTCGGTCGCGCCTACATGGCCCAGGACCGTTCCGCCGATGCGGCGAAAATCTTCGAGCGCACCGTGGCCCTGGCCGGTCGCCAGCCCGAGTTGCTCGGCCAGTGGGCCCAGGCCCAGTACTTTGCCGACAACAAACAGTGGTCGCCCAAGGTCCAGGCCCTGACCGACGAAGCACTGAAACTCGATCCGAAAGAAGTCACCAGCCTCGGCCTGCTGGGCATCGCCGCCTTTGAAGGCCAGCGTTACCAGGAAGCGATCGACTACTGGAACCGCCTGCTGGCGCAACTGCCACCGGACGACAATTCCCGTGCCGCGCTGCAAGGCGGGATCGACCGGGCCGCCGAGAAGCTCAAGGAGAGCGGCGGCAGCGTGGCGCCCGTGAAGGCAGAAAAACAGATGCAAGTGCGGGTGGACCTGGCCGCCGATGTGAAGGCCAAGGCCCTGCCGACCGACAGCGTGTTCATCTTCGCCCGTGCCGTCAAAGGCCCGCCGGCGCCATTGGCGGCCAAGCGCGTGACCGTGGCCGACCTGCCGATCACCGTCGAGCTGGGCGACAGCGACGCGATGATGCCGCAGTTGAAACTGTCCAACTTTCCCGAAGTCCAACTGGTTGCGCGCATATCCCGGGCAGGTGTTCCCACAGCTGGCGAGTGGATCGGCCGCAGCCAACCCCTGGCCAGCAGCACCACTGCGCTGCAGCAGCTGACCATCGACAGTCCGGACCAATAATTCGAGGAAATGCCCATGACCGCTATCGCACGTATCACCCTGCTCAGCCTGGTACTGGGGTTGAGTGCTTGTGCGGTCCATCGGCCTCCGTCGCCTACCGGGCCGACTATTCCACCGACAGGGCCGTCGACCCAGCCGAGCACACAGCCAGGCACCCAGCCCTCAGGCCCGGTGATCAAACCGTCGAAGCCGGTGCCGAGCTCCTCGCCGACCTTCGCACCGCCACCGGGTGCGGCCAGTCACTGGGACGGGAAGATGCAGGTGTACGTGCTGGACGAACAGCCGGATACGTTCTACCGCCAGCGCACCTACTACCGCTGGAGCAACGGCTGGAGCCGCTCCATCAGCCCGAACGGGCCTTGGGAAGAGACCGATGTCCATGGCGTACCGCCGGGGTTGAGCAAGCAGTACGCACAATGAAAAAAGGCGACCTTCGGGTCGCCTTTTTCATGGCTGGTTTGGAATACAGTCCACCCAACAACAAAGCTCAAATGTGGGAGCGGGCTTGCTCGCGAATACGGCGTGTCAGCCAACAAATCGGGCACTGATATACCGTATTCGCGAGCAAGCCCGCTCCCACATTTTGAATCTCGTTTGATTTGAAATTACGCCAGCTCCTCAGTCTGCCTGGGCGCGCTTGTCCAGTGGACCACCCCGGCAATCACCCCCAGCATCACCCCAAACTCCACAATCCCCATCCAGCCCAACCGCGCCATCAACCAGCCGCTGACTGTCGCCCCCACCGCACCGCCAAAAAACGTCGCCGTCATGTACAAACTATTGATGCGGCCCTGGGCTTTCGGGTCCACCGCAAACGCCCGGGTCTGGTTGGAAACCAAGCCCGACTGCACGCCGATATCCAGCACGATCACCCCCAGCACCAGCAAGATAATCGAAGTCTCGGCACCCGCCAGCAGCAGGAACGCCAAGGTCACAATCCCGATACTCGCCCCAATCACCTTGCGCGAACCCAGCCTGTCGGAAGCCCGCCCACCGAGCGACGCCGCCAACGCACCCGCCGCACCGATAATCCCGAAGCCACCGGCCCAGGCACTGCCCAATTGCCATGGCCCATGAGCCAACAGTGCTGCCAGATTCACCCAAAACGCATTGAAGCAAGCCCACAACAACGCCTGCACCATCATTGATTGGCGAATCGGGCTGTTGTCGCGCATCAGCGGCCACAGCGAAGCCAGCAGGCGAGGGTAGGACAGGTTGGTGCTCGGCACGCCTTGTGGCAGCAGCCTGGCGGCACCGATCCACACCGGGATCATGAAGGCCGCCTCCATCGCGTACACCGCCCGCCAGCCATAAGCCTCACCGACCACGCCGGCGATCGTGCGCCCGAGCAGGATGCCGACCATGATCCCGCTGACCACCGTGCCCACATTGCGCCCGCGTTCGTGGGGCTGCGACATCACCGCCGCGAACGGCACCAGTTGCTGCGGCACACAGCTCACAATCCCCAAGCCGAAAGACGCCCCGATCAGCGCCCAGATGCCCGGTGAAAACGCCGCCGCCAGGGCGAAACAGAACGCCAGGGCGATCTGCCCCAGCACCAGCTTGCGGCGGTCAAAACGGTCGCCCATCGGCAGCAGCAACGCCAGCCCGGTAGCAAAACCCAGCAGGGCGGAACCGGCCACCAGATCCACGGTGGTCACGTCCACGCCCATGTCCGAAGCGATCAGCGGCAGGATCGGCTGGGTGCAGTAAATATTGGTAATCACCGCGCCGGCGATCACCGCCATCATGATGATCTTGCCGCGCGGCGCGACCGCAGGCGCTGTGGAAGGTTGGGATGTCATCGGCAGGCCACTCACGGCGCTCTCCTTCAATGCAGATCTCCGGGAAGGAGATGAGTGGCCAACGTTACGCACTCGCGCTTGGCAGGATAATCCCCTAGGATTTGGAATCATCCTTCCAGAATTTGATAGGTTGCCATGAACCGTCTTGAATCCATGTCCATCTTCGTTGCCGTGGTTGATGCAGGCAGCCTGACCGCTGCCGCGCGGCGCCTCGACATGCCGCTGGCCAGCGTCAGCCGCAAGGTGGCCGAGCTTGAGACGCACCTGAAAACCCGCCTGCTGCACCGCACCACGCGCCAGCTGTCGTTGACCGATGCCGGCGCCTCTTACCTCGACGCGTGCCGGCGCATTCTTGAAGACATCAGCGAGGCCGAGCGCGCGGCCACTGGCGAATATTCCCAGCCCCGGGGCGAACTGGTCGTTACCGCGCCAGTGGTCTTCGGGCGGCTGCACATCGTGCCGGTGGTGGCGGAATTCCTCGCGCAGTACCCGGAGATCGACATCAACCTGATCCTCACCGACCGCGTCGTGCACCTGATGGAAGAACACTGCGACGTCGCGGTGCGCATTGGCGAGTTGCCCGACAGCTCGCTGAAGGCCATGCAGGTGGGCACGGTGCGGCGGGTGGTGTGCGCCAGCCCGGCATACCTGGCCGCTCGCGGCATACCCGCTGAGCCCCAGGACTTGGCGGGGCATGACTGCATCACCTTCGAAGTGCTGGCGTCCCAAGGGGCGTGGGGATTTGGCGCGGGTAAAACCGGGCTCTCGGTACCGGTGCATTCGCGGTTGTCGGTGAACACTGCAGAAGCGGCGATTGCGGCGGCGACGTTGGGGGTTGGGGTGATTCGGGTACTCTCGTATCAAGTGGCGGATGCAGTGCGGGAGGAGGCGTTGGCGGTGGTGCTTGAGGCGTTCGAGTCGGCGCCGCTGCCCATTAGCCTGGTGCACAAAGGGCAGTCGCCGTTGCCGCTGAAGCTGCGGGCGTTTCTGGATTTTGTGATGCCGCGATTGCGCGCCCGCACCGCCCAATAACACCGACGAATTTGAACCTGATGAAAATCAAAATGTGGGAGCCGGGCTTGCCCGCGATAGCGGTGTATCAGGTTTTGAAACTGTTGCTGATCCACCGCTATCGCGGGCAAGCCCGGCTCCCACATTGGATTTACGTTGCCAGTTGGATCTCGGCAAGGCGCGGCTTTAGAAACTCCAGGGCATCTTTAAACACCTGATGCCACTCTTCTGACGGTTCGCTCGCCAGCGGGTGCCAGAAGAGCTGGAACTCGTGGCCGCCATCATCCTCTGCAAAATGGGTCCAGGTATCTGGCAGGTCTTCAGGGATCAGGCATTGATGAAAGGCCCATGTATGCCCCGTGGACGCTGAGTGCCAAGTGCCCAGGTCACGTATCACCTTGCCGGTTATCCCGGCCTCTTCAAGCAACTCTTTAACTGCCGCAGCCTCGGTACTTTCGCCAGGCTCCAAGCTGCCCTTGACCAGTTGAAGACCTGCCAGTGGGTGTTTGAAGGCGAGGATTTCCAGGGATTGGCGGGTTCGCAGGATGACCGGACATGCCTTGTCTTTTCCCATCACGTTGTCCTTTTGCACATATTGGCGGCCAGCTATTGCACCACAGTCCGGCACATTTCCAATGCCGGGCGAAGACCTTGTGGCGAGGGAGCAAGCTCCCTCGCCACAGGTTAGGTATGGATCGTTCCCACGCTCTGCGTGGGAATGCATTCCGTGACGCTCCGCGTCACCACTGCGCAAAACTTCAATGGACGCAGAGCGTCCGAGGCGGCATTCCCACGCAGAGCGTTGGGAACGATCAACGTCCTACAGCTACTTCCAACCTTTCATCAAACCTTCATCAAACGGTTTTACTCCAGTCATGTGCAAGTCATAGGGCTGACACAGCCCGCGCCTACTGTCGTTTGAACTCAAACGCAGCCACGGATGGCTGTTCAACCAGACAGAGAAGCCCATGACTCCAGCTATCCATGTCGATCATCTGAACAAGACCTTTGCGAAGAAATCCGCGCTGGTCGACCTCGAACTCACCGTTGCCACCGGTGAGATGGTCGCGCTGATTGGCGCTTCCGGCTCCGGCAAGTCCACCTTGCTGCGCCACCTCGCGGGCCTGGCCTGTTGCGACAAGAGCAACGGCGGCAGCGTCAAGGTGCTGGGCCGGGAAGTGCAGGCCAGCGGGCGGTTGAATGGCAAGGTGCGGCGCCTGCGCGCCGACATCGGCTACATCTTCCAGCAGTTCAACCTGGTCAACCGCCTGAGCGTGCTCGACAACGTACTGCTCGGTTGCCTGGGCCGCATGCCGCGCTGGCGCGGCAACCTCGGTTTGTTCAACACCGAGGAAAAACAGTTCGCCATGGAATCCCTGGCCCGCGTCGGCCTGGCAGACCTGGCCAGCCAGCGCGCCTCCACCTTGTCCGGCGGTCAGCAGCAACGCGTGGCAATCGCCCGCGCTTTGACGCAACGCGCCGAAGTGATCCTGGCGGATGAACCCATCGCCTCCCTGGACCCAGAGTCGGCGCGCAAGGTCATGGAGATCCTCGCCGACATCAACGGCCGCGACGGCAAGACCGTGGTGGTCACCCTGCACCAGGTCGATTACGCCATGCGTTATTGCCCGCGAGCCGTGGCGCTCAAGGGCGGGCGGATTCACTTCGACGGCCAGGCCAGCGAGCTGAGCAGCCAGTTCCTCAACGATTTGTACGGTGCCGATGTCGACACCAGCCTGATGTTTTCCGACCAGACCCGCACACCCGTCGTCCCCGCACGGTTGGCCCTGGCCCGCGCTTGAAACCTTACTAACGACCCACAGGAATCCTCTCCATGTTGAACCGTATCGGTCATGTGTTTCTGTCTGCCGTGCTGCTTGCCAGCGTGGCCATGGGCACTGCCCAGGCCGCCGACAAGGCGATCAATTTCGGCATCATGTCCACCGAGTCTTCGCAGAACCTCAAGAGCATCTGGCAGCCCTTCCTGGATGACATGCACAAGAAGACCGGCCTCACCATCAACGCCACCTTCGCTTCCGACTACGCCGGCCTGATCCAGGGCATGCGCTTCAACAAAGTCGACGTGGCCTGGCTGGGCAACAAGGCCGCGATGGAAGCGGTGGACCGTTCCAACGGCGAAATCTTCGCCCAGACCGCCGCCGCCAACGGGGCTGCCGGTTACTGGAGCGTGCTGATCGTGCGCAAGGACAGCCCGATCAACAACGTCGATGACATGCTCAAGAACGCCAAGAACCTGACCTTCGGCAACGGTGACCCGAACTCCACTTCGGGCTACCTGGTACCCGGCTACTACGTGTTCGCCAAGAACCACGTCGACGCCGCCACCGCCTTCAAGCGAACCCTCAACTCCAGCCATGAAGTCAACGCATTGAGCGTGGCCAAGGGGCAGTTGGACGTCGCCACCTTCAACACCGAAAGCTGGGACCGACTGGAAGTCACCCAGCCGGACAAGGCCGCCATGCTCAAGGTGATCTGGAAGTCGCCGCTGATCCCGGCCGACCCGATGGTGTGGAGCAAGGCCCTGAGCGACAGCGAGAAGACCAAGATCCGCGACTTCTTCGCCAACTACGGTGACACCGACGAAGAGAAGGCCGTGCTGAAGAACATGCAACTGGGCAAGTTCCTCAAGTCCAGCGACGACCAGTTGTTGCCGATCCGCCAACTGGAACTGTTCAAGCAGCGCACCACCATCAGCGCCGACGACAAGCTGGAAGCGGCTGACAAGGCCAGGAAGCTCGCCGACATCGACGCCGACCTGGCCAAGCTGCAAGAGCGCATCACCGAACTAGACAAGAAGACCGCAGCCAACGGCTAACCCCCTGTAGGAATCGGGTTCATGTGGGAGCGGGCTTGCTCGCGAATACGGTGTGTCATTCAACGCATCCGGCGACTGAGTCACCGCATTCGCGAGCAAGCCCGCTCCCACATTAAGCCCAGTTCCAACCCTACACCGAGAGTGACCCATGACTACCTTGCATGCTGAAGCAGTGGGCAAAAGGACTTGGCCGCAATACCTGGGCTGGGGCCTGTTCCTGATCCTGCTGGCCTGGGCCTGGCACGGCGCCGAGATGAACCCGCTGGCGCTGTACCGCGATTCCGGAAACATGGCGACCTTCGCCGCCGACTTCTTCCCGCCGGACTTCCACGAATGGCGCTCCTACCTCAAGGAGATGATCGTCACCGTGCAAATCGCCCTCTGGGGCACGGTGCTGGCGATCGTCTGCTCGGTGCCCCTGGGCATCCTGTGCGCCGACAACATCACCCCATGGTGGATTCACCAGCCGCTGCGCCGGGTGATGGATGCCTTCCGTTCGATCAACGAAATGGTGTTCGCGATGTTGTTCGTGGTCGCCGTCGGCCTCGGTCCTTTTGCCGGTGTCCTGGCCTTGTGGATCAGCACCACCGGGGTCCTCGCCAAGCTGTTTGCCGAAGCCGTCGAAGCCATCGACCCGGGCCCCGTTGAAGGTGTGCGAGCCACCGGCGCCAGTGCCTTGCAGGAAGTGATCTACGGCGTGATCCCGCAAGTGATGCCGCTGTGGGTGTCCTACGCGCTCTACCGCTTCGAGGCCAACGTGCGTTCGGCGACAGTGGTGGGGATGGTCGGTGCCGGCGGGATCGGCGTGATCCTCTGGGAGAACATCCGCGCGTTCCAGTTCGTGCAGACCTGCGCGGTGCTGCTGGTGATCATCGTGGTGGTGAGCTGTATCGACGTGCTGTCCCAACGCCTGCGCAAGCAGTTCATCTGACGACGGAGGGGTGCCCCTGGGCGCTTTTTTTTAAGCATGCAGTTGTCTAGACAAGATGAGCCGGTGTACCGCGAACTCGCTGACATCCTGCGCCGCGAACTGAGCAGCTACCAGGCCGGTGAATTCCTGCCGGGCGAGGTGCAACTGGCTGAACGCTTCGGCGTCAACCGCCACACCCTGCGCCGCGCCATCGACGAGCTGGTGTTCGAAGGCAGCCTGTTGCGCCGCCAGGGCAAGGGCACCCAGGTGCTGGACCGCCCGCTGATTTACCCGATGGGCGCCGAGACCTCCTACAGCCAGTCCTTGTCGGCCCAAGGCGTGGGCGTGGAAGCGATGCTGCTCAAGCGCCGCTACTGCTTTGCCAGCCGCGAAGAGGCCCAGCAACTGGGCATCGCCGAGATGGCGCCGATGATCGAGCTGCAAACCCTGCGCAAGCTCGACCACCAGCCGGTCAGCCTGATCCGCCACCGTTACTGCGCCAGCCATGCGCCGCTGCTGGCGGACTACAACGGCGGCTCGCTGCGCCACTACCTGCGTGAGCGCGACATGCCGTTGACCCGTACCCAAAGCCTGATCGGCGCGCGTTTGCCCAACCGCGACGAAGCCGCACTGCTGATGATGCCCCGGCACTTGCCGGCGCTCACCGTATTCACCCTTTCCCGCGATCGCGACGGCCGCCCGGTGGAGCTGGCGCAGTCCACCAGCCGTTCGGATCGCTTCCAGTACCAAGTGGTGACCTGATGGAGACCCCGATGAACCTGTCCCCGCGTCAACACTGGATCGGCGTGCTCGCCCGCGCCTTTCGCAGTGAATTGCTGCCCCATGAAGACGCCCTGCGTGACGTGGATTACCAACTGATCCGCGCCCCGGAAATCGGCATGACCCTGGTGCGTGGCCGCATGGGCGGCAATGGCGCGCCGTTCAACCTCGGCGAAATGAGCGTGACCCGCTGCGTGGTGCGCCTGGCTGACGGGCGTACCGGCTACAGCTATTTGGCCGGGCGCGACAAGGTCCACGCCGAACTGGCGGCCCTGGCGGATGCGCATTTGCAGGGCGCACACCCGAGCCCCTGGCTCAGCGACCTGATCGGCGCACTGGCCAACGCCCAGGCCGAGCGCCGGGCGCAAAAAGAGGCCGACACCGCCGCCACCAAGGTCGAGTTCTTCACCCTGGTTCGAGGAGAAAACTGATGAATGCCCAACGCTTGCAACCGGCCTTTGTAGACCCGGTGCTGGACGCCCAGCGCGGTTTTCGCGGGGCCCTCAAGGCCCTCGCCGAGCCCGGCCTGATCCAGTCCTTGCCCGCGGCCCCCAGCCTTGAAGGCCTGGCGCCGGCTACCTATGCGCTGTGCCTGGCGCTGCTGGATATGGACACCCCGCTCTGGCTGGCGCCGTGCTTCGACACGCCGCTGATCCGCGCCAACCTGGCCTTTCACTGCGGCTGCCCGCTGACCGCCAACCGGGAAGAGGCCGCGTTCGCCTTGCTCGGTGAACAGGACTTGCTCGACCTCAGCGGCTTCGACCACGGCAATGACCGCTACCCGGATCAGTCCTGCACCTTGCTGGTCCAGTTGACCGACCTGGAAGCCGGTCGCGCCTTGAACTGGCGCGGTCCGGGGATCAAGACCCAGCGTCAGGTCAACCTGCCCGTACCCCAGGCGTTCTGGCTGGAACGCCAGCGCCGGGAAACCTTTCCCCGTGGCCTGGACGTGTTGTTCGCCGCCGGCCATCACCTGATCGGCCTGCCACGCAGCACCCGAATTGCACAGGAGCATGCCTGATGTACGTAGCCGTCAAGGGTGGCGAACAGGCCATCGACAATGCCCACCGCCTGCTGGCGAAAAAACGCCGGGGCGATACTTCCATTGCGGAACTGAGCGTGGAGCAGATCCGCGAGCAACTGCCGCTGGCGGTCGCGCGAGTGATGAGCGAAGGCTCGCTGTACGACACGGAGTTGGCCGCACTGGCGATCAAGCAAGCGGCGGGGGATCTGGTGGAAGCGATCTTCCTGCTGCGGGCCTACCGCACCACGTTGCCGCGCTTCAGCCCGAGCCTGCCGATCGATACCGTGCAGATGTCACTGAGCCGGCGTTTGTCGGCCACCTTCAAGGACGTGCCGGGCGGGCAACTGCTGGGCCCGACCTTCGATTACACCCACCGCCTGCTGGACTTTGCGCTGCTGGCCGAAGGTGAATACCCGGGCCCGCAAACCACGCCGGATGCCACTCTGGAAGCGTGCCCTCGGGTACTCGGCCTGCTGGCCAAGGAAGGGCTGATCAAGAACGAATCCGACGACACCGGCAGCGTCGCCGACATCACCCGCGACCCGCTGGAATACCCGGCCAACCGCGCCCAGCGCCTGCAAGCCCTGGCCCGTGGCGACGAAGGTTTCCTGCTGGCACTGGGTTACTCGACCCAACGTGGTTACGGTCGCAACCACCCGTTTGCCGGCGAGATTCGCATCGGCGACGTCGAGGTGTGGATCGACCCGGAAGAGCTGGGTTTCCCGATCTGCCTGGGCAGCATCGAAGTCACCGAGTGCGAGATGGTCAACCAGTTCGTCGGCTCGGCCACCGAGCTGGCGCAGTTCACCCGGGGCTACGGCCTGGCATTCGGGCATGCCGAACGCAAGGCGATGGGCATGGCCCTGGTGGACCGCTCGCTGCGGGCCAATGAGTTCAACGAAGAGATCGTCTCGCCGGCCCAGCAGGAAGAATTCGTGCTGTCCCACTGCGACAACGTCGAGGCGGCGGGCTTCGTTTCCCACCTCAAATTGCCTCACTACGTGGACTTCCAGTCCGAGCTGGAACTGATCCGCAAACTGCGCCAACCGGCCGAGGGCACCCGCCATGAATGACCTGACTCAAGCGCCTGCGCGTGACCCGGCGTACAACTTCGCCTACCTCGACGAGCAGACCAAACGCATGATCCGCCGCGCCTTGCTCAAGGCCGTGGCGATCCCCGGTTACCAGGTGCCGTTCGGTGGCCGCGAGATGCCGCTGCCTTACGGTTGGGGCACCGGCGGCATGCAACTGACCGCCGCGATCCTGGGAGCTGACGACGTGCTCAAGGTAATCGACCAGGGCGCCGACGACACCACCAACGCCGTGTCGATCCGGCGCTTTTTCGCCCGTACGGCGGGCGTCGCCACCACCGAAAGCACCCCGGACGCGACAGTGATCCAGACCCGCCACCGCATCCCGGAAACTCCGTTGCAGGCCGATCAGATCATGGTCTACCAGGTGCCGATCCCGGAGCCGCTGCGTTTTATCGAACCGTCGGAAACCGAGACCCGCACCATGCACGCCCTGAATGACTACGGGGTGATGCACGTAAAGCTCTACGAGGACATCGCCACCTTCGGCCATATCGCCACCAGCTACGCCTACCCGGTGATAGTGGATGAGCGCTACGTGATGGACCCCTCGCCAATCCCGAAATTCGACAACCCGAAACTCGACATGAGCCCGGCGCTGATGCTGTTCGGTGCCGGTCGCGAAAAGCGCCTGTACGCGGTGCCGCCGTACACCCAGGTCACCAGCCTCGACTTTGAAGACCATCCGTTCGAAGTGCAGAAGTGGGAACACACCTGCGCGATCTGCGGCAGCCATGAATCGTTCCTCGATGAGCTGATTCTCGACGACGCCGGTACCCAGAGTTTTGTGTGTTCCGACACCTGGTACTGCGCCCAACGGGTCAAGGAGAACAACCAGTGAGCCAGCCTCTTTTGCAAGTGCGTGACCTGTCGTTGTTGTACGGAGAAGAGAAGGGCTGCCAGGACGTCAGCTTCGATTTGTACCCCGGCGAAGTGTTGGGGATTGTCGGTGAGTCGGGCTCGGGCAAGTCCACCTTGCTCTCGCTGCTCAGCGGGCGTCTGCCACCGCAGGCCGGCCACATCGGCTATCGCGGCAAGGACGGTGAATGGCTGGATCTGTACAGCGCCAGCGAAGCCGAACGTCGCACCTTGCTGCGCACCGAATGGGGCTTTGTCGAGCAGAACCCTCGGGACGGTTTGCGCATGGGGGTCTCTGCCGGCGCCAATATCGGCGAGCGCCTGATGGCCCAGGGCGTGCGCAACTATGAGCAACTGCGTGGCGCCGGCCTCGACTGGCTGGGCCAGGTGGAAATCGACCCGCAGCGTATCGACGACTTGCCCCGGACCTTCTCCGGCGGCATGCAACAACGCCTGCAAATCGCCCGCAACCTGGTCTCCAGCCCGCGCCTTGTGTTTATGGACGA
Source organism: Pseudomonas sp. C8002 (assembly GCF_013385765.1). NCBI lineage: Bacteria > Pseudomonadati > Pseudomonadota > Gammaproteobacteria > Pseudomonadales > Pseudomonadaceae > Pseudomonas > Pseudomonas sp. C8002. The sequence goes on from NZ_JACAPJ010000003.1 coordinate 353,375, forward strand.
ACCCACCGGCGGCCTGGACGTGTCGGTACAGGCGCGCTTGCTCGACCTGCTGCGCGGCCTCGTTCGCGAGCTGGATCTGGCGGTGGTGATCGTGACCCACGACCTCGCCGTGGCGCGCCTGCTGGCCGACCGCCTGATGGTGATGCGCCGTTCCCGCGTGGTGGAAACCGGGCTGACGGACCAGATCCTCGACGATCCACAGCACCCTTACTCTCAACTGCTGGTGTCTTCGGTATTGCAGCCATGATGAATACCTTGATCGAGGTCCGTGACCTCTCGAAAACCTTCACCTTGCACCAGCAGAACGGCGTGGTGCTGAACGTGCTGCGCGGGGTGGAGTTCAGTGTGAAAGGCGGTGAGTGCCTGGTGCTGCATGGCCAGTCCGGCGCCGGTAAAAGCACGTTGCTGCGCACCCTGTACGGTAACTATCTGCCGGCGGGCGGCAGCATCCGGGTACAGCACCTTGGCGAATGGCTGGAGCTGGTTGGTGCCGAGCCGCGTGAGGTGTTGCAGGTGCGCCAGCAGACCCTGGGCTACGTCAGCCAGTTTCTGCGGGTGATCCCGCGGGTGGCCTGCCTGGATGTGGTGATGGAGCCCGCCCTGGCCCGTGGCTGGTCGAAGGCCAATGCACAGTCGCGCGCCGAGCATCTGCTGACCCGCCTGAATATCCCACAACGCCTGTGGCAGCTGGCGCCCGGTACGTTCTCCGGCGGCGAGCAACAGCGGGTCAACATCGCCCGCGGCTTCATGGTGGATTGGCCGGTGATGCTGCTGGACGAACCCACCGCGTCCCTCGATGACAGCAATCGCCAGGTGGTGCTGGAACTGATGAACGAAGCCAAGGCTGCCGGCGCGGCCTTGATCGGCATCTTCCACGACCGCGCCGCCCGTGAAGCGGTCGCCGACCGCCATTTCGACATGACCCCCGCGCCTGTTGCCCAAGAGGAATACGCCCATGCCCGCTGAACAGATCCTCAGTAATGCCCGGCTGGTGACGGCTGACCGTATGTTCCTTGGCAGCGTCGTGCTGCGTGACGGGCTGATCGTCGACATCGCCGAAGGCCGCAGCCAACTGCCCCAGGCCCAGGACCTTGAAGGGGATTTCCTGTTGCCGGGCCTGGTGGAACTGCACACCGACAACCTGGAAAAACACATGACCCCGCGCCCCGGCGTGGACTGGCCGTCGACCTCGGCGGTGCTCAGCCATGATGCGCAGATCATCGCGGCCGGCATCACCACGGTGTTCGACGCGGTGTCCATCGGCGACGTAAACCCCAAGGGCAACCGCATGCAGAAACTGCCGGCGATGCTCAATGCCATCGCGGCAGCAGAAAGCGCCGGCCTGACCCGCGCCGAACACCACCTGCACCTGCGCTGCGAGCTGTGCCACCCCGACACCCTGAGCGTGTTCCGCGACCTGGTGGAAAACCCGTTGGTGCAGTTGGTGTCAGTGATGGACCACTCGCCGGGCCAGCGCCAGTTCGTGCTTGAATCCAAGTACCGCGAGTACTACATGGGCAAGTACCACCTGAACGACGAGACCATGGACGCGTTCATCAAGCTGCAAATGGCCAACTCCAGGGAGTACAGCGACCGCTACCGCGCCGCGATCGTCGAGCATTGCCTGGAACGCGGCCTGTCGGTGGCCAGCCATGACGATGCGACCCTGGCTCACGTCGAGGAGTCGGCGCGCTACGGCATGACCATCGCCGAATTCCCCACCACCCTGGAAGCCGCCCGTGGCTGCCGGCAACTGAACATGAAAGTTCTGATGGGCGCGCCGAACGTGGTGCGTGGCGGGTCCCACTCGGGTAATGTGGCCGCCGCCGGCCTGGCCGCCGAAGGATTGCTGGATATACTTTCCAGTGACTACTACCCGGCCAGCCTGTTGCAGGCGGCGTTCGTGCTGGCCGATCAACAGGACGGCGGCGACCTTTCTCGGGCGGTCAGGATGATCAGCCTGGCGCCCGCGCACGCGGCGGGCCTCAGCGATCGCGGCGAAATCGCCACGGGTCTGCGGGCCGACCTGGTGCAAGCCAGGAGCCGCGACGGACTGCCCGTGGTCCAACAAGTGTGGCGACAAGCGAAGAGGGTGTTTTGATGGCAGGCAGGTTGATCTATCTCATCGGACCATCGGGTTCGGGCAAGGACAGCCTGCTGGATGCCGCACGACCGCGTCTGGCCGAGCGTGGCTGCCGCATTGTGCGGCGGGTCATCACCCGCTCGGCGGAAGCGGTGGGCGAAGCGGCGCAGGGGGTGAGCCCGGCGCAGTTTGCCGCAATGGAGGCCGAGGGCGCATTTGCCCTCAGCTGGCACGCCAACGGGTTGTCCTATGGCATCCCGCGGGAAATCGATGAGTGGCTGGCGGCGGGGCACGATGTGCTGGTCAACGGCTCCCGCGGCCATCTGGCGCAAACCCGGCTGCGTTACCCGAACCTGCTGGTGGTGCTGCTGACGGTAGACCAAGGGGTGTTGCGCCAGCGCTTGCTGGCGCGGGGTCGCGAATCCCTGGCGGATATTGATCTGCGCCTGGCGCGCAATGCGCGATTCGCCGAGGGATTGAGCGCTGCTGCAGACGTGTTCCTGCTCGACAATTCCGGCCAACTGGAACACACGGTCGAGCGCTTGCTGGGCTGCCTCGACGGGCAACCTGCATGCGCCTGACACTGCTGGGCACCGGCGATGCGCGGCAAGTGCCGGTGTATGGCTGTGAGTGCGCCGCCTGTGGCCTGGCCCGCCATGACCAGAGCCTGCGCCGCCGCCCATGCAGCGCATTGATCGAGTGTGGCGACCAGCGTTGGTTGATCGACAGCGGGTTGCCCGACCTCACCGAACGCTTCCCGCCCCGCAGTTTCAACGGGATTCTCCAGACCCACTACCACGCCGATCACGCCCAAGGCCTGCTGCATTTGCGTTGGGGCCAGGGGCTGGTGATTCCGGTGCATGGTCCGGTGGATCCGGAAGGGTTGTCCGACCTGTACAAGCACCCCGGCATCCTCGATTTCAGCCAGCCGTTTGCCGAGTTTGAAACCCGCCGGTTGGGTGAACTGAGCGTCACCGCGTTACCGCTGCTGCATTCCAAGCCCACCTTGGGGTATCTGCTGGAAGGTGAAGGGCGGCGCATTGCCTACCTTACCGACACCGTCGGCCTGCCACCCGCCACCCGCGATTGGCTGCAACGGGAGCCGCTGGATGTGCTGGTACTCGATTGCTCCATGCCGCCGCAACCGCAGGCACCGCGCAATCACAATGACCTGACGCTGGCGTTGCAATGTATTGAAGAGGTGGGTGCGCAGTTGGGGGTGCTGACCCATGTGGGGCACACGCTGGATGCGTGGTTGTTGCAGCATCGGCGGGAGCTGCCGCGGCATGTGACGGTGGGCTGGGATGGGCGGGTGATTTAACGTGGGAAGTTACGTCAAGCGGTGAAGTCCTGATCGCTGGTGGATTTGGATGAAAAGTTTGAGTGGATGTATCTTTGTTGATGCCGGTTTGGAGTATTCATATTGGCGGCATTGTGTAGGGTTTTGTTTTTTTTCTGATAAACCAAGGCGCTGCCGCAACGGCTGGTGTGTGTTCAGTTGTTTAAATTACAAGTAATTTATTGAGTTTCTTAGCGGGTGTTTCATCGCTTTTAAATGTTTCGGTGAGAACTAAATAAGCGCTGTCCCGTGCTTTCCATGCATGGGAGCTTAATGGCTGATGCCGATTGTTCCGGCTCGTCTATTAATTAAAAGAGAGTGCTCTTTCTCATGAACGTTTTTGACGCGATCTCCATCAGGCCCATGCTTCAAAACTTGCCGGAGTCTGACCCCGGTCCGACTGGCTTCGGCGCGAAAGCCAAGCCGACCTACACCACGGATCAGGCCGGCAAGCAGATCTCGCGGGACAACCTGCGGTTTCACGATCGTAACGGCGACAAGAAAGTTGATCTGTCCTACACCGTCGACCCCAGTTTCACCGCGCAGCAGCAACAACGCGTTCGTCAAGCGGTGCAGTCCTGGCAGGATGTTGCCAACATTAACCTCAAGGAGCAGGCAGATGGGGCAGACGGCACGGTAAACATTAAAAACAACCCTCGCGGTGACCGTGGTGTTGCCACATCACCTACACGCTCCAACACCAGCACGACCGCGACGATAGGCACGCTGAAAGCAGGGAGTAGACCTGGCCTGGGCAGCCACTTTTCGGTGACCGCGGTACATGAAATCGGGCACGCCATCGGCCTGCAGCATCCAGGCAACTACAATGGTGGCGGCTCTACCTACAACAGTGGCGCGGTCTATGCCGGGGATACCAAGGCGCGCAGCGTCATGAGCTACTGGTCGGAGAAAAACCAGGCCGGCCACGACTTTCAGTCTTCGAATCCATCCGCTCCAATGATGGACGACATCGCGGCAGCGCAGCGGTTGTATGGGGCCAATCACCAAACCCGCAATACCGACACCACGTATGGTTTCAACTCCAACACCGAGCGGGAGGCGATGACGCTCAAGAGCGCCACGGACAAACCCGTTTTTTGCGTATGGGACGGCGGCGGTGACGATACGTTGGACTTTTCAGGGTTCTCACAGAACCAGAAGATCAACCTCAATGCCGAGTCGTTCTCTGACGTGGGCGGCTTGAAGGGCAATGTCTCGATTGCCAAGGGGTGCACAATTGAAAACGCAACAGGTGGGGCCGGTCGCGACACCCTGATCGGTAACGAGGCGGGCAATCGACTCAAAGGTGGAGCAGGGGCTGATACGTTGCGCGGTGGCGGCGGAGCGGACATGTTTATCTACGACAAGGCCAGTGATTCCACGCCCCAGGATCCTGACTTGATCGAGGACTTTACCAGCGGTACCGACAAGATCGACCTGTCGGGCGCATTGAAAGAAGCCGGCGTGGGCACCCTGGTGTTCACGGACCGATTCACGGGGCGCGCTGGCGAGGCCTTGCTCAAGTACGACGCCGCCACGGGCCGGTCAAGCCTGGAGGTTGACCTGAACGGCAGTGGCAAAGCCGAGTTGTTGATCAACAGTGTTGGCCAGATCAAGTCGACGGATGTGCAGTGGGCGGGGGCGACGCCTGGGTTCAAGCCGGTGCCATTACCCATGCCAAATGTAGTGCCGTCCCCGGCGCCGCCCCCTGCGCCTGATTCGAAAACGACCACGCTTGCAGTGTTGAACGAGATGATCGCCAAGACATTGTCGACGTTGCTGCAGCTATTGAAAGGTCTGCTTCAACAGCCGGGCGCCCCTGGGTAACCGCCAGAGTGAAGGCAGAGTCTGGCCCTGTTTCCAGTGCCTGGCTCTCAGCCATCAGCACCACGTGGTGCAGCAGCCGGATGTGTAGCAGATTGTTTTCATGCCCTGGTTAGGGCATGGGTAATTGTAGGTTTATATGTCTCCGGTTTTCTTCGTATCGCATATTGAATGCAGAGCTGGCCTGATCTGAAACTTCTGAATATAAATATAGTGCGCTTAAAAAATTGGCGATGTGTTTCTGGCTGTTTGGATATTTAAATTGAAACGTTCATAGGGGTGACATTCGGTTTTTTCATGTGAGATTTTAAGGCGGCTGTTAAGTGAAACAGTCGCGTTGAAAGTCTGTTTCCTAATGAATGAAATTCTCAACTAAAAGGATGTTGTTTTTATGAGAATCACTGCTTCTTTTGTTAATCCGCCTGTATCAAGTCATGAGCTATCTACGTTGAATGCGGCCACTACCAGTGATGGCGCAACCTCAAAAAAAACCTTCACCACGGATGATGCTGCAAAGCAGATCCTGCGAGAGGGTTCGAGGCATTACGATCGTAATGGCGATAACAAAATCGAGCTTTCCTTCACCCTTGACGATCAATTCTCTGTGCAACAGAAAGCGTCCTTGCGCAAAGCCCTGACGTCTTGGCAGGACGTGACAAATATTGTCTTCAAGGAGGGGGCGACAGGTCCGGATGGTTCAATAACCATCAAGGCCAATCCCGATGACAATGGCGGGGTGTCGGGGCTGCCTAATCGCTGGTACGGTGATATGAGCACTACGGTTGGAACGAAAGGCGCTTCTGATGCCCCACGGCATGGCGATGTTTTTTTATCAACGGCCATACATGAGTTGGGACATGCCCTGGGGCTTGGCCACCCTGGGGACTATGGTGAAAGTGTGCACTCTTATGCAGATGCCCTATACACGCAGGACACCAGAGCCCACAGCGTAATGAGTTACTGGCGGGAAACCAATCATACGGGCCATGACTTCAAATCGCGCGAACCTTCAACACCAATGAAAGATGATATTGCTGCCGTACAGAAACTCTACGGGGCCAATCTCAATACGCGGAATACCGATACTACTTATGGCTTTGAATCCAATACTGACCGTGACCACTTCAGCCTTGAGTCCTCGAAGGACGCCCCGATATTTTCGGTATGGGACGGGGGCGGGAATGACACGCTGAACTTTTCGCTATTTTCCCAGAACCAGAAGATCAACCTGAATGCGGAGTCGTTTTCCAATGTGGGTGGCTTGAAGGGTAATGTGTCTATCGCCAAGGGCGTTGTCATTGAAAATGCCACAGGTGGCTCAGGTGACGATGAGCTCATAGGGAATGAGTCCGGCAACCGGCTCAAGGGTGGAGCGGGTTCAGACAGGTTGACAGGCGGCGCAGGCGCGGACGTGTTTGCTTACGATAGAGCGAGTGACTCGACACTCACCAGGCCTGACGAAATCCTGGATTTCACCAGCGGCACAGACAAGATCGACCTTTCGGGCTTATTGAAAAATACCTCAATCAAGCATTTCAACATTGTTGAGCGGTTTACGGGGCGTGCTGGCGAGATTGTCCTGAGCCATGACCCGCGCAGCGGAAACGGTAGTCTGGGTCTTGACACCACTGGCAGGGGCAAAGCGGATTTTCTGATTAAGAGCGTGGGTGGCATTCAGGCCAGTGACATAGTCACTGGCGGGGCATACGAACCTGGAGTTTCCAAGCCGGAGCCCCAACCAGAGCCCAAGCCAGAACCTCAACCGGACCCGAATCCGGACCCTTTTCCTGCTCCGCACGATACTGTCTATGGCTTCAACTCCAACACCGGTGATCCCTTCCTTAGCCTGCATTCCCAGAGTGGCGCTCCCAGGTTCCTGGTGAGGGACAAAGGTGGCGATGACACCCTGGACTTTTCGGGCTTCCGGCAGAACCAGACCATCGACTTGCGCGAGGGCGCAGCCTCCAGCGTAGGCGGCTTGCGCAATAACGTTGGTATAGCCAAAGGTGTCACCGTGGAGAATGCGATTGGCGGCTCAGGCCGTGACACGCTCATAGGCAATACGGTGGATAACGTTCTCACCGGCGGGGCAGGTGGAGATACGCTCTGGGGTGTGGGCGGTAGAAACACGTTCAGGTATGAGAAGGCCAGCGACTCGGCCTATGACGACGCTGACCTGATCATGGATTTCACCAGTGGCCAAGACACAATTGATCTGACGGGTTTAATGACAGAAGTCGGAACGCCCTTGCGGCTGGTGGATAGCTACACGGGCCGTATTGGAGATACCGTCGTCAAATACAACCAGCAGAGCGGGCGTTACTTTGTGGGCATCGACTTACTGGGACGGCGTCAGACAAACTTCCTGCTTAAAAGCACACGCTTGATCCGGCCAGAGGACGTGATCGGTCTGTCTACTCACCTGCGCTGAAAAGCAACGCGCCAGGGCGCTCGCCATCCTCCTGGAGGGGATACCGCCCATAAATCCCTGGGCGGTAATTCCCAATCAGTCAGCAAGCCCTTGACCTCGTCACTCGTCATTTCTGGCGGATGCGGCGTTGGAGCCGTTGATGCGGTTGTAAGGTGGGTCAGGCAGTCGCCACCGCCCCTTGCCGCGAGGCGCTCAAGAAGCGCAGCAACGCCACCAGCGGGAATGCGCTGCCCACCAGCATCACCCCCAGCCAGCCGCCGTGTTCGTACACGCTGCTGGCAATCGCCGAGCCGAAGGCGCCGCCGATGAAGATGCTGGTCATGTACAGCGCGTTCAGTCGGCTACGGCTGTTGGCGTCGAGGGCGTAGATGGCGCGCTGGCCAAGGACCATGTTCATCTGCACGCAGAAGTCCAGGACCACGCCGGTCACCGCCAGGCCGATCACGCTGTACAGCGGGTGCACGAAGGCCGGCAGGAAGCTCAGTGCGGCAAACAGCATCGCCAGCAGCGAAGCGCGGTGGGTGTGGCCGGCATCCGCCAGGCGCCCGGCAATGGGCGCGGCGATGGCGCCCAGGGCGCCGACCAGGGCAAACAGGGCGATCTGGCTTTGGCTCAGGCCGTGGTTGCGGGACAGTTCCAGCGGGGCGGCGGTCCAGAACAGGCTGAAGGTGGCGAACATGCAGCCCTGGTAAAACGCGCGCTGGCGCAGCACCGGCTGGCGGCGCAGCAAGGTGCCCAGCGAGGCGAGCAGCTGGCCATAGCTGGCCGCGTGATCCGGTTGGCGCTTGGGGATGGTCAGCATCAGCACCACGCTGATAAACGCCATCAGTGCCGCAGCGGCCATGAACATGGCGCGCCAGCCGAAGTGGTCGGCCACCACGCTGGACACCGGTCGCGCCAGCAGGATACCCAGCAGCAGGCCGCCCATGATGCTGCCGACCACCCGGCCACGGGATTCAGCCGGCGCCAGGTGCGCCGCCAGCGGAATCAGGATCTGTACCGACACCGAACTGAAGCCGATCAGCAGCGACACCAGCAGGAACAGGTTCGGCTGTTCGGTGAACGCCGCACCCAGCAGGCTGGCGATGGCCACCACGGTGGTGATGATCATCAGCCGGCGGTTTTCCAGCAGGTCGCCCAACGGCACCAGGAAGAACAGGCCCAGGGCATAGCCGATCTGGGTCAGGGACACGATCAGGCTGGCCATGGCCGGCGTGAGGCCGATGTCCGGGGCGATCAGCTCGATGATCGGTTGCGCGTAGTAGATGTTGGCGACGATGGCGCCGCAACAGAACGCAAACAGCATCACCATGCCTCGGGTCATCGTGCTTGTAGCGGGGGGCGTGGCGTTCATGGCGTTCTCATAAAAGCGAAGGATTGTGGCGAGCGAGGATAAAGACTGGCCCCGGGCGCGAGTAGCCTGTCTGTGGTGATAACACTCATGCCGGGAATTAATGACTGAAACGTTAACTTTCGCGCTGAAGGTCGATGATACATTCAGTCACAACTGCATAAACAGGAAATCGACTGCCATGAAGACGACATTCAACAAGATGCTCCTGGCCTCCAGCCTGGCCGCGCTGATGACCGTGGGCGTTGCCCAGGCCGCAGATGCCCCGCGTGTCGGCGTGCGGGGTGCGATTACCGCGATGGACGGCGACGCGATGCACGTCAAGGTCAACAGCGGTGAAGACGTCACCGTGCACCTGACCAAGGACACGCAGGTGCGTGCGGTCACCCTGGCAAAAATCGAAGACATCAAGCCCGGCAGTTACATCGGTTCGGCGGCCATGCCCAACGCGGATGGCACCCTGACGGCGCTGGAAGTGCATGTATTCCCACCGGCGATGGCCGGTACAGGCGATGGGCACCGTGCGTTCGACCTGAAGGAAGGCAGCAGCATGACCAACGGTACCGTGGGTGACCTGGTGGTGAGCGATGGCCGCACGTTGACCGTCAAGTACAAGGGCGGCGAGCAGAAGATCGTGGTGCCGGATGATGTGCCGATCGTCAACCTGGAACCGGGTGATCGCAGCTTGCTGAAGCCTGGGGTGAAGGTGGTGATGTTTGCGGCGAAGGGCGCGGACGGGAGCGTGACGGCCCAGGCGATTTCTGCGGGTAAGGATGGCGTGACACCGCCGATGTAACGGCTGTAGATAGATCGTTCCCACGCTCCGCGTGGGAATACATCCAGTGACGCTCTGCGTCCCCAGCACGGTCCAAGTCTTGCGGCGCGACCTGGACGCGGAGCGTCCTATGATGCATTCCCACGCGGAGCGTGGGAACGATCAGCGATCAGGGTGCGGATTACTGCCCGGAGTAGATCTGGTCAAAAACCCCGCCATCATTGAAGTGGGTCTTCTGCACGGTGCGCCAGTCGCCAAAGGTCTTCTCTACCGACAGGAAGTCGACTTTCGGGAAACGGTCGGTGTACTTGGCCAGCACTTTCGGGTCACGTGGACGCAGGTAGTTGTTGGCGGCAATTTCCTGGCCTTCCGGCGACCACAGGTACTTCAGGTATTCTTCGGCAGCCACTTTGGTGCCTTTCTTCTCGACCACTTTGTCGACGATCGACACTGGCGGCTCAGCTTCTGCGGAAACGCTCGGGTAGATCACTTCGAACTGATCACGGCCGAATTCACGGGCGATCATTTCTGCTTCGTTCTCAAAGGTCACCAGCACGTCGCCGATCTGGTTGGTCATGAACGTGGTGGTAGCGGCACGGCCACCGGTGTCCAGCACGGGTGCGTGCTTGAACAGGTCACCCACGAACTTCTTGGCCTTCTCTTCGTCGCCACCGTTTTTCAGCACATAACCCCAGGCCGAGAGGTAGGTGTAGCGGCCGTTACCGGAGGTCTTCGGGTTCGGCACGATGACTTGCACGCCATCCTTGAGCAGGTCCGGCCAGTCTTTCAGGGCTTTCGGGTTGCCTTTGCGCACGATGAACACCGTGGCCGAAGTGAACGGCGCACTGTTGTTCGGCAGGCGGGTAACCCAGTTGTCCGGCACCAGTTTGCCGTTGTCCGCCAGGGCGTTGATGTCGGTGGCCATGTTCATGGTGATCACGTCAGCCGGCAGGCCGTCGATCACCGAGCGCGCTTGTTTGCTCGAACCACCGAAGGACATCTGCAGGGTCAGCTTGTCGTTTGGATGCTCGGCGGCCCAGTGCTTCTGGAAGGCGGCGTTGTAGTCCTTGTAGAAGTCACGCATCACGTCATAGGAGACGTTGAGCAGGGTGACCGGGGCGGCCTGGACGACGCCAGCCAGTGCGAGGCCGGCGGCCAGGAGAGAGGCACTAACGAGTTTTTTCACTGCTCATTCCTTGTTGTTCGAGAAGGTTTTTGAAACGCATGGGGGCAATATGCCAGCGACTATAACGGGGGGGCGCATAGTCGCTTAAAGATTAAAAAGAACTTTGCTTATTCCAGTTTCTTGAAAAGCGCGCTGCCACACCGTGAGCAAAACGCTGCATTGGGCTCATGGCTGTTTTTCTTGCACACCGGGCAATCCGTTTGCAATTGCTCACCGCGCATGGCGTTGGCCAGTTCGGCGGTGAAGATCCCGGTGGGCACCGCGATGATCGAATAACCGGTGATCATCACCAGCGACGAAATCACCTGGCCCAGCGGGGTCTTCGGCACGATATCGCCAAAACCCACGGTGGTCAGCGTCACGATTGCCCAATAGATGCCCTTGGGAATGCTGGTAAACCCGTGCTCCGGGCCTTCGATCACGTACATCAAGGTGCCGAACACCGTGACCAGGGTGCAGACGCTGACCAGGAACACCACGATTTTCTGCTTGCTGCCCCGCAGCGCCGACATCAGGTAGTTGGCCTGCTTGAGGTACGGGCCGAGCTTGAGCACGCGGAAAATCCGCAGCATCCGGATGATTCGGATAATCAGCAGGTACTGCGCGTCGCTGTAGTACAGCGCGAGGATCCCGGGCACGATCGCCAGCAAATCCACCAGCCCATAAAAGCTGAAGGCATAGCGCAACGGCTTGGGCGAGCAATACAGCCGCAGGCCGTACTCGATGGCGAAGATGATGGTGAAGCCCCACTCGATATAGGCCAGCACGTTGGCGTAGTTGTCGTGGACCTCCTGGATGCTGTCGAGGATCACGATCACCAGGCTGGCCAGGATGATCAGCAACAGGGTGCTGTCGAAGCGTCGGCCGGCCGGGGTGTCACTTTGGAAAACCATGACGTAGAGACGCTCACGCCAGTGCTTGTTGCTGTCCATGGAAGTCGCCTGAATCGAAGATCAGCGAAGCCTAGGGGGATTCGAAGGGGCTGTCCATGCGGGTTTTCTGCATCACCCGCTGACTGGCGCGCACCAGCCAGGTGGCGAGGATAAACGGCGCGGTCAGCGCGGGCAGGTTCAGGCCGGTGAAGCCGGGCGTGAGGATGATCGCCAGCAGGATGCCGATCAGCGGCAGCCAGGGTTGGCGACGATACTGGCTGAGGGCCAGGGCGGCCAGCGCCGGGTTATAGCTGTGCAGGCCGAGCAGGGCGCTGGCGGGCTCGTCCATCAACAGGGCGATCAACACGCCGAGGCTCGCGCCGGTCAGCGCCCACAAGGCCGCGCGGCGGCTGGCTATTACAAGACCGAGGGCGATCAGCAGGCCGGCGAGGGGTTGGTCCATCAGGATGACTTGGGCCAGACCTGTGAACGGCGCGCAGAGTAGCGCCCAGGTGCCGGGTTCGCTGGCGGCAAATGCGGCGGGCGCGGTGGTGCCCAGCAGCAGCCAGCCGAGTACTACAAACGGTGCGGTGTAGGCGGGCAGGTCATCGGGGTTGGCGGCGCGTTTGAGCCACTGGCGAGTGAGGATTGCGCTGAGGCCACCGCAGGCGAGAATCAACGGCGGCAGCAGTGCCGACCAGCTGAAGTGCTGGCTGATCAGCAAGCCGAGCAGCACGCCGTTGTAGCTATAGAGACCGGCCTGGCGTTCGGCCTTGGGATAGCCGCGGCGTTGGGCGGTCAGCAAGCCGGCGACACCGCCCAGCAGCGCGCCGCCGAGCAGGGCCGGGGCGCCGACCAGGATCGCCAGCAGGCAGAGCAGGCCACACAGCGGGTGGCGCTGCAGGAATATCTGGCTGAAGCCGTTGAGCAGGGCTTCGGCCCAGTCGGGGCAGGGTTGGTTGGGCATGATCAATAATCTGCAGGAAAGCGCCGAATCTTGTGGCGAGGGAGCTTGCTCCCGCTGGCGCGCGCAGCGGCCCCAAAAGAAGGGCCTGCTGCGCAGTCCAGCGGGAGCAAGCTCCCTCGCCACAGGGGATTAGATCAATGTCTCGATCCGCAACGAATTGGTCGACCCTGGCTGCCCGAATGGCACCCCAGCAGTAATCACCAACGTATCCCCACGCTCCGCCATACCCTGTGCCTGGGCAATCTCCAACGCCGTGGAACACACCTCATCCACCTGCCGCAGCCGATCGTTCACCACCGAATGCACGCCCCACGCCACGCTCAAGCGTCGCGCCGTCGACAGGTTCGGTGTCAGGTTCAGAATCGGCACCGCCGGCCGTTCCCGCGCCGCCCGCAAGGTGGAGGTGCCCGACTCGCTGTAGTTCACCAGCACTGCCACCGGCAGGATGCTGCTGATACGGCGGATAGCACAGCTGATGGCGTCCGACACCGTGGCATCCGCCTTGGGCCGGCTGACATCCAGCTGGGTCTGGTAATCCGGGCCATTTTCCACCTGGCGAATGATCTTGCTCATCATCAGCACGGCCTCCAACGGGTATTCACCGGAAGCGGTTTCCGCCGACAGCATCACCGCGTCCGCCCCTTCCGCCACTGCGTTGGCCACGTCGGTGACTTCGGCACGGGTCGGCGCCGGGGAGAAGCGCATGGATTCAAGCATCTGCGTGGCCACCACCACCGGTTTACCCAACTGGCGGCACACACCAATGATGTCCTTCTGGATTTGCGGCACGCTTTCCGCCGGCACTTCCACCCCCAGGTCACCTCTGGCGACCATGATCGCGTCGCTCAACTCGGCGATTTCCTGCAGGCGCTGCACCGCCGAGGGCTTCTCGATCTTGGCCATCAGGAACGCCTTGTCGCCGATCAACTCGCGGGCTTCGCGGATGTCTTCCGGGCGTTGCACAAACGACAGCGCCACCCAGTCCACCCCCAGTTCCAGGCCGAAGCTCAGGTCGCGGCGGTCCTTGGCGGTCAGCGGGCTGAGCTCCAGCAATGCCTGGGGTACGTTCACGCCTTTACGGTCCGACAGTTCGCCGCCGTTGAGCACGGTGGTGTCGATGGCATCGGCGTGCTTGGTGATCACCCGCAGGCGCAGCTTGCCGTCGTCCAGCAGCAGGTCCATGCCGGGCTGCAGGGCCGCGATGATTTCCGGGTGGGGCAGGTTGACTCGCCGCTGGTCACCGGGTGTCGGGTCGAGGTCCAGGCGCAGGGCCTGGCCGCGAATCAGTTGCACTTTTCCTTCGGCAAAACGCCCCACCCGCAGCTTCGGCCCTTGCAGGTCCATCAGGATGCCGAGGGGATAATTGAGCTGGCGCTCCACCTGGCGAATCCACTGGTAGCGTTGGGCGTGGTCGGCATGATCGCCATGGCTGAAGTTCAGGCGAAAGATATTCACCCCGGCTTCCACCAGCTCGCGGATGTCGTCGATGCTGTCGGTGGCCGGGCCCAGCGTGGCGAGGATCTTGACCTTCTTGTCAGGCGTCATGTTCAGGGGACTCTCTTTCAGGGCTTTCAAGAATCAGAATGGCGCGGAAATCGTTGACGTTGGTGCGGGTCGGCTCGGTGATGATCAAGCCGTCGAGGGCCGCGAAGTAGCCGTAGCCATTGTTGTTGTCCAGCTCGTCACTGGCGCTCAAGCCCAGGGCTTCGGCGCGGGCGTAGCTGGTGGGCGTCATGATCGCGCCGGCGTTGTCTTCCGAGCCGTCGATGCCGTCGGTGTCACCCGCCAGGGCGTAGACGCCGGGCAGGCCCTTGAGGCTGTCGGTGAGGCTCAGCAGGAATTCGGCGTTGCGTCCGCCACGGCCATTGCCGCGTACGGTGACGGTGGTTTCGCCGCCGGAGAGGATCACGCAAGGCGCCGCCAGGGGTTGGCCGTGCTGGATGATTTGCCGGGCGATACCGGCGTGCACCTTGGCCACGTCCCGCGCTTCGCCTTCCAGGTCGCCGAGGATCAGCGGGCTGAAACCGGCCTGGCGGACTTTCACCGCCACCGCTTCGAGAGATTGCTGCGGACGGGCGATCAGTTGGAAATGGCTACGGGCGAGCACCGGGTCCCCGGGCTTGACGGTTTCCGACTCCGGGCTTTGCAGCCAGGTGCGCACCGACGCCGGGATTTCAATCTGGTAGCGCTTGAGAATCGCCAGCGCCTGTTGCGAGGTGCTGGGGTCGCCAACAGTGGGGCCGGAAGCGATGACCGTGGCCTGGTCGCCCGGTACATCGGAAATCGCGTAGGTGTAGACGGTGGCAGGCCAGCTTGCCTTGGCCAGGCGCCCGCCCTTGATCGCCGAGAGGTGCTTGCGCACGCAGTTCATCTCGCCGATGGTGGCGCCGGATTTGAGCAGGGCCTTGTTGATCGCTTGCTTGTCCGCCAGGGTGATGCCGGCGGCCGGAAGGGCGAGCAGTGCAGAGCCGCCGCCGGAGAGCAGGAAGATCACGCGGTCGTCTTCGCCCAGGTTGCTGATCAGCTCCAGCACACGCTTGGCCACGGCCTGGCCTGCGGCGTCCGGCACCGGGTGCGCGGCTTCGACCACCTCGATTTTCTTGCAGGGTGCGCCGTGGCCGTAGCGGGTGACCACCAGGCCCGAGACTTCGCCTTGCCAGCAGTTTTCCACCACCAGCGCCATGGCGGCGGCGGCTTTGCCGGCGCCGATCACGATGACACGGCCGCTGCGGTCGGCGGGCAGATAGGGTTCGAGGACTTGCCGGGGGTGGGCGGCGTCGATGGCTGTGGCAAACAGCTCGCGAAGCAGGTGTTGCGGATCGACCGACATAAGCGGGCTCCCGGGGATTCTTGTTATTAGGGGTGCATCAGATCGTTCCCACGCTCCGCGTGGGAATGAATCACTGGACGCTCTGCGTCCGCTGTTGTGACGCGGAGCGTCACGGCTGCATTCCCACGCAGAGCGTGGGAACGATCAGGGCGTTATTTATCGCGAATCGAAAAATTCGCCATATGTTCCAGGCCCTTGATCAGCGCCGAGTGGTCCCAGTTGCCGCCACCGATGGCGGTGCAGGTGCTGAACACCTGCTGCGTGCCGGCGGTGTTCGGCAGGTTGATCCCCAGCTCCTTGGCACCGGCCAGGGCCAGGTTCAGATCCTTCTGGTGCAGGTTGATGCGGAAGCCCGGATCGAAGGTGCCCTTGATCATGCGCTCGCCATGCACTTCGAGGATTTTCGACGAAGCAAACCCCCCCATCAGTGCTTCACGCACCTTGGCCGGGTCTGCGCCGTTCTTCGAGGCGAACAGCAGCGCTTCCGCCACCGCCTGGATGTTCAACGCAACGATGATCTGGTTGGCCACCTTGGCGGTCTGGCCATCGCCATTGCCGCCCACCAGGGTGATGTTCTTGCCCATGGCCTGGAACAGCGGCAGGGCGCGTTCGAAGGTGTGCGGGTCGCCGCCGATCATGATGCTCAGGGTGCCGGCCTTGGCACCGACTTCACCACCGGACACCGGGGCGTCGAGGTAACGTGCGCCGGTCTCGTTGATCTTCGCGGCGAAGGCCTTGGTGGCGGTGGGCGAGATCGAACTCATGTCGATCACCACTTTGTTCGGCCCAAGGCCTGCGGCAACGCCGTCGGCGCGGAACAGCACATCGTCGACCTGCGGGGTGTCGGGCACCATGACGATGATGAATTCGGCTTCCTGGGCCACTTGCTGCGGGTTGGCCAGGGCCACCGCACCAGCGCTGATCAGTTCAGCCGGCGCCTTGCCGTGATGCTCGGAAAGAAACAGTTGGTGACCGGCCTTTTGCAGGTTGGCAGCCATGGGTTGGCCCATGATGCCGGTGCCGATAAATCCGATTTTAGCCATGACGAAAATCCTCTTATTGTTAGGTGTGCAGGCCTGGCGCGGCCTGCTAAACACAGGAGATCCACTGTGGGAGCGGGCTTGCTCGCGAATGGGGGCCGACATTCAGCATTGATGTCGACTGATCCACCGCTTTCGCGAGCAAGCCCGCTCCCACATTGGGTGCTGTGTTTGTTCAGTTAGATCGCGTTGTGGCTTTTGAGCCAACCCAAACCCGCTTCGGTGGTGGTCAACGGTTTGTACTCACAGCCGACCCAACCCTGATAACCGATGCGGTCCAAATGTTCGAACAGGAAGCGGTAGTTGATCTCACCGGTCCCCGGCTCGTTGCGCCCCGGGTTGTCCGCCAGCTGGATGTGGTTGATCTCACCCAGGTGCGCAGCCATGGTGCGGGCCAGGTCGCCTTCCATGATTTGCATGTGATAGATGTCGTATTGCAGGAACAGGTTGGCACTGCCCACCTGCTCGCGAATCGACAGGGCCTGCGCCGTGTTGTTCAGGTAGAAGCCCGGGATGTCGCGGGTATTGATCATCTCCATCACAAGCTTGATGCCCACCGCCTGCAGCTTGTCGGCGGCGTACTTGAGGTTGGCGACGAAGGTTTTTTCAAGCGTCGCGTCATCCACGCCGGCAGGACGAATCCCCGCCAGGCAGTTGACCTGGGTATTGCCCAGTACCTGGGCGTAGGCGATGGCCAGGTTGACCCCGGCACGGAACTCCTCGACCCGGTCCGGGTGGCAGGCCAGGCCGCGTTCGCCCTTGGCCCAGTCACCGGCCGGCAGGTTGAACAGCACTTGGGTCAGGCCGTGGGCATCGAGTTGCGCCTTGATTTCAGCTGAGCTGAATTCATAGGGAAACAGGTATTCCACACCACTGAACCCCGCGTCGGCGGCGGCTTTGAAACGGGCAAGAAAGTCCTGTTCGGTAAACAGCATGGACAGGTTGGCGGCAAAACGCGGCATGAGGTTCTCCTTAATCGAGCAGTGAAATGGCAGTCGGCGCGTCGTTGCCCACCAGTGCCAGATCTTCGAATTCGTTGACGGCGTTGATCTCGGTGCCCATGGAAATATTGGTCACCCGCTCCAGAATAATCTCAACGATCACCGGAACCTTGAATTCTTCGATCATTTCCTGAGCCTTGCGCAGTGCCGGCTGGATCTGGCCCGGCTCGAACACCCGCAGGGCCTTGCAACCCAGGCCTTCGGCGACGGCCACGTGGTCGACGCCGTAACCGTTGAGTTCCGGTGCGTTGAGGTTGTCGAAGGACAGCTGCACGCAGTAGTCCATTTCAAACCCGCGCTGGGCCTGGCGGATCAGCCCCAGGTAGGAGTTGTTCACCACCACGTGGATGTACGGCAGCTTGAACTGTGCGCCCACGGCCAGCTCTTCGATCATGAACTGGAAGTCATAGTCGCCGGACAGTGCCACGACGTTGCGGGTCGGGTCCGCCTTGACCACACCCAGTGCCGCCGGAATGGTCCAGCCGAGCGGGCCGGCCTGGCCGCAGTTGATCCAGTGGCGTGGTTTGTAGACGTGCAGGAACTGCGCGCCGGCAATCTGCGACAGGCCGATGGTGCTGACGTAGCAGGTGTCTTTGCCGAACACCTGGTTCATCTCTTCGTACACCCGTTGCGGCTTGACCGGCACGTTGTCGAAGTGGGTCTTGCGGTGCAGGGTGGCCTTGCGCTGCTGGCAATCGTGGAGCCAGGCGCTGCGGTCCTTGAGCTTGCCGGCGGCTTTCCACTCGCGGGCCACTTCAATGAACATGGTCAATGCAGAGCCGGCGTCGGAAACGATGCCCAGGTCCGGGGTGAACACGCGGCCGATTTGCGTCGGCTCGATGTCCACGTGAATGAATTTTCGGCCCTCGGTGTACACCTCCACCGAACCGGTGTGACGGTTGGCCCAGCGGTTACCGATGCCCAGCACCACGTCCGATTTCAACATCGTGGCGTTGCCATAACGGTGGGACGTTTGCAGGCCGACCATGCCCACCATCTGCGGGTGATCGTCCGGGATCGTGCCCCAGCCCATCAGGGTCGGGATCACCGGGATGCCGGTCAACTCGGCGAATTCCACCAGCAGTTCGCTGGCGTCGGCGTTGATCACGCCACCACCGCTCACCAGCAATGGGCGCTCGGCCTGGTCCAGCAGGGCCAGGGCTTTTTCCACCTGGATGCGGGTCGCCAAAGGCTTGGCCAGGGGCAGTGGTTGGTAGGCGTCGATGTCAAATTCGATCTCGGCCATTTGTACGTCGAATGGCAGGTCGATCAGCACCGGGCCCGGGCGACCGGAGCGCATTTCATAGAAGGCTTTCTGGAAGGCATACGGCACCTGGCCGGGTTCCAGGACGGTGGTCGCCCACTTGGTCACCGGCTTGACGATGCTGGTGATGTCGACAGCCTGGAAGTCTTCCTTGTGCATGCGTGCCCGCGGCGCCTGGCCGGTGATGCACAGGATCGGGATCGAGTCCGCCGAGGCGCTGTACAGGCCGGTAACCATGTCGGTGCCCGCCGGGCCCGAGGTGCCGATGCACACGCCGATATTGCCGGCCTTGGTGCGGGTGTAGCCCTCGGCCATGTGCGAGGCGCCTTCAACGTGGCGAGCAAGGACGTGATCGATGCCACCGACCTTCTGCAAGGCCGAATACAGCGGGTTGATCGCGGCGCCCGGGATACCGAAGGCGGTGTCGACCCCTTCACGGCGCATCACCAGGACAGCGGCTTCGATTGCTCTCATTTTGCTCATGGTTTTGGTGCCTCTTGCGTTTTGTAATTGTATACAAGTGGTGTTGGTCCGAAGTGTATTCACGGCGAGCGGGGCAGGTCAATCCATTTTCTTGGGTGGCCTTTACGTTCGTCGGAAGGCTTATGGACGGGAATATTTCGACGTGTGGTGCGTATGTTTCGAAATATTGTATACAAAAAATAAATCTATTGTGTTCTATTTGTTTGATTGAGCTTCTGATCAGACAGAGCCCCACGGCTTTCCCATAACAAGATAAGGACGGCACCCATGAGCGCTTTAACCTTGAAAGTCGCAGTCAACCTGGCCAGCCACGCCATCGCGGCAGGCCGCACCATTTCGGCGGCACCGCTGACCGTTGCGGTACTCGACAGCGGCGGGCATTTGATAACGTTGCAGCGCGAGGATGGCGCGAGCCTGCTGCGCCCGCAGATCGCGATTGGCAAGGCCTGGGGTGCGATAGCCCTGGGCAAGGGCTCGCGCTTGCTGGCGTTGGACGCACAGCAACGGCCGGCGTTTATTGCCGCGTTGAACAGCCTGGGGCAGGGCAGCGTGGTGCCGGCGCCGGGCGGGGTGTTGATCCGGGATCAGGCGGGTGTGGTGCTGGGAGCGATCGGGATCAGCGGGGATACGTCGGATATTGACGAGCAGTGTGCGATCAGTGCGATCGAGGGGTTGGGGTTGTTGGCGGATGCGGGGGTTACTGCTTGATGTGAGGTGACTGGTCGGGCCTCTTCGCGAGCAAGCCCGCTCCCACATTTGACTGCATTCCAAGGCTGGGACTCGGTCAAATGTGGGAGCGGGCTTGCTCGCGAAAGGGGCGACTCGGTCCCGGACCTAAACCCAAACCGCATCCCACAGCGGATAGTCGCCAATCCGCTCCACCAACCCTGCTCTTAATGGGTTGGCCACGACATACCGAGCCATCTTCACCAAGTCATCGTCCTTGCGCAGCGCACGATCATGAAAGCTGGTTTGCCATAGCCGCCCTTTGCGGCCCGTAGCGCCATTAACGGTTCGAGTGCTTTTGGACTTCACCTGGCACATCAGGTCTCCCAATGAGCCTTTTTGCAGCTCAATCAACCAGTGAAAGTGGTCGGGCATGACCACCCAGGCCAGGGAGTTCGCCAGCCCTTGATACTGGGCGAGCCGGAATTGCCAGACCACCAGGCGGCCGAGATAAAAATCACTGAATATCGGCGCGCGTTCGTGGGTGTTGGTGGTGATCAGGTAGATGCGGTTGGACTCGCTGAATCGCCCGATGCGCAGGCGATGTGAAGCAGCTGGATCAGGCATTCCTTTGCCTCTCTTCAGGTGGGGTTCTGAGAGGCTAGATCGGGGAATCTGGAGATGATGGTTTGGCTTTGTGCAGGATGTGTCTGGGAGGGCGCTTTCGCGAGCAAGCCCGCTCCCACATTGGATCTGCGGCGTTTAAACAATTTATGTCTGGCACAAATTCAAATGTGGGAGCGGGCTTGCTCGCGAATCTTGAAGACGCTGCGGTCTATCAGTCCCGCTCACACCCCTTCAACACCAACCGAATAATCGTCTGCGCCGCCGCCTCATAATCCGCTTCATCCAACTTCGCCTTCCCGGTCACCGCCGAAATCTGCCAGTCAAAATCCGCATACGTCTGCGTCGCCGCCCAAATGCTGAACATCAGGTGATGCGGATCAATCGGCGCAATCAGCCCACGGTCCACCCAGCTCTGGATGCAGTCGATGTTGTGCTTGGCCTGGGCATTCAGCTGTTCCACCTGCTCGGGGCTTAAATGCGGGGCGCCGTGCATGATCTCACTGGCAAACACTTTCGAGGCAAACGGCAAATCCCGGGAGATGCAGATCTTCGAGCGGATGTACCCGCTCAGCACGGCCGAAGGGTCGCCATCAGGATTGAACGGTGTGGAGGCCGCCAGGATCGGCTCGATAATGCTTTCGAGCACCTCGCGATAGAGGTTGTCCTTGGACTTGAAGTAGTAGTAGACGTTGGGCTTGGGCAGCCCGGCCTTGGCGGCGATGTCGCTGGTTTTGGTCGCGGCGAAGCCCTTGTCGGCAAACTCCTCACTGGCAGCCCGCAGGATCAGTTCTTTGTTGCGCTCGCGAATGGTGCTCATAGACCAGGAGGTTCCTTGCCAAGACAGGCGGTCTGGCATGGTAGCACCGGCTTTGCGCAGGGCTCAAGAATCCCGCCGCAGCCCTTGCATGGCGGGGCGCCCAGCTGACTTTGTCTGTCTTGATGCTGAACGCATTCACGGTCGTACAGGCACAGCTCGAGCGCGCTGCTAGAGTTCAGGCAGCGAGCGGCCATTTAGCCTGGTCGCCCCTTCCTGTTTTCGGCGTTCGAGAGAGAAACCCGTGGAGAAAAGCAGACGACGTACGTTCGCCTGGGCCGTTGGCACGTTGTTACTGGTAGCGTTGTTGATTGCCCTGGGTTTGCACTTCTTTGCAGGCGGGCACAAAGGCCGGCCGGCCGCCACCGGCGAACCGGTAGCCGTGGTGCCGGTGGTGTTGCAGGACGTGCCGGTGTATATCGACGCCCTCGGCACCGTCACCCCCACCCGCAGTGTGACCGTGGTCACCCAGGTCGATGGCATCCTCAGCAGCGTGGAATTCAAGGAAGGCCAGCACGTCAGCAAGGGCCAGGTGATTGCGCGGATCGATGACCGTGCTCTCAAGGCCCAGCTGGCCGTGGCCAAGGGTACCCTGGCCCACGACCAGGCTGTGTTGAGCAATGCCCAGCGCGATCTGGTGCGCTACCGCGAACTGGTCAAGGCCGGTTCTACCAGCCAGCAAACCGTCGACACCCAGGCGTCCTTGGTCCAGCAACAACTGGGCACCGTGGCCGCCGACCAGGGCAATGTGCAGAACCTTGAAGTGCAGGTCGGCTACTGCACCATCACTTCGCCGGTCGACGGTGTGGTGGGCCTGCGCCTGGTCGACCCCGGCAATTACGTCACCACCACCAGCACCACCGGCATCGTGGTGATTACCCAGATGAACCCGGCCACCGTGGTGTTCGCGGTCCCCGAGGACGACCTGGGTGCAATCAGCCAGGCCCTGGGCCGTGGCGTCGTGACGGTGTTGGCCTACGACCGCAACAAGAAAGCCCTGCTGGCCACCGGCAGCCTGTTGGCCCTGGACAACCAGGTAGACACGACGACCGGCACCATCAAGGTCAAGGCGCAGTTCGATGATTCGGGCAGTGCGCTGTTCCCCAACCAGTTCGTCAATGCGCGCCTGAAGGCCGACACCCTGGCCCAGGTTGCCGTGGTGCCCACCCGGGCGATCCAGCATGGCAGCAAGGGCGATTTTGTGTTCGTGGTGAATGGCGACAAGGCCAGCCTGCGCAACATCAAGACCGGCCCATCGATGGGCGATGTGTCGGCGGTACTCGAAAACGGGGTCAAGCCAGGCGAGCAGGTGATCACCGAAGGCGCCGACAAACTGGATGACGGTTCGGCCGTGAAGGTCGTCGCCCAGTGAGGAGCTGCCGAGCATGAACATTTCGCGGCCCTTTATCGAACGTCCCGTCGCCACCACCTTGATGATGGTCGCGGTGCTGTTGCTGGGCATGTTGGGGTATCACCTGTTGTCGGTGTCGGCGTTGCCTGAAGTCGACTACCCGACCATCCAGGTCTTCACCCAATACCCCGGCGCCAGCCCGGACGTGGTCAGCTCCTCGATCACCGCGCCGCTGGAGCGCCAGCTCGGCGAGATGCCGGGCCTCAAGTCCATGAACTCCACCAGCTCCGACGGCGCTTCGGTGGTGACCCTGCAATTTGACCTGTCGCTGTCCCTGGACGTGGCAGAGCAGGAAGTGCAGGCCGCGATCAACGCCGCCGGCACCTTCCTGCCGGCCAACCTGCCGTACCCACCGGTATACAGCAAGGTCAATCCGGCGGATGCGCCGGTGCTGACCCTGTCCCTGACCTCCGATGTATTGCCGCTGACCAAGGTCGAGGACCTGGCGGATACACGGTTGGCGCAGAAGATCTCGCAGATCACCGGCGTCGGCCTGGTGACCATCAGCGGCGGCCAGCGCCCGGCGGTGCGGGTCGAGGCGAATACCTCGGCGCTCAATAGCCTCGGCCTGTCCATTGATGACCTGCGCACCTCCCTCGGCACGGCCAACGTCAACCAGGCCAAGGGCAATATCGACGGCAAGTTCCAGGCGTATTCGATTGGTGCCAACGACCAGCTGCAATCGGCCGAGCAATACCGCGACCTGGTGATCGCCTATAAAAATGGCGCGCCGATTCGCCTGTCACAGATCGCCAGTTCCACCCAGGGCCCGGAGAACCCGCGCCAGGCAGCGTGGACCAACAGCACGCCGTCGATTGTGCTGAACATCCAGCGCCAGCCAGGCGCCAACGTGATCCAGGTGGTCGACCGCGTGCAGCAATTGCTGCCCAAGCTGCGGGCCAGTTTGCCGGGTACCTTGAAGGTCGATGTGCTGACCGACCGCACGCAAACCATCCGCGCCTCGGTCACCGATGTGCAGTACGAACTGGCGGTGGCGGTGCTGCTGGTGGTGATCGTGATTTTCATTTTCCTGCGCGACGTTGCGGCGACGGTTATTCCGGCAGTCACCGTGCCGCTGACGCTGGTGGGCACCCTGGCGGTGGCTTATGCGCTGGGCTTCTCCCTGAACAACCTGACACTGATGGCGCTGACTATCGCCATCGGATTCGTGGTGGACGACGCCATCGTGATGATCGAAAACATCACGCGCTATATCGAGGCGGGCGACTCGCCGCTGGAGGCGGCGCTCAAGGGGTCGGAGCAAATCGGTTTCACGATTATTTCGCTGTCGATTGCGCTGATTGCAGTGATGATCCCGCTGCTGTTCATGGGCGATGTGGTCGGCCGGCTGTTCCGCGAATTCGCCATGACCGTGGCCGTGACCATCGTTATCTCGGCGTTCATCTCCCTGACCCTCACGCCGATGATGTGCGCGCGGATGCTCAAGAATAAGCACCAGGAACGCCGCGCGGATTTCTTCGACCGCATCAACACCCACTACGTGCGTGGCCTTGACTGGGTGTTGGCGCACCGCACCTTGACCCTGATCTCGATAGCGCTCACCGCCGCGCTGACCCTGATGATTCTGGTGATCATGCCCAAGGGCTTTTTCCCCGACCAGGACACCGGCCTGATCCAGGGTATTTCCCAGGCGGCGCCGACGGTTTCATTCCAGCAGATGCAGACCGAACAACAGCGCCTGGCCGCGCGAATCCTCAAGGACCCGGCGGTGCAAAGCCTGTCGTCCTTCGTCGGTATCGACCAGACCAACCCGACCATCAACCAGGGCAACCTGCTGATCAACCTCAAGCCCCGCGGCGAGCGTGACAGTGCCACCGAGGTGATCCGCCGGCTCTCCGATGCCAACGCCGACGACGCCGGGATCCGCCTGTACCTGCACTCGGTACAGGACCTGACCCTCGACGCCACGGTGTCCACCACCAGCTACCGGCTGGGCCTGCAAGCCACCGATCCGGACGAGCTGGAAACGTGGACCACCAAGCTGCTGGCGGCGATCAAGCAAGACCCGATGTTCACCGACGTGCAAAGCCAGGCGATGCAGTTCGGCAATCGGATCCAGCTGACCTTTGACCGCGCCACCGCCTCGCGCCTCGGTATCACGCCCCAGGCGATTGACGATGTGCTGTATGACGCCTTCGGCCAGCGCCAGGTCTCGACGATCTACACCCAGCTCAACCAGTACCACGTGGTGATCGCCACCGACCATCCGCCGCGCAACTTGCCGGACCTGCTCACCGGGTTGTACGTGGACATTCCGGGTGGCGGTGTGGCGCCGCTGTCGAGCATGGCGACCCTGCAGGTGGTGCGGGCGCCCGTCACCATCAACCGGCTGGGCCAGTTTCCGTATGCCGACGTTTCGTTCAACCTAGCGCCCGGCCAGACCCTTGGCGCGGCGGTCACGCGGCTCAAGGACATCGAGGCCAAGGTCGGCTTGCCGCTGTCGGTGCAGGCCAACCTCGAAGGCTCGGCGGCGACGTTCGAGCAGTCGCTGTCCAACCAGGTGTTCCTAGTGGTGGCGGCGATTGTGGTGGTGTACCTGATGCTGGGGATTCTGTACGAGAGCTTCGTGCACCCGGTGACGATCCTTTCGACGCTGCTCTCGGCGGCGCTCGGGGCCTTGCTGGCGCTGCTGGTGACCGGCACGCAGTTCGACATTATCGGTTTGATTGGCATTGTGTTGCTGATCGGCATCGTGATGAAAAACGGCATCATGATGGTCGACTTTGCCCTGGAGTTGTTACGCGAGGGCGGCCTGAGCCCCACGGCCGCGATCGGCCAGGCGGCAGAGTTGCGGTTCCGGCCGATCCTGATGACCAGCATGGCGTCGCTGTTCGGCGCGGTGCCGCTGGCGCTCGGTACGGGGATTGGTTCGGAGCTGCGTCACCCGCTGGGCATCGCGATTATCGGCGGTCTTTTGTTGAGCCAGTTGCTGACGCTGTTCTCTACGCCGGTGATCTTCCTCGCCATGCACGGCCTGGGGCAGCGCTTCAGCCGCCGCCCGGCTGAAGCGGCCTGATGGCAATGAACCTCAGCGCGCCGTTTGTTCGCCGCCCGATTGCAACCACCTTGATGGCGGCCGGCCTCGCGCTGTTTGGCGCGCTGGCCTTCATGCTGTTGCCGGTGGCGCCGTTGCCGGAGGTGGATTTCCCGACCATCAGCGTCAGCGCCTCGTTGCCCGGCGCCGATCCGACCACCGTCGCCAGTTCAGTGGCCACGCCCCTGGAGCGCCAGTTCGGGCAGATCGCCGGGGTCACGCAGATGACCTCATCCAGCAGCTTGGGCTCGGCGCGGATCATTTTGCAGTTCGACCTGAATCGCGACATCGACGGCGCCGCGCGGGATGTGCAGGCGGCGATCAATGCCGCCCGCAGCAACCTGCCCAGCGACCTGTCCGGCAACCCGACGTACCGCAAGGTCAACCCGGCGGATTCGCCGATTTTGATCATCAGCCTGACCTCCGACAGCGCCACGCCGGGGCAGATGTATGACGTGGCCTCGACCCTGTTGGAGCAGAAGTTGTTGCAGACCACCGGGGTCGGTGACGTGACGGTGGGCGGCGGCGCGCTGCCGGCGGTGCGGGTGGAATTGAACCCCGATCGGCTCAACCAGTACGGCGTCAGCCTGGAGCAGGTGCGCCAGGTGATCAACGCCTCCAACGTCAACTTGCCCAAGGGCAACGTGGCCATCGGTGATCGCAACTACGGCATTGCGGCGAACGACCAGTTGCTCGATGAAAAGGACTACGGGCCGCTGGTGGTCAAGGCCCACAACGGCGACCTGATCCATATCGCCGACCTGGGCTACGTGCGCGAAGACGTGCAGGACCTGCGCAACTTCGGCCTGTCCAACGGCAAGCCGGCGGTGCTGCTGGTGGTGTTCAAGCAGCCGGGGGCCAATGTGATCGAGACGGTGGACGCGGTGAAGGCCTCGCTGCCGTTCCTGCAAAGCTCGATTCCGGCGACGATCAAGCTCAACCTGCTGATGGACCGCACCACCACCATTCGCGCCTCGTTGCATGACGTCGAGATCACGTTGCTGGTGTCGATCCTGCTGGTGACCCTGGTGACCTTCGGCTTCTTCCGCGACTGGCGCAGCACCCTGGTGCCGGCGATTGTGGTGCCGCTGTCGCTGCTCGGCACCTTCGGCGCGATGTACTTCCTCGGCTACAGCCTGAACAACCTGTCACTCATGGCGCTGACGATTTCCACCGGCTTTGTGGTGGACGATGCGATTGTGGTGGTGGAAAACATCATGCGCCACCTGGAGCGCGGCAAGACCCGGGTGGAAGCGGCGCTGGCCGGTGCCCAGGAAGTCGGCTTCACGGTACTGACCATCAGCGTGTCGCTGGTGGCGGTGTTTATTCCGCTGCTGCTGATGGGCGGGATTGTCGGGCGGCTGTTCCGCGAGTTTTCGGTGTCGTTGTCGGTGGCCATCGTGATCTCGATGCTGATCTCGCTGACGGTTACACCGATGCTCGCCAGCGTGCTGCTGCGCGCGCCGAAAGAGATTCATGAAGGCAATGAACACCCGGACTCGCGCTTTCACCGCTTCTACGATCGCACCCTCGGTTGGGTGATCGACCATACGGTGCTGATGGGTTTTGTGACGGTGTTGGTGATCGTGCTCGCCGGCGTGTTGTACGTGCTGGTGCCCAAGGGTTTTTTCCCCCAGGAAGACACCGGGCGCTTGCAGGGCAGCATCCTGGCGAACCAGAGCATTTCCTATGGGGCGATGCAGAAGGACTTCACCGAGATCAACCGCAAGGTGATGAAAAACCCGAACATCGAAACCGTCGCCGGGTTTGTCGGCGGTGGCGGAGGGGGCGGCGGGGCGGTCAACAGCGCGCAGATGTTTGTATTGCTCAAGCCCCTGGGCGAGCGCAAGGACAACGCCACCGAAATCATCGGCCAGATCCGCCGCAGCCTCGGCGACTTGCCGGGCACCAAGCTGTATTTGCAGTCGGCCCAGGACATCACCGTGGGTGGCCGGCAAAGTGGCGCGCAATACCAATACACCCTGACCGCCGATGACCAGGAGTCGCTGGACGAATGGGTGCCCAAGGTGGTGGCGGTGCTGCGCAAATTGCCGCAACTCACCGACCTCAATACCGACCAGCAAGACAACAGCTTGCTGGCCAATGTGCAAATCAACCGGGACACGGCGGCGCGCCTCGGGGTGAGTGTCTCGGCGGTCGACCAGACGCTGTACGACGCCTTTGGCCAGCGCCAGGTCGCGACTCTGTATCGCGCGGCCAACCAGTACCACGTGGTGATGGAAATCGCGCCGGAATACTGGACCGACCCTTCCGCGCTCAAGGGCATTTATGTGCCGACGGGCACCCAGGCCACGACCACCAAGGGCACCACGGCGGCGCCCAACCTGACCACCGGGCAGACCCTGGTGCCACTCTCGGCACTGGCGGATAACACGGTGGCGCGCACCGCAATTTCCATCAGTCACCAGGGCACGTTCCCGGCGGTGACAGTCTCGTTCAACCTGGCGCCCGGCACGTCCATCGGCCAGGCCACGGCGATGGTGGACGATGCGGTGAAGCAGCTGCGCATGCCCGCCAGTGTGGTCGGCCAGTTTGCCGGTACGGCCCAGGTGTTCCAGTCGTCGGTGGCCAGTGAGCCGCTGCTGATCGTCGCTGCGTTGCTGTGCGTGTATATCGTGCTGGGCATCCTCTACGAAAACCTGACGCACCCGCTGACCATTCTGTCGACCCTGCCCTCGGCCGGCGTCGGTGCGTTGATCGCCTTGCTGCTGACCGGCACCGAGCTGTCGATCATTGCGCTGGTGGGGGTGATTCTGTTGATTGGTATCGTGAAGAAAAACGCGATCATGATGATCGACTTCGCGATCACCGAGCGGCGGGAGTTCGGCCTAACGGCCAAGGAAGCGATTCGCCGGGCGTGCCTGATCCGTTTCCGGCCGATCATGATGACCACCCTGGCGGCGATCCTTGGCGCGCTGCCGCTGGTGCTCGGCACCGGTTATGGCTCTGAGTTGCGCCGGCCGTTGGGGATTTCGATTATTGGTGGCCTGCTGTTCAGCCAGGTGCTGACGCTGTACACCACCCCGGTGATCTACCTGTGGCTCGACCGGGCGTCACAGCGCCTGGGCCGGCGTAAGGAAGCAAGGTTATGAACGTGAAATACAGCGTGCTTTGCATCAGCCTGCTGCTCGGCGGCTGCATGGTCGGGCCCGATTACCAGAAGCCCGCCATGGAGCTGCCGCAGTCGTTCAAGGAAGGCGCGCAGTGGCAGCGCGCGGCGGCTAACCCCCAAGGGGCGATGGACAGTCAGTGGTGGCTGGCTTATCAGGATCCGGTACTGAACGATTTGGTGGCGCGCTCGGCCAAGGCCAACCAGTCGATCATCGCGGCGGAGGCCGCGTACCGTTTGGCTCAGGCGCAGGTGGCGTCCAGCCGGGCCGGTTTGTGGCCGACGGTGGGCGTGGGGTTGTCGGGTTCGCGGGGAACGGCGGGCAGCGGCAGCGGTACGTCGACTACCGGCACCACGACGGGCGGCGTCGCGAACAGCGTCAGCGCAACCTTGACCGCCAGTTGGGAGCCGGACCTGTGGGGCCTGGTGCGGCGCGGGATAGAGTCCAGCCAGGCGACGGCCCAGCAATCGGATGCGTTGCTGGCCGGGGTGCGGCTGTCCATCAGTTCCAGCGTGGCGAGTAACTACCTCGCCCTGCGGCAGATGGACATCGACGTGCGCCTGTTGCAGCAACAACAGAAGATCAACCAGCAACTGCTGGACATGATCCAGGTGCAGTTCACCCAGGGCGTCGCCACCAACGACCAGTTGCTGGTGGCTCAGGACCAGTTGACCACCTCGATTGCCGACTTGCAGACCTCCCTGCGCGACCGCGAGCAATACGAACACGCGCTGGCCGTGCTGGTGGGCGTGGCGCCGAGTGAATTCAGCGTGGCGGTGCGCAATGACTACAGCTTCGTGGTCCCGCGGCCACCGTTGACCTTGCCGTCGACCCTGCTGCAACGGCGTCCCGATGTGGTGGCGGCGGAGCGCTCGGCAGCGGCGGCCAACGCGAAAATCGGCGTGGCTGAAGCCGCATTCTTCCCGACCCTGGATCTTACTGCCGAGGCCGGTTACCGCGGCAGTGCGTTGGGCGGGTTGTTCTCCCTGCCCAATCGCATCTGGACGTTGGGCCCGGCGCTGGCGGAAACCCTGTTTGACGGCGGCGCCCGCGAAGCGGCGGTCAAGCAGGCCGAGGCCAGCTATGACCAGATCGCCGCGACCTACAAGGGCACCGTGCTCAGCGCCTTGCAGAACGTTGAAGACAACCTGTCGGCAATCAACCACCTGCAAACCCAGGCCGATGCGTTCCAGCAGGTGTACCAGCGTAATCAGCAACTGTTCGGCAGCCAGGAAGCACAGTTGCGCGCCGGCACCGTGAGCCAGGAGGCCGTGCTGACCCAGCAACTGGTGTTGCTGCAAGCCGAGCAGAATCTTCGCGACACCCAGGGCCAGCTCAGCCAGGGCAGTGTGGCGCTGATCCAGAGCCTTGGCGGGGGCTGGCAAACGCCTGCGCGCTGAACGGCTCGCTAACCCGGTGTGCGCCGCGTTATTCTCGGCGCACTTTGAATCACGGAAGCCTGAGCCATGGCAGGAAGCAGTTTGCTGGTATTGATCGACGACATCGCCGCGGTGCTCGATGATGTGGCGTTGATGACCAAGATGGCCGCGAAGAAAACCGCCGGCGTGTTGGGGGATGACCTGGCGTTGAATGCCCAGCAAGTCTCCGGGGTGCGCGCCGAGCGGGAAATTCCGGTGGTGTGGGCGGTGGCCAAGGGCTCGTTCGTCAACAAGCTGATTTTGGTGCCGGCTGCGTTGCTGATCAGCGCGTTTGCGCCGTGGGCGGTCACGCCGTTGTTGATGCTGGGCGGCGCTTACCTGTGTTTTGAAGGTTTCGAAAAACTCGCCCATAGCTTCTTCCACAAACGCACCGAAGAGCAGGCGCACCTGGTGGAAGCCGTGGCGGATCCGGCCACGGACCTGGTGGCCTTCGAGAAGGACAAGATCAAGGGCGCGATCCGTACCGACTTCATCCTCTCCGCCGAAATCATCGCCATCACCCTGGGTACCGTGGCCGATGCACCGCTGATGCAGCAAGTGATCGTGTTGTCGGGTATCGCCATCGTCATGACCATCGGCGTCTACGGCTTGGTGGCCGGTATCGTCAAACTCGATGACCTGGGCCTGTGGCTCACCCAGAAGCCCGGCCAGGCGGCGCGCAGCATTGGCGGGGCGATCCTGCGGGCGGCGCCGTACATGATGAAAAGCCTGTCGGTGATTGGTACGGCGGCGATGTTCATGGTCGGCGGTGGCATCCTGACCCATGGTGTGCCGGTGGTGCATCACTGGATCGAGACCGTGAGCCAGAGTACTGGCGGCCTGGCGTGGTTGATGCCGACGTTGCTCAATGCAGTGGCGGGGATCATTGCCGGGGCCGTGGTGTTGGCGGTGGTCAGCGTGGTGGGTAACCTCTGGAAGCGGGTGAGGGCATAGGCATTTGATCGAGCGACGGCAATTCAGCGGAGGCATGAAAGGCAAGAACCTCCGCTACCTGAATGAAACTCCCGGCGAGGCCCGTCAGACGGTGCGTGCGGGATTTGTGTTGCTCGAACATTTCTCGCTGCCGGCGTTTACCCAGGCGCTGGATACGCTGATCACCGCCAACCTGCTGCGGCCCGCTTCTTTTTCTACCTCGACCTTCGGCTTGCGGGAAGGCGAGGTGATCAGTGACCTGGGGCTGGTGATCCGGCCCGATGCGCGGCTTGAGTCTTCGGTGCTTAAAGAGTTGGACCTGTTGGTGATATGCGGTGGCTATCGCACTGAACTGAAGGCTGCGGAGGAGTTTATCCACCTGCTGAAAAGCGCCTCGGAGCAGGGTGTGAGCCTGGCCGGTTTGTGGAATGGTGCGTGGTTCCTGGGGCGTGCGGGATTGCTGGGCGGCTACCGCTGCGCCGTGCACCCGGAACATCGCCCGGCCCTCGCTGATTTCTGCAAGGCGACGCAGGTCAGCAGCGAACCCTATGTGATTGATCGCGACCGGCTGACGGCGTCGAGCCCTTCCGGTGCGTTTCATATGGCGCTGGACTGGATCAAGGGGCTGTACGGCAAAGCGCTGGTGGAGGGGATCGAGGACATCCTGGCGTTTGAGGAGTCGCGCTACCGGCGGGTGAAACCCACGGAAAACGTGTGCTTGAGCGCACCCCTGCGCGAGGTGGTCAACCTGATGGACGCCAACCTCGAAGAGCCTCTGGAGCTTGAGCAACTGGCCGTTTATGCGGGCCGTTCCCGACGCCAGTTGGAGCGTTTGTTCAAGGAGCAGCTTGGCACCACGCCCCAGCGTTATTACCTGGAACTGCGCATCACCGAGGCCCGTCGGCTGCTGCAACATACCGAGCTGTCCCAGGTGGATGTGCTGGTGGCTTGCGGGTTTGTCTCGCCGAGCCATTTCAGCAAGTGCTACAGCGCCTACTTTGGCTACAGGCCATCCAAGGAAAAGCGCCTGGTCAAATAGCCTGAGATTGGCATTCGCCACAAATATAGATACGATGCTAATCATTAGCTTGCTATCTATATGTGGGTTTAATGAAATCCTCCACCTTCCAGCTCCCTGATTTCTGGCAGGCGACGTTGACCCCGTCCCGTAGCGATCTGCTGTTTGCCTTGCGCAACATGATCGCCGGCGGGGTCGCGTTGTACCTGGCCTTCTGTTTTGACTTGCAGCAACCGCAATGGGCCCTGACCACCGTATTTATCGTGGGCCAGTCCACCAGCGGCATGGTCCTGGCCAAAGGCGCCTATCGGCTGGTGGGTACGTTTGTCGGGGCCATGGTTTCCATTGCGATGATCGGCGTGTTTGGCCAGGCGCCGTTGTTGTTCCTGCTGTGCATGGCGCTGTGGCTGGCGTTCTGCACCACGGGGGCATCCTTGCTGCGCAATCATGCGTCCTATGGGTTTGTGCTGGCGGGTTACACCACGGCGATTATTGCGCTGCCCGCTACGGCGGCACCGCTGGGAGTGTTCGATGAGGCGGTGGCACGCTGCCAGGAGATCAGCCTGGGGATTCTTTGTGCCTCCATCGCCAGTACGATTCTGTGGCCGCGCCGGGTCGAGCAGGTGCTGGCGGTTCAGGCGCGCGCCGCCTGGCAGGCCGGGGTGCGGGCTGCCGCTTCGGAGCTGTTGGGTACCGACCAGCGTAAAGGCTTGCTCGAAGCATTGAGCCGCCTGGTGGCGGTGGACAGCCAGCGCGACCATGCCTGGTTTGAAGGGCCCAAGGGCCGGCGCCGCTCCCAGGCCTTGCGGGTGCTCAGCCGTGATCTGCTTAGCCTGCTGCGGGCGGCGCGGGGCGTGGCGCGACAGCGGATGATGCTCGATGAAACGGCGGCGGTCGGGCCACTGATTGAAGCGGTGGCTTCGGCGTTGCAGCAGGAGCGTCTTGATGAACTGCCCGGGTTGTCACAACGGCTTGGCCTGGCGTTGCAGGATCCGCAGCTTGGCCAGGAGGCGCACTTTTGCCTGGTGCAACTGGCGCAGGTGTTGCGCTTGATTGAGCGGGGTGCATTGACGCTGTCGGCGGTCGAGCAGGGCAGGGTGCCGCCCGGCGCACCGGGGGCGATGTCCTGGCACCGGGATATCGAGCAGGGGGTGCTTGGCGGGCTGCGCAGTGCGTTGGCGTTTCTGGCGGTCGCGGCGTTCTGGATCTTTACGGCATGGCCTTCGGGTTTGGGCGCGGTATCGATTTGTGGCGTGGTGTTGAGCCTGTTTGCAGCGCGGGAAAACCCGTCGGCCTCCAGCCTGAATTTCCTCAAGGGCATAGCGCTGTCGATCCCGGTGGCCGGTTTTGTGTGCTTCGTGCTGTTGCCCGGCTTCGATGGCTTTCCCTTGTTATGCCTGGCGTTGGGAGTGCCGCTGTTTTTCGCCTCGTTGTGCATGAGCCGCCTCAAGCTGGCGGCCACGGCCTCGGCGTTCTGCATCTTTTTCGTCAACAACGTAGGGCCCAGCAATGTGATGACCTATGACTTCGCCGCGTTCCTCAACAAGGCCATCGCGACGCTGGTGGGGGTCGGGATTGCCGTGGTGGTGTTTCGGCTGATCCAGCTCAATCCCGGCGAGCATCACTATCGGCGGATGTTCAAGGCTTCATTGTTCGACCTGGCGCAATTGACTTCCCGCCCCCTGGAGCAGGCTGAAAGCTGGTTTGGCGGGCGCATGGCGGACCGGCTGATTCGCCTGTCGCGCTACAGCGAAACCTTGCCTGCCGATCGCCGTGTCCACTGGGATAACGGATTGCTGGGGCTGGACCTGGGGGATGAGTTGCTGGAGTTGCGCGCCTGCCTGGCGGACAGCCGGGGTGCGTTGGCGATTGAGCGCGATCGCTATTTGCGGGCATTGGCGTCGGTGTTGGAGGAGGGGGGGCCGAGCGTGGCGAATGAGTCGCTGATGGATGCGGCCAGCGTTGCGATGCTTGAAGCGCTTGAACAGCCTTCGGGATTGGCGGAGCAGGATCGGGAAATGGCCAGGGCGGCCGTGCTGCAACTGCGGTTTACGTGGCGTAAGTGGTGTCGGCGGGGGATGTAGGCGCTGGCAAGCCAGCGCCTACACGGGGCATTACTCGGCGATCTGCAACTTGCGCGCCTCGGTGTACACGTAGCGCACCTTTTCATACTCGAACGGCGAGTTCATCTGGCCGTAGCGGAAGCTGGTCTGGTAGCGCTTGTCGACGGCGCGCAGGGCCCAGATTTCCGGGTGGTTTTCGCTGACCTTGGACACGTTCAGGAAGTTGATCTCGGTCTCGGCGCCGTAGTCCACCAGCAGGCCGGTGGTATCCCGCAGGTTCGACGGACCAAACAGCGGCAGCACCAGGTAGGCGCCGCCCGGTACACCGTAGAAGCCCAGGGTCTGGCCGAAGTCTTCGCTCTGGCGCGGCAGGCCCATGGCGGTGGCCGGGTCCCACAGGCCGGCGATGCCGATGGTGGTGTTGAGCAGCAGGCGGCCGGTGGTTTCCAGGGAACGATGGCCCTTGAGCTGCAGCAGGCTGTTCAACAGGTTGGGCACATCCCCGAGGTTGTTGAAGAAGTTGCTGACGCCGGTACGCAGGAAGCTTGGGGTGACATAGCGGTAACCGTCCACCACCGGCAGGAACACCCACTGGTCGAAGCGGTAGTTGAAGTGGTAGACCCGGCGGTTCCACGACTCCAGCGGGTCGTAGACATTCAGCGCGTTGACCGACGAGCGCTCGAACTCACGCTGGTCCAGGCCAGGGTTGAACTTGAGGTGGCTCAGGGGCTCCTTGAAGCCGTCGGAGTCCACTACGGTCGGCGTGTGGGCCTTGCTGTTGTCGGCATTGGCCACGCCCGCGCACATCAGGGCGGCGAGCAGCAGAAGATATTTAGCCACGGAAGAACTCCAGCATGGCGTCGGCGTTGACGCGGTAGTTGAGGTTGCCGCAATGGCCGCCCAGGGGGTAGACGGTCAAGCGATCGCCGAAGGTTTTACGCAGGAAGCCAAGGTCGCCAGGGCCCAGGATCACGTCGTCGGCGTTGTGCATGACGGCGATTTTCGGGCTGTCGTGCAGGTAGTCCTTGAGGGCATACAGGCTGACCTGGTCAACCAGTTGCAGCAGGCTGCCGCCGTCGGAACGGGCGCGCCACATCGGGATCACCTGTTCGGTGAGGTAGCAGTCGAAGTCGCACTGCAGCGCACGCTTGAGGAACGGCGTGAGGCTGGTGCCTTCGCTGATCGGGTACTTGGGCGGGATGATCAGGCCGCGACGGTTGATCAGGTCCGAGGTGAAGGCAATGTCGGCCGCCGAGAAGCG
The DNA here is from genome assembly GCF_013385765.1 of Pseudomonas sp. C8002. Lineage (NCBI taxonomy): Bacteria > Pseudomonadati > Pseudomonadota > Gammaproteobacteria > Pseudomonadales > Pseudomonadaceae > Pseudomonas > Pseudomonas sp. C8002. The sequence continues at coordinate 389,218 of NZ_JACAPJ010000003.1, forward strand.
GAATGAAGTGCCGATCAGCATCGCCATCTGTTCGTTGGTCAGGTGTTCCTTGGAGTTCTGGAAGTCGTACAGCAGGGCATCGTTGAGGTCGATGTAGCCCTTTTGCTGGAAGTAGCGGGTCAGTTTGTTCAACACCAGCTCATAGAAGGTGGTGCTGTTGTTGATGCCCTTGACCTCGGTCTGCACCAGTTTGTCGAGGTTGGTGATCGAGGTATAGAGGTTGACCGGCGGGTTCAGCAGCAGGACTTTCTTGAAGTTGAAGCTGCGACGGGTTTCGTCCAGCTTGCTGACAAAGGCTGCGTCGAGGGCGCCGAGGCTGTAGCCGGTGAGGTAGAAGTCGGTCACGGGCAGCGTCGGGTTTTGCGCGCGTACGGCCTGCATCACGCGGTACATGTCTTCGGCGTCTTCCTGGCTGATGCCGGGAGTGGCGAAGCGCGAGGCGGCGGCGATGAAGTCGAAGCTGGTGGGGGACGACAGCTGGACGACGTGGTAACCGGCCTTGTAGTACAGCTTTTTCAGGTATTCGTTGATGGTGCTGTCAAAGCGTGCGCCGGTGCCGGCGATCAGGAAGATCAGCGGTGCGGCACGGTCCTGCTTGGCGATGCGGTAGGTGAGTTTCTTCACCGCCCAGAAGTTGTCAGGCAGGCTGAACTCGCGCTCGGGGCGCATCGTCAGGGTGTAGTCGGACTGATTGATTTGATCGTCCGATGGCAGTTCCGGCCGCAGGTTCGGCGGGGTGGTGGCGATGGTCGCTTCAAACGGGTTGGTCAAAGGGTAGCCATAGCTGGCCTGGTCGATATCGACCGCCAGTGCTGACGCACTCAGAAAAAGGCTGCCCAACAGGGCCGCACAGCGCAAGGAACGGAGCATGACTAAATCCCTAAGAGGAAAACGTGCTGAAGTGGAGTTCGCAGGCTATGACCACCGCGTTGCTGCCGAAGTGCCAGCCTTCGGCACTAAAAGTCGGAAAAAACGTCGGAATCGGGGTAATAGTAGCGAGACGATACACTTTGGCACGCCTTAATGAACACTTATCTGTTTGCAAAACTTGCCAACGGCCACCGGGGGATTAAGCTGGGCGCCGTTTTCGCCTATCGGAGTGCCCCATGTCCCGCCGTTTTCCGCTGATCCTGTTGCTTATTGCCCTGCCGCTTTGGCTGGCCGCCAGTTATGGCGCGCGTTACGGATTCATGGAGGATGGCCGTTGGGTGGGCATTTGCGCTGACGAAGCCAGCCGCTGGGAATGCCAGGTGCGTTCCAACCTGGGGTTGATGATTCACTTCAAGGTGCTGGGCTGGGCGGCGCTGGTCACGGCGGTGCTGGCGTTTTTCGTGCCGGGCCGGGCCGGGTGGGGTTTGGCGGTGTTGGCGCTGGTGTTCGGGTTTCCGGCGTTGGCGTTGTACAACACGACCTTTGCGGTGTTTGCGGTGGTGATTGCGGGGTTGCGGTTGGTCCGTAAGCCTCGCGTTGCCTGATGGGGCCTCTTCGCGAGCAAGCCCGCTCCCACATTTGACCGAGTACATCCCTTGGAATGCGGTCGAGTGTGGGAGCGGGCTTGCTCGCGAAAGCGGTCTTAAGCCTTGCGCACCCGTAAGCAACGCCACAAGGCTACGACCATGAACAGGCTCACCACCGCCCAACCCCACGCCTGCTGGTTCATCACCCCTTCACGGAACAACTGCGGCGCAATACCGGCACCGATGATGAACGCCAGCAATGCAATCTCCCGCCGCAGCCCGCTCACCGGACGCACCAGGTACACCAGCGCAGGCAGCACCAGCGCGGCACTCGGGAAGCTGCGGTAACGCGGGTCAAATACCAGCGCCAGCATCATGACCGCACCGGCAAACCCGGCGATTGCCACCAGCCAGCCAGCGCGCTGCTCCAGCCAGTTGAAGGCGCGTTCGCGCCAACCTTCTCGCGTACTCAACGCCAGGGCGGCGTGAGCCAGTACCGCAAGGTTCAAGGCCACCAGCAATCCAGCCCACACCCACTCATCCGTGAAGCGCGCGGTGACCCGGTTCAACTCGGCCCAGGTGCCGATCGAGCAGGCCGCCACGGCGCCCAGCAATGGCAACAACAACGCAGCCCGGGTCGTGCGCACGCGGCCACCCAGCAGCAGCGTGCCCAGCAGGATGATCCCGCCAACCCCCAGCCACAGCGGCCAGTACGGCACATTGGTCACCGGGCCGGCGAGCACGCCCTTGTCCTGGCGGTCCGCATCAAACAGGCCCCAGTAACCCCCCACCGCCCCTTCACTGGCGCGTTTCCACGGCTGGTCAAAGGCTTCGATCAGGTTGTAGTGCCAGCCATTGGCTTCGGCCATGGCCACGAACCCGCGCATGAATTTCGCTTCGTTGACCCGGCTCGGCACCGCCGTTTCCCGCTGGCGGCCTTCGCTCGGCCAGCCGGTCTCGCCGATCATCACGTCCTTGGGGGCGAACTTGTTGCCGAAGGTCTGGCGCACATCGCCCACGTGCTTGAGCGCCTGGTCGATGCCCGAGGGGTCATCTTCCCAGTAAGGCAGCAGGTGGATGGTCAGGAAGTCCACGGCCGGGGCGATTTCCGGGTGTTGCAGCCAGAACTCCCACACATCGGCGTAGGTGACCGGTTGCTTGATATGGTCCTTGACGTGATGGATCAGCTTGACCAACTGCGCGGCAGTGACTTCCTTGCGCAGCAGGGTTTCGTTGCCGACGATCACCGAGGTGACGACGTCGGGGTTGGCATTGGCCGAAGCGATCAGTGCCTCGACTTCCTTGGCGGTGGCCGCCGGATCACTGCTGACCCATGCGCCGCTCATCAGCTTCAGGCCGTGTTTGCGTGCCAGTGCCGGCAAGTCTTCAAGGCCGGTCTGGGAGTAGGTGCGTATGCATTCGAAACGGGTGGCCAGCAACGCCAGGTCGGCGTCCATGCGCTCGGGGCGCAGTTTGAACGGCTGGTCGAACGGCGACTGGTCTTTGTCGAAGGGCGTGTAGGACGCACATTGCAGCTTGTGGCTGGCGCTGGCCACGTCCGGCAGCACCACCGGTTGGCCAAGGCCGTACCAATAGCCGCCGAGGGCCAGCACACCGAGGATCAGGGCAAATAAATAGGGCAGGAGCGGGAAACGTGCAGTCGCGGGCATGATCAGGCCGTCTGGGGGCAAAGGCGCGCATCTTACCCGGATTTGAGCCGTCCCAGTGGGGCCGCATAATTTTGACATGCAAAGTTCGGGCGGGATCGTCGGTGAATGTCCTACAAATCATCCTGCTGGCGATGTGATGTCGTTTCTTGCTTACCTGAGGTCGCAGTCAGAGCAGGTCGCTTGTGGCAGCAGGTTGATGATCGAAGTGTCAGCCCTCCACTGATGAGGCACCCACGTGATCGATGCGCGTGAAGGGGGCGCGGTGCACCACATAACAACAGGTTGACGTCGCTCGGCATCCGCCGGGCGCAGCACTTTCGGGGAAGCACTATGAAGATGCGACGACTCTTGGGCGCAGCTGCCACTCTGGTAGTTGCGATGAGCTCCACACTGGCCAGCGCCGACAGCAAAACCCTGAGCATCGGCTATGTGGATGGCTGGTCGGACAGTGTCGCCACCACCCACGTGGCGGCAGAAGTGATCAAGCAAAAGCTCGGTTATGACGTGAAACTGCAAGCGGTCGCCACCGGGATCATGTGGCAAGGCGTGGCCACCGGCAAACTCGACGCCATGCTCTCCGCCTGGTTGCCGGTGACCCACGGTGAATACTGGGCCAAGAACAAGGACAAGGTGGTCGACTACGGCCCCAACTTCAAGGACGCCAAGATCGGCCTGATCGTGCCTGAGTACGTGAAAGCCAAATCCATCGAAGACCTCAAGACCGACACCACCTTCAAGAACAAGATCGTGGGTATCGACGCCGGTTCAGGTGTGATGCTCAAGACCGACGAAGCAATCAAGGCCTATGGCCTGGACTACAAGCTGCAAGCCAGCTCGGGCGCGGCGATGATCGCCGAGTTGACCCGTGCCGAAGACAAACAGGAATCCATTGCGGTCACCGGCTGGGTGCCACACTGGATGTTCGCCAAGTGGAAACTGCGCTTCCTGGACGACCCAAAAGGAATTTATGGTGCTGCTGAGACCGTCAACAGCATCGGCAGCAAAGGCCTGGAAAAGAAAGCCCCGGAAGTCGTGGCGTTCCTGAAGAAATTCCAGTGGGCCTCCAAGGATGAAATCGGCGAAGTCATGCTGGCGATCCAAGAGGGCGCCAAGCCTGAAGCGGCGGCCAAGGACTGGGTGGCCAAGCACCCTGAGCGCGTCGCCGAGTGGACTGCTAAGTAAGTCTCTTGTGGGATCTGGCTTGCCTGCGATGCAGACGCCTCGGTGCACTTGATGTATCGAGGTGATCCCATCGCGGGCAAGCCCGGCTCCCACATTATTTCGCCCCCGCAATTATTCCTGCACCTTCAATATCCCTCGCTACACTCCTTCTACTACTAAGGTCGTCTGGAACCTGTTCCTCAGCCGCATACAGTGGATATGTTCCAATAATAAAAAGCTGTGCTGCGAGGATAAAAACAATGAACGACAGCATTTACCTCTCGATTCAAAACAGCCCGCGTTTCAAGGAGCTGGTTAGTAAAAGGGAAAGATTCGCCTGGATTCTCTCGGCAATCATGCTTGGGCTTTACTCCGCTTTCATTCTTCTGATTGCCTATGGGCCGCAAATACTGGGGGCCAAGATCAGCCCCGGTTCGTCCATTACGTGGGGGATCCCGATCGGGGTCGGGCTGATTGTGTCGGCCTTCGTCCTCACCGGCATCTATGTACGACGCGCCAACGGCGAATTCGACGACTTGAACAATGCGATTCTCAAGGAGGCTGCGCAATGATCCGTCGTCTATTGGCTGTACTCGGCGCTTCGGCCTTTGCACCTGCCGTTTGGGCGGCCGATGCACTGACCGGCGAAGTGCATAAACAACCGCTGAATATCGCAGCGATCCTGATGTTCGTGGCCTTCGTCGGCGCGACCTTGTGCATCACCTACTGGGCGTCCAAGCGCAACAAGTCGGCGGCCGACTACTATGCGGCCGGCGGCAAGATCACCGGGTTCCAGAACGGTTTGGCGATTGCCGGTGACTACATGTCGGCAGCCTCCTTCCTGGGGATTTCCGCGCTGGTGTTCACCTCCGGCTACGACGGCCTGATCTACTCCATCGGCTTCCTGGTGGGCTGGCCGATCATTCTGTTCCTGATCGCCGAGCGCCTGCGTAACCTGGGCAAATACACCTTTGCCGACGTGGCGTCCTATCGCCTGGGGCAAACCCAGATCCGCAGCCTGTCGGCCTGCGGCTCTTTGGTGGTGGTGGCGTTCTACCTGATCGCGCAGATGGTTGGCGCGGGCAAGCTGATCCAGCTGCTGTTCGGCCTGGATTATCACGTCGCGGTGATCCTGGTAGGCATCCTGATGTGCCTCTATGTGTTGTTCGGCGGCATGCTGGCGACCACCTGGGTGCAGATCATCAAGGCAGTGCTGTTGCTGTCCGGTGCCTCGTTCATGGCGCTGATGGTGATGAAACACGTCAACTTCGACTTCAACATGCTGTTTGCCGAGGCGATCAAGGTTCACCCTAAAGGTGAAGCGATCATGAGCCCGGGCGGTCTGGTGAAAGACCCGATTTCGGCGTTCTCCCTCGGCCTGGCACTGATGTTCGGTACCGCCGGCCTGCCGCACATCCTGATGCGCTTCTTCACTGTGAGTGACGCAAAGGAAGCTCGCAAGAGCGTGCTGTATGCCACTGGCTTCATCGGCTACTTCTATATCCTGACCTTCATCATCGGCTTCGGCGCGATCCTGCTGGTCAGCACCAACCCGGCGTTCAAGGATGCTGCAGGTGCCTTGCTCGGCGGTAACAACATGGCGGCGGTGCACCTGGCCAACGCGGTGGGCGGCAGTATCTTCCTGGGCTTCATCTCGGCCGTGGCGTTTGCCACCATCCTGGCAGTGGTTGCCGGTTTGACCCTCGCGGGTGCTTCGGCGGTGTCCCATGACCTGTACGCCAGCGTGATCAAGAAAGGCAAGGCCAACGAGAAGGATGAGATTCGCGTATCGAAGATCACCACCATCGCCCTGGCAGTACTGGCGATTGGCTTGGGCATCCTGTTTGAAAGCCAGAACATCGCGTTCATGGTGGGCCTGGCGTTCTCCATTGCGGCCAGCTGTAACTTCCCGGTGCTGCTGCTTTCCATGTACTGGAAAAACCTCACCACCCGCGGCGCGATGATTGGTGGCTGGCTGGGCTTGATCAGTGCCGTTGGCCTGATGATCCTCGGCCCAACCATCTGGGTCTCGATCCTGCACCATGAGAAGGCGATCTTCCCTTACGAGTACCCGGCGCTGTTCTCGATGATCATTGCGTTCATCGGCATCTGGTTCTTCTCCATCACCGACAAGTCGGCGGCGGCAGAGAAGGAACGTGCGCTGTACTTCCCGCAGTTTGTGCGTTCGCAGACTGGCCTGGGGGCGAGTGGGGCGGTTAGCCACTAAGCCCGTAACAGTTACAAAAAAATGCCCCGGTCGTGAGATCGGGGCTTTTTTTTGCCTTTATTGGTAACAGATACGACAAAACTGTTTCTCAAATCCGGCACAAATAAAAACGGCCTCCCTATCAAAGGAGGCCGTTTTCGGTGTAGCCAAGTAGCGGTTAGCTTACTTGCGGTCTTCCAGCTTGGTGATGTCACGCGACTCGTAGCCAGTGTACAGCTGGCGCGGACGGCCAATCTTGTACGGGCTGGAGAGCATTTCTTTCCAGTGGGAGATCCAGCCCACGGTCCGCGCCAGGGCGAAGATCACGGTGAACATGCTGGTTGGAATGCCGATCGCCTTGAGGATGATCCCCGAGTAGAAGTCGACGTTCGGGTACAGCGAGCGCTCGATGAAGTACGGGTCGGTCAGGGCGATCTCTTCCAGGCGCATGGCCAGTTCGAGTTGCGGATCGTTCTTGATGCCCAGTTCCTTCAACACTTCGTCGCAGGTCTTCTTCATTACGGTGGCGCGCGGGTCGCGGTTCTTGTAGACCCGGTGACCGAAGCCCATCAACTTGAACGGATCGTTCTTGTCCTTGGCCTTGGCGATGAACTTGTCGATGTTCGAGACATCGCCGATTTCATCGAGCATGGTCAATACGGCTTCGTTCGCACCGCCGTGGGCAGGGCCCCACAGTGCGGCGATACCGGCGGCGATACAGGCGAACGGGTTGGCACCCGAGGAGCCCGCCAGGCGCACGGTAGAGGTCGAGGCGTTCTGTTCGTGGTCGGCGTGGAGGATGAAGATCTTGTCCATCGCGGCGGCCAGCACCGGGCTGATCGGTTTGATCTCGCACGGGGTGTTGAACATCATGTGCAGGAAGTTTTCCGCGTACGTCAGGTCGTTGCGCGGGTACATCATGGGTTGACCCATGGAGTACTTGTAAACCATTGCGGCCAGGGTCGGCATCTTGGCAACCAGGCGGATCGCGGAGATTTCGCGATGCTGCGGGTTATTGATGTCCAGGGAGTCGTGATAGAAGGCCGACAGGGCGCCGACTACGCCGCACATGACGGCCATCGGGTGGGCGTCGCGACGGAAGCCGTTGAAGAAGGTCTTCAACTGCTCGTGAACCATGGTGTGGTTCTTTACGGTGCTGACAAACTGGGCCTTTTGCTCAGCTGTTGGCAATTCGCCATTAAGCAGCAGGTAGCAGGTTTCCAGGTAGTCCGACTGTTCAGCAAGCTGTTCGATCGGGTAGCCGCGGTGCAGCAAGATACCGTTATCACCGTCGATATAGGTGATCTTCGACTCGCATGAGGCGGTCGACATGAAGCCTGGGTCGAATGTAAAACGGCCCGTGGCCGTCAGGCCCCGTACGTCGATAACATCGGGACCAACGGTGCCGGTTAAAATGGGCAGCTCGACGGGGGCTGCGCCCTCGATGATCAACTGCGCTTTTTTGTCAGCCATGTGGCCTCCTATTTATGCTTCAAATCATCAGACAGACCCCCCACGCAGGGCCCGCACCACTATAGTGAGATAAATTCAGATGTCAATTTGCCTAAAGTCTTGCTCCAGAAGGCTTTAACCGTACTTTTTCCTCGAAATTACCTGCCGTTTACGCCTTTTATGCCGCCAGCGCAATGCGCTATTAGGGTGAGGAGTGCGCGTTGTCATTAGTTGCCTAACTGTCTATACTCGGCCTCCGACCGCCAGGGGCTTTTGGGCCCGTTTTGATGGGGGTCGCACTCCCTGGGTGGTGGTTACCTGACCAGTGCACTCCCCAACAACTTTGCCCTGATTGTTAGGGGCTCTTCAGTGTGAAAAAAAGCCGTGAATAGCCAACGACCTGTAAACCTAGACCTAAGGACCATCAAACTCCCCATCACCGGCGTAACGTCGTTCCTGCACCGTGTATCCGGCATCATCCTGTTTCTTGGCCTGGGCATCATGCTTTATGCATTGAGCAAATCCCTGGGTTCGGAAGAAGGGTACGCCGAGGTGAAGGCATGCTTGACCAGTCCGCTGGCCAAATTCGTCGCCTGGGGCCTCCTGTCCGCTCTGCTTTATCACCTTGTGGCCGGTATTCGCCACTTGATCATGGACATGGGTATCGGTGAGACGCTGGAAGGCGGCAAGCTGGGCTCGAAAATCGTCATCGCCATTTCCGTGGTGCTGATCGTTCTGGCGGGAGTTTGGATATGGTAACCAGCGTTACGAACCTGTCGCGTTCGGGCCTCTATGACTGGATGGCGCAACGTGTGTCTGCGGTTGTTCTCGCGGCTTATTTCATCTTCCTGATCGGGTACCTCGCGGCGAACCCTGGCATTGGCTACGCCCAATGGCACGGCCTGTTCGCTCACAACGGGATGCGCATCTTCAGTCTGCTGGCCCTTGTAGCCCTGGGCGCTCACGCCTGGGTTGGCATGTGGACCATCGCGACCGACTACCTGACGCCGATGGCGCTGGGCAAGTCCGCGACAGCAGTACGGTTTCTCTTCCAGGCAGTATGCGGCGTCGCGATGTTCGCTTACTTCGTCTGGGGTGTGCAGATTCTTTGGGGTATCTGATTCATGGCTAACACAGTTAATACGCTTTCATTCGACGCCATCATCATTGGCGGCGGCGGTGCCGGCATGCGCGCTGCGCTGCAACTGGCCCAGGGCGGTCACAAGACTGCCGTGATCACCAAGGTGTTCCCGACCCGTTCCCACACCGTTTCGGCCCAGGGTGGCATCACGTGCGCCATCGCCTCCGCCGATCCAAACGATGACTGGCGCTGGCACATGTACGATACCGTCAAGGGTTCCGACTATATCGGTGACCAGGACGCTATCGAATACATGTGCTCCGTAGGCCCGGAAGCGGTCTTCGAGCTGGAACACATGGGTCTGCCGTTCTCCCGTACCGAACAGGGTCGCATCTACCAGCGTCCGTTCGGCGGTCAGTCGAAAGACTTCGGTAAGGGTGGCCAGGCCGCTCGTACCTGTGCCGCAGCCGACCGTACCGGTCACGCGCTGTTGCACACCCTGTACCAGGCCAACCTGAAGGCCGGCACCGTATTCCTCAACGAATACTACGGCGTCGACCTGGTGAAGAACGAAGACGGTGCCTTTGTAGGCATGATCGTTATCTGCATCGAAACCGGCGAAACCTCTTACGTGCGGGCTAACGCCACCGTATTGGCGACCGGCGGTGCAGGCCGTATCTACTCTTCGACTACCAACGCCCTGATCAACACCGGTGACGGTATCGGCATGGCCCTGCGTGCAGGCGTTCCGGTACAAGACATCGAAATGTGGCAGTTCCACCCGACCGGCATCGCCGGCGCCGGTGTACTGGTTACAGAAGGTTGCCGTGGTGAAGGTGGTTACCTGATCAACAAGAACGGCGAGCGATTCATGGAGCGTTATGCTCCGAACGCCAAAGACCTTGCCGGTCGTGACGTTGTAGCCCGTTCCATGGTTAAAGAGATCATCGCCGGTAACGGCTGTGGTCCCGATGGCGACCACGTGATGCTGAAGCTCGATCACCTCGGTGAAGAAGTGCTGCACAGCCGTCTGCCAGGCATCATGGAGCTGTCCAAGACCTTTGCCCACGTTGACCCGGCTGTTGCGCCGATCCCGGTTGTTCCAACTTGCCACTATATGATGGGCGGCGTTGCCACCAACATTCATGGCCAGGCGATCACCCAGGACGCCGACGGTGTCGACCAGATCATCCCTGGTCTGTTCGCGGTAGGTGAAGTGGCGTGCGTATCGGTTCACGGTGCCAACCGTCTGGGCGGCAACTCGCTGCTCGACCTGGTGGTATTCGGTCGTGCCGCCGGCCTGTTCCTGGAACAGACCCTGAAGGAAGGCGTTGATTACGCGCGTCCACGCCAGTCCGACATCGACGCTGCCCTGGCACGTCTGGATGGCCTGAACTCGCGTACCGATGGCGAAGACGTCGCCTCCCTGCGCAAAGAGCTGCAAAGCTGCATGCAGAACTACTTCGGTGTGTTCCGTACCGGCGAATACATGCAGAAAGGTATCGCCCAGCTGGCTGACCTGCGTACGCGCATCGCCAACGTCAAGATCAACGACAAGAGCCAGGCGTTCAACACCGCTCGAATCGAAGCCCTTGAGCTGCAAAACCTGCTGGAAGTGGCTGAAGCGACTGCCATCGCCGCCGAGGTTCGTAAAGAATCCCGTGGTGCTCACGCTCGTGAAGACTATGAAGACCGCGACGACGAAAACTGGTTGTGCCACACCCTGTACTTCCCGGGTGACAAGCGCGTAACCAAGCGTGCCGTGAACTTCTCGCCGAAGACGGTTCCGACGTTTGAACCGAAGATTCGGACTTACTAAGGGTGGCTGCCATGTTGAAAGTCAGTGTTTATCGCTACAACCCTGATCAGGACGCTGCGCCGTTCATGCAGGAATTCCAGGTCGATACCGGTGGTAAGGACCTGATGGTGCTGGACGTGCTGGCCCTGGTTAAAGAGCAGGACGAAGGTTTCTCCTATCGTCGCTCTTGCCGTGAGGGTGTTTGCGGCTCCGACGGCATGAACATCAACGGCAAGAACGGCCTGGCATGCATCACGCCGCTGTCTTCCGTGGTGAAAGGCAACAAGTTGGTTGTTCGTCCGCTGCCAGGTTTGCCGGTTATCCGTGACCTGGTCGTCGATATGAGCATCTTCTACAAGCAATACGAGAAGGTTAAGCCATTCCTGCAGAACGACACGCCGGCTCCGGCCATCGAGCGTCTGCAGACTCCGGAAGAGCGCGAGAAGCTGGACGGTCTGTACGAGTGCATCCTGTGCGCTTGCTGCTCGACTTCCTGCCCGTCCTTCTGGTGGAACCCCGACAAGTTCCTGGGCCCAGCTGCCCTGCTGCAAGCGTACCGCTTCCTGGCAGACAGCCGTGACACCAAGACTGCCGAGCGTCTGGCTTCGCTGGATGACCCGTTCAGCGTATTCCGCTGCCGCGGGATCATGAACTGCGTCAACGTATGTCCCAAAGGCCTGAACCCGACTAAGGCCATTGGTCACGTACGTAGCATGCTGCTGCAAAGCGGCGTGTAACCGACGTTGTAGTAAAAGCAGGACCGTTGTGCCCGTAGATGCTACGGCGCAGGCTTCAACCGGCGCCGTAGTTTTAACTTGAGCAGCGACTTACAAAGACGCGGCTCTTATTTTGAAGAAATGAGACAAGCAGGGGCATTCGGGTTGGTACCCGAACTATCAGCGTGATCCTAAGTGGCTTGTTTTGGTCGCTGCACTTGGCCTTTTGCAAGCAAACTCGGTGTTTTCGCCGGTGGTGTCCCCAAATCGAGGGTGACCAAGCATGCAAGAAAGCGTGATGCAGCGCATGTGGAACAGCGGCTATCTTTCAGGTGGTAACGCTGCCTATGTGGAAGAGCTTTATGAGCTCTACCTGCACGACCCTAACGCTGTGCCAGAAGAATGGCGCACCAAATTTCAGACGTTGTCTTCAGACGGCAACGCTGCCACCGATGTATCGCACGCAACAATTCGCGATCAGTTCGTGCTGCTGGCAAAGAACCAGCGCCGCGCCCAGCCGGTTTCTGCCGCAAGCGTGAGCAGTGAGCACGAGAAGAAGCAAGTTGAAGTACTGCGACTGATCCAGGCCTACCGTATGCGTGGCCACCAGGCAGCCCAGCTTGACCCGCTGGGGCTGTGGCAGCGTCCTGCACCTGCAGACCTGTCGATCAATCATTACGGCTTGACCAATGCCGATCTTGATACGACCTTCCGTGCCGGCGACCTGTTCATCGGCAAAGAGGAAGCGAGCCTACGCGAAATTCACGAAGCGTTGCAGCAGACATATTGCCGCACCATCGGTGCCGAATTTACGCACATCACTGATTCCGAGCAGCGCCACTGGTTCCAGCACCGCCTTGAAGGCGTGCGTGGTCGCCCGGTGCTGTCTGCGGACGTCAAGAGCCACTTGCTCGAGCGCGTCACTGCAGCGGAAGGCCTGGAAAAATACCTGGGCACCAAATACCCGGGCACCAAGCGTTTCGGCCTGGAAGGCGGCGAAAGCCTGATCCCGATGCTCGACGAGCTGATCCAGCGTTCCGGTTCCTACGGCACCAAGGAAATCGTGATCGGCATGGCCCACCGTGGCCGCTTGAACGTGCTGGTCAACACCTTCGGCAAGAACCCGCGCGAGCTGTTCGACGAGTTCGAAGGCAAGAAGAAGGTCGAGCTGGGTTCCGGTGACGTTAAATATCACCAGGGCTTCTCGTCCAACGTAATGACCACCGGCGGTGAAGTTCACCTGGCCATGGCGTTCAACCCATCCCACCTGGAGATCGTTTCTCCAGTGGTCGAGGGGTCGGTACGTGCGCGCCAGGATCGTCGTAACGATTCCACCGGTGAGAAGGTCCTGCCGATTTCCATCCACGGTGACGCGGCGTTCGCCGGTCAGGGTGTGGTCCTGGAAACGTTCCAGATGTCGCAGACTCGCGGCTTCAAGACCGGCGGTACCGTTCACATCGTCATCAACAACCAGGTAGGCTTCACCATCAGCAACCCGCTGGACGCACGCTCTACCGAGTACGCGACCGACGTTGCCAAGATGATTCAGGCGCCGATCCTCCATGTGAATGGTGATGATCCGGAAGCCGTGTTGTTCGTGACCCAGTTGGCCATCGATTACCGCATGCAGTTCAAGCGTGACGTGGTCATCGACCTGGTCTGCTACCGTCGTCGCGGTCACAACGAAGCGGATGAGCCTAGCGGCACCCAACCGTTGATGTACCAGCAAATCACCAAGCAGCGCACCACCCGTGAGCTGTATGCCGATAGCCTGATCAAGGCCGGCGTGGTGGACGATGCACGTGTTCAGGCGAAGATCGATGAATACCGCAACGCGCTGGACAACGGCCTGCATGTCGTAAAAAGCCTGGTCAAGGAGCCGAACAAAGAGCTGTTCGTTGACTGGCGTCCGTACCTGGGCCACGCCTGGACTGCGCGTCACGACACCTCGTTCGATCTGAAGACCCTGCAGGAACTGTCGGCCAAGCTGCTGGAAATCCCAGACGGTTTCGTCGTACAGCGCCAGGTTGCGAAGATCTACGAAGACCGTCAGAAGATGCAAGCCGGCGGCCTGCCGATCAACTGGGGTTACGCTGAAACCATGGCGTACGCGACCCTGGCGTTCGAAGGTCACCCGATCCGCATGACCGGCCAGGACATCGGCCGCGGTACGTTCTCGCACCGTCACGCTGTGTTGCACAACCAGAAAGACGCGGGCACCTACATCCCGTTGCAGAACCTGTACGAAGGCCAGCCACGTTTCGACCTGTACGATTCGTTCCTGTCCGAAGAAGCCGTACTGGCGTTCGAATACGGTTACTCGACCACCACGCCTCAGGCGCTGGTGATCTGGGAAGCCCAGTTCGGCGACTTCGCCAACGGTGCCCAGGTGGTTATCGACCAGTTCATCACCAGCGGCGAGCACAAGTGGGGCCGTCTGTGCGGTCTGACCATGCTGCTGCCACACGGTTATGAAGGTCAGGGTCCGGAGCACTCCTCGGCCCGTCTGGAGCGTTACCTGCAATTGTGCGCCGAGCACAACATCCAGGTGTGCGTGCCGACTACCCCGGCCCAGATCTACCACTTGCTGCGTCGCCAGGTGATCCGCCCGCTGCGCAAGCCGCTGGTAGTGCTGACGCCGAAATCGCTGCTGCGTCATAAATTGGCCATCTCGACCCTGGAAGATCTGGCGGATGGTTCGTTCCAGACCGTTATTTCAGAAATCGATACCCTCGACGCGGCCAAGGTCACTCGCCTGATCCTGTGCAGCGGCAAGGTTTACTACGATTTGCTGGAAAAACGCCGTGCCGAAGGCCGCGAAGACATCGCCATCGTGCGGATCGAGCAGCTTTACCCGTTCCCGGAAGACGACCTGATGGAGGCCATCGCGCCTTACACCAACCTCACCAATGTGGTGTGGTGTCAGGAAGAACCGATGAACCAGGGCGCGTGGTACAGCAGCCAGCATCATCTGCGTCGCAGCATCGGCAATCACAAACAGGCACTGGGCCTGGAGTACGCCGGTCGTGATGCTTCTGCTGCACCTGCGTGTGGTTATGCGTCGATGCACGCCGAACAGCAGGAAAAACTGCTGCAAGATGCTTTCACTGTTTAACGCCTTCGCGCTGACTGAAACCGAATTTTAAGGACCCACAGATAATGGCTATCGAAATCAAAGCCCCGTCATTCCCGGAATCGGTTGCCGATGGCACCGTTGCCACCTGGCACAAGAAACCAGGCGAGGCCGTCAAGCGTGACGACCTGATCGTCGACATCGAAACCGACAAGGTCGTGCTCGAAGTGTTGGCTGAAGCTGACGGCGTGCTGGGCGCAATCGTTGCCGAAGAAGGCGCTACCGTCCTGTCGAACCAGGTACTGGGCTCGATCGAAGAGGGCGGTGCTGCTGCCGCTGCTCCTGCTCCTGCCGCCGCTGCGGCACCGGCTGCTGCCGCAGCTCCAGCTGCTGCACCGGCTGCGGGTGGCGAAGATCCAATCGCTGCACCGGCTGCGCGTCAGCTGGCTGACGAAAACGGCATCAACCTGGCGTCCATCAAGGGCACCGGCAAAGATGGCCGTGTGACCAAGGAAGACGTGGTTGCCGCCGTTGAAGCCAAGAAAAACGCTCCAGCTGCTGCGCCTGCCAAGGCTGCTGCCCCGGCTGCCGCTGCTCCTGTGTTCGCCGCTGGCGACCGCACCGAGAAGCGCGTACCGATGACCCGCGTGCGTGCCACCGTGGCCAAGCGCCTGGTTGAAGCACAGTCGAACATGGCGATGCTGACTACTTTCAACGAAGTCGACATGACCGAAGTCATGGCCCTGCGTTCGAAGTACAAGGACCTGTTCGAGAAGTCCCACAACGGCGTACGCCTGGGCTTCATGTCGTTCTTCGTGAAAGCGGCCACCGAAGCGCTGAAACGCTTCCCGGCAGTCAACGCTTCCATCGACGGCGGCGACATCGTTTACCACGGTTATGCTGACGTCGGCGTTGCCGTCTCCAGCGACCGTGGCCTGGTGGTACCGGTTCTGCGTAACGCCGAGCTGATGAGCCTGGCTGAAATCGAAGGCGGCATCGCCAACTTCGGCAAGAAGGCCCGTGACGGCAAACTGACCATCGACGAGATGACCGGTGGTACCTTCACCATCACCAACGGTGGTACTTTCGGTTCGATGATGTCGACTCCGATCGTCAACCCGCCACAAGCTGCGATCCTGGGCATGCACAACATTCTGCAGCGTCCTATGGCGATCAACGGCCAAGTGGTTATCCGCCCGATGATGTACCTGGCGCTGTCGTACGATCACCGCCTGATCGATGGTAAAGAAGCCGTGACTTTCCTGGTGACCATCAAGAACCTGCTGGAAGACCCGGCTCGTCTGCTGCTGGATATCTGATAAAGCGGCGGTGCGCCGTACCACCCGGTCTGCCGCGAGGCAGGCCGGAGTGCGGCTCACGGCTTGAAGCTTTTAGCTAAAGAGGATTTTTTTTCATGTCGCAGAAATTTGACGTTGTAGTGATTGGCGCAGGCCCTGGCGGCTACGTTGCCGCCATCAAGGCCGCACAACTGGGCCTCTCGACTGCTTGCATCGAAAAATACACCGACAAGGAAGGCAAACTGGCGCTGGGCGGTACTTGCCTGAACGTTGGCTGCATTCCTTCCAAGGCGCTGCTGGACAGCTCCTGGAAATTCCACGAAGCGCAAGACGGTTTTGCCATCCACGGCATCAACCACGCTGGCGTGACCATGGACGTGCCAGCGATGGTCGGCCGCAAGGCCAACATCGTTAAAGGCCTGACTTCCGGCGTTGCTACCCTGTTCAAGGCCAACGGCGTTACTTCCCTGCAAGGCCACGGCAAACTGCTGGCCGGCAAGAAAGTTGAAATCACCAAGCCTGACGGTTCGACCGAAATCATCGAAGCCGAGAACGTGATCCTGGCTCCAGGTTCGCGTCCAATCGACATTCCACCGGCTCCGGTCGACCAGAACGTGATCGTTGATTCGACCGGCGCCCTGGAATTCCAGGCGGTTCCAAAACGTCTGGGCGTGATCGGCGCTGGCGTGATCGGCCTGGAACTGGGTTCGGTCTGGTCCCGCCTGGGTTCCGAAGTGACCGTGCTGGAAGCCCTGGACACGTTCCTGCTGGCTGCCGACACCGCAGTGTCCAAAGAAGCGCTGAAAACCCTGACCAAACAAGGTCTGGACATCAAGCTGGGCGCTCGTGTTACCGGTTCCAAGGTTAACGGCGAAGAAGTTGTCGTGACCTACACCGACAAGGATGGCGAACAGACCATCACTTTCGACAAGCTGATCGTAGCCGTTGGTCGCCGTCCGGTGACCACTGACCTGCTGGCTTCCGACAGCGGCGTGAACATCGACGAGCGTGGTTTCATCCACGTTGACGATCACTGCGCTACCACCGTGCCGGGCGTCTACGCCATTGGCGACGTGGTTCGCGGCATGATGCTGGCGCACAAGGCTTCCGAAGAAGGCATCATGGTTGTCGAGCGCATCAAGGGTCACAAGACCCAGATGAACTACGACCTGATCCCGTCTGTTATCTACACCCACCCGGAAATTGCATGGGTCGGCAAGAACGAACAGCAGTTGAAAGCTGAAGGCGTTGAAGTTAACGTCGGCACCTTCCCGTTTGCCGCTTCTGGCCGTGCCATGGCAGCCAACGACACCGGTGGTTTTGTCAAAGTCATCGCTGATGCCAAGACTGACCGCGTATTGGGCGTCCATGTGATCGGCCCAGGCGCAGCAGAATTGGTTCAGCAAGGCGCAATCGGTATGGAATTCGGCACCAGCGCCGAAGACATCGGCATGATGGTTTTCTCCCATCCGACCCTGTCCGAAGCGCTGCACGAAGCCGCGTTGGCAGTGAATGGCCATGCCATCCACATCGCCAACAAGAAGAAGCGCTAAGCGAGATAATAAGAAACCACGGCGGTTGCCCGTCGTGAGCCTTGTGCGCAAGACTCACCGCGGAATATCCGCTGGACGCAGTCTTGCGCAGTTTCACCACCCAGGGTTCAGGCCTTTGGTGGTTTGACTGTGCAAGCAGCAGTCACAGGTGGCGCGGCACTCAATAAAGAGCGCAGCGCCGAATGCGCAGTACCTAACGAAGACGGTAATAAGCATGAATCTTCACGAGTATCAGGGTAAGCAGCTGTTCGCTGAATACGGCCTGCCAGTATCCAAGGGTTACGCAGTAGACACCCCGGAAGCAGCAGCAGAAGCTTGCGACAAAATCGGCGGCACCGAGTGGGTTGTCAAAGCCCAGGTCCACGCTGGTGGTCGCGGTAAAGCGGGCGGCGTCAAGCTGGTTCGCAGCAAAGAAGACGCCAAAGCCTTCGCTCAGCAGTGGCTGGGCAAGCGTCTGGTGACTTACCAGACTGATGCCAATGGCCAGCCAGTCACCAAGATCCTGGTTGAATCGTGCACTGATATCGCTAAAGAGCTGTACCTGGGCGCTGTCGTTGACCGTTCGAGCCGTCGCATCGTGTTCATGGCCTCCACCGAAGGTGGCGTGGACATTGAGAAGATCGCTGAAGAAACCCCAGAAAAAATTCTGAAAGCCACTATCGATCCACTGGTTGGCGCTCAGCCATTCCAGGGTCGCGAGCTGGCATTCCAGTTGGGTCTGGAAGGCAAGCAAGTTGCCCAGTTCGCCAAGATCTTCGTAGGTCTGGCCAAACTGTTCCAGGATCACGATCTGGCCCTGCTGGAAGTGAACCCGCTGGTGATCAAGGCCGACGGCGATCTGCATTGCCTCGATGCCAAGATCAACATCGACGCCAACGCCATGTACCGTCAGCCTAAGCTGAAGACTTTCCACGATCCGTCGCAAGACGATCCGCGCGAAGCGCACGCTGCCAAGTTCGAACTGAACTACGTAGCCCTGGAAGGTAACATCGGTTGCATGGTCAACGGTGCTGGCCTGGCCATGGGTACCATGGACATCGTCAACCTGCATGGCGGCAAACCAGCCAACTTCCTCGACGTAGGCGGCGGTGCCACCAAAGAACGCGTTACCGAAGCGTTCAAGATCATCCTGTCCGACTCCAACGTCGCTGCAGTACTGGTCAACATCTTCGGCGGCATCGTTCGTTGCGACATGATTGCCGAAGGCATCATCGGTGCAGTGAAAGAAGTCGGCGTTAAAATCCCGGTTGTTGTGCGCCTTGAAGGTAACAACGCTGAACTGGGCGCTAAAGTACTGGCAGAAAGCGGTTTGAACATCATCGCTGCTACCAGCCTGACCGACGCTGCTCAACAAGTTGTCAAAGCTGCGGAGGGCAAATAATGAGCGTCCTGATCAATAAAGACACCAAGGTTATCTGCCAGGGTATTACCGGTTCCCAAGGTAGTTTCCACACCCAGCAAGCCATCGAATACGGCACCAAGATGGTGGGTGGCGTTACTCCTGGTAAAGGCGGCACCGAGCACCTGGGTCTGCCGGTGTTCAACACCGTGAAAGATGCTGTAGCTGCCACTGGCGCCACCGCCAGCGTGATCTACGTTCCAGCTCCTTTCTGCAAGGACTCCATCCTGGAAGCAGCATTCGGCGGCATCAAGCTGATCGTTTGCATCACCGAAGGCATTCCTACCCTGGACATGCTGGACGCTAAAGTTAAGTGCGACGAGCTGGGCGTAGTCCTGATCGGCCCTAACTGCCCAGGCGTGATCACTCCAGGCGAATGCAAGATCGGCATCATGCCAGGTCACATTCACTTGCCAGGTAAAGTCGGTATCGTTTCCCGTTCCGGCACCCTGACCTACGAAGCTGTCAAGCAGACTACTGACGCCGGTTTCGGTCAGTCGACTTGCGTCGGCATCGGCGGTGACCCGATCCCAGGCTCGAACTTCATCGACATCCTGAAGCTGTTCCAGGAAGACCCGAAGACCGAAGCGATCGTAATGATCGGTGAGATCGGCGGTTCGGCTGAAGAAGAAGCGGCTGCCTACATCAAGGCACACGTGACCAAGCCGGTTGTTTCCTACATCGCTGGTGTGACTGCCCCTGCTGGCAAGCGCATGGGCCATGCTGGCGCAATCATCTCTGGCGGCAAGGGTACTGCAGACGAGAAGTTTGCTGCCCTGGAAGACGCAGGCGTTAAAACCGTGCGTTCGCTGGCAGACATCGGCAAGGCTTTGTCCGAGCTGACCGGTTGGGCTGTCAAGTAAGCCTCGCGCTTAACTGACGCTTCACCCCACAAAGGCCACCTTCGGGTGGCCTTTGTGCATTCTGAAGGTTGGTGGAGATCAACATGTGGGAGCGGGCTTGCTCGCGAAAGCGGTGTGTCAGTCAGCTCATGAGTGGCTGATACACCGCTTTCGCGAGCAAGCCCGCTCCCACATTCGATCGTATTTCAAAATTTAGATATAAAAACGCGACATAAAAATGTCGCTTATCGGACAGTTCGCCCCGCAACAGTGCGTTTGACCCGCAAATTCGTTAGGCTAGCCGCCTCTTTATGCGTGTGCCTCCCAAAAGGAAGCCTCGCGCCAGACCGGTCGGTCCCCATCCGGACCGGCAGTATTTCCCTCATCCATAGGGAAGCCCTCTCTAAATTCCGATTCAGTAGTGTGGTATTTCCTCAAATGAAAGTGTTGAAAAGCCAGGACATCCTGGCGTTGGGCTTTATGACTTTTGCCCTGTTCGTGGGCGCCGGCAACATCATCTTCCCGCCAATCGTCGGTTTGCAGTCCGGGCCTCATGTCTGGATGGCAGCGCTGGGCTTCCTGATCACCGCGGTCGGTTTGCCGGTGATCACCGTGGTCGCCCTGGCCAAGGTCGGTGGTGGCATGGACGCGTTGAGCAGTCCGATCGGCAAGATTGCCGGTGGCTTGCTGGCAGCGGCGGCCTACCTGGCTGTCGGCCCGTTGTTCGCCACCCCGCGAACCGCCACCGTTTCCTTTGAAGTGGGCCTGGCGCCGCTGACCGGTGAAAGCCCGCTGGCGCTGTTCCTCTACAGCTCGGTGTACTTCCTGCTGGTGTTCTTCATCTCCCTGTACCCGGGCCGCCTGCTGGATACCGTCGGTCGTTTCCTGGCACCGTTGAAGATCATCGCCCTGGCCGTCTTGGGCATTGCTGCCTTTGCCTTGCCGGCCGGCGATGTGGGTGTTGCCACCCCTGAGTACGTGGCCGCACCGTTCTCCCAGGGCTTTATCAATGGTTACCTGACCATGGATACCCTCGGCGCGCTGGTATTCGGCATTGTGATCGTCAACGCGATCCGCTCCCGTGGCGTCGAGTCGCCGAAGCTGATCACCCGCTACGCGATCATCGCCGGGCTGATTGCCGGTGTGGGCCTGGCGCTGGTGTACATCAGCCTGTTCCGCCTCGGTTCGGGCAGCCATGAAGTGGCGGCCGGTGCCGCCAACGGCGCCGCCGTGCTGCACGCCTACGTCCAGCACACCTTCGGCTCCCTGGGCAGCGGCTTCCTCGCCGTGCTGATTTCCCTGGCGTGCCTGGTAACCGCGGTGGGCCTGACCTGCGCCTGCGCCGAGTACTTCAGCCGCGTACTGCCGCTGTCCTATAAGACCCTGGTGGTGATCCTGGCGGTATTCTCGCTGTTTGTGTCCAACCTGGGCCTGACCAAGCTGATCGCGTTCTCGATCCCGGTGCTGACCGCCATCTACCCGCCGTGCATCGTGCTGGTGGCCCTGAGCTTCTGTAAGGACTTCTGGCAGGAGCAGGGCCGGATCGTTGGCCCGGTGATGCTGGTGTCGTTCATCTTCGGTTGCATTGACGCGCTGAAGGGCGCGGGCCTGGCTGACTGGATGCCATCGCAACTGGCTCACCTGCCGCTGAGCGAGCAGGGCCTGGCGTGGCTGGTGCCTTCGGTGATGACGCTGGTGGTTGCGGTGGTGATTGACCGCCTGCTGGGCAAACGCAGTGAAGCGATGGCTTAAACGTTTAGCCATTAACTTGTGCCGGGGTTTAGTTCGAAGTTTCGAGCTGCCCGGCCGGGTTAAAAGCACCGGACAAAGTAAAGCCCGCTATTAAGCGGGCTTTCTTTTGCAACATGACTTTTCAAGTCACAGTGTTCAAGTCGTCAGACTCAAGAACCGGTTGCAGGTGTTGCTTCTTTCGCTGCAGCTTCGTTCGATTCAGCCTGAGCTTTGGCAGCATCGGCGTTTTCTTTCGCAGCGTCGTTCACTTTATCCTGTGCTTTCGCCATGTCTTTTTGAGCTTGCTCAGAGTGGGCTGCGGCGTCTTGGGCTTTGTCTTCGGATTTTTTGTCGCAGGCAGCGAGGCCGAGGGCAGCAGCCAGCATCATGGAAATAGCTAAAGTCTTGCGCATGGGGTGTTTCTCCTTATTGAAGATATCTACTGGCCTTTCGAGCCTATGCCTAACGCTTAGTTCCTTAAATCTCACAGATATATAAGGCTTTTCCCTAGGGAACTTTCAGCAAGGTTGTCTACTCCGCCGGCTCCACACTAATAAGAGTCTTTAACGAATGACCGAAAATCCTCTTTTATCCCGTGCCACGCGCTTTGTTTCAGCCTTGCGCCACTGCCAAGTGCTGGGCATCCAGGTGCACGCCGCCAGTGAGGACGGCATGACGCTGGTGTTGCCCTATGCTCCGCATATCGTCGGTGACCCGCAGACCGGCGTGATCCACGGCGGCGCCATCACATCCTTGATGGACACCGCCTGTGGCATGGCTACCTTGTGCGTACTGCCGGAGTTCGAGGTTTGCCCGACCCTGGACCTGCGCATCGACTACATGCACCCGGCCGAGCCCCATAAACCGGTATTCGGCTTTGCCCAGTGCTACCGGGTGACCACCGACGTGATCTTCACCCGCGGCTTCGCCTACCAGGACGATCCGCAGCAACCGATTGCCCACGTGGTGGGTACGTTCATGCGCATGGGCAAGCGCCTCAAGGGCAGCCAGGGCCTGGGCAATGCAATCAAGGGAGAACAGGCATGACCCATCAATTCAAGACCCGTCTGCAGCAAGCCCACGAGCGCGGCAACTATGAGGCGCTGCTCAACCTGATTCCCTACGCCAGGCTGATCGGTATCGAATGCACGCGCCTGGGGGATGAATTGCTGTTCCGCATGCCGGCCAACAAGGACAACATTGGTAACCCGATATTGCCGGCGATCCACGGCGGGGTGATCGCGGGCTTCATGGAGCTGTCCGCAGCCTTGCATTTGCTGGTATTCACCGGTGCGCCTGGTGTTCCCAAGATCATCGATTTCTCCCTGGATTACCTGCGCGCCGGCCAGTTTCGCGACACCTACGCCAAATGCCAGGTGTGGCGCCAGGGTCGACGGGTGGCCAATGTGGCGATTACCGCCTGGCAAAGCACCCCGGCCGAACCGATTGCCACCGCCCGCGCGCATTTCAAGATTGAGGAACCGGCCCGCCCTTGAAATCCTGGTCTTAGCCCCCAACTTTGATGACAACCCGCCGCCAACCCTCAAGGGCGCGGCCACTGCCATCCAATTGGAGTTTGATGACCATGAGTGTGGAAACTCAAAAGGAAACCCTGGGCTTCCAGACCGAGGTGAAGCAACTGCTGCACCTCATGATCCATTCGCTGTATTCCAACAAGGAAATTTTCCTTCGCGAATTGATCTCGAACGCCTCTGACGCTGTCGACAAATTACGTTTCGAAGCCCTGTCCAAGCCTGAGTTGCTGGAAGGTGGCGCGGAACTGAAAATCCGTGTGAGCTTCGACAAGGACGCGAAAACCGTCACCCTCGAAGACAACGGTATCGGCATGAGCCGTGACGATGCGATCACCCACCTGGGGACCATCGCCAAATCCGGTACCGCTGATTTCATGAAGAACCTGTCGGGCGACCAGAAGAAAGATTCGCACCTGATCGGCCAGTTCGGCGTGGGCTTCTACTCGGCCTTCATCGTTGCCGACAAGGTTGAAGTATTCAGCCGCCGTGCCGGCCTTGCCGCCAGCGAAGGCGTGCACTGGTCGTCCAAGGGCGAGGGTGAATTTGAAATCGCCACTGTCGACAAGGCTGATCGTGGTACCCGCATCGTCCTGCACCTGAAGTCCGGTGAAGACGAGTTCGCCGATGGCTGGCGTCTGCGCAATATCATCAAGAAGTACTCCGACCACATCGCGTTGCCGATCGAGTTGCCGAAAGAACAAGCGGCGGCCGAAGGCGAAGAAGCCCCAGCCCAGGAATGGGAAGTGGTCAACCGCGCCAGCGCCCTGTGGACCCGTCCTCGTACCGAAGTCAAGGACGAGGAATACCAGGAGTTCTACAAGCACATCGCCCACGATTACGAAAACCCGCTGAGCTGGAGCCACAACAAGGTCGAAGGCAAGCTGGAATACAGCTCGCTGCTCTACGTACCGGCCCGTGCTCCGTTCGACCTGTACCAGCGTGAAGCGCCGAAAGGCCTGAAGCTGTATGTGCAGCGCGTATTCGTGATGGACCAGGCGGAATCGTTCCTGCCGTTGTACCTGCGCTTTATCAAGGGCGTGGTTGACTCCAACGACCTGTCGCTGAACGTGTCGCGGGAAATCCTGCAGAAAGACCCGATCATCGACTCGATGAAGTCGGCGCTGACCAAGCGTGTCCTCGACATGCTGGAAAAGCTGGCGAAGAACGAGCCTGAGCAATACAAGGGCTTCTGGAAAAACTTCGGCCAGGTCATGAAAGAAGGCCCGGCAGAAGATTTCGCCAACAAGGAAAAAATCGCCGGCCTGCTGCGTTTCGCATCGACCAACGGTGACGACGGCGAGCAGAACGTTTCCCTGGCCGAATACCTGGCGCGCGCCAAGGAAGGTCAGGACAAGATCTACTACCTGACCGGTGAAACCTACGCTCAGGTCAAGAACAGCCCGCACCTGGAAGTCTTCCGCAAGAAAGGCATCGAAGTGCTGCTGCTGACCGACCGCATCGACGAGTGGCTGATGAGCTACCTCAGCGACTTCGACGGCAAGAGCTTTGTTGACGTCGCCCGCGGCGACCTGGACCTGGGCAACCTGGATTCCGAAGAAGACAAGAAAGCCGCTGAAGAAGTGGCCAAGTCCAAAGAGGGTCTGGTTGAGCGAATCAAGACCGCCTTGGGCGATGCCGTCAGCGAAGTGCGGGTTTCCCACCGTCTGACCGATTCCCCGGCGATCCTGGCCATCGGCGAGCAGGACCTGGGCATGCAGATGCGTCAGATCCTGGAAGCCAGCGGTCAGAAGGTTCCGGATTCAAAGCCGATCTTTGAATTCAACCCGGCTCACCCGCTGATCGAGAAACTCGACGGCGAGCAGAGCGAAGAGCGGTTTGGCGACCTGTCGCACATCCTCTTCGACCAGGCAGCCCTGGCTGCCGGCGACAGCCTGAAAGACCCGGCCGCTTATGTGCGCCGACTGAACAAGCTGTTGGTTGAACTGTCGGTTTAACACCGTTGTAGAAAAACCCGCTTCGGCGGGTTTTTTCGTTCTGGAGCCTTTCACCTGGAGTAAATGATGAGCCAAATCACCGTGCGTTCCGTGGTCTATCAGATTGATGGCCAGTCTTATGAAAGCCGCCTGGCATTTGATGCCAGTCATAAGGGCCCGCTGCCAGGGTTGTTGATGGCGCCGAACTGGATGGGTGTCAGTGCCGGCGCTGAAGAGATCGCCAAGAGCGTGGCCAGCAAGGGCTACGTGGTGCTGCTTGCCGACCTGTACGGGCAAACCGTCCGCCCTTCGAACGGCGATGAAGCGGGTGCGGCGATGATGCCGTTGAAGAATGACCGGCCGCTGTTGAACAAGCGCATGCAGGTCGCGCTTGATCACCTGAAAACCCAGACTGAAGCGGCGGTGGATACCTCGAAGCTGGCGACCTTTGGTTTCTGCTTCGGTGGTTGCTGCTCCCTGGAGCTGGCACGTACCGGTGCACCGTTGAAAGCTGCCGTTTCGTTCCACGGCAGCCTCGACACGCCGAACCCGGCCGATGCAAAAAACATCAAGGGTTCCGTGCTGGTGTTGCACGGTGCTTCCGACCCGTTGGTGCCGAAGGAGCAACTGCCGGCGTTTGAAGACGAAATGAACGCCGCCGGTGTGGATTGGCAATTGCTGAGCTACGGCGGTGCGGTGCACTCGTTTACCGACCCGCACGCGAATGTGCCGGGCAAGATGATGTATGACGCGAAGACCGCTGCGCGGGCCTTTCAGTCGATGCATAACTTGCTGGATGAAGTGTTCAAGGGCTGATAGTTCGGTTGCCTGAGCTGGCCCCTTCGCGAGCAAGCCCGCTCCCACATTTTAACCGTGTACATCCTGAAGGAACGCGGTCGAAATGTGGGAGCGGGCTTGCTCGCGAAGGCTGTTTCATAGGCAATAAAGCGCTTAAGCCTTGCCTCCAGGCAACTCGATCCGCTCACTTTCCCCCGGCACTGTCGGCCAATCCCCAGCCGCCCAACGCTGCCGAGCCTGCTCGATCAACGCCGGATCACTCGCGACAAAATTCCAGTTAATCCGCCGTGGCCCATCCAGCGCCGCGCCGCCGAACACCACCAGGTGGCAATCAGTCTCGGCAAACAGCCCCATGCTTGCGCCTGCCGGCAACACCACTAGGCTATGCACCTCCAGCGCTTCGCCATCCAACTGCGCCTCACCCTCCAGCACATACACCGCCCGTTCTTCGTGCTCATCCGGGATCAGCAGGGTGGTAGCCGTCTGCATCCGCACCTCGGCATACAAGGTGGGCGACAACACCGGCACCGGCGATTCGAGGCAAAAGCCATTGCCGGCAATCAGGCGAATCTGCACGCCGAGGTTATCGCTCACCGGCAAGCTGGCAGCGGGGTGATGGCTGTAATGCCCAGGCCCTTGTTCATGTTCCTTGGGGGAGGCCAGCCACACTTGCAACCCGTGCAGGCTGAAACCACTGGCCTTCAACGCCTCGGGGCTGCGTTCAACGTGGGCAATGGCACTGCCGGCTGTCATCCAGCTGACGTCCCCGGCCTTGACCACCTGATCGGAGCCGAGGCTGTCCTTGTGCAGGAGTTCGCCTTCAAACAGGTAGGTCAGGGTAGAGAGGCCGATGTGCGGGTGTTGGCGAATGTTCATGCCGGTACCCGGGGCATAACGGGTTTGCAGCATATGGTCGAAAAACACGAAAGGCCCGACGCTGCGGCATTGCCTGGAGGGCAGTGGGCGCAGGATCGGTTGGCCTTCCACATCTTCGGCGCGCGGGCGAATCACGGTCACGGTGGTCATGGTGCTTCCCAGTCTGAGCGGGTCTGATGGTACTGAGCATAACCCGCTCGACGGGAGGTTGCCGCTACTGGCTGAAGGCGCCTTCGGAGAGCCGGGTCTCGATGGTAACTTCGGCCGTGGTCATCAGCTTGTGCACCGGGCAGCGATCCGCCACGCGGTGCAGCTCGTCGCGCTGCTCGTCAGTGAGTACGCCCTTGAGGGTCAGTTTGACGTTGAGCTTGTATTTGCCCTTTTGCTCTTCGGTGCTGTCATGGGTGACTTCCACGGTCACGCCGGTCAGCGGTATGTCTTTTTTCTGCGCATAGAGCTTGACGGTCAGGGCCTTGCAGGACGCCAGTGCGGCGTCGAAGTAATCGTGGGGGGAGGGCGCCGAATCGTCGCCGCCCAAGCTCTTGGGCAGGTCGGTAAACAGCTCGTGGTTATTGATATTGACGCTGTGGCGGAAGTTTTCGGCGTTCAGCGTGTTCACGGTAACAGGCATGGCAAACCTCACAGGGTGGCAGGAAGAAGCTCATGCAGTTATAGAGCATGCTGGCACGTTGGTGTTCCCCGTTGTTTACCGCTGAACCCGCAGGCGCGGTCCGAGGTCTACCGGCATTAGCCCTTGTTTGAGATACCCCCGTGCGCCGGACCCGCCTGAGTATTGCCCTGTTGCTGACCGCCGCAAGCCTTGCGGTGCAGGCTCGCGACTATGCCTACAGCGATGCACACCTGCATTACGTCGATTTCTTCCAGGAGTCGGCGGGCATGGATAAATTACTCAAGGCCATGGCCGATAATCGCATCGAGCACGTGATGATTTCCGGCATACCGGTGGCCAAGAAATGGCATGAGGACGAACCCAAGCGGCCGCGCTATTACGCCGGGGACGACGCCGACGCCTATTGGTACAGCGCCACCGACGTGTTCGTCGCCGATGCGGTCAATAAACTGAGCCCGGAGCAACGTCAGCGCTTTCATCCGTTCCTCAGTGGTTTCAATCCCAACGATAAAAATGCCGCATCCCATATCCAGCGCATGCTCGATCTCAATCCTGGGCTCTGGCAAGGCATCGGCGAAGTCTTCACCCGTCACGACGACCTGACCGCGCTGACCTCCGGCGACACTCCAAGGGCCAACAACGAGGCGATGACCCGCATCTATCACCTGGCCGCGGAGAATGATCTGCCGGTGATGGTGCATTCCAACATCACCTCCAAGCGTGAGAAAAATCCGTTGTACCTGGCGGAAATGGAAGAGCCGCTGCGTAATCACCCGCACACCCGGTTTATCTGGGCCCATGCGGGCAGCAGCATGGAGATCCATCGGCACCAGACGCAGATGGATTTTTTGCTGCCGACCCTGGCGCGCATGCTGGAGGCTTACCCCAACCTTTACGTCGACCTGTCCTGGAGCGTGCTCACGCCTTACTTGCTGGATGAGGCGGGAAAGGCACGCCCTGAGTGGGTAAAGCTGGTGGAGCGCTTCCCGGACCGCTTCATGCTTGGCTCAGACGTGGTAGGACGCTTCAACAAGCTCGGTAAGGAAATGCGCAGCTTTGACCCGTTCCTCGATGCGTTGCCTGAGGATGTGGCCAGAAAGGTCGCACGGGACAATTTCCTGGCGATTCTGCCCAAGCCCAGGTGATGGGTTTAGCTGAATCGCTACAGGCGGGGCGGGGCGATCATAAGGCGTTTTGATATCGCGTTTTCGTCTTAGGCAAACGTCTCAACTCGCCGATACCTTTCAAGAGCCCGCTGCAGGTGGATGCAGCGCTTTTGGAAGGATTCCGAGCATGAATATCAGAAGTCTGAATATCGCCCCTCGCGCCGGCCTGGGGTTTGGTTTGCTGGCGCTGATGGTGTTTGCCCTGGGCGGGTTCGCCTTGTTGCAGATGGGCAATATGCGCCAGCAGTCTGACCAGGTGGAAAACAACTGGCTGCCCAGCGTGATGGCGGTCGGCGAGATGAATCAGGACCTGCTGCGGGTGCGGGCCCTGACGCTGCGGCTGCTGCTTAACCGCGACCCGCAGGCGATCACGCAAAATGAGCAGAAAATCACCGAGCTGAAAAGCGGCCTGCACAAGGCTCAGTCCCTCTATGAAGGCTTGATCGTGCTGCCTGAAGAGCGGGTGCTGTTCGATCGCTTTAAAACCGAGGAAGAGCGTTACCTGCAGCGCCAGGAACAGGTGATGGCGTTTTCCCGGGCGAATCAGTTGGAAGACGCGATCAAGGTGGTCAACGGCGAGATGAACCAGTTGGCCGACGAACTGGCCGGCACCCTGCGTGAGCTGGTGACGTTGAACAAGGTCAGTGCCAATCAGGCGGCGAGCCTGGCGCAAAGTGTGTTCACGCAATCGCGCAGTTGGGTGGTTGGCATGATTGCCGTGACGGCGCTGATCACCATCGGCCTGGCATTGTTGCTGACCCGCAGTATTGTGCTGCCGTTATCCCAGTCTTTGAAAGTCGCCCAGGGTGTGGCCAGTGGCGATCTGACCGGGGTGATTACTGTCAGCGGCCAGGATGAGCCGGCGCGTTTGCAGCAGGCGCTGAAAAGCATGCAGGAGAGCCTGCGGGAAACCATTCGGCGTATTTCCGATTCGTCCAGCCAGTTGGCGTCGGCTTCCGAAGAGCTTAGTTGCGTGACCGAAGATGCCACCCGTGGGTTGCATCAGCAGAGTCAGGAAATCGAGCAGGCGGCTACTGCGGTGAACCAAATGACGGCGGCGGTGGAGGAGGTGGCGAGCAATGCGGTGGCCACTTCACAGGCGTCCCGTGAGTCGGACCGTATTGCCCAGCATGGTCGCGAGCAGGTGCATCAGACGGTGTTGTCGATTGAGTCCCTGGCGGATGATGTGACGGCCAATGCGACTCAGGTGGAGGACCTGGCGCAGAAGGTGTATGGCATCAGTAAGGTGCTGGATGTGATTCGTTCGATTGCCGAGCAGACCAATTTGCTGGCGCTGAATGCCGCCATCGAAGCGGCGCGAGCCGGGGATGCCGGGCGTGGGTTTGCGGTGGTGGCGGATGAGGTGCGTGCCTTGGCCCATCGTACGCAGCAGTCGACCCAGGAAATCGAGCAGATGATCAGTGGGATTCAGCAGGGGACTGATCAGGCTGTCAGCTCCATGCAGCAGAGCAATACTCGGGCGCGGTCAACGTTGGATATCGCCAAGTCGGCGGGGACGGCGCTGGAGGAGATTGCTTCGGCGTTTACCCTGATCAACGAGCGCAACCTGGTGATTGCCAGTGCCTCGGAAGAACAGGCGGCGGTGGCGCGGGAGGTGGATCGCAATTTGATGAATATTCGCGATTTGGCACAGCAGACGTCGGCGGGGGCGAACCAGACCAGTGCGGCGAGCCAGGAGTTGTCGCGGTTGGCGGTGGATCTCAACACGATGGTGGCTCGGTTTTCGGTTTAGGTTGTTGGGGGAGTATGCCCGTTGCTGTGGTAGGGGCTACTTATGGTTTCGCTCTCGCAGCGAGTCACTTTGCAAAAGCGGCAAAGTAAGCAAAGCGCTCTGCCCCGCCTGTCGGCGGGGCGCCTAAGATCAAAAGCAAGAGCACGGCGGCCTGGAAGCCGACCTGAGTGTTAGAAGCAAAAGCAGAACCGCTTTTCTGTCGGAGCCGGCTTGCCGGCGAAAACCTGAGAACGCCGTGTTGAATCAGGATGCCAGCGTCATCGTTAACGACCTTCGCGAGCAAGCCCGCTCCCACATTGGACCGTGCCCGTTTTAGCTTTTGATTTTGCTTCTAAACACTCAAGCCTGAGCGAGGTGCCGAGTGATCGGGCAAGAGCGTTTTGCTTACTTTTGACTGGGCACGCATTCCGGCTTTCAAAAGTGAGCCACTGTAAGCGCGGTAAACGGGTAAAAAAACGCCCCGAACCAGTCGGGGCGTTTTCAGGCGATCAAGCTGCGGGAGCTTACTTACCCTGCCAGCGTTTCAGCACCAGGGTGGCGTTAGTGCCACCAAAGCCGAAGCTGTTGCTCATCACTGTATTGATGGTCGCATCTTCACGAGTCTTGGTCAGGATAGGCATGTCAGCCACGTCCGGGTCCAGTTCCTCGATGTTGGCAGAACCTGCCATGAAGTTGCCTTCCATCATCAGCAGGCAGTAGATCGCTTCGTGAACGCCAGCGGCGCCCAGGGAGTGACCCGACAGGCTCTTGGTAGAGCTGATCGCCGGAGCCTTGTCGCCGAATACCGCACGCACGCCTTCCATTTCCTTGGAGTCGCCGACCGGAGTCGAAGTACCGTGGGTGTTCAGGTAGTCGATCGGGGTATCAACGGTGGACATGGCCATCTGCATGCAGCGGATGGCGCCTTCGCCGCTTGGCGCAACCATGTCGTAGCCGTCGGAAGTCGCGCCGTAGCCGACGATTTCCGCGTAGATCTTCGCACCACGGGCCAGGGCGTGTTCCAGCTCCTCGACCACCACCATGCCGCCACCGCCGGCAATGACGAAACCATCACGGTTCTTGTCATAGGCGCGGGAGGCTTTGTCCGGGGTTTCGTTGTACTGGGTCGACAAGGCGCCCATGGCGTCGAACAGGAACGACTGGCTCCAATGTTCTTCTTCACCGCCGCCGGCAAACACGATGTCCTGCTTGCCCAACTGGATCTGCTCTACAGCGGTACCGATGCAGTGAGCACTGGTGGCGCAAGCGGAGGAGATCGAGTAGTTCACGCCCTTGATCTTGAACGGCGTGGCCAGGCAGGCGGAAACGGTGCTGCCCATGGTCCGCGTGACGCGGTACGGGCCAACGCGCTTGACGCCTTTCTCGCGCAGGATGTCCAGCGCTTCCATCTGGTTCAAGGTCGACGCGCCACCGGAACCGGCGATCAGGCCGGTGCGCACGTTGGATACCTGGTCTTCGCTCAGGCCGGAATCGGTGATCGCGTCCTTCATGGCCAGGTAGGCGTAAGCGGCTGCGTGGCCGACGAAGCGATAGATCTTGCGATCGATCAGTTCTTCGAGGGGCAGGTCGATGGAGCCGGAAACCTGGCTACGCAGACCCATTTCGGCATATTCCGGGTTGAAGCGGATGCCAGGGCGACTTGCACGCAGGTTAGCGGAGACGGTCTCTTTGTCATTGCCCAGGCACGAAACAATGCCCAGACCAGT
Source organism: Pseudomonas sp. C8002 (assembly GCF_013385765.1). Classification (NCBI taxonomy): domain Bacteria; kingdom Pseudomonadati; phylum Pseudomonadota; class Gammaproteobacteria; order Pseudomonadales; family Pseudomonadaceae; genus Pseudomonas; species Pseudomonas sp. C8002. Next base: position 421,054 of record NZ_JACAPJ010000003.1, read on the forward strand.
GATAACGACGCGGCGCATGCGGATAACCCTTAAAAGTTGTCAGTGGAAGTGAATACGCCGACCCGAAGGCCTTCGGCAGTATAAATCTCGCGACCGTCGACAGTCACCGAACCATCGGCAATGGCCAGGTTCAGCTTGCCCTTGAGGACGCGCTTGATTTGAATGTTGTAAGTGACTTTCTTGGCGGTCGGCAAGACCTGGCCAAAGAACTTCACTTCGCCCGAACCCAGGGCGCGACCGCGGCCCGGCAGGCCTTGCCAGCCCAGGTAGAAACCGACCAACTGCCACATGGCGTCAAGGCCCAGGCAGCCCGGCATCACCGGATCGCCTTCGAAATGGCAGGCGAAAAACCACAGGTCAGGGGTGATATCCAGCTCGGCGACCAATTCACCTTTGCCGTACTTGCCACCCTCTTCGCTGATATGGGTGATGCGATCCACCATCAGCATGTTCGGGGCGGGCAGTTGCGCGTTACCTGGGCCGAACAGCTCACCGCGACTGCAGCGCAGCAGGTCTTCCCGAGTAAAGGCGTTTTGTTTGGTCATGCGAGCTCCTCAATAATCCCATGCGGCAGGGCAGGGCAAATCTTCCCGGCCGACTGAAGCGTTCATGCCTCATATCGGCAGCCTACACATAGACTATTGCGTTGTAGTGAAAGTCACAGCGTCAAGGTCATGAATGTACACTTGTGCACTGAAATTATAAACCGGGCCGGTTTACGGGCCCGTTCGGGTGCCTAAGACTGCCGCACTTTCGTCTTTCACGCCAGTCGCAGTTGGCTGATGGCACCGTGTTACTGCACCCATCTCTGCAGGATTTGCTGCAAATCCGTGCGTTTGAACGGCTTTGCCAGGTAATCGTTCATTCCAGCTGCCAGGCAGGCTTCGCGATCGCCCTGCAAGGCATTGGCCGTGAGGGCAATGATTGGCAGCTCGGCGCAACCGGGCAACTGGCGAATCTGCCGGGTAGCCTCGTAGCCATCGATGCCCGGCAGTCGGCAGTCCATCAGGATTGCGGTAAAAATCAGGCTCTCGGCGCTGCGAATCGCTTCGGCGCCGTCGGTGGCGATGCTCACCTCGAACCCCAGGCTGCGCAGCATGGCTTCGACCACCGTGCGATTGACCGGGTTGTCTTCCACCAGCAACACGTTGCGCCCTTCGCCCGCACGGGCATTGCCTTCGGTATTCGGCGCGAGCACCGGCAAGCTCTGCTGGTAGATCGCCAGCGGAATTTCCAGGGTAAACACCGAGCCGTGGCCTTCTTCGCTCTGGGCGCGCAGGGTGCCGCCCATGCGTTCGGCCAGGGTGCGTGCGATAGGCAGTCCCAGTCCGGTGCCGCCGTAACGTCTTGAAATGGAACTGTCGGCTTGCTGGAACGCATCGAACATCAGTTCCAGGCGCTCGGCGGAAATGCCAATCCCGCTATCGCGCACGGTGCAGGTGAACCACAGCAATTCATGGTCCAGGGTCTGCCAGTGGGGTTCGACGGTGACGGTGCCCTGCTCGGTGAACTTCAGGGCATTGCCGATCAGGTTCACCAAAATCTGCCGGATGCGGGTCGGGTCGCCCTGTACCTGCAGCGAGCCCAGGCCCTGGGGGATCGGCACTTCGAGCGCCAGCCCGCGTTGTTGGGCGGCGTGCTGGAAGGCCTGGGCGCAACTGCCGATCAGCTCCACCAGGTCGAACGGAATGTGCTCAAGCTCCAGGGCCGCGCGCTCGATGCGCGAGAAGTCGAGGATGTCGTTGATCACCTTCAGCAGGTGTTCGGTGGACTCCGAGGCCAGCGCCGCGTATTCGGTCTGTTCCTCGGTCATGTCGGTGGTTTCCAGCAGTTGCAGCATGCCCAGCACCCCGTTCATCGGCGTGCGCAATTCATGGCTCATCATTGCCAGGAAGTCCGACTTGGCATTGTTCGCCCGCTCGGCTTCTTCGCGGGTCTGGATCAACTGGGCCATGGCCTGGTGCTGTTCACGACTGGCCTGGTTCAAACCATCGGCGAGGTTATTGATGTGGCGCGACAGGTCGCCCAGCTCCGAGTCATCCACGATGGGCAGCGGCGTCTGGTAATCGCCCTGCTGGATCGCCTTGACCGCATTGCCCATGGCGCTGATCGGTTGCGACAGGCTGGCCGCCAGGCGCCGGGCCAGCAGGAAGGTAAACAGCAGGGCGAACAGCGCGAGAATCCCGGCCTTGAACAGGATTTCCTGCTGGCGCTGGCTGAACGCATCGTTGGACATGCCGACAATCACTCGCCCCAGGTAGTCCGCGCGCGGGGCCTTGGGCTCGGCAGTACTGTCCTGGAAGAAGTCATTGCCCAGCTGGATATGTTGCAGGCGAATCGGCGCCTGGAAGACTTTCACCGACAGCGAGCGATCGTGCTTCTCCGACGGTTGCTCGACATACACCAGGATATTTTCTGCGCTGTCCTGAATCTCCAGGAAGCGCACGTGCGGCGTGGCGAGGGTGGCCCGCAACAGGCTTTCAAGCACGTCGTTGTTGCCGGAAATCACCCCGTATTCGGTGGCCGGCGCCAGTTGGTTGGCGATCAACTGGCCGGTGTGGTCCAGTTCCTGGCGCAGGTCCTGGATCCGCACGAAGGTGAAGAAGCTGATCAACAGCAGCGTCAGCAGGAGTGCCGGGCCCAGGGTAATGAGCTGGGTCCGGGTGTTGATGTCCCAACGGCGACGAAATGTCATGGGCGTTTTTCTCCTTCGGCCAGGCGGGCGGCGACGTTGGTTTCGTCCACCTGTTCGATCCCCAGTGAGCGCGCAACCTGCGGGTTGCCTACGACTTTGAAACGTTCCGGGTACAGCGAGCGCGGCCAACTGGCCGGCGCATGATCCAGCAGGCGGTCGAGCACATCCAGCCAGTCGGTCTGATCGCTGTAGGTGCTGGCCAGGCTGCCGGCCTTGACGAACCCGGCGTTGGGCCCGACCAGTGGCAATTGCCTGGCGTAGCTGCTGAGCAGCAGGTTTTTCGCGGTTTTCGGGTTGTACAGCTGGGGATCATCCAGCCCCAGCAAGACGTCGCTGTTCTTGAACAGGCTTTGCAGCGGGCGACTGTCATTAATGTTTTCCCAAAGCTGGGGCACGATCTCCAGGCCCATGGGCGCGGCGTACTGGCGCAGCTCGCGCAGCAGGAACTCGCTGTCGATGCCATAGAGCACGCCGATGCGCCGGGCCTGAGGCAGGATGCCGGTGATCAGGCGCAGTTGTCGGTCCAGCGGTGGGTCGCTCCACAGCAGGCTGATCTTCGCAGGCAACGTGGCACCCAGGCGCTGGCGCGCTTGCAGGCGGCTGATGCGCAGCACCAGGGTCGGTGGGCCCTGGGCGTCTTGCAGGCGCCAGTCAAGGCTGGGCAGGTCCAGCAGGATCAGGCGGGTGCTGGTCGGCAAGTTTGCAGGGGCGGGCAGGTCCTTGAGCGGGGTGAACTTCACGCTGTCTTCGGGACGCTGCAGGGCCAGGGCCTGGACGAATGTTTGTACGCCCGGGCCGTCTTCGTCGGCGGTCAGCAGGATATCCGCTGCCCATGTCGGTGCGCCGAACAGTAAAACCCCAAGCAACACACAGCACCGCCAGAGCCGGGCGGTAAAGGGGAGGGTCATCCGTGACGAGTCGCTGTCCACTAGAACTCTAACTCCGCACTGAAGTAGAGCACGTGGCGTTGGTCATAGTTGTTGTCGGGCCAGGTGGTGGGCTGATTGTCGAGGCGTTGTTGCAACATGCCGGCCAGCTCCACGTTGGCTTTGCCCAAGGCAATGCGCTTGGCCACCCGCAGGTCGACCCGTTCGAAGCGATACTGGTTGAGCGCATCGTCGCCATAGTAGAACACCGCGCTGGACCAGCCATGGCCCCATTCCCGCATCCAGCCGGCCGAGCCGCTGTTGCGGGCGGTCTGCTGCCTGTCCAGGGGGTTGGTGGCGCTGGCATCCACATAAGCATAGGTGACGCGCAGCCGGTCGGCGGTGCTCATGTGCCAGTCGAGCTGGGTTTCGGTGCCGGTAAAGCGCGAGCTGTTCGAGTTGCTGGCGATGTACTGGTTGTTGCGCAGCGGCTCGCTGACCATTTCGCTGATTTCGTCGTAGAACAGCTTCACGTCGACGTTCAGCCCGATGTCGGCAAAAAAGCCGTTGTAGCCCAGCTCCCGGGAGCGCATCAGCTCTTTGTCGAGGTTGCCCGGGCCACGGGTCACCACGAAGTATTGGCCGGAGTTCTGGCCGTAGGCCGGCGAGCTGAGGTTGGTGACGCGGTAGCTCCAGTTGACGTTGTTCTCGAACATGTCCGGGGAGCGAATGGCTTCGGAGTACACCGCGCGCAGGCCGTGGCGCGGGTTGATCAGGTAGTTGACGGCCACCCGTGGCGTCAGCGAGTTGCCGCTCAGGTGAGTGTCTTCGTACATCGCGCCGCCCTGCAGCAGCCAGTGTTCGCTGGCCCGCCATTCCAGGTGGCCGAACAGGCGCCAGGTGGTGTCGTCCAGGGTGCCGTTGAAGTAGGTGTCGGAGTCGGCGCGGTCGTAGCGGTAGTTCATGCCGCTGACCAGGCGCAGGCTGTCGGACAGGCTGAGGGTGTCTTGCAGCTCCAGGTCGTAGCGGCTTTCCTTGGTGCTTTGGTCGATGTTGCCGCAGACCGGGTCCTTGCCGCCGTCTCCCCATTGCTGGAGCACCTGGCGGGCCAGTGCCTGCTCGGCGGCGCTGCCGGGTGGGAGGTTGCCTGGGTTGAAGTTGTTCATGTGCCGGGCCAGTCGCTCGGCATAGTTGGGGTTGAGCTGCCACAGCTGCGTCAGTTCCGGGCTGAACGAGACCTTGGCATCGCACGCGCGCCAGATCTGCCGGCGATCCCACTGCTGGGCCGAACCCTGGATATACAGGCTGTGATCGGGGTTGAAATCGAAGTTCCAGCGCAGGGAACCGGCATAGTCCTTGGCGCTGACGTCGGAATTGTTACCGCCTTCGGTAATCCCGTCGAACACTGGTTGGTAGGTGTAAGGGCGCTGGTTGGTGCCTTCCTTGGCGTCCAGTTGCCAGTCGATGCTTTGTTGCGCATTCAGGGTCTGGCTCACGGCCAGGCTGAAGCGGTTCAGGCGGCGCCCGTCGCGGCGGTCAGCGCCCACGCGGTCGCTGTCAAAGCCATCGTCCTGTTGACCGGAGAGTGACAGGCGCAAATCGCCGGTGTCCCAGCCCATGCCCTGGCTGGCGTACCAGTCGTTGATCCCTCGGCCGCCCTGGGTGAGTTTCATCCGCGTGCCATGGCTGTTGGCCGGCGAGCGGGTGAGGATGTTGACGACGGCCATCAGCGCGTTGGCGCCGTAGCTGACGGTATTGGGGCCGCGGAAGACCTCGATGCGGTCGATGTCTTCCAGGGCTACCGGAATATCGCTCCAGTCCACCGTGGCCAGGCCCGCGCGGTACACCGAGCGCCCATCGATCAACACCTGCATGCGCCGCGCATCGCCCGCCTGGGTGCCGTGGTAATTCACGGCGGCCTGGTTGCCGGTGGTGTAGCCGACCATCATCCCGGGCACCAGCCGCAGCAGCTCGGGGATATCCCGTGCGCCGCTGGCCTTGATCAGCTCGCTGTCGATCACCGTCATGCTGCCGGGCACGGCGGCGGCCGATTGCTTGAGCCGGGTGGCGGTCAGCACCTGCGGCAGCGGCTGGCTGTCGAGGAACAGGTCGTCAGCCAGCACCGGCACACTGCACCACGGCATGCACAACAACGTCAGCAAAAGGGATGAGCGAGGAGGAGGGCCCAAATACACGGCACGGCCTTGATAATTACGGATAGCCGCCCATGTTAACTGAGGTGGGGCCTTTTGCCAGTCGTCGGCCCTGTAATTACTTCGCACAAATGTCGCATTTTCCGACAAGCGTTTGAATTGACGCGGGGGCTGGCCGCAGGCGGGTCGCTCCGTATAATGCGGCCATCGCCACTGCTATGGATTAACGGATTGCATATGACTGAACAGCGCCCTATTGCGGTCCTGGGAGGCGGAAGTTTTGGTACCGCCGTGGCTAATCTGCTGGCTGAAAATGGTCACCGGGTGCGCCAATGGATGCGTGACCCCGAGCAAGCCGAAGCCATTCGGGTCAACCGGGAAAACCCCCGTTACCTTAAAGGCATCAAGATTCTGCCGGCCGTGGAGCCGGTGACTGATTTACAGGCGACGCTGGACGAATGCGACCTGTGCTTCGTCGCGCTGCCCTCCAGCGCTTTGCGTTCGGTGCTTGCACCCCATGCCGAGCGGCTGGCGGGCAAGCTGCTGGTGAGCCTGACCAAGGGCATTGAGGCGCACACCTTCAAGTTGATGAGCGAGATCCTTGAAGAAATCGCCCCCGAAGCGCGGATTGGCGTGTTGTCCGGGCCGAACCTGGCGCGGGAAGTGGCTGAGCACGCGCTGACTGCCACGGTGATCGCCAGTGAAGACGAAGAACTCTGCGAGCGGGTGCAGGAGGTGCTGCACGGTCGCACCTTCCGCGTGTACGCCAGTGCCGACCGTTTCGGCGTCGAGCTGGGCGGGGCGTTGAAGAACGTCTACGCGATCATCGCCGGCATGGCGGTTGCGCTGGGCATGGGTGAAAACACCAAGAGCATGCTGATCACTCGCGCCCTGGCCGAGATGACCCGGTTTGCGGTCAATCAGGGCGCCAACCCGATGACCTTCCTTGGCCTGGCGGGTGTGGGCGACCTGATCGTCACCTGCTCGTCACCGAAAAGCCGCAACTATCAGGTCGGTTTTGCCCTTGGCCAGGGCTTGAGCCTGGAAGACGCCGTGACGCGTTTGGGCGAAGTGGCGGAAGGCGTCAACACCCTGAAGGTGCTGAAGGCCAAGGCTCAGGAAGTCGGCGTGTACATGCCGCTGGTCGCCGGTTTGCACGCGATCCTGTTTGAAGGGCGCACCTTGAACCAGGTCATCGAGTTGCTGATGCGGGCCGAGCCGAAGACCGATGTCGACTTTATTTCCACCAGTGGTTTCAACTGAGGAACGCATCATGAATGATCCGAAAGCAGCTCCCAAGTACGAATCCATTGGCCTGCGTGTGCTGTGGATGCTGGTGTTTGCCCTGGTGTGGCAAGTGGCGCAGTTTCTGCTGGGGGCGCTGGTGGTAGTGCAGCTGGTTTACCGGTTGGTGTACGGCGCGCCGAACCTGGGGCTGATGAATTTTGGTGACAGTTTGAGTCAGTTTTTGGCGCAGATTGGGCGGTTTGGCAGCTTTCACAGTGATCAGAAGCCTTGGCCGTTTGCTGATTGGCCGACGCCGCGTGCGCCGGAAGGTGAGGCTGCCCACAGTGTGCCGCCGGCGCCGCATCCTGTGCGTGATGAGGAACCCAAGCTATGAAGGTGTGGGTGTTGCGTCACGGTGAGGCCGAGGGGCATGCGCGTACGGATGCTGAGCGTAATTTGACGGCCCATGGGCGCGATGAGGTTTTGCGCAGTGCGGGGCATCTGATTGGGCAGCCTGTGCGGGCGATTATTGCCAGTCCGTATGTGCGGGCGCAGCAGACGGCGCAGTTGGTGCGGGAGGCGTTGGGGTTTGAGCCTGAGATCCGCACTGTGCCTTGGTTGACGCCCGAGAGTAATCCGCTGGAGGTGCTCAAGCATCTCGATAATGACGATGATGTGTTGTTGGTCAGTCATCAGCCGTTTGTGGGGGGGCTGATCAGTTATTTGCAGCATGGGCATTTTCGGCAGCCGCAGGCTATGAGTACGGCGAGTTTGGCGGAGTTGGAGGGGGATTTTCCGTTGGCGGGGTTGATGAGTCTTTTGAGTGTTCGGAATCCTTAAGGTTGGGTTTGGTTTTGGGTACATATCCGTTTCTTCGGTAACGGCCACTTAGGGTTCCGCTCTTACAGCGGGTCACTTTTTACAAACGCC
>NZ_JACAPJ010000029.1:0-166296 GCF_013385765.1 Pseudomonas sp. C8002
CTTGTACATACAAGCATATGCAATCAAGCGGCCAACTTTGCGCGCAAGGTTTGAAGATTTTTTCGGGACGAGGGTGGAAGCCTTGGAAAACAAGGCTTCGCAGCATGATGAATTTTCTTACGGGGGATTTTTACAGTGCGGAACACTTGTCATCGAGGCAGGGCTTTGCGCCATGCTGGGGCGTTCGGTAACAAGTTGGTGCGGGAAGAGGGAAACAAAATGTGGGGGAAGAAACCCCCACCTGTTCAGGCGGCGGCAGTCAATTCGATAACGCAGCAACGGCCAGTCACACTGACATCCAGCAGGCCGGTGTTACCGTCCAGTTGCAGGCAGTCGTGACGGTTCAGCCGCTCACCGAGCACCTTCACTTCATCGGCCACGCTGAACACCAGCACGGTGTGCGCGGCACTGAAGAAACGCTGCGTGCCGTCCATCCATTGCAACCGCGCTTGATAGCGCTGCGGCGAATAGATGAGGTTGAAATCGCGGATCGGCCCGCCGATCAAACGGCAGGACACCTGGCTGTCACCCTTGAACGGGAATGGCTGCAGCGGTAACAACCCGAGTTGTTCCTCGCCATCCACCGTCAGCACCATGCCCGAGCCTTGCAGCACGGTGATAATGCGCTGGTACCCGGCAAAGGTGGAGAACCCGCCCGACTCGGCGATATCGGCAATCGACAGGCGCCAGCCGAAACCGTCCAGGCCCTCCCCCGCGTCACGGGTGATTTCTTCAGTGCTGCCGCCACCGTTTTTCCACGGCATGCGAATGTAATCGGTAGCGCGCCAGACTTTCATCGAACTCATTTACTGAAACGTCCTTCCAGGCTATGACGGGAACCGGGGTGGATCAAACGTGCGGCCGTGACCGGCTGGCGGCCAGACCAGGTGCGGCGGCGAATCAGCAGGCACGGCTCGCTGGTTTCGATTTGCAGCAGCTTGCATTCGTCGGCGTCGGCCAGGATCGCCTCGACCACGTGCTCGCCTTCGGTCAGCGGCGCCACCTGGTTGAGGTAGGCATAGGGCGTTTGCTGGGTGAAATCCTGCTGCAGGTATTCCGGTGCTACCAGGGCGTTGACGAAACGGTCTTCGATTTGCACCGGAATGTCGTTTTCGTAGTGCACGATCAACGAGTGGAACACCCGCCCGCCTTCGCGCATTTCCAGCGCGACGGCGCGCTCGGAGCCGGCGGCTTCTTCACCGAGGGTAATGACCTTGCACGTATGGCGATGACCGCGGGAGGCGATCTCATCGGCAATGTTGTGCACTTCAAACAGCGCCGACTGGCTCTTGGGCTCGGCGACAAAGGTGCCCACACCTTGCATGCGTACCAGCAGGCCTTCGGCAGTCAACTCGCGCAGGGCGCGGTTGATGGTCATGCGGCTGAAGCCCAACTGGTTGACCAGTTCGCTCTCCGAAGGCACGCGATAATGCGGCGGCCAGTTGCCGTTGAGAATCTGCTGGCTGATCATCTGTTTGACGCGGGCGTACAAGGGCGCCGGACTTTCGTCCATGTGGGCAGCCAGTGGAGACTTGGCGGGCGGAGTCGACACAGGAAATCCTTGTAGGTGAAAAAGAAGCATAGCTTGCCGGAGTTTACCGAGCAGGCAAACGTCTGTATATGTATATACAAATAAACACACGACTGGGGTGCCTGAATCATGTCCGCTTTCTTTGCCGAACGCGCGCTGCTGCCTAATGGATGGGCCAACGATGTACGTCTTGAAGTCAGCGCCGATGGCCTGCTGACCAAGGTTGAGCCCAACGCCAGTGCAGACGGTGCCGAACGGCTCAGGGGCCCCGTGCTGGCGGGCATGCCGAACCTGCATTCCCACGCTTTCCAGCGCGCGATGGCCGGGCTGGCGGAAGTGGCCGGCAACCCGAATGACAGTTTCTGGACCTGGCGCGACCTGATGTATCGGATGGTCGGCAAGATCCGCCCCGACCAGTTGCAGGTCATCGCGCGCCAGTTGTATATCGAAATGCTCAAGGCCGGCTACACCTCGGTGGCCGAATTTCACTACGTGCATCACGACGTCAGCGGCCAGACCTATGCCGACCCTGCGGAGCTGTCGCGGCAAATCAGCCAGGCGGCCGCCAGCAGCGGTATCGGCCTGACGTTGTTGCCGGTGCTCTACAGCCACTCCGGTTTCGGCGGCCAGGCCCCCAATGAAGGCCAGCGCCGCTTTATCAACAGCACCGAAAATTACCTGAGCCTGCAATCACGCCTGCAACCGATTCTGGCCGCGCAACCGGCACAACGGCTGGGCCTGTGTTTCCACTCGCTGCGCGCCGTCACACCGCAACAGATCAGCGAAGTGCTGGCCGCCAGCGACAAGGCGTGCCCGGTGCATATCCACATCGCCGAGCAGCAGAAGGAAGTCGACGACTGCCTGGCCTGGAGCGGCCAGCGCCCGCTGCAATGGTTGTATGACCATGTTGAAGTGGATCAGCGCTGGTGCCTGGTGCACGCCACCCACGCCAATCCGGAAGAAGTGACGTTGATGGCCAGGAGCCGGGCGATTGCCGGGTTGTGCCTGACCACTGAAGCCAACCTGGGCGACGGGATTTTCCCGGCGGTGGACTTCCTGGCCCAGGGCGGGCGCATGGGGATTGGTTCCGACAGCCATGTATCGCTGAGCGTGGTGGAAGAATTGCGCTGGCTGGAATATGGGCAGCGGCTGCGGGACCAGCGGCGCAACCGGCTGTATCGCGGCGATCAGCCGATGGTTGGGCGTACGCTGTTCGATGCCGCGCTGGACGGCGGTGCCGAAGCGTTGGGGCAGCCGATTGGGCGCCTGGAAGTTGGCAAGCGTGCGGACTGGCTGGTGCTGGACGGCAACGATCCGTACCTGGCGACAGCGAACGAAGACGGGATCCTCAATCGCTGGTTGTTTGCCGGTGGTGATCGCCAGGTGCGCGATGTGCTGGTCAACGGGAAGTGGGTGGTGCGCGACGGGCATCACGCCGCCGAAGAAGACAACAGCCGGGCGTTTACCCAGGTCTTGCGGGATTTGCTGGGCTGACAGACGACACATAACAAATGTGGGAGCGGGCTTGCTCGCGAAAGCAGTGGATCAGTCAATACATCTGGTGACTGTCACACCGCCTTCGCGAGCAAGCCCGCTCCCACATTGGATTGGCGCTGTTTCGTATTACTGCGAGGTCTTCGCCATCTGCTTGTCCGACGTACGCCAGATCAAACGCGTGGTGTCATACCCCTGCTGCCGCGCCCTGCTCAGCAGGTCTTCGCGGGTGTCGGCGCTGACCGTCGGCGTGCGCGACAGCAACCACATGTAGCGCCGGCTCGGGCTGCCGACAATGGCGGTCTTGTAGTCATCGCTGACGTACAGCACCCAGTAATCGCCCTTGGCCACGCCCGGCAACAGCGAGGTGAACCAGTTATTGAATTCGACCCACAGTTTGTCGGTCTTGCCGGCGACCTGCGGCGTTGCGGTGCCCTTGGCTTCCTGCCACTTCCACTCTGGGGTCAGGCAGCGGTTGAACACCGACATGTTGCCATCGGGCAACAGCGTGTAGCGGGCTTCGGACTGCGCACAATTGCGCTGGAAGTACATCGGCAAACGGGCCAACTCATACCAGGTGCCCTGGTAACGCTTGAGGTTGACGCTGCCAACAGTCTTGGGTTGCAGATCATCGCCAGAATGGCTGGCGCAGCCCGCCAAAAACAGGCTGGCGCAGAGGTATAGAACGAAACGCATCATGTTGTTTTTCTCCCGCAGGCTTTCGCCCCGGTTTACTTCAGGCCTTGCCCGGAAAAAATCAGTACTTTGTCACCGGCATATTGCACGCTGATAAAGCTGTTTTTATCGCCCCAGGTGCAACTGGACATACCCAGCGCGCCAGAACAATCAGTCGGCTTGCCCAACAACGACTCCACCTCGGCCTTTGGCATGCCGGCCGACAGTTTTGCGTAATTTTCTTGAGTGACCTTGCTGCAAGCGGCCAGAAGCACGCAAAACGACAACAGGGCGAGACGGCGTAACGACATGGAAAAACTCCTGGAGAGACGAAGCAGCTTGGGGGTCTGCCAGAAGCTTAGAAGGGAAAAGAGGTGTCTGGTTCCCGACGAGCGAAAACAAAAAAGCCCCGAAAACGCTGAAACGTTTCGGGGCTTTTGCTTACCGCAAGGACTTACGCCTTGTGGTAGCCGGTCACACGCTCAACTTCTTCCTTCGAACCCAGGAACACCGCTACGCGCTGGTGCAGGCCTTCAGGCTGGATGTCGAGGATGCGCTGGTGGCCGTCGGTGGACGCACCGCCCGCCTGCTCAACCAGGAACGACATCGGGTTGGCTTCGTACATCAGGCGCAGCTTGCCTGGCTTGGACGGCTCGCGGCTGTCGCGTGGGTACATGAACAGGCCACCACGGGTCAGGATGCGGTGCACGTCGGCAACCATCGCAGCCACCCAGCGCATGTTGAAGTTCTTCTTCAGCGGGCCTTCCTCGCCGGCCATCAACTCGCCCACGTAGCGGGTAACCGGCTCTTCCCAGTGACGCTGGTTGGACATGTTGATTGCAAATTCCTGGGTGGACGCAGGAATGGTGATGTCTTCGTGGGTGAGCACGAAGCTGCCCATTTCGCGGTCCAGGGTGAAGCCCTTGACGCCGTCGCCCAGGGTCAGCACCAGCATGGTCTGTGGGCCGTAGATCGCGTAACCGGCAGCTACCTGCTCGGTGCCCGGCTGCAGGAAGGCCTTTTCGTTCAGGGCTTCGTTCTGGCTCAGGTATTCGTTCGGGCAACGCAGTACCGAGAAAATGGTGCCGACTGGCGCGTTGATGTCGATGTTCGACGAACCGTCCAGTGGGTCGAATACCAGCAGGTACGCGCCTTTCGGGTATTTGCCCGGGATCTGGTAGGCATTGTCCATTTCTTCGGACGCCATGCCGGCCAGGTGACCGCCCCACTCGTTGGCTTCGAGCAGGATTTCGTTGGAGATCACGTCAAGCTTCTTCTGCACTTCGCCTTGTACGTTTTCAGTGCCCATGCTGCCCAGGACACCACCCAGCGCGCCTTTGGACACGGCGTGGCTGATTTCCTTGCAAGCACGCGCCACCACTTCGATAAGGAAGCGCAGATCGGCAGGCGTGTTGTTGCTGCGGGTCTGCTCGATCAAATAGCGACTCAGGGTAACGCGGGACATGGAAGGCTCCGGAAATGGGGGGCTAAAAACCCGCGCAGTTTAACGCGAGTCGGGGCGTATTTCCTCCTATCAGAGGATTTAAACCCAATAGAGTTCATGGACTTTATTTAACGTGCCACCGGTGGCTTGCGCAGCAAACTGTAGGCCATGGCGCCCAGGGCCGCCACACCGAGCAGCAGCACGGCCCAAAGACCGAGCTTTTTCCAGTTCGGCCCGGCAACAACCGGGGCCGCGACCGCAGCCGATGTGACCACCGCCTCGCCCGCCACCTTGGCCTGCCCAAGCCCCGCGAGACGTTCGGCGCTGTAGTCCGGAATCAGGGTCGACAGCGGCAAGTTCGCGCCTTTCACCGACGGATTGCCGAGCACAAGGGTGAACGGTGGCTCGCCCCGCGCCAGGAACACCAACTGCGTGGCCCGCACCGCAAAGCTCAAGGTCGGCGCCTCCACGCCCAGGCCACCCCCACGCTCGTCCACGTCGAGCTTGAGCTGCGCAACAGCCTGGCCCGGCAACTGCAGTTCGTTCTGTAAAACGTCCTGGCCATTTTGTGTCAACCGGTAGAGCAAACCGCTGCTCATGGGCTGCCAGGCCTGATTACTTTCCCGGCGGCCCGACAAGGTGACCGGCGCCAGGCTGTTGGGTTGGCTCAAGTCGATTCGCAAGCGTTCGACGTTCAGTGCGTTGGGTAACTGCCAGCTGTATTCCCCGGCCTTGAGCCGGCTGCCCGACAACGGCTGCGACCACACCAGCGGCAACGGCAGGTTGTGGGCGCTGACACTCTCCAACTGCGCCGACGTCAGCGCCGGTGCCGCCTGGCCTTTCCACAGCAGACGCAGATACCGCGCCGACTGCCCCGGCAAACTCACTTCATGCTGCTCGACGCGCTCATCGGCAAACGACAACCGCGCCACCTGCCCTTCGCCCCACGCGCGCCAGTGCTGCAAGTCGTCGCTGGCTTCGATGCTGAAACGCTGGAAGCCGTCGCGCTCGCTCGTCCAATCGAGGATCAGTTGCTGCAACGGTGCCTTGATCGCACTCGCATCGAGCAGCCAGCCGCGCAGCACTTCTTCGCCGGCCTCCAGTTGGCTCGGCGGCTGCACTTGCACCAGCGTGCCGGTGGACGTGGATTGCACACGCACGCTGGGCACGGCTTCGGAGGAGTCAGCCGCAGCGTACAATGGGAACCACTTCACGTTGGACAGGCTGCGGCTTTCGGTGCTTTGCGCCGACTGCCGCGCCAGCGCGTAAGCCTGGGGCTCGCCAGCGGCGTTGAACACCCGCACATCACTCAGGTCGGCCTGACGGGCGCTCAATTGCACCGCCAGCGGCAGTTCCAGGCGGTACCACGGGCCTTCGCCACTGACCGTCAGCGGCACCCGCGTGGTGAAATCGGCGGGCGTCTCCTGGGCCCAGGCCGATAACGTCGTGCACAACCCCAACAGCGCCACACTCAGCTTGCCCATCAAGAGGCCACTCCTTCAGTTTCAACCACCGGCTCGGGGCGCTTGGGGGGCAGCGGGGCGAAATAGCCCACCACCAGCAACAGCCCGCCCACACCGATAAACGATACGATCCGCGCCAGCCCGCCGCGGTTGCTCAATTCGACGAAGAACAATTTGGCCACCACGACGGCAATCAATGCCGCACCGATCAGCCACACCTCACGCCGGTGACGCAGATGGCCGCCGATCATCAGGCTCAGGGCAATCAGGGTCCACACGATCGACAGCCCGGCCTGCACCAGCATCGACTCCAGCAACGCATCCAGATGGAACGGCACGCCACCCCAGTGATGAGCCGTGCGCATCACCAGCGCAGTAAAGAAGGCGAACAACGAGACACCGGAGACCGCCTGGGCGACCAGTTCGGCGCGCGGCCCGCGTTGCGGTGCGGCACTGCGGGACCACAGGTACACACCCAACAGCGCGAATAGCAATCCAATATCCAGCGGGTTAAGCAGCGGCACATACGGCAGCGGCTCGGCGGTGCCGTCGCTGAAGATATTCGCCAGCCAGAACCAGCCGAGCATCAACACCGCCAGCGGCAACGCGGCATACAACCGGTACTCGCGCGGGTACGCCGACACCGGCCACGGCCAACTGCGTGGCGCGGCGGCCAGCACCAGGTATAGGCTCGGCAGGATCGCCCAGCCCAGCCAGCGCCAGGCGTTGTATTCCTCGGACAGCAGCAACAGGCCGTAGCGCAGCTCCAGCGCCAGCACGCCGATCAGCAGCCAGCAACCAAGCACATGCGCGGCGCTCAGGGCTTTCTCCGGAATGACCGAAGCCAGGCGTCGCAGCGACACGAAGTGCACCGCAAACACCGCCGCCCAAGCCAGCCAGGCGAAGTTCGCCGCCGGGTGATAACGCGAGCCCAACGCGCCCAGCAACACCACGCCCACCGCCGGCATCAACAGCGTGCACAGCAAGCCCAGCGACGCCCATTGCAGCCTCAGGGCCAATACCGCCCAGATCGCCACACTCACCGCCGCTACCGCCAACAGCCAGGTGCCTTGCAGCATCGACGGTGCAAAACGCAGCACTTCGCTGACCAACGCCAGCGTCCACCAACCCGCACCCCACACCAGCAGCACGTCGGACAGCCGCTGCAAACTCAACGCCTCGAACACCGGCGCATGAGGCCTGCGCTGCAAGCGCCAGGCACCGACCAGCGCCGCCAGCCCGAGCACCATTGGCGTCCAGAAACCGCTATGGCCCAAAGGACGCAAACCCTCGCTGGTCAGCGGCCCGAGCAGGTCCGGCACCGCGATCAGGAACGAAGCGCCGCCGATCACTTGCAGCAACAACCCGAAGACAAAACTGACGCGCTGTTGCAGGTACAGGCTCAGCCAGATGATCAACAAACCACTGGCCGCCCACACGCCGCTGGCAGTCTCCCACGGCAGCACAAACAGCACCGCCAGGTTGATCAGCACCAACCCGGCGAGCAACACCACCGACAGGCCACGCAACAACCGCATATCGCTGCGCACCATGGTGTCCCGCGCGGCCAGCAGCATGCCGCCGATCAATGCCAGGCCAATCAGCGATGCGGTGAGCAAGCCGCTCCAGCCCGCACTGAACACCGCGCCTGAATCAGCCCCCGCTTGCAGGCGCAGCAGGAACAGCGCGCCACCCAGCAGTTGCACGGCAAACGCGGTGAAGAGGAACGTACGCGAGCCGATGCGCAGGCCCACCAGCAAGGTCGCAAGACCGGCAAGCGCCCAACTGATGGCCGTGCCTTGGGTCCACAGCAGCAACGGTGCGAGCAGGTACAAGAAGCCAAGGCCGACGCAGGCCAATACCGGCAAACCTCGACGCTCCCACTGCGCCGCGTGCTCCACCGGCGCCTTGCGCAACTGGTCGAAACTGAACAGCAAGGCCGCCCCCAGCAACAACGCACCCAAGGGTGCACCGTCCAGCAGGCTGGTCTCGCCAATCCGCAATTCGCTGAGGAACGCCAGCGCCGAACCGACTTGCAACAGCAAGCCAAACGCCCGTGCCAAAGGCCGCTGCTGACGCAGGCCGAGCCAGAAAATCCCGGCGCCTTCCACGGCCCAGGCCGCCGCGGTCCAGCGTGCGTCGAGGCCCAACGGAATCGCCAGGCTGGCGAAGATCACACCCAGCGCCAGGCAGGTTTCCGCCAGCAGCAAAGCGCGCCCGCCACTCAGCAAACGAGCCAGGCCCATATAGATGATGCCCAGGGCCAGCGCGCTGAACGCAGCGGCAAATTCCAGGTGCTGCACCAGCGCAAACTGCAAACCGAAGCCCACCAGCGGCGGACCGAACAGCATGCTGCCGTCGACATAATCGCCCTTGGCCGCCGACCAGCGCAGCAACGCGCCACGGCTGTCATCGTCCGGCGCGTCGCGCATCTCCAGCAACTTGCGCCGGGCGAACAACAGGCCGATGCCCAGGTACATCAGGAAAAATAGAATCAGGAACGGCTCGGTGCTCCACAGCAGCTCCGTTGTATAGGAGCGCATGCCCCAGGCGAAGCCGATGCCGAAGGTGCCGACAAAACCGATCAAATTGAGCAGGCGCCAGGCCTTGAACCAGGCGATGGCGAGAATGCCTGCGTTTAGCAGGGCGAAATAGCTGAACAGCGCCACATGGTTGCCGGCGCCAGTGGACGTGAGGATTGGTGCCGCAAAACCGCCGAGTGCAGCGGCGCAGGCCAGGCCGAGGGCGTCCTGGGTAATCGCCAGGATCGCCGAGAAAACGGTGACCGCCACCAGCAAGCCGAGTGCCGCGCCGGGGTCGAGCAGCGGGTGCAGGCGCATCGCGGCGAACACCGTGAGGTACAACACCGCAATGCCGGTGCCCTGCAGCATCAACCCGTAATTACTGTTGCGCAGCCGCAGCCACCAACCCAGGCCCAGCAGTGCCAATGCGCAACCGGCGACACCTGCGTAACGCAACTCGATTGGCACCACCATGCCTTCAGTGGCATAGCGCAGCAGGAAGGCCAGGCCGAGGAACAACAACACCACGCCGACCCGCAGCACGGTGTTGCCACCGAACAGCCAGTTGCGGGCACCGCTGATTGCGCGCTCGATAAAGTTGGGGCCGCGAGGCACCGCAGGCGCGGCAGGTTGTTCAGGGATTTTCGCGCTCGGTTCCGCCCGCCACACATCAGCCGGCAATGGCTGGCTGGGTTCGGCCACCACACTTGAGTAGGCAGGTTCCAGTTCGGCGGGTAATTCCCAGACGAGTTCAGGCGGCGCCGCTACCGGCAGCGGCTCTTCGACAAACACAGGTCCGGCGGTTTCAACGGCGGCAGGGCTTTCCAGCAAGGCCAGGCGTTGCTCGACCACTTTCAGGGCGTTGCGGGCAGACTCCAGCTGACGGCCTTGTTCCTCCGTACGCGAGGCGAGCATCGACAGGCGAATCGCCTGGCCAATGCCCAAACCGAGCAGCGCACCAATGCCCGCATCACTGAACGACTCGTCGAGTGTCCAGCCGAGCACCAGGCCAATCAGCATGAAAATCCATTGCATGGTCGATATCCCTAAGCAGCCCGAAGCGGGCAAAGGCGATGCTCAGTATATCGACACGGACCCCATGTGGGAGCGGGCTTGCTCGCGAAGGCGGTGGATCAGTCGAAAAATTTGTGACTGATCCACCGCCTTCGCGAGCAAGTCGAATCGTCGCACCGCCGCTCCCACATTTTGTATTGCGGTGTCTAATCCAACGCTTTCCAGATTTCCGTCGCGTATTCGCGGATGGTCCGGTCCGACGAGAACCAGCCCATGCGCGCGGTATTGAGCACCGCCGAACGCCACCATTCCTTGGAGTCGTGCCAATGGGCCTCGACCCGCGCCTGGGCATCCCAGTAGGAATCGAAGTCGGCACAGACCAGGAAGCGGTCGTAGTCGATCAGCGAATCCACCAACCCGGCATAACGGCCCGGATCATCCGGTGAGAACACCCCGCCACGAATCGCTTGCAGCACATCATTCAAGCGATGGGACGCGGCGATCTCTGGCCCGGCGTTGAACTCGCCCGCGTGTTTGCGCGCTTCCACCTGCTGGGCGCTGAGGCCGAAGATGAACATGTGGTCGGCACCCACGCGCTCGTGCATCTCGACGTTGGCGCCGTCCATGGTGCCGATGGTCAGCGCGCCGTTGAGGCCGAATTTCATGTTGCTGGTGCCCGAGGCTTCAAAGCCGGCGGTGGAAATCTGCTCCGACAAGTCGGCCGCCGGAATGATGCTTTCCGCCAGGCTCACGTTGTAGTTGGGCAGGAATACCACCTTGAGCAACCCGCGCACGGTAGGGTCGTTGTTAACGGTACGGGCGATGTCGTTGGTCAGCTTGATGATCAGCTTGGCCTGGTGATAGCTGGCCGCGGCCTTGCCGGCGAAGATCTTCACCCGCGGCACCCAGTCGGTGCCCGGCTCGGCCCGGATCGCCTGGTACAGCGCGACGGTGTGCATCAGGTTCAGCAGCTGGCGCTTGTACTCGTGGATCCGCTTGACCTGCACATCGAACATCGCCGCCGGGTTGACCGAAATCCCCAGGCGCTCGTGAATGATGTCGGCCAGTGCCCGCTTACTGTGCAGGCGCTGTTCGGCGAAGGCCTTGCGAAAGGCTTGCTTCTCGGCAAACGGTTCCAGGTCTGCCAGGCGCTGTTCGGGGTTATCCAGCACGTCCGGGCCCAGTGCTTCCACCAGCATCGCCGTGAGCTTGGGGTTGGCCTGGTACAGCCAGCGGCGGAAGGTAATGCCGTTGGTTTTGTTGTTGATGCGGTCCGGGTAGAGCTTGTGCAGTTCGGAGAACACCGTGCTGCGCATCAGTTGCGTGTGCAGGCCGGATACGCCGTTGACACTGTGGGAGCCGAGGAACGCCAGGTTGCCCATGCGTACGCGGCGACCGTTGTCTTCTTCGATCAGCGAGACGGCACGCAGCACGTCGAAGTCATGGATGCCCTTGGCCCGCAGCGAGTCGATATGCTGGGCGTTGATCAGGTAGATGATCTGCATGTGCCGCGGCAGCATGCGCTCCATCAGGCCGACCGGCCAGGTTTCCAACGCCTCGGGGAGCAAGGTGTGGTTGGTGTACGACAGCGTTTCGACGGTGACGTCCCAGGCGGCATCCCACGGGATGTCGTGCAGGTCCACCAACTGACGCATCAACTCGGCCACCGCGATCGAGGGGTGAGTGTCGTTGAGCTGGATGGCCGCGTGCTCGCCCAGGCTCAATACCGAGCCGTGCATGTTCTTGTGGCGACGCAGCAGATCCTGCAACGAGGCGGAGACGAAGAAGTACTCCTGGCGCAGGCGCAGCTCCTGCCCTGCTTCGGTGCTATCGGCCGGGTAAAGCACTCGGGAGATGCTTTCGGCGCGGGCCACTTCGGCGACAGCGCCCAGGTGGTCACCGGCGTTGAAACGTTCCAGGTGCAGGTCTTCGACGGCCCGGGCGCGCCACAAGCGCAGGGTGTTGACGCTGGCGCCGCGCCAGCCGACGACCGGGGTGTCATACGCCACCGCGCGTACGGTTTCATTCGGCGACCAGACCTGGATCGACTTGCCGGACGCATCCAGCACGGTTTCCACACCACCGCCAAAGCCGATCGGGTAGATCACTTCGGCGCGCTCGAACTCCCAGGGGTTGCCGAAATCCAGCCAGCGTTCGGTTTGCTCCTGCTGCCAGCCATCGACAATCGCCTGGCGAAACAGCCCGTGCTCATACCGAATGCCATAGCCATGGCCGGCGATGCCCAGGGTCGACATGCTTTCCATGAAGCAGGCCGCCAGGCGGCCAAGGCCACCGTTGCCCAGGGCCGCGTCGGGCTCCAGCAGGCGAATGCGCTCCATGTCCACACCCAACTCGCTCATGGCCTCACGGGCCACGTCCAGCAAGCCAAGGTTGCTCAGGCTGTCGTAGAGCAGACGGCCGATCAGGAATTCCAGCGAGAGGTAATAGACCCGCTTCTGTCCCTTGCGGTAGATGTGCCGCGTGTGGTCCATCCAGTGGTCGACCATGTGGTCGCGGGCGGCCAGTGCGATGGCTTCAAACCAATCGTGGTCGAAGGCGTGATCGGGGTCCTTGCCCACCGCATAGGTAAGTTTGGTCAAGACGGCATCGCGAAATGCGGCTACCTCTGCTTCTCGTACAAGCGGTTCCTGAGACATCGATGCGACCTCGGGCGAGATAGAAGGAGTTGCTAGAGCCTAGACGGTCTGACAGACGGTAGACGCTCTGGTTCGGCAGTTTTTTAACTCATTCACCTTTGCGGGAATTTGATGCAGGGGCCGTGCCCGTTTGTGGCCCGGCACAGCCTTCGAGCTGAAAGCTGGAAGATATTGTTCAAAAAACCACCAGTTCCGGTATGATCCCGCGCCGGATAACACCCCTCTTGGAAACCTGATGAAGCCTCAACTGATCGCCGCCGCGGAACTCGACCGTCTCGAGACCTGGCAGAAATACTCAAGCCATATGTGTGGCGGCTGTGTGTCGAGCTGCTGCACCCTGCCGGTTGAGGTGAAGATCAAGGACCTGATCCGCATCGGCATCGTCGATGAGTTCGAGCGTGGCGACCCGCCGAAGAACATCGCCAAGCGCTTGCAGAAGGAAGGCATCGTCGAGCGCTTCAACGCCAAATCCGAGATCTTCACCCTGCAGCGCATGAGCAACAACGATTGCCTGTACCTGGATCGTAAGAGCCGCTTCTGCACTATTTATGACAAGCGCCCGGATACTTGCCGCAATCACCCGAAAATCGGGCCGCGCCCGGGGTATTGCGCGTACAAGCCGAAGGAAGTGGTGCGCGAGACCAGGTTCAAGACCCTCGACAAGTTCTGATCCAGATTCTTATTACCTGAACTACCGCTTTCGCGAGCAAGCCCGCTCCCACACTTGACCTTACTCATCCTGAGAAAACGCGGTCGAATGTGGGAGCGGGCTTGCTCGCGAAGGGGCCCGCACAGTCACTACAGATATTGCAGGCATAAAAAAACGCCCCCGGCCTTTCGACCGGGGGCGTTTTTCATTCAGCCTGAGTTAACTCAGTTCTTGGCTTTCTTGGCAGCGCGGGTACGCTCGCCTTCGTCCAGGATCTTCTTACGCAGGCGGATCGACTTAGGCGTAACTTCGCACAGCTCGTCGTCCTGGATGAATTCCAGAGCCTGTTCCAGGGTGAAGCGAACAGGTGGAACCAGAGCGATGGTTTCGTCTTTACCCGAAGCACGCATGTTGTCGAGCTTCTTGCCTTTGGTTGGGTTGACGCCCATGTCGTTGTCACGGCTGTTCAGGCCAACGATCTGACCGTTGTAGATCTCTTGACCGTGTTCAACGAACAGCTTGCCACGCGCCTGGAGGGTTTCCAGGGAGTAGGTCAGCGCCTTGCCGGTTTCTACCGATACCAGAACACCGTTCTGACGACCGGACATGTCGCCGGACTTCATGGTGTCGTAGCGATCGAAGATCGAGGTCAGGATGCCAGCACCGTTGGTCAGGGTCAGGAACTGGTTACGGAAACCGATCAGACCACGAGCAGGGATGTTGTATTCCAGACGCACACGGCCTTTGCCATCCGGCACCATGTTGGTCAGGTCGCCCTTACGCAGGCCCATCTCTTCCATGACCTTGCCCTGGGATTCTTCAGGGGTGTCGATGGTGACGTTTTCAAACGGTTCCTGCTTCACGCCGTCAACCTGACGGATGATCACTTCAGGACGACCAACGCCCATTTCGAAGCCTTCGCGACGCATGGTTTCGATCAGTACCGAGAGGTGCAGCTCACCACGGCCGGAAACCTTGAACTTGTCAGCCGAGTCGCCTTCTTCAACGCGCAGAGCAACGTTGTACAGCAGCTCTTTGTCCAGACGTTCCTTGATGTTACGGGAAGTCACGAACTTGCCTTCTTTACCGCAGAAAGGCGAGTCGTTTACCTGGAAGGTCATGGAAACGGTTGGCTCGTCAACGGTCAGAGGCTTCATCGCCTCGACGTTGTCCGGCTGGCACAGGGTGTCGGAGATGAACAGCGAGTCCATACCGCTCACACACACGATGTCACCGGCAAACGCTTCTTCAACGTCGATGCGGTGCAGGCCGTGGTGACCCATCAGCTTCAGGATACGACCGTTGCGCTTCTTGCCGTCGGCGCCGATGGCGACCACCGGAGTGTTCGGCTTGACGCTACCACGAGCGATACGGCCAACACCGATAACACCCAGGAAGCTGTTGTAGTCCAGTGCCGAGATTTGCATCTGGAACGGGCCTTCACGGTCAACTTTCGGAGCCGGTACGTTGTCGACGATCGACTGGTACAGCGGGGTCATGTCTTCAGCCATGTCGGTGTGTTCCAGACCGGCAATGCCGTTCAGGGCCGAGGCGTAGACGACTTTGAAGTCCAGCTGTTCTTCGGTGGCACCCAGGTTGTCGAACAGGTCGAAGATCTGGTCCAGAACCCAGTCCGGACGCGCGCCTGGACGGTCAACCTTGTTGATGCACACGATCGGACGCAGGCCGGCTTCGAAAGCCTTCTTGGTCACGAAACGGGTTTGCGGCATAGGGCCGTCTTGAGCGTCAACCAGCAGCAGAACGGAGTCAACCATCGACATTACGCGTTCAACTTCGCCGCCGAAGTCGGCGTGGCCCGGGGTATCCACGATGTTGATGTGGTAGCCGTTCCAGTTGATGGCGGTGTTTTTCGCCAGAATGGTAATACCGCGCTCTTTCTCCTGGTCGTTGGAGTCCATCACGCGCTCATCGTTGAGCTCGTTGCGCTCCAGGGTGCCGGATTGACGCAAGAGTTTGTCTACCAGGGTGGTCTTACCATGGTCAACGTGAGCAATGATGGCGATGTTGCGTAGATTTTCGATCACTTGTGTATCTCGATCAGAGGATTCGGTGTGCTGACAGGTCGTGGCAGCGATTAACAGTAGAGTCAGGCCTTGCCGTTACAGCTTGACGGCAGAGTCGGGGGGCCGGTGACGCAGGCCACAGGCAAACAGCCCCGGGCTCTTAGCTCGGTCGATAAACGCGCACATTGGCATGCCCCTCACTGAGCAAATGGTGGGCATGCAGGCGACTCATCACGCCTTTGTCGCAATACAACAGGTACTGACGGCTGTCATCCAGTTCCTTGAAACGCGCATTCAATGCATAGAACGGCAGCGTTTGTACGTCGATGCCAGCAATTTCCAGCGGCTCGTCTTCAGCGACATCCGGGTGACGGATGTCGATGATGATCTGACCGGCCAGAGCCTCGCTGACTTCTTCGATCTGCAAATCCTGGCCCAATTCGTCGATAACCCGATCGATCGGCACCAGCTTGGCGTTCTCAAGCGCACGCTCGAGCACCGCCATATCGAACTGTTGTTCTTCGTACTCCACGCGGTTGCGCTTGGCGTGGGTCTTGGGGTTCACCGAGATGACCCCGCAATATTCCGGCATGTGCTTGGCGAAATCCGCCGTGCCGATCTGGGTCGCCAGGTCGATGATGTCTTGCTTGTGACTGGCGATCAGCGGGCGCAGTACCAGCTTCTCGGTCACAGAGTCGATCAACGACAGGTTCGGCAGGGTCTGGCTGGACACCTGGGAAATCGCTTCACCGGTGACCAGTGCGTCGATTTCCAGCCGATCCGCGATTCGGGACGCAGCGCGTAACATCATACGCTTCAATACTACGCCCATATGACTGTTATCGACTTTCCCGAGAATTTCTCCCAGGACTTCCTCGAACGGTACGCTGACAAACAGCACCCGTTGCGAGCTGCCGTACTTCTTCCAGATGTAATGCGCGACTTCCATCACGCCCAATTCGTGTGCACGCCCGCCCAGGTTGAAGAAGCAGAAGTGGCTCATCAGCCCGCGGCGCATGATCTGGTAGGCCGCGACAGTGGAATCGAAACCGCCGGACATCAATACCAGGGTCTGTTCCAGGGCACCCAGCGGGTAGCCGCCGATGCTGTCGTGCTGGCTGTGGATCACAAACAACCGTTGGTCGCGAATTTCCATCCGCACTTCAATTTGCGGCTCTTTCAGGGAAATTCCGGCAGCGCCGCACTCGCGACGCAGCTTGCTGCCCACGTATTTCTCGACATCCATGGAGCTGAACGGGTGCTTGCCGGCGCGTTTGCAACGCACTGAAAACACCTTGCCTGCCAGCACATCGCCGTAGTGCTGCTTGCACTTTTCGGTGATGTCGTCGAAGTCGCCCAGCGGGTACTCGTCGACCTGCAGGAAATGCGCGATGCCCGGCACGCAGCTCAGGCGCTCGGTCATGTCCTTCAGGGCCTTGGGGTCTGTGAGGCGGGTTTCCAGCTCGAGATTGTCCCACACACCATTCACCACCACAGCCGGGTCCAGATCGCGGAGCACGGCACGGATGTTCTTGGCCAATTGACGGATGAAACGCATCCGTACCGGTCGGCTCTTGATGGTGATCTCGGGGAAGACTTTAACGATTAATTTCATGAAAACAGCGCGCACAGGCCCAGCCGAAAAAGGGGGGCGCGGATTATAGCGGAAATCGCTCAAGGTTTAACCAGTTAATATGCAACTGACCTTTCGCGCACCAAAACGGGTCATAAACCAAAATAAGCGCTACATTGCGGTGCGCAATTTCTTCCGTTTCAGCGGATTGCACCTTTATAGGGGCGTTTTTGTGGCAAAAAACCCATGTCGGGGCACTGGCATGCAATTTGCTCTCTTGTGAGGCAGGTTGCCTTGGTCGAGTATTCGCGCCGGCATCACCCACATTCTAAGGGCTACTCCACTACCCCAGCCCGAAGCCACCCGGAGGACACTATGTCGAAGTCGGTTCAACTCATCAAAGATCATGACGTCAAATGGATTGATCTGCGCTTCACGGACACCAAAGGCACTCAGCACCACGTGACCATGCCGGCTCGCGACGCGCTGGATGACGCCTTCTTCGAAGAAGGCAAAATGTTCGACGGTTCCTCCATTGCCGGCTGGAAAGGCATCGAAGCGTCCGACATGATCCTGATGCCGGACGACAGCACTGCCGTACTCGACCCGTTCACCGAAGACCCAACCTTGATCATCGTCTGCGACGTGATCGAGCCTTCGACCATGCAGGGCTACGACCGTGACCCACGTGCGATCGCCAAGCGTGCCGAGGAATACCTGAAGTCGACCGGTATCGGCGACACCGTATTCGTAGGCCCGGAACCAGAATTCTTCATCTTTGATTCGGTCAAGTTCAAGTCCGACATCTCTGGCTCCATGTTCAAGATCTTCTCCGAACAAGGTTCGTGGATGTCCGACCAGGACGTGGAAGGCGGCAACAAAGGCCACCGTCCAGGTATCAAAGGCGGCTACTTCCCGGTTCCTCCGTTCGACCACGACCACGAAATCCGTACCTCCATGTGCAACGCCATGGAAGAGATGGGCCTGGTCATCGAAGTTCACCACCACGAAGTGGCGACTGCCGGCCAGAACGAAATCGGCGTGAAGTTCAACACCCTGGTTGCCAAGGCTGACGAAGTTCAGACCCTGAAGTACTGCGTACACAACGTGGCTGATGCCTACGGCCGTACCGCTACCTTCATGCCTAAGCCTCTGTACGGCGATAACGGTTCGGGTATGCACGTTCACCTGTCCATCGCCAAAGAAGGCAAGAACACCTTCGCTGGCGAAGGTTATGCCGGCCTGTCCGACACTGCCCTGTACTTCATCGGCGGTATCATCAAGCACGGTAAGGCCCTGAACGGCTTCACCAACCCATCGACCAACTCCTACAAGCGTCTGGTTCCAGGTTTCGAAGCTCCGGTAATGCTCGCCTACTCGGCTCGCAACCGTTCTGCTTCGATCCGTATTCCTTACGTGTCCAGCCCTCGCGCTCGCCGTATCGAAGCCCGCTTCCCGGATCCGGCAGCCAACCCGTACCTGGCCTTCGCTGCCCTGGTCATGGCCGGCCTGGACGGTATCCAGAACAAGATCCACCCAGGCGACGCCGCCGACAAAAACTTGTACGACCTGCCGCCTGAAGAGGCCAAAGAGATCCCACAAGTGTGCGGCAGCCTGAAAGAAGCCCTGGAAGAGCTGGACAAGGGCCGTGCGTTCCTGACCAAAGGCGGCGTGTTCAGCGACGACTTTATCGATGCCTACATCGCCCTGAAAAGCGAAGAAGAAATCAAGGTCCGCACCTTCGTACACCCACTGGAATACGAGCTGTACTACAGCTGCTGATCCGGTAGCGCTGCTTAACGTGGCGTGATGAAAAAGGCCTCCTTCGGGAGGTCTTTTTTTTGCCCGCAAAACCCTGTGGGAGCGGGCTTTCCCGCGAAAAATTCAAAGGCACCGCATTTCTTCAATACTTACGCGTTATCGTTAACGACCTTCGCGAGCAAGCTCGCTCCTACAGAAGAGGGATCTGCCTTGAAACTCAAAACTGGGTTCATCTTGCTGGCCATCAGCGCCAATGTATTCGCAGCACCACCCACTCTCGCCCCGCTGCTCGACAGCATTGCCGAACGCCTGGCGATTGCCGACCAGGTGGCCCTGAGCAAATGGGACAGCCACAAGCCCGTCGAAGACCGCCCACGGGAGCAGGACGTGATCGCCAGCGTCGTCGCCCAGGCGCCGAGCTACAAACTGGCACCGGCACAGGCCGAGCAGTTTTTCTCGGCCCAGATCGAGGCGAACAAACTGGTGCAGTACGCCCACCTTTCCGACTGGCAGCTGCAAGGCAAGGCGCCGAATGACCCACGCCCGGATCTGGTCGGCCAGATCCGCCCTAAACTGGACCTGCTGCAAAAACGCCTGCTGCAACAGCTGGCGGACTTCACCCCGGAGCGCACCAACCCGCAATGCCCGCAATGGCTGGCCCAGGCCAATCACGCACCTGCCAAAGACTCGCTGCAGCAGCTGGCAATGATCCGCGCCACTGCCGAGCTGTGTATCTATAAAATCTAAAATTGCGAACCCCATCAAAATGTGGGAGCGGGCTTGCTCGCGATGGCGGTGTGTCAGTTGATATATGCATGACTGACACGCCGCCTTCGCGAGCAAGCCCGCTCCCACAATTTAGATCCGACCCATTCAGCCAATCAGTCGCTGCCACCAGCTTCCTGAACAGACTTTTCAAAACCGCACTATATTGGTGCGATACGCTGCACCCTTCCCACTTACGCAACCCATTTTGGTTCGAAACTTCCCGTCCAAGCTGGCAGAACGCCACAGTTTCGCGCCTTAAGCCCCCATTTCAGGGCTTTAACGCTTCTTTTCGGAGCTTTGGTTTGGTTTTTGCATTTTCCTTGTATCAGCGTGTGCCTCAAGCCCGCGCCTTGCTCCAAAAGAGGTCCTAATGACCATCAGCGACGCACTGCACCGCCTGTTACTCGACAACCTGACCACCGCGACCATTCTGCTCAATGACGAACTGCGCCTTGAGTACATGAACCCGGCGGCGGAGATGCTGCTGGCCATCAGCGGGCAGCGCAGCCATGGGCAATTCATCAGTGAGCTGTTTACTGAGTCGGCCGAGGCCTTGAGCTCGTTGCGCCAGGCCGTGGAGCAGGCGCACCCGTTCACCAAGCGCGAAGCGATGCTCACCGCCCTCACCGGCCAGACCCTCACCGTCGACTACGCGGTTACACCGATCCTCAGCCACGGCGCCACCTTGTTGCTGCTGGAGGTGCATCCCCGGGATCGCCTGCTGCGCATCACCAAGGAAGAGGCGCAGCTGTCCAAGCAGGAAACCAGCAAGATGCTGGTGCGCGGCTTGGCCCATGAGATCAAGAACCCCCTGGGCGGGATTCGCGGTGCCGCACAGCTGCTGGCCCGCGAGCTGCCGGACGAAAACCTCAAGGACTACACCAACGTCATCATCGAGGAAGCCGACCGCCTGCGTAACCTGGTAGACCGCATGCTCGGCTCCAACAAGCTGCCGTCTCTGGCAATGACCAACGTGCACGAAGTGCTGGAGCGGGTTTGCCAGTTGGTGGAGGCCGAAAGCCAGGGCTGCATCACCTTGGTGCGCGACTACGACCCGAGCATTCCCGACGTATTGATCGACCGCGAGCAGATGATCCAGGCGGTGCTCAATATCGTGCGCAACGCCATGCAGGCCATCAGCAGCCAGAACGAGCTGCGCCTGGGGCGCATCAGCCTGCGCACCCGTGCCCTGCGCCAGTTCACCATTGGCCACGTGCGCCATCGCCTGGTGACCAAGGTCGAGATCATCGACAACGGCCCCGGCATCCCTGCAGAACTGCAGGAAACCATCTTTTTCCCAATGGTCAGCGGCCGCCCGGACGGTACCGGGCTCGGCCTGGCCATTACCCAGAACATCATCAGCCAGCACCAGGGTTTGATCGAATGTGAGAGCCATCCCGGTCACACCACCTTCTCGATCTTTCTGCCACTGGAACAAGGAGCCCCATCGACATGAGCCGTAGTGAAACTGTCTGGATCGTCGATGACGACCGTTCTATCCGCTGGGTCCTGGAGAAAGCCTTGCAACAGGAAGGCATGACCACCCAGAGCTTCGACAGCGCCGACGGGGTGATGAGCCGCCTGGCTCGCCAGCAGCCCGACGTGATCATCTCCGACATCCGCATGCCCGGCGCCAGCGGCCTGGACTTGCTGGCGCGGATTCGCGAGCAGCACCCTCGCCTGCCGGTGATCATCATGACCGCGCACTCGGACCTGGACAGCGCTGTCGCGTCCTATCAGGGCGGCGCCTTTGAATACCTGCCAAAACCGTTCGACGTGGACGAAGCGGTGGCGCTGGTAAAACGCGCCAACCAGCACGCCCAGGAACAGCAGAACCAGGAAGCCCCGCCGGCCCTGACCCGTACCCCGGAAATCATCGGCGAAGCGCCGGCGATGCAGGAAGTGTTTCGCGCCATCGGGCGCTTGAGCCACTCCAACATCACCGTGCTGATCAATGGCGAGTCGGGTACCGGTAAAGAGCTGGTGGCCCACGCCCTGCACCGTCACAGCCCACGGGCGGCGTCGCCGTTCATTGCGCTGAACATGGCGGCGATTCCGAAGGACTTGATGGAATCGGAACTGTTCGGCCATGAAAAAGGCGCGTTCACCGGTGCGGCCAACCTGCGCCGTGGCCGTTTTGAACAGGCCGACGGCGGCACGCTGTTCCTCGATGAAATCGGCGACATGCCGGCCGACACCCAGACGCGCTTGCTGCGGGTCCTGGCCGACGGCGAGTTTTATCGGGTAGGCGGGCACACGCCGGTCAAGGTCGACGTACGTATCATCGCGGCGACGCACCAGAACCTGGAAACCCTGGTGCACGCCGGGAAATTCCGTGAAGACTTGTTCCACCGCCTGAACGTGATCCGCATCCACATCCCACGGATGTCGGACCGTCGCGAGGACATCCCGACCCTGGCCCGTCACTTCCTCAGCCGCGCCGCCCAGGAGCTGGCCGTCGAGCCGAAGCTGCTGAAAAGCGAGACCGAGGAATACCTGAAGAACCTGCCATGGCCGGGCAACGTGCGTCAGCTGGAGAACACCTGCCGCTGGATCACGGTGATGGCTTCGGGGCGCGAAGTGCATATCAGCGACCTGCCGCCTGAGCTGCTGAGCCTGCCGCAGGATTCGGCACCGGTGACCAACTGGGAGCAGGCGCTGCGCCAATGGGCCGACCAGGCCCTGGCACGTGGCCAGTCGAACCTGCTGGACAGCGCTGTGCCGGCTTTCGAGCGGATCATGATCGAAACCGCCCTCAAGCATACTGCTGGACGTCGTCGCGACGCCGCCGTGCTGCTGGGCTGGGGCCGCAATACGCTGACACGCAAGATCAAGGAGCTGGGGATGAAGGTTGACGGTGGGGATGATGATGAGGGCGATGAAGGCTGATTGATCCCTCAAGTACACCGAAGATCCAGTGTGGGAGCGGGCTCGCTCGCGAAGGCGATGGTTCAGTCAACATACGTATCGACTGACGCGCCGCCTTCGCGAGCAAGCCCGCTCCCACATTTGGATCTCCACAAGGTTTCAGCACTGTGCACCGCTTCAATGCACCACGAACCGGCATCGCGCACTTATCCAACGCCTGAAACCCATGCCTTGTTAAGAAAATATTAAAACCCAAAAAAGCCAAAGCCCCGTATTCCGGGGCTTTGCGCTTTCTGAAGAAATTTTTTGGCGCCACTTCGCAATTCTGGCACGCGCCCTGCAATAACCCTGTTACTACCCAGTTTCGGGGACCTTGGTACAGGCAGGCCGAGAATCCCCTCTTTAACACCCGGGGTGCTTGATGCGGATCGCGTCGCGCCCCACACCCGTTTCGGGAACCTCGGTACAGGCAGGCCGGGGATTCCCTCTTTAACACCGAAGCCTTTGGCTTCACCCCGTTTTGGGAGCCCTGGTACAGGCAGGCCGGGAACTCCCTTCTTTACACCCGGGGCTTATGAGGCAACGCGCCCATAGCCCCAGCCCGTTTTGGGAACCTTGGTACAGGCAGGCCGGGGATTCCCTCTTTTATTGCTCCTGGAGATGGATCTCCACCCGCCAGCGTCCATCGGCCTTCTCTCCCGACCACTCCCCGCGCAACGGCCGAGCCGCCACCAGGTTCAGCAGCAAGCCGCCATCGGTCTTGCGTACGCGCCAGTTCACATCCTTGTCATTGACCTTCAATTGGCCGCCCTGGGCCTTGCCAAGCGCATCGAACAGCAGCGCCACGGTGCCGTCGATATGCTCGCCGTGCAGCTTGGGTTCGCTGTTGAACCACACCACCAGGCCATCGGCGGCGGGCTCTACCTGCTGCAGCTCAACCGGGTCTGGCGTGGTCAGCCGGCCGATCATCAGGCCTACCATCAAGCCGACAATCGCCAACGAGCCTAAAACCCGTGGCAATAGCTTCGGCCTGGGGTCTTCTTCAGGGGTAGAATGCAGCGCATCTTTGCCTTCGGAGCCGTGCATGTTTCACGTCATCCTTTTTCAACCAGAAATTCCGCCGAATACCGGCAACGTTATCAGGCTGTGCGCCAACAGTGGCTGCCACCTGCATTTGATCGAGCCCTTGGGTTTCGACATGGACGACAAGCGCCTGCGCCGCGCCGGGCTGGACTACCACGAGTACGCCACCCTGCAACGCCACGCCGACCTTGCCAGCTGCCTGGAAAGCCTGAACCACCCACGGTTGTTCGCGTTTACCACCAAGGGTTCGCGGCCGTTCCATGATGCCAGCTTTGCCGAAGGCGACGCCTTCCTGTTCGGCCCGGAAAGCCGGGGCTTGCCGGCAGACGTGCTGGACGCCCTGCCAGACGGCCACCGCCTGCGCCTGCCGATGCGCGAAGGCTGCCGCAGCCTGAACCTGTCCAATACCGTGGCCGTCGCGGTTTACGAAGGTTGGCGGCAACTGGGGTTCAAGTAACACTGCATAACGAATGTGGGAGCGGGCTTGCTCGCGAAAGCGGAGTGCCAGTCAACGAAGATATCGACTGAAGTACCGCATTCGCGAGCAAGCCCGCTCCCACATTGGATCGGCGTCGTTGCTCAGAACAGCTTACTGAACCGTTGGCGAGCCTTCCTGTTGCATGCGCTGCAGCTCTTGCGCATACAGGGCATCGAAGTTCACTGGAGCCAGCATCAGCGCCGGGAACGAGCCACGGGTGACCAGACTGTCCAGGGTCTCACGGGCATACGGGAACAGGATGTTCGGGCAGAACGCGCCAAGGGTGTGACTCATGGACGCTTCGTCCAGGCCCTGGATCAGGAAGATACCGGCCTGTTGCACTTCAGCAATGAAGGCCACTTCTTCGCCGTTCTTGACGGTGACCGACAGGGTCAGCACGACCTCGTGGAAGTCACCTTCCAGTGCCTTCTGACGGGTGTTCAGGTCCAGCGCAACGCTCGGGGTCCATTCCTGACGGAAGATGGCCGGGCTTTTCGGCGCTTCGAACGACAAGTCACGCACGTAAATACGCTGCAGGGAAAATTGTGGGCCTTGAGCTTCTTCTGCTGCCGCTTCGGTGTTCTGTTGGTCAGTCATCGCAGATCCTTCGTGATCTTGGGGTCTTTTAGGGGTTAGGAGTCAGACGTGAAGCAGCGCATCCAGTTTACCGGCGCGCTCGAGTGCGAACAGGTCATCGCAACCACCGACATGCTTGTCACCGATCCAGATCTGCGGCACGGACGTGCGTCCCGCTTTCTTGGTCATCTCGGCGCGCACCTGGGGCTTGCCATCAACCTTGATCTCTTCGAAGACAACGCCCTTTTTCACAAGCAGGGCCTTGGCCCGCATGCAATAAGGGCAATAATCGCTGGAATAAACGACAACCTGGCTCATATCACTTCACCAGCGGCAGGTTATCGCCACGCCAGCTGGAAATACCACCCGACAGTTTGGCGGCGTTGAAGCCGGTTTTCAGCATCTCGCGGGCGTGGGTGCCGGAGTGCTGGCCCTGGGCGTCGACCAGGATAATGGTCTTGGCCTTGTGCTTTTCCAGCTCGGCCAGGCGCGAAATCAGTTTGTCCTGGGGAATGTTCAGCGCGCCGACAATGTGACCGGCGGCGAAATCCTTGGCGGGACGAATGTCCACCACTACGGCCTCATCCTTGTTGACCAGGGCGGTCAGCTCGGACGTGCTGAGGCTGCGGCCACCGCGGCTCAATTCGTGAGCGATCAGCAGCGCCAGCAGTACGACGAACGCACCAGCGAGCAAATAGTGGGTAGTGGCAAATGCAATCAGGTGATCAACCATCAAGGAGGTTCCAGGGCGTTAAAATGGCGGTAAGTATACACAGCCGTCATGGTCGGCCAACCCCCGTAAAGCGGTGACGTGGTCGGAACTTCGCTTTAAACTGCCACTCCCTTTTCTATTCCCTTCATTCATTACCGCCGCGAGAGGATCTATGACTACTACGCCTAAACCTTTGGTCCTGATAATTCTCGATGGCTTCGGACACAGTGAAAGCCACCACGACAACGCCGTGTACTCGGCCAGCAAGCCAGTACTGGACCGTCTGAGCGCTACCGTTCCGAACGGCCTGATCTCGGGCTCGGGCATGGATGTTGGCCTGCCGGACGGCCAAATGGGCAACTCGGAAGTCGGCCATATGAATCTCGGTGCCGGACGAGTGGTCTATCAAGACTTCACCCGCGTGACCAAAGCGATCCGCGACGGTGAGTTTTTCGAGAACCCAAACATCTGCGCGGCAGTGGATAAAGCGGTCAAGGCCGGCAAGGCCGTGCACTTCATGGGCCTGCTGTCGGACGGCGGCGTCCACAGCCACCAGGACCACCTGATCGCCATGGCCGAACTGGCCTTCAAGCGCGGCGCCGAGAAGATCTACCTGCACGCGTTCCTCGACGGCCGCGACACCCCGCCGAAAAGTGCCCAGTCCTCCATCGAACTGCTGGACGAAACCTTCAAGACCCTCGGCAAAGGCCGCATCGCCAGCCTGGTTGGCCGCTACTTCGCCATGGACCGCGACAACCGCTGGGACCGCGTGGCACAGGCCTACAACCTGATCGTCGACGGCCAGGCCGAATTCAACGCCGCCACCGCCCAGGAAGGCCTGGAGGCCGCCTACGCCCGTGGCGAGAGTGACGAGTTCGTCAAGGCCACCACCATCGGCGAACCGGTCAAGGTCGAAGATGGCGACGCCGTGGTGTTCATGAACTTCCGCGCCGACCGTGCCCGCGAGCTGAGCCACGTATTCGTCGATGCCGGCTTCAAGGACTTCGAGCGCGCCCGCCAGCCGAAAGTCGAATTCGTGATGCTGACCCAATACGCCGCCAACATCCCGGCCCCGTCGGCATTCGCCCCGGGCAGCCTGGAAAACGTGCTGGGGGATTACCTGGCGAAAAACGGCAAGACCCAACTGCGCATTGCCGAAACCGAGAAATACGCCCACGTGACCTTCTTCTTCTCCGGCGGTCGTGAAGAACCGTTCCCGGGTGAAGAACGCATCCTGATTCCGTCGCCGAAAGTCGCCACCTACGACCTGCAGCCGGAGATGAGTGCCCCGGAAGTCACGGACAAGATCGTCGACGCTATCGAACACCAGCGCTACGACGTGATCGTGGTCAACTACGCCAACGGTGACATGGTGGGCCACAGCGGCAACCTGGAAGCGGCGGTAAAAGCCGTGGAATGCCTGGACCTGTGCGTCGGCCGCATCGTCGACGCGCTGGAAAAGGTGGGCGGCGAAGCGCTGATCACCGCTGACCACGGCAACTGCGAGCAAATGTCCGACGAATCCACCGGACAGGCCCACACCGCCCACACCACCGAGCCGGTGCCATTCATCTACGTCGGCAAACGTGACTTTAAAGTACGTGATGGCGGCGTGCTTGCCGACGTGGCACCGACCATGTTGATGCTGATGGGGCTGGAGAAGCCGAAAGAGATGA
Source organism: Pseudomonas sp. C8002 (assembly GCF_013385765.1). Taxonomy (NCBI): domain Bacteria; kingdom Pseudomonadati; phylum Pseudomonadota; class Gammaproteobacteria; order Pseudomonadales; family Pseudomonadaceae; genus Pseudomonas; species Pseudomonas sp. C8002. Next base: position 26,969 of record NZ_JACAPJ010000029.1, read on the forward strand.
CTGGCACTTCGATTCTGGTCTGACACAGTTCAGGGGTTGCTCAAAACAGGCAGCCCGTCAATAATGGACTCGAGCGCGAAACCAGTTGCCTCCAGCGGCGATAACTGGCGTAGGAACCCCGCAGATGGCTGGATATCCGCGTAGGGTGAGACCTCCACACCCCTGCTTGAGGGTGTGTATATGAATATCAAGCAAGCACTACTTAGGGCAGTTCGAAAGAGCTGCCCTTTTCTTTGGGCGTCACAAAAGCTCGTAACGCTTGTAGAGCAACTCACCATGACGATGCTTGTTCAAGGCCTTGGCGTCTGTCTGCATGAAGCTCCACAGCACATTGCCAGCCTGAATATTGACCACCACCAGCATCTGCCTCCTGGATTCATAAGCCCCAATGAATGCTAAACGGGCGGAGCAATCGCTATAAGCAACACGCCATATTTCCAGAGGCCCAGTCAATGTGTCCAAGGCGAACCTGACATAACGCTCTCTGGCGTCCTGCCGCTTTTCAACAATATGCTGCAGACAACTGCGCCTGATCGCTATTTGCCCCAAAGGCGAGTCAACTTCCACTTCCGAACAGCTCGAATGGGCAATGCCAAAATGCATTGCGACTATATCGATGGCCGCTGCGACATCGTTGCCGGCGGCCACTTCCTCAAGTGGACGCGCTCGCAAAGCCCGATCCAGACTACGAAGGTCGGGAAGCCCATAATCAAGCCACGTTTGCTGGCCTTTTGACTCGTGAATACAAGGCATTACTGACTATGCCGACCGTCGGATTAACAGGGCCGAAGAGTCTATTCCGAGCGCAAATGCACCGTCAGGGCGGAGCATTTCAAGGCATTTCGCGAAGCACACAAAACAACTGCAGAAGCACGACACGACGCTCTCTACCGCTCGTCGCCTTCAAAGGGCTATGGGACTTGCCCACAATTGCTTGCAGAATGCGGCCACTGGGCACCTAACTTGCCTGCCAAGCCGAATTGGGCGTTTTTTTTGCAGCGCTTGGCGGGCATACTAGGCCGTCCCTTTCCCTGGTGTCGCCCGCCTCTATGCTTCGCGCCTTGATTACCCTTGCTCTTGTCTGCCTGCTCCAACCGGCGTTTGCCGATGAGCGCGCACAAACCCAACAACAGTTGGACGCTACGCGTCAGGACATTACCGAGCTGAAGAAGCTGCTCGGCAAGCTCCAGGAAGAGAAGTCCGGCGTGCAGAAAGACCTGCGCGGCACGGAAACCGAGATGGGCAAGCTGGAGAAGCAGGTCCAGGAGCTGCAAAAAGAACTAAAGAAGAGCGAGTCGGAACTGGAGCGACTCGACGCTGAGAAAAAAAAACTCCAGAGCGCCCGCGTTGAACAGCAACGCCTGATCGCGATCCAGGCCCGCGCCGCTTACCAGAACGGCCGCCAGGAATACCTCAAGCTGCTGCTCAACCAGCAGAACCCGGAAAAATTCGCCCGCACCCTTACCTATTACGACTACCTGAGCAAGGCCCGCCTGGAGCAACTGAAAAGCTTCAACGAGACCCTGCGCCAGTTGGCCAACGTCGAGCAGGAAATCGCCAACCAGCAGTCGCAGTTGCTCGACCAGAAAACCGCCCTCGACAGCCAGCGCGACGAGCTGGACAAGGTCCGCAAGGAGCGCCAGCAGGCGCTGGCCAAGCTGAATGACGACGTGAAAGCCCGTGACGCCAAGCTCCAGGCCCGCGAGCAAGACCAGGCCGACCTCGGCAAAGTCCTGAAAACCATCGAGGAAACCCTGGCGCGCCAGGCCCGTGAGGCAGAGCAGGCGCGACAAAAAGCGCTGCTTGCCCAGCAGGAAGCCGAAAAAAAGCGCGAGCGTGAAGCCGCCGAGGCAGTCGCCAGCGCCACTACCGACGCCCCGGCCCCGCGTAAACCGGCGCGTGCAGCGCCTGGCCCGCTGGTTTCCAGCGCCGGCGAATCCTTCGGCGGACCTTTTGCTTCAGCTCGGGGCAAACTTCCATGGCCAGTTGATGGTCGATTACTGGCACGCTTTGGTGAAACCCGTGGCGATGACACCCGCGCCAAGTGGGACGGTGTGATGATCAGTGCCGGTGCCGGCACCCAGGTCCACGCTATCCACGGCGGCCGCGTGGTATTCGCCGATTGGCTGCGTGGTGCAGGTTTGCTGGTGATTCTTGACCACGGTAATGGCTATTTGAGCCTTTACGGCCACAATCAAACTTTGCTTAAAGCGGCAGGTGATGTTGTAAAAGCTGGTGAATCCATCTCCACTGTCGGTAACAGTGGTGGCCAGGACACCCCGGCGCTGTACTTCGCTATTCGTCAGCAGGGCCGCCCGAGCGACCCGGCACAATGGTGCCGTACCCAAGGATAAGGGTCGCATCTACATTAGGAGTTCGTTCGACATGCTGCATTTGTCCCGCCTCACATCGCTGGCCCTGACGATCGCTCTGGTGATCGGCGCGCCTTTGGCATTCGCCGACCAGACCGCCCAGTCGGCCACGGCCGCGACCACCAAGGCCCCGCTGCCGCTGGACGAGTTGCGCACCTTTGCCGAGGTCATGGACCGGATCAAGGCCGCTTATGTCGAACCTGTGGACGACAAGACCCTGCTGGAAAATGCCATCAAGGGCATGCTCAGCAACCTTGACCCGCACTCCGCCTACCTGGGCCCGGAAGATTTCGCCGAGCTGCAGGAGAGCACCAGTGGTGAATTCGGTGGCCTGGGCATTGAAGTCGGCGCCGACGACGGCAACATCAAGGTCGTTTCGCCGATCGATGACACCCCTGCGTCCAAGGCCGGCATCCAGGCCGGTGACTTTATCGTCAAGATCAACGGCCAGCCGACCCGCGGCCAGACCATGACCGAAGCCGTCGACAAGATGCGCGGCAAGATCGGCCAGAAAATCACCCTGACCCTGGTGCGCGACGGCGGCACGCCGTTCGACGTGACCCTGACCCGCGCCACCATCACGGTCAAGAGCGTGAAGAGCCAGCTGCTGGAGTCGGGCTACGGCTATATCCGTATCACCCAGTTCCAGGTCAAGACCGGCGACGAAGTGGCCAAGGCCCTCGCCAAGCTGCGCAAAGACAACGGCAAGAAACTCAGCGGCATCGTGCTCGACCTGCGCAACAACCCGGGCGGCGTGTTGCAGGCCGCGGTGGAAGTGGTCGACCACTTCATCACCAAGGGCCTGATCGTCTACACCAAGGGCCGTATCGCCAACTCCGAGCTGCGCTTCTCGGCCACCGGCAACGACCTCAGCGAAGGCGTGCCGATGGTTGTGCTGATCAACGGCGGCAGCGCCTCGGCTTCGGAAATCGTCGCCGGCGCCCTGCAAGACCAGAAACGCGGCGTGCTGATGGGCACCACCAGCTTCGGCAAAGGCTCGGTGCAAACCGTGCTGCCGCTGAACAACGAGCGTGCCTTGAAGATCACCACGGCGCTGTACTACACGCCGAACGGTCGCTCGATCCAGGCCCAGGGCATCGTGCCGGACATCGAAGTGCGCAAGGCCAAGATCACCAACGAAGCCGACAGCGAGTTCTACAAGGAAGCGGACCTGCAAGGCCACCTGGGCAATGGCAACGGCGGCGCCGACCAGCCGACCGGCAGCGGCTCGAAAGCCAAGCCGATGCCGCAGGACGACGATTATCAGTTGGCCCAGGCGCTGAGCCTGCTCAAGGGCCTGAGCATTACGCGCAGCCGTTGATATGCGCCGTGGACTGATCATCGCTTTGCTGTGCTGTCTGGCGGGTGTCGCCCAAGGCAACCCCGCCAGTGCAGCCCCCGCTGAACACAAAGCCTACCTGACCCTGATCATCGACGACCTGGGGCAAAACCTGCCCCGGGATCGTCGTGTGCTCGCCCTGCCCGGCCCGGTGACCACGGCGATCATGCCCGACACACCCCACGCCTCCGAATTCGCCCGCGAAGCCCACAAGGCCGGCAAGATCGTCATCCTGCACATGCCCATGGACCCGGCCACCGGCCCGTTCGCCTGGCACCCCGACCTGCCCATCGAAGAGCTCGGCAAACGCCTGGACGCAGCCTTCAAGGCCGTGCCCTACACCGCCGGCATCAACAACCACATGGGCAGTCGCATGACCGCCCAGCCGGAGGCCATGGCCTGGTTGATGGGTGAGCTGCAACGACGCCACAAGTTCTTCGTCGACAGCCGCACCAGCGCTAAAACCGTCGCCGCCGCCGAGGCGCAAAAGATTGGCCTGGCCAGCGTCTCGCGGGATGTGTTCCTCGACGACGAACGCACCGAAGCGGCCATCACCACCCAGCTGCAGACCGCGATCAAGCTGGCCCACAAACAGGGGTCGGCGGTGATGATCGGCCACCCTTATCCACAGACCCTGGCGGTACTCGAACGTGAGCTGCCCAAGCTCAAGGCCCAGGGCGTCGAGTGGATCGACATCAAGTTGATGATCAGCCTGCGCAGCAACCAGGCCATGGCCGGCCACGGAAAAAACGGCACTTACCGCTAGTGCTATATAGCTACCGCGCCTGACCGAGCGGACTCTTCGATAGTGGATCTTCGTATCCACTGGAGAGTCTGTAGATGAACTCACTGCAATACAAAGACCTGCTGATCAACTTCACCACCGAGTTCGTTCCTGTATGGAACGACAAAGGCACTCGCGCCGAGAAACCCGTGACCTTCTGGCGCCCGAGCACATCCTCCGACGCGCTGGGCAACTTCGTCCCGCTGGGTGATGTGGCGGTGGCGGGTTACCACAACATCAATCAACTGAACATCGTCGCGGTTGTCAGCGAAGTTGACCGGGAGAATGGCACCGCCTTGCGGCCCCCCGTCGACTTCGAGAGAGTCTGGGAACACTCGGGACCAAGGGCACGCGCCAATTTCTCAATCTGGCGGCCCACCGCTCCAGAAGGTTATGTGGCGATGGGGCTGGTCTGTGGCCTCGGTAACGACAAACCACCACGCAATACCATCCGCTGTGTCAGAGAAGACCTGGTGACTCAGGCCTATGTCGACCAGTTGATCTGGAGCGACCAAGGCAGCGGCGCCCACCGGGACTTCAGCGCCTGGGGTGTCTCCCCGTCGCAAGCAGCTCCTGGCCAAGCCTACCTGGCACCGGGCACCTTTACCGGCGCCGAGGGCTATGCCAAGCCAACCAGGCAACGCCCGGTGCACGCCCTGCGGCTGGACCTTGCGCTTCATTCCGAAGATTTGCCGCCACTTTCACCCGAAATGGCACCAGGACGCACGATGCCGGAGCAGGTAACAGAGGGCATTCATGTGTGCGAACTGCCCTGGTTTACCGTGAACGACCCGACCCTGACGCCCCTGGAAAAACTGCAAACGTGCCCGGTATATCGGTTGAAAAGAATCGACCAGTACAGCTTGGTGGCCAGCGGTCAAAACACCACGCCAGCAAGCCAAACCTTCAGTTGGGTATTCGCAAAAGGAGAGATCAGTGACTTCTCCTTGGGCCTGCGCTCCTTGACCGGCGTCGATATAAAGGCTGCCTGGGCACCCCGGCATCCGTTGAGTATCAGTGCCAACCTCAATCGCGACTTCACGCATACGGGCTTGACCGCACAAGGCTGGGAACGGGAGGGCGTGGCGGATGTGATGGCTTACATCCCGGCGAATAAATCCATCGCTGCCTACCTGGTCAAAAGCCGATACGAGCTATTGCGGGCTGACGGCAGCCAGCTCGGGCCAACCCTGACCTATGCCAGCGGAGATAACGTCTACTTCAGCGAGCTGCTGCAACCTGAAGCGGCGGTTACTGCTGTTGAGGAGCCAGAGGAAGTACCAGCAGCGGTGCCCGAGCCCACAGAAAACAACCTAGAGATAACGCCCCATGATTTCATCGACGACACCCTCCTGCCGTAACTGATCGAGGGCCGCCTGGAGTTTCGCCACTACGTCATCCGGCACGTTTTTGTTCAGCGCCAGGTACAGCTCCGCGCTGTTGAAACGCAACACAGTCTTGAGCCCGGTCACCCCGACCTGGCGTGCCAGATAACGGCCCGCCGGGTCCCCGGTGGCCCACAGGTCGATCTGGCCATCCACCAGCTTTTTCGCGTTGTCCTGATCCCGCAACACGATCACCGGCTTGAGCCCCTGCTTCTCCAGGCTCTCGGCGATGGCGTCGCCCTTGTAGGCGCCGATCTTGTAGCGCCGCGCCTGCTCAAGGTCGCTCAGCTGGATCTTGCTGTCAGCCTTGGCCAGCAGCACCCAATCGTCCGGGCCGATGGGGCCGACCCATTTGAACAGCGCCTCACGGTCCGGCAAGCGCGCCATCACGAACACGCCGTAACCGGGTTTTTCCAGGGCGAGTTTGTAGATCCGGTCCCAAGGGAACCGCAGGGTCAGGTTGTAGGAAATACCGGCACGCTGGAACGTCTCGCGGACGATGTCCACGGCAATGCCTTCGATGTTCTCTTCCTTGGCGAAGTTCTTGCCGTTTTTCGCCATGTTGTACGGCGGGAAGTTTTCCGTCAGCAACACCAGGGAAGCGCCGTCGGACGGTTCATCAGCGTAAGCCGAACCCGTCAGCAGAACGGTGGTACTGGCGAGGGCGAGCAGCAGGTCTTTGAACATGAAAGTTACCGGAATCCATGGCAAGCCCAGAGAGTGCCGCGAGCCTGCCATGGTGTCCAGTGACGTTTAGCGTACGACGATACCGCGCGCCGCCATGTAGGCCTTGGCCTCAGGCACGGTGTATTCGCCAAAGTGGAAAATACTCGCCGCCAGCACTGCGCTGGCGTGGCCTTCGATCACGCCGTCGGCCAGGTGCTGCAGGTTGCCGACGCCGCCGGAAGCAATCACCGGGATGCCCAGTGCGTCGCTGATGGCGCGGGTCACGCCCAGGTCGAAGCCGTTTTTCATGCCGTCCTGGTCCATGCTGGTCAGCAGGATTTCACCGGCACCCAGGGCTTCCATCTTCATCGCCCACTGCACGGCATCCAGCCCGGTCGGCTTGCGCCCGCCGTGGGTGAAGATCTCCCAGCGCGGGGTTTCGCCCGGGCCGGAGACTTTCTTGGCGTCGATGGCAACCACGATGCATTGCGAACCGAAGTGCTGTGCGGCTTCGCCGACAAATTCCGGGTTGAACACCGCGGCGGTGTTGATCGAAACCTTGTCCGCGCCGGCATTCAGCAAGTTGCGAATGTCCTGCACGGTGCGCACTCCACCGCCCACGGTCAGCGGGATAAACACCTGGCTGGCCATGCGCTCCACGGTATGCAGCGTGGTGTCGCGACCATCGACGCTGGCGGTGATGTCGAGAAAGGTAATCTCGTCGGCACCCTGTTCGTCGTAGCGACGGGCGATCTCCACCGGGTCGCCGGCGTCACGGATGTTCTCGAACTTGACGCCCTTGACCACGCGACCGTTGTCGACGTCCAGGCAAGGGATGATGCGTTTGGCCAGCGCCATGGTCAGTCCTCAGCCGTTGTAGGCGTCGCAGTAAGCCTGGGCTTCAGCGACGTCCAGGGTGCCTTCATAGATCGCCCGGCCGGTGATCGCGCCGATGATCCCCGGCGCCTTCGCGTCCAGCAGCGACTTGATGTCGCCCAGGTTGTGGATACCGCCGGAAGCGATCACCGGGATCCTGGTGGCGGCGGCCAGCGCAGCGGTGAACGGTACGTTGCAGCCCTGCATCATGCCGTCTTTGGCGATGTCGGTATAAACGATGGCGGAGACGCCGTCGGCTTCAAACTGCTTGGCGAGGTCGATCACCTGGACGGTACTGATCTCGGCCCAGCCGTCGGTGGCGACGAAACCGTCCTTGGCGTCCAGGCCCACGATCACTTTGCCGGGGAACGCACGGCAGGCTTCGGCGACGAAGGCCGGGTCTTTCACGGCCTTGGTGCCGATGATCACGTAGCTCACGCCCGCTTTCACGTAGTGCTCGATGGTTTCCAGGGAGCGGATACCGCCGCCGATCTGGATCGGCAGGTTCGGGTAGCGCTTGGCGATCGCCGTGACGACTTCACCGTTGACCGGCTGGCCTTCGAACGCACCGTTCAAGTCCACCAGATGCAGACGACGGCAACCGCCTTCCACCCACTTGGCAGCCATGCTCACCGGGTCATCGGAGAACACCGTGGAATCTTCCATGCGGCCCTGGCGCAGACGTACGCAGGCGCCGTCCTTGAGATCGATAGCGGGAATAATCAGCATCTGGCAAACCTTATTCGATATTCAGCGTTGCTCGGGAAATCAGGGTTTCTCGAGCGCCCACAAGTCGCTTTCGATGCTTTCGAACCTCTCTTTAAGGTGCGTCTGCACATCGAAAATCGCCCTGTTGTAATAGTGCGGAGCAATTTCAGTGGTGAACAGTTCGAGGATTTCTGCAACCTCGAACGAGCCGAGCTTGAGCTCGAAGCGGTCTTCCATGAAACGCTTGATCTTGTCGGTGGCCTCACTCTCCTGCTGGGGAGTGAGGTTCAAGATCGGCGGCTTGACCTTCTTGGCCATTACCAGCGCCCGTCCCACGCGGCGAAGTTCTGCAGCAATTGCAGGCCATGGGTATGGCTCTTCTCCGGGTGGAATTGCACGGCAAAGCGCGAACCGTCGGCCAGGGCCGCGGCGAAGTCGACGCCATAGTGCCCGCCACCCACCACCTGGCGCGGGTTACCGGCGGCGATGTAATAGCTGTGTACGAAATAGAAACGCGCCAGGTCCGGCACTTCGTGCCACAGCGGGTGATCCACGGTCTGGCGCACTTCGTTCCAGCCCATGTGTGGCACCTTCAGGTGCTCGCCGTCTTCGTGCAGGTCCTTGCCGAAAAACTTCACCTGGCCCGGAAACAGACCGATGCAGTCGACGCCGTCGTTCTCTTCACTGCTGTCGAGCAAGGCTTGCATGCCCACGCAGATGCCGAGGAACGGCCGGTCCTGGCTGACTTCACGCACCAGGCTGTCGAAGCCCAGGCGGCGAATCTCGGCCATGCAGTCGCGAATCGCGCCAACCCCCGGGAACACTACCCGGTCGGCTTCGCGAATCACGTCGGCATCGCTGGTGATCAGCACCTTGCCGGCACCTACGTGCTCGAGGGCCTTGGCCACCGAGTGCAGGTTACCCATGCCGTAGTCGATAACCGCGACCGTCTGCATTACAGGACGCCCTTGGTCGACGGCATTTGCCCGGCCATGCGGTCATCCAGCTCCACGGCCATGCGCAGGGCACGGCCGAAAGCCTTGAACACGGTCTCGATCTGGTGGTGGGTGTTGGTGCCACGCAGGTTGTCGATGTGCAGGCTGACCAGGGCGTGGTTGACGAAACCCTGGAAGAATTCCTGGAACAGGTCGACGTCGAAGCCGCCCACGGTGGCGCGGGTGTACGGCACGTGCATCTGCAGGCCCGGGCGGCCGGAGAAGTCGATGACCACACGCGACAGCGCTTCATCCAGCGGGACATAGGCGTGACCGTAGCGACGGATGCCTTTCTTGTCGCCGATGGCTTTGGCAAATGCCTGGCCCAACGTGATACCGACGTCTTCCACCGTGTGGTGGTCGTCGATATGCAGGTCGCCCTTGCTGACGATATCCAGGTCGATCAGCCCGTGACGGGCGATCTGGTCCAGCATGTGCTCAAGAAAAGGTACACCGATATCAAATCGGGCCTTTCCGGTGCCATCCAGGTTGATCGAGGCTTTGATCTGGGTTTCCAGAGTGTCGCGCTCGACGGACGCCTTACGTTCGGCCATCACCAGCTCCGCAAAATCATTGGGCGAAAAAGGCAGCCATTATAGGGGCGCGGGCGCTAAACAGAAACATCGGAGGGGATAAGACTGATGGAGTGTCGGGGATAGACATGTCAGTACAAGTGTGGGAGCAGCTTTGTGTGTGAGCGGGCTTGCTCGCGAAGGCGGTGGGTCAGCCAATACATGTGCTGACTGATCCATCGCATTCGCGAGCAAGCCCGCTCCCACACAAGCCCGCTCCCACAAGGGTTACGCGGTGTTAGTGGAACAGTACCGCAGTTTTCTGCAGGGTGACCCACACGCCCCACGCCAACGGAATGCCCACCGCCAGCCAGGCGGCAACCGCCAATGGCACGCTGCCGGAGGAGGCTTTCCACTCCAGCACGGTGCTGGAATCGGCGCCCTTGTCATGGCCCAGCGCCTGCTCGGCAGCCAGTTCGGCGTCGGTCATGAAGTACTTGTCTGCCACCGGCCGTACCAGCAGGTTGCAGATAAAGCCCAGCACCAGCAGGCCGGCGAGGATGTACAAGGTGATGTCGTAGGCGGCAGCGCGTTCAACGCCGATGCTCAACTGATACTCACGCAGGTAGTTCACCAGCACCGGGCCCAACACGCCCGCCGCTGCCCATGCGGTCAGCAGACGACCGTGGATCGCGCCCACCATTTGCGTACCGAACAGGTCCGCCAGGTAAGCCGGCACCGTCGCAAAGCCACCGCCGTACATCGACAGGATGATGCAGAACGCCGCCACGAACAGCGCGACGTTGCCCAGGTGACCCAGGTTCGGGATCAACGCGTACAGGGCAAAGCCCAATGCGAAGAACACGAAGTAGGTGTTTTTACGGCCAAGGTAGTCGGAGAACGATGCCCAGAAGAACCGGCCACCGATGTTGAACAGGCTCAACAGACCGGTAAAGCCGGCTGCGATGGCCGCGATGGAAGCCAGTTGGCCGGCATCCAGTTGGCCAAATGCCAGGCCGTTACCCAGCAACTTGCCGCCGAACACTTCCTGCAGCAGCGGCGAAGCCATGCCGAGGATGCCGATGCCGGCAGACACGTTCAGGCACAGCACCAGCCACACCAGGCGGAATTGCGGGGTTTTCCAGGCCACGTTCACGTGCACGTGACGGTGGGTGATCATCGCATTGCTGGCTTTTTTCGCCGGGGCAGTCCAGCCCTCAGGCTTCCAGCCGGTCGGCGGAACGCGATAGGACAAGGCGCCGCCGATCATGAACACGAAGTAGATCACGGCCATGACCACGAAGCTCTGCCACACGCCAACGCTGGTCGGCGAGGCAAAGTGGCCCATCAAGGCGGCTGCCAGCGGGGCACCCACCATCGCGCCGCCGCCGAAGCCCATGATCGCCATGCCGGTGGCCATGCCGCGCTTGTCCGGGAACCACTTGATCAGGGTCGAGACCGGCGAGATATAGCCCAGGCCCAGGCCGATACCACCAATGACCCCGGAGCCGATCCACATCAGCCAGATCTGGTGGGTATAGATCCCCAGCGCGGAGATCAGCAGGCCGCCACACCAGCACAAGGCCGAAACGACACCAGCCTTGCGTGGCCCGGCGTGTTCCAGCCAGCCGCCCCAGATCGCCGCAGAGCAGCCGAGGAAGATGAAGAACAGGGTGTAGATCCAGCCCAGCATGGAGATGGGCCAGTCGCATTGCGACGAGAAGACCTGGCTGATGAAGCTCATGTCCGGCGCGCAAGCGACCGGTGCGGTGATCCCCAGCGCCTTGGACAACGGCAGCCAGAACACCGAAAAACCGTAGGCCATGCCGATACACAGGTGGATCGCCAGGGCGGCCGGTGGTACCAGCCAACGGTTGAACCCGGGCTTGGCGATAATGCGTTCCTTGGACAGGAACGCAGGCTGTGCAGCAGTATTACCCGCCGCAGTGCTAGTGCTCATTGATGTTTCCCCCAGTTATTAGTATGTGTCCGTCGGGCGCTCTCTCCCTCGGCCTTACACGCAAGGCGTGGCCGTTTTGTTGAGTAAAGCTCCTTTTAAACGCGACGTTTAGTCGCAGACGGCAGACGAACATGCGCAGATTAGCATCTGTGGATGACAGAAAAACCAAACTGATATCACCTTTCTGGAGTTATCTGATTTGTTTGACGCCATGTAACGATCCCTAAACAGCCATAGGGCTACGAGCGTTATACTCTTCGGCTAAATTTTAAAATCGACATACAAGGACTCGCCCATGAAAGCGTTCGGCAAAATCCTGGGTCTGGTACTTCTCGGGCTGTTGCTGATCATTGTGGCTCTAGGCTTTGCCCTGACCCATCTCTTCGATCCCAACGACTACAAAGACGAGATTCGCCAGATTGCCCGCGACAAGGCCCACATCGAGCTGACGCTCAATGGCGACATCGGCTGGAGCCTGTTCCCCTGGCTCGGTCTTGAATTGCACGAGGCCAGCGTTGCGACCCTGACCAATCCGAGCCAACCGTTTGCCGACCTGCAGATGCTCGGCCTGTCGGTGCGCGTACTGCCGCTGCTGCGCCGTGAAGTGCAGATGAGCGATGTACGTGTCGAAGGCCTGAACCTGCGCCTGAACAAAGACGTGCATGGCCACGGCAACTGGGAAGACATCGGCAAGAATGTGCCGGACCCGGCTACCGTCGCCACCACGCCTGCCGTGGCTGAAGCGGCCACACCGCCCAAGCCTGAAAAGCCGCCGCAGCCGATCCGCCTGGACATCGACAGCCTGACCATCAACAACGCCCGCGTCGAATACAACGACGAGCAGACCGGCAAGCAGTTCAGCGCCGAAAGCATCCAGCTGAGTGCCGGCGCCGTGCACGAAGGTGCAAGCATCCCGGTCAAACTCACCGCGTTCTTCGGCACCAACCAGCCGCTGATGCGCGTCAAGACCGAGGTCAATGGCAACCTGCGCATTCAGCGCGCCCTCAAGCGCTACCAGTTCGAAGACATGAAGGTCACTGGTGAAGCCACCGGCGAGCCGCTGCAAGGCAAGACCGTGACCTTTTCGACCCAGGGCCAATTGCTGGTGGACCAGTCTGCGAATATCGCCGAATGGACCGGCATGAAGTTGTCGCTGAACCAACTGCGCGCCCTGGGCGAGCTGAAGGTCAACGACCTGGACAAGACTCCACAGCTCAGCGGCGCCCTGTCGATTGCCCAGTTTGACCTGGCCAAGTTCCTCGACAGCGTCGGCAACCCGCTGCCACCGATGGCCGCCGGCAGCCTGAGCAAGGTCGAACTGGTCAGCCGCCTCAAGGGCACGCCGACCAGCCTGGCGCTTGAAGACCTCAACCTGAAACTCGACGCCAGCACCTTCACCGGTCGCGTGGCCGTGGATGATTTCGCCAGGCAATCCCTGCGGGTGCAGCTCAAGGCCGATACGTTCAACGCCGACAACTACCTGCCGGCCAAGTCCGAAGCCGCCAAGGGCGCTGCGGCCGCGCGCCAGGCTGAAGTGCAGAACAGCGAAGCCGGCGCCATGGCGGCCGGTGGCACCACACCGCTGCCGGACGCCCCGACCAAAGCCGCCTGGAGTACCGACAAGCTGCTGCCGCTGACCCGCCTGCGCACCCTGGACGTAAACGCCGACCTGTCCTTTGGCCAACTGACCCTGAGCAAGCTGCCGATCCAGAATGCCGCCCTGAAAGCCTCCGGCCTCGATGGCCAGCTCAAGCTCGAAACCTTGAGCGGCGGCCTCTACAACGGCACCTTCCAGGCCAACGGCAACCTTGACGTGCGCCAGGACATCCCGCTGCTGGCGCTGCAAACCCGCATCAAGCAGGTACCGGTCGAACGCATCCTGCAAGCCCAGGGGCAGAACCCGCCGGTGAAGGGCCAGCTCACCCTCGACAGCAACCTCAACGGCCGCGGCAATAGCCAGAAAGCCCTGATCGACAGCCTCAACGGTACCGCCAGCTTCGCGATCAACAACGGCGTGCTGCTCAACGCCAACATCGAGCAACAGCTGTGCACCGGCATCGCCCTGCTCAACCGCAAGACCCTCAGCGGCGACCAGCGCGGCAAGGACACCCCGTTCCAGGAACTCAAGGGCAACCTGACCTTCCGCAATGGTGTGGCCAGCAACCCCGACCTGAAAGTGCGCATCCCGGGCCTGACCGTCAACGGCGACGGTGACGTCGACCTGCGCGTGCTGGGCATGGACTACCGCGTCGGCATTATCGTCGAAGGCGACCAGCGCGACGTGCCGGACCCGGCTTGCCAGGTGGGCTCCAACTTCCAGAACATCGAAGTCCCGCTGCGCTGCCGTGGCCCGCTGGAACTGGGCGCCAAGGCCTGCCGCCTGGACAAGGACGGCTTGAGCCAGGTCGCCATCAAGGCGGCAGGCAACAAGCTCGGCGAGAAGCTTGAACAGAAGCTCGACAAGGTCAATCCACAGCTGAAAGACGCGCTTAAAGGCCTGTTCAAACGATGAGAAACGAGCAGTTTTCAACGGCGGTGCTCGACTGGTACGACCGCCACGGTCGCCATGACCTGCCCTGGCAACAGGGCATCACGCCTTACCGGGTGTGGGTCTCGGAGATCATGTTGCAGCAGACCCAGGTCAGCACCGTGCTGAACTACTTCGACCGGTTCATGGCGTCCTTGCCAACGGTCGAAGCCCTGGCTGCCGCGCCGGAAGACGAAGTGCTGCACCTGTGGACCGGGCTGGGTTACTACACCCGGGCGCGCAACCTGCAAAAGACCGCGAAGATCGTCGTTGCCGAATATGGCGGCGAGTTTCCCCGTGACGTCGAAAAACTCACCGAACTGCCCGGCATTGGCCTGTCCACCGCGGGTGCGATTGCCAGCCTGAGCATGGGCCTGCGAGCGCCGATCCTCGATGGCAACGTCAAACGCGTGCTGGCGCGCTTTACCGCGCAAGAGGGTTACCCGGGCGAGCCGAAGGTCGCCAAACAGCTGTGGGCCACCGCAGAGCGCTTTACGCCCCATGACCGCGTCAACGCCTACACCCAGGCCATGATGGACATGGGCGCCACCCTCTGCACCCGCAGCAAGCCTAGCTGCCTGCTGTGCCCGCTGGAAAAGGGCTGCGAAGCGCACCTGCTCGGCCTGGAAACCCGCTACCCGATCCCCAAGCCACGCAAGACCGTGCCCCAGAAGCGCACGCTGATGCCGATGCTGGCCAATGGCGAGGGCGCGATCCTGCTTTACCGTCGCCCCTCCACAGGCCTGTGGGGCGGTTTGTGGAGCCTGCCGGAGCTGGATGACCTGGCCGACCTGGAACACCTGGCCAACCAGCACTCGCTGACGCTGGGCAAACACCAGGAGCTGCCGAGCCTGATCCACACCTTCAGCCACTTCCAACTGGCTATCGAACCCTGGCTGGTCCAGGTCCAGGAGTCTGCCCATCACGTGGCCGAGGCTGACTGGCTCTGGTATAACCTCGCCACCCCGCCGCGCCTGGGCCTTGCCGCCCCGGTGAAAAAACTGCTGAAGCGCGCGGCTGAAGTATTGAACGCAGGAGTTCCGTCATGACCCGCACCATCATCTGCCGCAAGTACCACGAAGAACTGCCCGCCCTGGAGCGCGCCCCGTTCCCTGGCGCCAAGGGCCAGGACATTTTCGACAACGTCTCCGCCAAGGCCTGGGCTGACTGGCAAAAGCACCAGACCCTGTTGATCAACGAAAAGCGCCTGAACATGATGAACGCCGAAGACCGCAAATACCTGCAGGGCGAAATGGGCAAGTACTTTTCCGGCGAGGATTACGCCAAGGCCGACGGCTACGTGCCACCTGCTGAATAATTGATCAAATTTGGGGGTTGGCCCGTAAGCGACGGTAATAATTAAATATTTTTTGAAAACTTGCTTGACGACCCCCTGAAAAACCCGTTTAATGCGCCCCGTTGCCCAGATAGCTCAGTCGGTAGAGCAGGGGATTGAAAATCCCCGTGTCGGCGGTTCGATTCCGTCTCTGGGCACCACTAATTAGTTTCAGGTGGTGCAAATGTCATCTGAAACACACAAAAAACCCGCCTGGTGCGGGTTTTTTGTTGCCTGCCGTTTTTGACTCCTTCAGCCCCCGCCCCGCATCAACGTCAACACCGCAACCCGCTCCTGCTCGGAGATGTGAAAACCACTCTCCTCCACGCGCGCAATCCAATCCTGCGCCGAGAGCGACTCGCCAAAACGCACCAGGCGTCCGTAGCGCCTGAACACAGCCTCCAGCACGCTGATCATCGAGGGGTAGCTGCAGCCTCCGTCAAAACAGATGCTGAGGCCGCCAAGCCAGGAACGGCCGATCACGTGGGCACTACCGACGCTCTCGGCACCGGCATACTCAAAATCCATTTTTACTGCTTCCATGTCGCACCCAAACTCATCACCACGAAAGTACCCAAGCCTAGCAGGCGCCTGTTTTGCGGCAGGCTGCAAAGCGCTCCAATCAGACCAACCGGTCATCCAGGCGGCGACCATACAGTAAGACGATCCAAAGTGCCGGTTATCAACACCTCATTCCGACCCCATTGATCCATCCTTAATTCCCCAGTGATCGCCACTCTCGTCGGCGTCACCACCGACAAGGATGTCAAGGCGACTGAGTCACTTCACCAGGAACACCAGCAGCGGGTTGTCATTCAACCGCCCATTGAACACCGGCGCCATGTGTTCCAGCGGCGTGCCGCTGAGCAATGCGGTTTGCTTGCGCTCCACAATCACCCAGGCGGGGCGCGGTAGCGTATCCACCAGCAAGGGTTGGTTGCGCCCGATGAACAGCGGCTGCTCGTCGTGATCCAGGTTCATGATGTAGCGAATCGCCCAGGTGTCCTTGGCCAGATCGACGAACACCAGGGTCCCGGGATTATCGGCACGCAGCTTTTCCACCGCGCTTACGAAGTTCCTGGTGTCGAATTGCAGGTCCTTGGCCGGCTCCACAACCTTCACCAGCACCAGCCATTGGGTGGCCAGCGCAATCACGCTGAGCACCACTAGGCGCTGGCCGAGATTGCCCTGCAAACGGCGCCAGGCAATCACGGCTGCGAGTTGCAGCACGATCAGCACACCCACCAGCGCCGGCACTGAAACGTCCGGCCAGTAGCCGTGCTTGTGCCACAGATGCCGACAGACAAACACCACGACAATGCCCAGCACCGGCAGGACCGCCACCAGCCACTCATAGCCACGCCGCACGCCGAGCAACCAGCCCTGGGCCTGGAGCAAGCCATAGGCGGCCACCGCGGCAAACATCGGGACCATGGGCACGATGTAGTAGGCGCGCTTGAAGTGCGGCACCGACAAGCCCAGCAAAATCATCAGGCCGCAGGCGGCCAAACGCAGCATCAACTGCACATCGGCATCGTCGTGGCGGGCCGACCATTTGTGGCGCAGGGCAATCATCGTCGCCAGGGCCAGCGGCACCACCGGGAAATAGCGGTACAGGCTCAGCTTGAAGTAGAAGTAGAACGCCTCACCGGTTTCATCAAGGCGCCCGGTGAATTGCATCCGCAGCACATCATCGACGAAAGCATCGCCACCGCTGATCCGTGCCAGTTTCAACAGCGCCCACCAACAGCCGGCCAGCAGGATCAAACCGACCACTCCGTGGGCAATCACCTTTTTCAGCAGCGCAATCCGCTCTTGCCGCGTACGAGCGGTGCCCAGCGCCCAGTAGACACAGGCCACCCCGCACACCTCGATCAACCCCAGCGGCCCGCGAATGGCAAACGCCACCACGAACAACGGAAAGATCGCATATTGGCGCAGCCGCGAGCCCAGGCGCTCACCGGTATGCAGCAGGTAGAAACACCCCAGGCACAACAACGAGATCATCTGGTCCAGGCACACCGAGCGCGACTTCTCCAGCAACTGGGCAGTCAATGCGGTGAGCAGCACCGTCAGCAATGCCCACGCCCGGCCCGACGGCACCAGCAAGCGATAGATCAGCGCCATGACCCCGGCAGACGCCAGGGCGGTGGGCATCACGTTAGCCAGGTCGTTGGGCGCGCCGAATAAACGGGCAAAGAGGTAGCTGAGGTAGGTCGCGGTGCCCGGATAGTCCGGGTAAGGCTCACCGTAGGTGGTAGGAAACAGGCTCGCGCCGTGGCGAAACATCTCTTGCATGAACACGGCCCAGCGGCCGTCGAAGCCCTGTGGCTGCTGGTCCCAGATGCCCAGGGTGAACAGCAGCAAGGCGATAAGGAAAATACCCAGCGATTCCATTCGAAAGCGATTGTGTTGATCCATTATTCAGCCTGTCAGGTGGGGTAAACCGGCTCATGTTGCCGAACGCCACCCTGAATAAGCCCTGAACGGAATCAAACATTCATCCGCCTAACGACGAGCGGGCCAGACCAGCAGCGGCAGCAGGCGGATATAGAGTAGCTCCCCTACCAATTCCACCAGGGTTTGCGTGATCACCGCTGCAGCAGCGAGCCCACGGATCTCTTCGGGCAACGCCAGCGCCAGCGGCAGCACCACCAGGGAATTACGCGTGGAGGCGCTGAAGGTGACCGCCCGCGCCGTGGGCGCCGATAGCTTGAACAGGCGCGAAGCCAGCGCCCCCATCAGCGGGGCCAGCAACAGGAAGCCGATATACACCGGGATCACCGGCGCCAGCAGGCCGATATCGCGGACCACGGCGGTGATCTGCGAACCGATCACCACCATCAGCACCAGCGCCATGGCCGGCACGGGCAGCCAGGCCCAGGCATCGTTCCAGGCACTGACGACCGGTGAGCGCCGGGACAGGGAAGTGGTCAGCACCGCCAGAATCATGGGGGCAACGATCAGCAGCAGGAAGGCCTCGACAAACGGCCCCACTGCAACCGCCACCTGCGACTGCGCCCCCAGCATCAACCCCAGGTAGACCGGCAACAGCAGCAGTTGCAGCAACAACAGAATCGGGGTCGCCGCCAGCATCAACCGCGAGTCACCCTTGCCGATATGGGTAAACACCACCACGTAGTCGATGCACGGCGTCAACAGCACCAGCAACGCACCCACCAGGATCGCCGGGTGTTCCACCAGGCCCCGAGTCAGCGCCCACACCAGCAGCGGAATCAGGATGAAGTTGGCCAGCAGCAACGCGGCCATGAAGTGTTTGTTGCCCAGCCCCTGGCGCAGGTCCAGAAACGGGATTTGCAGGAACATCGCGTACATCAGCACGGCGATGGCGGGCGTAACCAGGGCAGCCACACCTTGAACCATGGAGGGCGCCAGCAGGCCGACAACGGCAGCCAGCACCACGCTGGCGAAGTAGATCGGGATCTGGTTTTGTTCGAGGGTGTCGCGGGTCATGGGCCGGCTCTGGTGGGCGAAAGGGTCTAAGCCTAGGCATCTGTGCCGCTCAGGTCGAGCCTCAGAAAAATCCCCGGGGTCTTCATAGCAGAAATTTGTTAGTTTCGACTTCTCATAAAACTGCGCACGGGCCTTTGACACCCCATCGAAAGCGCAATGATCGAGCCTGTTCATGAACCTGCCAGTCCGACCTCAAGCCGAAGCATTCCGCGAGCCCACAGCCGATGGGCATTCCATCGGCGGCTTCACATGGCGCCATCCGCGCACAGACGTTGAACGCCCGGTCGTCATCATCAACGCCGCCACCTCCGTACGCTGCCGTCACTACTCACGGTTTGCCGATTACCTGTTTGCCAATGGCTTCGACGTCATCACCTACGACTACCGCGGCATCGGCGAATCCCGCAGCGGCTCGCTGAAAGGGTTCAAGGCCTCGTGGTCGGATTGGGGCGTGCTGGACTTCGAAGCGATCCTGCAGCGGGCCCAGCGGGAGTTTCCCGGCCAACCGATTGATGTGGTCGGGCACAGTTTTGGCGGATGTGCGGCGGGACTCGGGGCTTCCGGCGCGGTGATTCGGCGCCTGGTGACGGTAGGCGCGCAGTTTGCCTACTGGCGCGACTACGAGGCGAGCGGGCGCTGGCGGATGCTTGCCAAATGGCATGTGGTGATGCCGCTGGTGACAGCGGTTTTTGGCTACTTCCCGGGCAAGCGCATAGGCTGGCTGGAGGATACCCCGGCGGGCGTGGTACGCGACTGGAGTACGCCGACGCCGAGTTATGAAAAACGTCCGAGTGGGCGAGCCTTGTCCGAGTTGCCGTTTTCGCGGGTGAAGGCACAGATATTGGCGATCAGCATTACCGACGATCCGTTTGGTACCGTCGCAGCAATCGAACGCCTGCTGGGTTACTTCGACGGCAGCGAGCGCACGCATCTGCGAATCGCGCCTGAAGATATCGGCGAAAAAGAGGTCGGACACTTCGCATTCTTTCGCAGCCAGTATCAAGATCGGTTGTGGCCGATTGCATTGGCTTGGCTGCAAAGGGGAGAGTTGGCCAACGGCACGCCGGGGCGCCAAGTGACGGATCGCACCTAGAAAGCCTTGGGATTTCTCCAGACCTGCGCTTCAATACCCCACCCCCAGATCCTGACACCAAGGACGTGAGCCCATGGCTTCGCCGAACAAGCAGCAAAAACGCGCCCACCGGGCAAAAGCCAAGGCCAAGCAGAATCGCACCCAACGCGCCGTCGCCACCAAGCCGGATGCCTTTGCCGGCGATGACAGCCGCATTGATCTTGAATCGGTGGATTTGACCGAGCTGTTCCTGGAGATGCGCACCGCTGGCGAAACCAGCCAGCAGGCGCTGTGTGCCGTGTTCCTGGCGCACCCGCTGCTGGCAGTGGTACTGGAGCAGGAAGGTGAAGAAGAAGCGACGGACTTTATCCTCGCGGCGCTGATCGAGTATCGCCAGTGGGCCACGGATACCGAGGATGAAGCGGCAGCGCTGGCGTGGATTGAGTCGCCGGAATTCCAGGCCGATTACGTCGCGGCGTCACAGGCGCTGGTGAATTCCGAAGACTGATACAAAACGAAATGTGGGAGCGGGCTTGCTCGCGAAGGCAGCGTGTCAGTCAGCTCAAATGTCGACTGATCCACCGCATTCGCGAGCAAGCCCGCTCCCACATTTGATCAACGGTATTGCGACGAAAGCACTCCGTCAGTTAAGCACCGCAGCCCCAACCTTCCGGCCCTTGCGCCGACGCGACACCATCAGCCCCGCCGCAACGACCAGCAAGCTCAGGATCCCGGTGGCAATGATCTCCACCTGATGCGCTTCCTGGAACAACATGATCGTCAGCACGCCCACGATGAACACGATCACCGCATACGTCAGGCCCGGGAACAGCCACATCTTGAAGGCAATCTTCTCGCCCGCTTCCGTGCGTTTCTGGCGCATGCGCAGTTGCGACACGGCGATCACCAGGTACACCAGCAGCGCGATGGCGCCGGAGCTGGCCAGCAGGAATTCAAACACCGCCGCCGGTGCCACGTAGTTGGCGAATACCGCCAGGAACGCCGCGCCGGTAGACAGCAACACCGCCCAGTAAGGCGTGCCGCTCTTGTTGGTGATCTTGGACACCGCCGGTGCATCACCGCGACGGCCCAGGGAGAACATCATGCGCGAAGCGGTGTACAGCGCCGAGTTCAGGCAACTGGTCACGGCCACCAGCACCACCAGGTCAACGATCAGCTTGGCATTCGGGATGCCCATGCGTTCCAGCACGGTCTGGTAGGAACCGACCGCTGCCAGCGCAGGATCATTCCACGGCACCAGGGCCACGACGATGAAGATCGACACCAGGTAGAACAAGCCGATCCGCCAGATCACCGAGTTGGTGGCCTTGGAAATCTGCTGGCCCGGGTTCTTCGATTCAGCGGCCGCGATGGTCACGATCTCGGTGCCCATGAACGAGAACATGGTGGTCAGGATCGCCGCCAATACCGCGCCCATGCCGTTGGGCAGGAAGCCCTGGGTGTCGAACAGGTGCGAAACGCCGCTGACCTGACTGCCCGGCAGGAAGCCGAAGATCGCCAGGATGCCGAGGATCACAAACCCGATGATCGCCACCACTTTGATCAGCGCAAACCAGAACTCGAACTCGCCGTAGTTCTTCACACTGAACAGGTTGGTCGCGGTCAGCAGCAAGGTAATGATCAGGGTGAAGGCCCAGATCGCCACGCCGGGGAACCAGGCGTGCAGGATGGTCGCGGCAGCGTTGGCTTCCAGCGGAATCACCAGCACCCAGAACCACCAGTACAACCAGCCGATGGTGAAACCGGCCCAGTGCCCGATCGCACGGTCGGCATAAGTAGAGAACGAACCCGTGTCCGGCGATGCCACGGCCATCTCGGCCAGCATGCGCATCACCAACACCACCAACGTACCGGCGGCGGCATAAGCCAGCAGCACGGCCGGGCCTGCCGCAGCAATCGCGTGGCCGGAGCCCACAAACAACCCGGCACCGATAACGCCGGCAATCGACAGCATGGTGACGTGACGCGGTTTGAGCCCCTGTTCGAGGTCATTGGAGCTTTGCGTACTACTCATTGACACACCTTTGCGAGGAATTGCGAATACGGTCCACCCGGTCTGGCGTCTTTCTCGTGAAAAGAAACCAACGGGGCGTTCTTTATTTTTTACGCAAGATTTGCGCCAAAATGTTACAGAGCCGCGATTGACGCGGGCTGTAGGGAAACTCAATAGCTCTCGTAAGTCACTGACACTAATGGCATTCCGCTATAGCGTTACTGTGCGACCCACTTGAAAGACGAATCAGCGCACCAAAAACACACACAATTTGTGCGTGACGCCCCATAAAAGGGCTGATAAGGACCGTTCGCCGGTTTAACCCTTCCAACACCCGGCCAAAGCTGGCACCATCGCGCCCTTTTTTACGCGAAACCTGTAGGAATACTGGTTCAAACGGCTGTTCGGTTGTTGATGGCGCGACACACTGCTGTGCCGATGCGACACCCTGCCGCAGACCGTCTGTTTACCGCCTGCAGGGCTGTTGGCTGTCATCCGGACGCTATGCTAGCTTGGCGCCTCGCCAGGAAGGCGGGCCAACAGCAGGAGCGCAATGAACACAATGAGGACCGCACATGGCTGAGGCCACGCCCGCGCTTGAAATCCGCAACTTGCATAAACGCTATGGTGAGCTGGAGGTGCTTAAAGGTATCTCGCTGACCGCCCGCGACGGCGATGTGATCTCGATCCTGGGTTCCTCCGGTTCCGGCAAGTCCACGTTCCTGCGCTGCATCAACCTGCTGGAAAACCCGCACCAGGGGCAAATCCTGGTGGCTGGTGAAGAGCTCAAGCTCAAGGCTGCGAAAAACGGCGAACTGGTGGCCGCCGACGGCAAACAGATCAACCGCCTGCGCAGCGAAATCGGTTTTGTGTTTCAAAACTTTAACCTGTGGCCGCACATGAGCGTCCTCGACAACATCATCGAGGCCCCGCGCCGAGTGCTCGGCCAGAGCAAGGCCGAAGCTACTGAAATCGCCGAAGCCTTGCTGGCCAAGGTTGGCATCAGTGACAAGCGTCATGCCTACCCCGCGCAACTGTCCGGCGGCCAGCAACAACGCGCCGCGATCGCACGCACCCTGGCCATGCAGCCCAAAGTCATCCTGTTCGACGAGCCCACATCGGCCCTTGACCCGGAAATGGTTCAGGAAGTACTTAATGTGATCCGCGCCCTGGCCGAAGAAGGCCGCACCATGCTGCTGGTCACCCATGAAATGGGCTTTGCCCGCCAGGTGTCCAGTGAAGTGGTGTTCCTGCACCAGGGCCTGGTCGAAGAGCAAGGATCGCCACAGCAGGTATTTGAAAACCCGCTTTCGGCGCGCTGCAAACAATTCATGTCCAGCAACCGCTAACGGAGCAACATGCATGCAGAACTATAAAAAATTCCTCTTGGCCGCCGCTGTTTCGATGGCGTTCAGCGCCACGGCGATGGCTGAAACCTTGAAAATGGGGATCGAAGCGGCCTACCCGCCGTTCAACAATAAAGATGCCAGCGGCAACGTCGTCGGCTTCGACAAGGACATCGGCGACGCCCTGTGCGCCAAGATGAAAGTCGAGAAGTGCGAAGTGTATGTCTCCGACTGGGACGGCATCATCCCGGCCCTGAATGCCAAGAAGTTCGACTTCCTGGTCTCCTCGCTGTCCATCACCGATGAACGCAAGCAGGCCGTCGACTTCACCGACCCGTACTACTCCAACAAGCTGCAGTTCATCGCGCCCAAAGCCAACAAAGACTTCAAGACCGACGCGGACTACCTGAAGGGCAAGATCATCGGTGCACAGCGCGCAACGCTGGCCGGTACCTACCTGGAAGACAAGCTGCCGGACACCACCGCCAAGCTCTACGACACCCAGGAAAACGCCTACCTCGACCTGACTTCCGGCCGCCTGGACGGGATGCTCGCCGACAAGTACGTGCAGTACGAGTGGCTGAAAAGCAAAGACGGCTCCGCCTACGAATTCAAGGGCGACCCGGTGGTCGAGAGCGACAAGATCGGTATCGCCGTACGCAAAGGCGACCCGCTGCGCGAGCGCTTGAACAAAGCCCTGGCTGAAATCAAGGCCGACGGCACCTACAAGAAGATCAACGACAAGTACTTCCCTTTCAGTATCGAGTGATCCTGAATGGCCTGCCCGGCGTGCTCGCTTGAGTGCGCCGGTCCTGAGCTTTGCCTTGCGAAACGACTAAACCATGAATTTCGACCTCTACGGATTCGGCCCGGCGCTCGCCGCCGGCGCGCTGATGACCGTCAAGCTGGCGCTCACCGCCCTGTGCCTCGGGCTGGTGCTCGGGCTGGCCGGCGCCCTGGCCAAGACTTCCCCGTACAAGCCGCTGCAATGGCTTGGCGGCAGCTACTCCACCCTGGTTCGCGGCATCCCGGAACTGCTGTGGGTCCTGCTGATCTACTTCGGCACGGTCAACCTGATGCGCTCCCTCGGGGAGTTTTTCGGCAACCCCGACCTTTCCCTCAGCGCTTTCGCCGCCGGGGTGATCGCCCTGGGCCTGTGCTTTGGCGCCTACGCCACGGAAGTCTTCCGCGGCGCGATCCTGGCCATTCCCAAGGGCCACCGTGAAGCCGGTGTCGCACTGGGCTTGTCGAAGGTCCGGATCTTCACCCGCTTGATCATGCCGCAGATGTGGCGCATCGCGCTGCCGGGCCTGGGCAACCTGTTCATGATTCTGATGAAGGACACCGCGCTGGTCTCGGTGATCGGCCTTGAAGAAATCATGCGCCACGCGCAGATCGGCGTGACCGTCACCAAGCAGCCCTTCACCTTCTTTATGGTCGCGGCCTTCATGTACCTGGGCCTCACTGTCCTGGCGATGACCGGCATGCACTTCCTGGAAAAACGTGCCGCGCGCGGCTTTGCGAGGAGCACGCAATGAGTGGCGACTACAGCTGGCTGTCGCATTTCGACCTGGGCCTGAACTGGGCCGTGATCATCAAATGGCTGCCGAAACTGGCCCAGGGCGCAACCCTGACCCTGGAGCTGGTGGCCATCGCCGTGATCGCCGGCCTGCTGCTGGCAATCCCGCTGGGCATCGCCCGCTCGTCACGCCTGTGGTACGTGCGCACCCTGCCCTACTGCTACATTTTCTTCTTCCGCGGCACGCCGCTGCTGGTGCAGCTGTTCCTGGTGTACTACGGCCTGGCACAGTTCGACGCCGTGCGTGAAAGCTTCATGTGGCCGTACCTGCGGGACCCGTTCTGGTGCGCCACCGCCACCATGACCCTGCACACCGCCGCCTATATCGCCGAGATCCTGCGTGGCGCGATCCAGGCCATCCCGCCGGGTGAAATCGAAGCCGCGCGGGCGCTGGGCATGTCCAGGCCCAAGGCGCTGTTCTACATCATCCTGCCGCGTGCCGCGCGCATCGGCCTGCCGGCCTACAGCAACGAAGTGATCCTGATGCTCAAGGCCAGCGCCCTGGCCAGTACCGTGACCCTGCTGGAACTGACCGGCATGGCCCGCACAATCATTGCCCGCACCTACCTGCCGGTGGAGATCTTCTTCGCTGCCGGGTTGTTCTACCTGCTGATGTCGTACGTTTTGGTGCGCTTCTTCAAGCTGCTGGAGCGCTGGTTGCGGGTCGATGCCTGCCAGGGCCGCTGACGCCTTGTTGACGGGTGAGCACCTGCTCGCCCGCTTCCAGGCGCTGGATACGTTCCTCACCGAACATCAAGGGCTGTGGCGACCACGGCCCTTTACCCATCTGCAATTGCCGTGGGAAACCCAGCATCCCGAACTGGCCCATTGGCTGCGCCAGCGCTCGCTGGCCGAAGCGGAAAGCAGCCATAACCAGCCTCACCACCTGCCGGCGCCTGCGCCTTTCCCTGAGCTGGCCATGCAGTCGCTGAATCTCAGTGCTGTGGATAACTTACCGTCCCGCCCGCTACCGGCCGCCCGTCATCGCCTGAACGTCGATGTACCCGGCCGCAAATGGCAGCAGATCGAAGCCTTCGGCGCCGCGCTGCAATTTCGCCAAACCCCCGAACACTGGCTCGACTGGTGTGCCGGCAAGGGCCACCTCGGCCGCCGCCTGTTGCAACCCGAGCAGCAACTGACCTGCCTGGAATACGACCCGGCCCTCATCGCCTCAGGGCAAGCCCTCAGCGAACACCATCAATTGCCCGTCACCCATCGCCTGCAAGATGTGATGGCCGACGTACAGATCAGCCGCGACCAAACCCCGGTGGCACTGCACGCCTGCGGCGACCTGCATGTGCGCCTGCTCCGGCTGGCCAGCGCCGCCGGCTGCCAGCAGTTGGCCGTGGCGCCCTGCTGCTACAACCGCATCCGCGCCGAGCAGTACCAGCCGCTGTCGATTGCCGCCCAGGCGTCGTCACTGCATTTATCGGTGGAAGACCTCGGCCTGCCGCTGAGCGAAACCGTTACCGCAGGCGCGCGGGTGCGTCAGCAGCGCGATACGTCGATGGCCAGGCGCCTGGGTTTTGATGTCCTTCAGCGGCAACTGCGCGGGAGCGATGCTTACCTGCCCACTCCGTCCCTGCCCGCGAGTTGGCTGGCCAAGCCGTTCGCCGACTACTGCCGCGAACTGGCGGCCCTCAAGGGATTATCCACAGGGGAACAGCATTGGTCGGCACTGGAGGCCCAAGGCTGGCAGCGCTTGGCACAGGTGCGAAACCTGGAATTAGTGCGTGGTCTGTTTCGGCGCCCGCTGGAAATGTGGCTGGTACTGGACCGGGCATTGTTTCTCGAAGAAAACGGTTACAGGGTTCAAGTCGGCAGCTTCTGCGAAACACCGCTCACCCCGCGCAACCTGATGCTGCTCGCCGAGCGCAATTAAAGGGCATTTTGTCGCAGCGTGCCCTGTGGATAACTCTGTTGATGGAATTCTGGCAGAGGCCCTGCCGGCAAGCTTCGCGGGGCAAAATGCTGACTGGTCATTTTTTGTTCACAAAATAAAACGCACGCAAAACAGGCAGTTGCAGCGTGATGAGAACCGCTCCGCAAAATTGCGGTTTGATGACAGGTCGAACCAACCGATTGTGCATAAGCATCTGAGGTTAGCGGCATAACCCGGGCTTTTCAGTGGGCAACCAGCAGGCGGCAAAGCGCGTTTATATCGTCACAGGCCATGCTTGCGGCTTGGTTATCCAGCGGATCGCTGCCAAAAGCCAGGGCCTCGCTGATCGCCGGATCCCGATGCACCACCTCCAACAGGCTGTCACCCAGGCGCTTCCTGAACACCTCGACCATGTCCAGGCTGAAGCCCGAGGTCTCGTCGAGTTGGTTGATCACGAAGTGGCAACGCAGCGCCGGCCGATCATCAAGGTGTGGCGCCAGCAACTGCTCCATCTGCTCCAGGGTGCCAAGGGAGGCCGCATCCGCCTGGGCGATGACCAGCACCACATCGGCCACGTTCAGTGCCTGATGCAGGTAGACGTTATTGCCCGCCGGGGTGTCGATGATCACCGTGTCCTGCTCACTCAAGCCCAGGGCCGACAAATGTTGCGCCAGCCAATGCGGCTCCTGTTTCAGCCAGCGCTGGAGGTCTTCCTGCTGACGGATATCGGTTTCGCCAAACGTGATCACCTGGCAACCGGCAAAGCCTGAATGAAGGATCTGGCTCCAGCGCTCGTTGTGCAGGCTGGTGCGCCCGATGCCGGGCAAGGTATGGCTCAGGCCGAAGTGGTGATAGAGCGCGTTTTGCGGGTCCAGGTCCAGCGCCACCACTGGCTGTCCCAGGCGCTGCAAACCGCTGCTCAGCGCGGTGGCCAGGGTGCTGCGGCCGACGCCGCCATTGACCGAAACCAGCGCTACCACCTTCGCCCGGATGTTCGCGGCTTCGCGGGACTGCTCGTTGGCACAAGGGGAATGTCGGGAGAACGACGCGCCACTGCCCATATTGAGGCTGGCACTGTCGTCGACCGGCATGTCTTCGAAGAACTGCAGCATCGAATCCATCCCTTGAACATCACTGGCAGTCGTCTTATCGAACAACGAAAAAAGATCATCGGTACGGCTCATCGCCAACACTCCCTCACGACGCATCTTAAAGACGTGAAAGGTCAGCTGTACTGATGCTTACCGCAGGTCTTTTTGTGGGCGCCTTTGTGTACGCATTCTGTGACAAAGGAATGAAGGTGTCATTATTTTGGTGTTTCTGAAGAAATCTTTAAGACGAGCGGTAAATGGTCAATTTACTGACTAATCTTTATCGGGTCGTAAGGTGTTTGCAAATCCCGCTCCGGGATCTCCCAGATCAGCAGCTTGGGCGGCGTCTGCTTGAACGCCGGGCTGTCGAAATAAGCCTTGGCGGCGCCTGAAAATTCGCCGCCGTCCTTGCTGAAGTTACCCACCGGAGCGTTCAGGGCTTTTTGCAGGAAACCCACGAAATTCGAATTGCGCGAAAACGAGGTACCGATCAGCGCCACGTTCGGCAGGCCGGCGTCACCAAACAAATCGTCAGGGTTACTCGACGCCGCCGGGCCATTCTCATGCGCGGTGCTGGCCGCAACCTGCTCGCCCACCGGCTGTAACTTCGGCGGCAACCAATCGAGACCGGCCAGGCGCACCAGGTCACCCGGTCGCGGTGCGAGCGGTGCCTGGGTAATGTCGAAGGCTTGCTCCGGCGTGGCCTGGATACCGCGCTGCTGGATGCGCAGGGCCACGGCGCGGGCGCCGGCATTCGAGCCGATTTCGCTCCAGTGCGTGTCGGTACGCAGGTAGGCGTCCGGGCCGAGGGGTTTCAGGGTGTCGGTCAAATCCAGCACTTCAACGCCCGCCGCTTGCAACAGCGTGCTCCATTGCTGAATCCGACCATCCAGCACGGCCGGACGATACAAGCCGCAACGCTGGGCAGCGGCGATACGGGTTTTATCCGGCACCACCATCACTTGCAGATCAATACCGCGCTGGCCTAGCTGCTTTTTCAGGTCGATCACCGCGTCGGCCTTGGTGCGCGCATTGTCTTCGGCGTGGCGGTTGAGCTTCAGTTCATCGCTGATAAACAGCCAGCCCGGGCACCCCTGGCGCACCCGCGGCCCGGTGTCGCCGAACGCCAGCCAACTGGCGCCGCGCTCCAGGTTTGCCGCTTCGATGGCCATCGGTGCCTTGGACAGTTCCTTGGCAAACCGATGGGTCACTTCACCGTGCAGCAGCATGTCGCTGTCGACCTTGGGCGGCAGGAAACTCACCGGCCCCTTGACCATCAGCCAGACGCAAGACAACAGCCCCGCCGCCAGGAAAGGCACCAACACCCAGCCCGCCAGGGGGCTGGTGCGGACGGCCAATTCACTCGGTGGGGTCGGCGCGGTAGGGGCGGGCATCGTCAGGCTTCCTTAGAACTGAAAGTAGAGAAACGGCACGGCATCGCGGCTGGCAATCAGCGCGAACGACAACACAAACCCGGCCACCGGCCACAGCGATGCGGCCACCACAAACCAGGGCTGCGTACCAAAACGCTGCTCGCAGCGGGTCTGCCAGATCGGCGCGATGATGCACACCAAACCGAGCAACGCGGCCATGCCATGAGCCGGGCGCATGGCCACGGCCAACGCATCACCCAAGGCCATGCCATGCATGCCGAATTGGCCGGCGTACATGGTCAGTGCCGAATGGAAGTCCGGTGCGCGGAACAGCGTCCAGGCCAGGCACACAAACAGCAGCGTCAAGATGTGCGACAGCACCGGCGGAATGCTCGGCAGGCTCGAGCGCGACCACGCCCGGTCAATGCACAACGCGATACCGTGGGCCGAACCCCACAACAGGTAGTTCCAACTGTCGCCGCCATGCCACAACCCGGCAATCGCCATGGTCAGGAACAGGTTGCGGTAGGTACGCCATACGCCATCGCGGTTACCGCCGAGGGCGATGTACAGGTAGTCCCGCAGCCAGCTGGACAGCGACAAATGCCAGCGCCGCCAGAAGTCCTGGATGCTGCTGGCGAGGTATGGCCGGTTGAAGTTTTCCGGGAAGTGGAAGCCCAGCATCAAGCCCAGGCCGATGGCCATGGCACTGTAGCCGGCGAAGTCGAAAAACAGTTGCAACGAGTACGCCAGGCAGCCGATCCAGGCATCCACCAGGCTCGGATTTTCCAGGTGGAAGGCGATGTCCACCAACGGCGACAAGGTGTCGGCCACCAGCACTTTCATGCCCATGCCGATCATGAAACGCCGGGCGCCAAGGCTGAAATTCGGCCAGTTGAAATAACGCTGGTTCAGCTCGCGCCGCACCCAGTCATAACGAATGATCGGGCCCGCAATCGAGTGGCCGAACATCGAGATATAGGTCGCGTAATTGATGAAGCTGCGCTCCACCGGCACGGTGTGCCGGTGCACATCCACCAGGTACGAAATCGCCTGCAGCACAATGAACGACAACCCGGCCGGCAACGCCACGCGCTGCCAATCCAGCGGCATCGCGCCGTACCAGGTGATTACCTCACTCACGGTGCCCGCGACGATGTTGGCGTACTTGTACCAACACAGCACCGCGGTGTTGAACACGATCAACGCGATCAACAGCCGCACCCGGCCCTTGCCGTCTTCACGGGAACGGTCCACCAGCAAACCGCCGACCCACGCCACCACGGTCAACACCATGTGCAGGAACAGGAACAGCGGGCTCAACCAGCCGTAGAACAGCCAGCTGCCGATCAACAGGATGACGTTGCGCCAGCCCGGACGGGCCAGCGCATAAATCAACAGGAAGGCCGGCAGGAACAGCGTGAGGAATTCCAGTGAGGCAAAGACCATGGTGGTGTCGGGCCCGATCAGTTAGCGAGCGTGTCGGAGGTAAACAGCAACCTCGAACCGGCGGCCGATGGCAGTGCGAACACGCTGTAGCGTTCGCCGGCCTTGAGGGTGAAGGTCAGCGGCTGGCCCACCGGCGCGTTGGCGCACTTGAGCTGCACCGACAGTTCCACCGGGTTGATCATGCGGCGCGAAATCGCGCCTTCGGCGACCTTCTTGAACAGCTCGGCTTTTTGCGCCACGGCTTCCAGGCTCGCGTCGGCGCAGGCGGCGTCGGCGTTGATAAAGGCCAGCGAGGCCTTCAGTGCGTTGAAGTCATCCGGCTGTTCGTGGATCACCAACTGGCGCGTGCCGCCCTTGGCGTCCGGCACGGCCACTACGGTGGCGAACTCGCCCGGCGCGACGGTCACGGCCAGCTCGGAATCCTTGCCGCCCTGGCTCAACACACCCTTGATCGGGGTCTTGCCGCCCGACACCGGCAGGTAGTCAGACACCAGTTTGTCGCCACCCAACACCAGGCTGGCCTTGGAGCCCTGGGGCAGCAATTTCAGCTCGCCGTCGGTGCCGTTGGCCAGGCGCAGGAACGCCGAATCCTTCTCCGGGCCGGTGGGGTAAAGCGGGATGTCGGCGCTGTAGGCACTGACGCTGGCGAGCAAGGTCGCCAGGCCCAGGGTAATCCGTTTCATTATTGCGCTCCTTTGCCCACGGCGGCCGGTGGCAACTTCGCCAGGGAGTCGCCGATCGCCTTGGCCCACTTCTGGTAGCCGTCGATGGTGAAGTGCTGGCCGTCGGTGGTGATCCACTGGCCCGGCTTGGAGAAGGTCAGCGAGTCAACGTAGGTGCACGGCGCCACGTTGGTGGCGAGGAACTGCGACATCACCTTGGTGCGCGCATCATCCTTCTTGTACTGCGAACCGACCTTGCCCCACGCCGGCCCGACCCACACACACTTGGTGCCGGTTTCGGTGATGGCCTTGGTCAGGGAAGTCACGCTTTTCCAGGCCCAGACTTTCGGGAACTGCGGCTCCGGGTACGAGGCCATGGTGTCGGCGATGATGATCACCACCAGGTCCGGCTTGTCCTTGGCGATCAGGTCTTTGATCGGGGTGGTGCTCATGGCGTTCTTGCCGAAAATCTCGGCCTTGCCAACCGGCAGGCGCTCGGCACCGCACTCGACTTTCTTCGGCACGATCCAGTCGGCTGCACCGGCGCCGCACGCGCCGATGGAGTGAACCTTGGCGCCCTGGGCGGTGAGGTTGTCCTGCAGCGGGTTGAGCAGTGAATCAGGAAAGCTCATGTGACTTTCGCCCAATACCAGCAGGGTCAGGCCGGCAATAGCAGAAGCGGAAACAGGCATGGATGACTCCTATCAAATCAATTCGAATAAGGGGAACGGTACGGACTGACCGGCAAGGGCATAGGCCCGCTCAGGTCTTCAAACAAGTAGCGCAGGTAGGCGTTACCGACGTACTGGCGATAGTCCTGAGCGTTGTCGAGACCGACTTCGCCACCCAGGTAAAAGCGCGAGCTGAGGCGGTATTCGGCGGCGGCGTTGAAGCTGTAGCCGATGCCGGTCTTGCTGTCCTTGGCGTATTTCGGATCGCCCCGGGTCGGGTCATTTTGGTAATCGCTATGCCCCGGGAAATAATCGACCGCATCTTGCTCGATATGCTGGATGCCCACCGAACTTTTTATCTGGTAGCTGAACCGATCAAAACTCTGCGCCCAGCGCACCGGCACACCCAGGGAGAAGAAGCGCTGCGGGCTGAAGTAACCGCCCTGGCCGTAGGTGTAGTAACCCTGGTTTTCCTTGAAGCCCATGACCGAACCGCTGATGCCGAGGGTCAGGGTGTCGGTCGGGGTATTGCGCAGGTACCAGTAGATGCCGCTGCCCAGTTCCAGCCGGGTGTTGTCTTCGACGTTGTTGCCCAACAGCTCGTGCAACGAGGCGTAGCCATACACACCGAGCTTCTGGTTGTCGTAGCTCAGGTCGCCACGCCCGCCGTTGGCGGTCACGCCGCCCCATTTCTCGCCGGTACGCTTGTCTTCGGAACCGGCAAAGGAGGTCACACTGTCGGTGACCGGGCGCCGCGAAACGTTGACCCCGTAACGGAAGTTGGAGCCCTGGGAGAACGGCCGCGAGACGCTGGCGCCACCGACGATGGTGTCGTACAGAAAGCCCAGCGGGCTCACACCAATGTCGGCCTTGAGGCCTTCATCCGGGTTCTCCACGGCAACGGCCAGACCGACGCCCGTGTCGCTCTGGGAGCCCGCCGGGTTGGCCGTGCCACCGCCAAAGCGTGTGGCAGAGTCGCTCTTCACGCTGCCGGAACTCACATGCACCGGCGTCACGCGCAGCGCAACGTTCAGATCCCCCACCGGCATCCGCGCTTCAAACGGCGCCTCGACGTCAGTGATTTTGCTCAAGCCGCTTTCGCCATTGTTGCTGCGAACGCTCAAGCCCTGCACCAGGTAACCGGTGCGATCCCGCAGGATCGTATCCAGCGCACGACGTGCCGGGCTGAGGTTGGCGGTGTCGAGTGCAGCAATGCTCGACGGTGGCTCGAACGGCTCGTTCCAGTTGTTCGACGCCGGACGCGCGGAGGCTGCCAGGGCATTGTCCGGCACGACATTGGTCGGTGCATCAATCGGCGGCGGCACGGCGCCGGCAACGGTCAGGTCGGTGACCTGGCGACGCTGGCCCGGCAAGCCGACGAAGGGGTTGTAAGGCACGCCCTGGGAGCCGGCCTGAGCCAATTGCGTCTGGCTCTTCTGGCTGTTCTCAATCGCCAACGCCTTGCGCAGCAGTGCAGCGGCTTCGTTGTTCTTGCCCAGCCCCTGATAGATGCGCGCAGCCGAGGTGAGGATCTCGGGGTTGCCCGGTTCCAGGGACAGCGCCTTTTCACTGGCGCTTTCCGCCAGGCCACGATCACGGCCCTGCAAGGCGATATCCGCCAGGCCCAGTTGCAGGCGAGCGTTGTTCGGGTTCTGCTGAATCAGCGGCGCATAAAGCTCCATGGCCTTTTTGCTGTTGCCGCTGGCCGCGTACATCCGCGCCAGGGCACCTACCGCCATAGCGTCGTTGGGACGCTGGGCAAGGGCCGGCGACAGCATGTCGTAGGCCGCGACCAGGTCGTTTTTCTCACGCAGGGCATCAGCCTGTTTGACCCGGTACAGGTAGATCAAATCGTCGTAACGCTGGCGACCGGTTTCACTCAGCGGCTTGCCCTGCACTTCACGCAGGATGTCGCCCGCCTCGGTGTAGTGGTTGGCCTTGAGCAGCACGTTGGCGTACAGCAGTTTCTGGTCGACAGTCGGGTTCGGATTGTTATCCAGAACCTTCTGCATGATATCCAGGCCCTGCTGCGTCGCGCCGACTTCCACATAAGCGGCCGCCAGCACCGCCAGGCGCTCAGGCTTCTGCCGGGTCATGGCTTCACTGCGGCCCAGCAGCGCGAGGGCTTCCGGGCGTTGGCCACGGCGGGCGGTCTCGATGGCGATGTCGGTCTGCTTGTGCAGCGCGATATCGATACCCAGCTCGTTCATGTCAGCGGTACGTTGCCCCGCAGGGATACGCGCCAGGGTCTCTTCAGCCTTTTTCCACTCACCCAGCTCCGCCGACAGCAGCGTGCTGGTGTACAGCGCGTCCGGCTGGTTCGGCTGCTTGGCCAGCAAGCCGTCGATCAAGGCACGGGCGTTGCGAATCTGGCCGTCGCGCAGGTAAATGCGCGCCAGGGCGAAGCGCGTCCACGGGTTTTCCGGGTCGGCATCAAGGGCTTGTTTGTAGGCGGCTTGCGCGGCTTTCAAATCGCCCCGCTGCTCGGCCAGCTTGCCGACCTGGGTAGCGCGCAACGCGGTGATTTTCACACTCGGCGCGAACTTCGCGCGCTCGGCGGGCGACACCGAGTCGATCAGCTTCAAGGCTTCTTCCGGCTGCCCGGATTGGGACAGCACGTTGATCAAGCCGCTCAGCGCGTCCGGGTCGCCAGGATGACGGGCGAGCACTTTGCGGTAGCCGGCTTCGGCGGTGTCGAACTGATTGTCCTGGGCCTGGAAACCCGCCAGTGCCACGGCAGCGCCGGGCTGGCCAGGGTTCAAGCGTTCGGCCTGGGCCACCAGGTCGCGGGCCTGGCTGCCGCGCCCGCCACGCTGGGCGTCACGGGCCTGGTTGAGCAGGTTCCAGTAGCGCACATCATTGAGCGCCGACTGCCATGCCGCGCCCCCCGGCAAACGGGTGGCTTGTACGAGGTAGCTTTCAGCCTCGCTGAAGCGCTGCTGCTGTTGACGCAGCACGCCCATGCCGCCGAGGGCATCGACGTCATTGGATTTTTCATTGAGGCGCGCCGCCAATAGCGGCTCGGCGGTTTTCAGGTCGCCGTCATCCAGCGCCTTGAACGCCTTGGTCATCTGCGGATCACGCTGCCAACCGGCGCCGGTCTTGCCTTGGGCAATGCCCTTGTTCATCAGCGCGCGGATTTCGCTGTCGTCCGGATGCGCCGCCAGAAACTGCTGGAACAACGGCACCTGGTCGCTCTTCGGCGGGCCGAGCCAGATCAGCGCAAAGCGCCAGGTTTCATCGGCGTTGCCGCCCACGTCGTTGTTCGGGGCCAGCTTGGCCAGGGCGCGGATGCCGTCGGCGCGGGTGGCCGGGTTACGCGCCAGATGCTTGGCCAGGAACAGCGCCACAATCGGGTCGTTCGGCCGCTCGCGAGACAAACGCTGCAAGCCGGCGATGGCCTCGTTCGTGCCCTTGGGCGTGAAGCCCAGGGTGTTGTAATACTCGCGGGCAAGCAGGCCCTGGGGCTGGCGCCCCTGGAAGATCTGGCGATACAGCGCCACCGCTTGTTCGCGCTCTTCTTCAGGCTCGCCGAGTTCACGGGCCTGTTCCAGCAACTTGGCGTTGGCCGGGATGTTGACGGTGATGTCCTGCTCCAGCAGCAAGGCCTGGCGCGGTACCGGGCTCAGCGCCTGCAGGCGGGCCAGGTACTTTTGCGCTTCGGCCGGACGCTGTTGTTGCACCTGGATCAAGCCGATGCCGTACAGCGCATCCGGCTGTTCGGGGCTCAGGCGCAGCAGTTTCTGCCAGGTCTCGAGGGCGCGTTCCGGGTTCTTTTTCGACTGCCAGTAATAGCCCTGCTCGATCAGCAGGCTTTGCGGGTCAGTGGTTTCGGCAAAGCTGGCGCTGGAAGCCAGGGCCGCCAGAATCGCAATGGCTAGCGTGTGACGGCGCATGCAGACTCCCAGGATAATTTCACCGTGCCGTCTTGTTCGAAACGGTACTTTTGATCAGCGAAGCCCTGGCCGAACAGGCTGAGCATGTAGTCGTAGTAAATCGGCTGGGCGCTGTCCGGGGCCGAAGGCGCGAGCGCCTTGGCAAGGGCGTCGTCGACTTTCTGCTTTTGCAATTGCGCCAGGGCGGTTTCGCCACGGGCCTGGAAGAAGGCCATGGTGGAGGCCGAGAACCCCGTCGGCGTGTAGCCGTTGTTTTTCTCGACTTCACCGGTCAGCACGTGGACTTTCTCCGGCGGCAAACCGCTGACCGACGCAGCGGTGGCACGGGAAATCCCGCCCAAGGCCTTGAGCATCGGCGCGGCCAGCGGGTCGCTCTTGGCGGTCATGCCGGCCCAGAGGTAAGTGCGGATCGCGTCGTAGCTGCCCAGGTCATCGGAAAACGGGTCGACGATAAACAGCCCGGTGTTCGCGCTGGTGGCGCGATAACCGACCCAGTTGGCCGCCAGGCCATGGGGATTGCTCGGCAGGTCGGCGAGCATCTTCGCGTTGCTCTCGGCCACTTCGTTCCAGCCGGCGTTCGGGCGCTCTTTTGCAAAGCGGCGCAGTTGCGGCAGTACTTGATAGCTGGGGTTGAAGCGCCACAGGCCTCCCGCGTGTGCATAGCCTACCGGCCCCGGCAACAGCATCTTGCCCAGGCCCGGTACGCGCACTATCAGGTTGCGTTCAACGTTGGCCAACACCAGTTGCGCGTCGCTGCGGTACTGCGGTGCGTTCCACACACGCGCGGCTTCGAGCAACGCATAGGCCATCCACAAATCGGCGTCGCTGGCGGAGTTGCTGTCGATCGCACCCCACTTGCCATCGTCACGCTTGCCCCACAGCCAGGCCGGCAGGTTCTGGCCGATATCGGCGCCCGCCATGTTGGACTTGGTCCAGGTCCAGAGCTTGTCGAAGGTCGCCCGGTCGTTGCCCACCAGGGCAAAGAACATCGCGTACGACTGCCCTTCCGAGCTGCTTTCCGTCGGCTTCATGGACGAGTTCAACACCCGGCCATCGTCCTGGATAAAGCGCTTGGCATAGTTCTGCCACAGCGGCCAATCGCAGGTCTGTGCCTGGGCGGCACCGGCAAGCAATGTGCTGCCAATCACCGCCAGGATCGCGCTACGCAAAGGGTTCATGCCAACCGCCGTTTTGCACGGGCACGCAGTGCCAGATAGATCAGGCAGGTCAGCACCAGCAGCCCCAGGAAGGTAATCGCCAGCATCCAGCCCAGGTTCTGGGACAGCTGCCATTGCATGAATTTGAAGTAGTTCAGGTCGCCGACGTAGTACTGCTGGTCCGCGACCAACGAGCTGATCTGCGTGCCCTGCACCACCGCCAGGCTGCCCTGGATCGAGTCTTTGTAGTCGTCACCGCCAATCAGCGCCGAGGTCGCTTCAAGCAGGCCCTGAGGCTGGTTGCTGGCGATCAGCACCACGCTGCGCCCGGCCTTGAGCGGCGATTGGAAGCCGGCGAACCAGGTGCTGTTGCTCAGGCCGCTGAAGGTGATGCCGGCATTGGCCGTATGCTGGTTGGCCGCGGCGTCCGGGCTGATCCAGCTGCGCACATAACGTGGCAGGTCAGACAACAGGAAGTGGTGCTGCAGGCCGTCACTGGTGGCCGGCAGGTATTGCTGCCATTGCTGCAGCAGCGGCTGGTTGCCGCCGGTGGCGAGCACCAGCAGGTCTTTGTCCGCAACGCTTTGCACGTCTTTGGCCTGCACCACTTTGACGGCGGTGGCCGGGTAGCCGGTGGACTCGCCGAAGCGGCCCATCACAGTCAGGTAAGCGCTCAATTCATCGGTGCCGACGTTGTCCGGCATCACCACCGCCGACTCCGAAAGGTCAGCCAGACGAGTGAACGGGAAGCCGGAATCGTTGAACACGCCGAGGTTCGGCATGGCGATAAAGTGCTGGTAGCTGCTCAGGTCCAGGCTCGAGTCCGGGTCAATCGCACCGCGCATGTTGTCGACGATGATGTCCCGGCATTCGCCTTCCTTGATGTAGTCGTACATGAAGCGCAGTTGCAGCTTGGACTTGGGCGAAGCCGAGCTGATCGGCAACAGGGTCGTCACTTCACGGGGCAGGGTTTCGTCTTTCTTCAGCTGGTCCAGCAGGCTCTGCCCACCGCCCAGGTTGCTCACCGACGGCAACGCGACAGACTTCATGAACTGGTCGTTCAGGCCGATCAGCAAGGAGGAGTTGGTGGACACCTGCTGCGGCGTGTAGCGGTATTTGACGTTGAGCGGCACGCCCTCTTCACGCCAGTTGAACAGGTCGGGCGGCAGGCGCAGGTCGACGCTGATCGGGCCCGGGTTGTAGCCGGAGACGTTGAGTTTTTTCAGTTCTACCAGCTCGCCAAGGCGTACCGGACGGTTGCTGGGCAGCCAGTTCGGCGCGTCGTAAGGGCTGCGCGGGGCCAGGGTGTCGAGCCTGGTGATGACCACGCTGTTGCCGGTCAACACCGGGTTGCCCAGCACCACGGCGGTGGCGGCACGCTTGAGTTCAGCGCCATCACGGCCGGAGACGATCAGCAGCTTGCCATTCGGGTCGTTGGGGTTGGTGATCAGGGTCAGGGTCGGCCCTTTAGGCTCAGGGACCGCCACACCGTGTACATCCACAGCCTGGGTACTTTGCACCAGCACGATGGCGTTGCCCTTGGCCGGAATCTCGCCAAGGGTGGTCGGGAACGTCGCACCCCGGTAGCTGGCCAAGCCGCCTACCCACGACGACAGCGCGCCGGCAGCTTCCAGCGCGGCGTTGTCCGGCGCGCTGGCAAACACGAACGGCAAGCTGACCTGGCGCGCATCGCGCTTGTCGAAGAACGGCAGCGGCAACACCGACAGGTCGTCTTTCAAGACGATCGGCTGCACCTGCACTTTCAGCTCACTGCTGTTGCTGATCTTGGCCCACAGGCTGCTGTGCAGCGGGTCTTCACAGGACATGGTGTAGTGGCCGATGAACTGCAGGCTCAAGCGGTTGAATTCGGTGATCAGGTGCGCCGGAATCTGCACCAGTTTTTCCTGCTGGATGCCTGCGCCTTCCTTGGGCAGCGGCAGGCTGGCGGCGACTTCGTCGTTGACCAGCACGTTGATCTGCGACAGGTCCGCCAGCAGCGCCGGCGAGTAGCTGTACTTGAGCAACAGTTGCGCGCCCTTCACCACTTCATCGGCACGGATGTCGAAGTTGACGCTGTCGGACGCTTCCACGCCTTGCAGGTTCATGGTGTCGCGACGGCCCAGTTGCTTGAGGGTCAGGCTGTAGCCGTCGTCAGTGCTCTGCACCGCAACAGCGGGTGCAGCGGCCTGTGCCTGCGAGCCCAAGCCCAGCAGCGAAGCGATCATCAGCGCGAGCACGCCGCGCGACTGCGGGCGGGCAAATAGTGTGGAAGTCATGGCTTGTCCATCAGCGTATCGAGCGGTTGTGAGGGAGTGCGGCGCAGGGCCAGACGCAATTCATGCAGCGTGGCGCGACCCAGGGTAAACAGGCCGCCGATGCCGATGGCACCGACTTCACGCAGGGCTGACAACGGTGTATCGGGCTGGCCGGCGCCCCAACTCGCGGCCCAGGTGTCGGCGCGGGAAAACGTCAGGCGTACCAGTTCGCTTTGTTGGCGCAGGGACAGTGCATCGAATTGCGCGCCAATCTGCGCGCCCTTGCTGAACACCACCCGCGCCTGGAACAGGCTGTCTTGTCCGTTGCGCGACAGCACCAACTGCAACTGTTCGCCCCGGGCAATCTGGTGCCCGTCGGCGAGGATCAGGCCGAAGCCGTTCTGCGAGAAATCCTGGGTCGTGCCTTTGAGCACACGACCGTCGGCGCAGATCACACTGACCGGCAATTTCGCGCTGACCCGCGGCTCGGAGCGCACTTGCCGCGCTTCGGAAGCCACTGCCACTGCCGCGCTGGTGATGATCAGGTTGTAGAGGGTCCAGGTCAGGTTGATCGCCACGGTGACCGCGGTGGACTCGTCGCCCCAGATCAATTGATACAGACCGAAGCACAGCCCGACCAGGTTCACCGCCAGCAGTACCAGGTACGGCCGGGCGAGTTTCCAGTCGAAGAATTGCTTGTCGATGATTCCGCCCTTGTCGGTGACGTTGAAGCCGCCCGCCTTGGGGTTGACCAATGCAACCAATACCGGCGGCAGGATGTACCAGGCCAGTACGGTCTCGTAGACCTCGTTCCAGAACGAGTGGCGGAAGCGCCCCTGGATCCGCGAGTTGGTCAGGCTCGAATGCACGAGGTGGGGCAACACATAGGCGACAATCATCAGCGCCGAGGCGTGGAAAATCTGCGCGCCGAAAATCAGGTAGGCCAGCGGCGCGGTGAGAAACACCAGCCGCGGCAAGCCATAGAAGAAGTGCAGCATGGCGTTGGCGTAGCAGATGCGCTGCCCCCACTTCAGGCCTTTGCCCAGCAGCGGATTGTCGGTGCGGAAAATCTGCGCCATGCCCCGCGCCCAACGGATGCGCTGGTTGATGTGGCGTGACAGGCTTTCGGTGGCCAGGCCAGCGGCTTGCGGGATCGCCAGGTAAGCGGTGTTGTAGCCCAGGCGGTTGAGCTTGAGCGCGGTGTGGGCGTCTTCGGTGACGGTCTCGACGGCCACGCCGCCGATTTCCAGCAAGGGCTTGCGGCGGATCACCGCACACGAGCCGCAGAAGAACGTCGCGTTCCACAGGTCGTTGCCGTCCTGCACCAGGCCGTAGAACAACTCGCCCTCGTTGGGCACGGCGCGGAAGGTGTCGAGGTTCTTTTCAAACGGGTCGGGTGAAAAGAAGAAGTGCGGCGTTTGCAGCATCGCCAGCTTGGGGTCCTTGAGGAACCAGCCGAGGCTGACTTGCAGGAAGGAACGGGTCGGCACGTGGTCGGCGTCGAACAGCGCGATGTACTCGCCGTCGGTGACCTTCAACGCTTCATTGAGGTTGCCGGCCTTGGCGTGGAAATTGTTGTCGCGCCGGATGTAGTTCACGCCGATCTTGCGGCAGAAATCGCGGAAGTCGTCGCGACGGCCATCGTCGAGCACGTGGACGCGCAACTTGTCCTTGGGCCAGTCCATCGCCTGGGCGGCGAAGATGGTCAGTTTGACGATGCTCAACGCCTCGTTGTAGGTCGGGATGAACACGTCGACCGTGGGCCACTCCGACGGTTCGGTCTTGAGCCACACCGGCCCGCGGCGCAGCGGCCAGG
The DNA here is from genome assembly GCF_013385765.1 of Pseudomonas sp. C8002. Classification (NCBI taxonomy): domain Bacteria; kingdom Pseudomonadati; phylum Pseudomonadota; class Gammaproteobacteria; order Pseudomonadales; family Pseudomonadaceae; genus Pseudomonas; species Pseudomonas sp. C8002. Next base: position 68,166 of record NZ_JACAPJ010000029.1, read on the forward strand.
CGGTTTGCACGTAGCCGAAGATCAGCACCACCAGCGCGTACAGCTCGGCGAGCACCAGGCCGTAGCCGAACAGCATGTCGAGCCAGGTTTCAAAACCCAGGGTGGAAGTCAGCCGCCAGTACATGTAGCGCAGCGACGCCACCAGCGACAACACCACCAGCGCGAGGATCGCCATGCGCCCGGGAATCTTGCGCAGCACCAGCACCGCGAGGAAGCACACGGCGGCAAACAGGCATTGGCTATAGAGGTCCAGCGGGGCGCTGACAATGCTCACCAACAGCAAGGTGCCGACCACACAACTGATCACCACCAGCACTTTGCGCAGCGTATCGGGCCAGCGATTGAAGCGCGAAATCGCGGCGTCCAGCCGCTGCTCGGCGCGCCCCGGAGTGTGGGGCGTAGAGGACGTAGTGTCGGTCATGGAAGGTCCGAATCGATGCGTTCGAGCAGCGTGCGGCACAGGGCGTGAATGTCCTGGCAGCCGAGACTGTTGACGGTAGGGTCGAGGGGATCGCGGCCGCAGGCCTGGGCTTCACTGAACACCGGGTCACGGTGGACCGTGCCGAGCAGTGCATCGCCGAGGCGGGCCTTGAACACTTCGGCCATGTCCAGGCTGAAGCGGTGGGCGCCGTCGAGTTGGTTGATCACGTAGTAACGCTGTGGTGGTTTTTCGCACTCAAGGTACGGCGCCAGCACACTGTCCATCTGGGCCAGGGTGCTGAATGAGGAAACATCCGCCTGCACCGCCACCAACACCACGTCTGCCAGGGCCATGGCCTGGTGCAGGTACACCGTGTTGCCGGCAGGCACGTCGATCACCACCGTGTCCTGGCCATTCAACTGCAAGCCGGCCAGGTGCCGGGGCAGCCATTGGGCGTCTTCGCCGAGCCAGCGATTGAGGTTTTTTTGCTGGTCGTTGTTGGTCTCACCGAAGGCCACCAGACGGCAACCGGCAAAGCCGCGCTCAGCCAGGCCTTCCCAGGACTCATTGCTCAAGCTCGTCGCGCCGATGCCGGGCAAATTCAGGCCCAGGCACAAGTGATGACGCAGGGCATTTTGCGGGTCCAGGTCCAACGCCACGGCCGGGTGGCCTTGACGCTGCAAGCCGCTGGCAATGGCCGCGGTCAGCGTGCTGCGACCGACACCGCCCTTGAGCGAGACCACCACGATCACCTTGGGTGAGGATTGATCCGAGTACACCTCACCGGTCGGCCCTTCGACCACTTCGGGAGGTTGCAGGTGATCGGCTTCGCCCTGGGTCAGCTCTTCGAGCAAGCGCAGCAATGGCGCCGACGGCGGCTCATCCAGCGCGACGGTGCAAGCGGTTTGGGCCGGGATGGGCACGGCGTCGAAACGCTCGACCACCACGTCATCCTCAAGATAATCATGGACGGCGTACATCTCCCGGTAGCCATTTGGATTGGCGCCCAGCTTATTGAATAGTTTTGAAATATCGTCTGCGCGACTCACCCACGGCCCTCCCCGGTTATTACGCTTTAAAGGCGTTAAAAAGGTCAGCCCGTTGAGCTGACCTTGGTTTTTCTAGTTATGTGTTGGCTGGCGGCATTCTGTGATATCAGATTGATGGTGTCAGTATTTTGATGCTTTTTGATGAATTCTTTCCGACGAGCGGCTGAGTGCCGTATTTTTGACTTATTTAGCGAATTTTTATCATTTTCTTTCAGATCAGAAGCTTGCGGCGGCTTCTAACAATTTTTCTGGCCGCATGGTCAGGAAAAATTGCTTAGCTGACGAATCAAATTACAACTTAGTAATTAACCGCCAACGTTCCGTAAACCGGGTTAAACGATTCCGCTATTTATATGACGTTTAATATTTCGAAACAGAATACGGTAAGACTCACCTTATTCAAGGGAAAAACGATGACCGTTATGTCGAAAACATCTAAGAGAAAGACCATGAGGCACTAATGCCTCTAATGGATATGTTTCTGTATCAAGTTGTATGCAATCCCCTTCTCAACACATGCCGAGGCAAAACGCCGGGGTGCATGACACAGGCCGGATACCTCCCGGGCGCTCAATAGGCTCCAACGCAACACACACCCTATTGAACCTCAGAGGACACCACCATGAACCGCAACACCCTCATCGCCAGCAGCCTGTTTGCCTTGCTCAACGCTGCCGCCTTTTCGGCCCAGGCCAGCCCCAAGCTGGATGTACAGCAAGTACTGTCGACCGTGGACGATGGAGGCGCGGCGTGTGGCGTGGTGAATGCGCGGATGACCTGCCTGGATTCCCATGGGCAGAAGCGGGTGTTTGAGTACAAGAAATTTGCCGATTCATGCAACGAAGGCAGCTAAAAAGCTGAACGACAAAACCTGTGGCGAGGGAGCTTGCTCCCGCTGGAGTGCGCAGCGCTCCCACTGTTTTGGGCCTGCTGCGCAGCCCAGCGGGAGCAAGCTCCCTCGCCACAAAACCTCATCTGAAGCTAAATGGGATTAACCGCGAATACGGTGCTCGGTGAACTCATAATCCTCCTGGCAATCGTCGGTCGGGTCCGCCGCCACACCAGGTGCCGTTCTCGGTTTGAATCGGCTGGGTTTGCTGCGCATCGCGGAAAAACGTGATGGTGAAGCGGCCGTCGGGCTTGAGGTTGTTGTTCCAGGACAGGAACTGGCACTTGCCGCTCTCTGCACGCAGGCCTTTCCAGTGATCCAGCGCATGGGATTGGCGGGGCTGGGGTGGCTGAAACGAGGCCGCGCAGAGAAAACCCGGTCGGTTGCAAAAATAGTCAGAATTCAGGGGTTTACAGATGCTTGCCAATCGCTATAATCGTCGCCCTAACACGCCGGTATAGCTCAGTTGGTAGAGCAACTGACTTGTAATCAGTAGGTCCCGGGTTCGACTCCTGGTGCCGGCACCATACAAAACGAAGCCCTCGCAGAAATGCGGGGGCTTTGTTGTTTCTGGATTGCTCTTACCACAGATCCTGATCTGACAGCCTCTCTACTTTCCGCTGATCATCTACCTGCTCCCACGCCCCTCTGCAATCCTTTCGAAACCCCCACCTTCTGTAACCACGCTCGCATCGATCTTTGCATGCGAAATTTTGGGTTGAGACGGAACAGCGCAGAGCGATAAATAAATCCGTCCCCTTTACGCACATCACCGGGCACCGATCTCCGGAGGCAGGTGCTACCAGTTCAACCGACAGGTCGATCAAGAGGCTCGAGCACAAATCAGCTACGAACTTGGACACGGACGCATCGACGTGGTATCGGCTTACATCGGTGGCCAAGTATGAGCAAATCATTCAACATCGAAATTTTCCTAACCGGGGTGCTTACCGGATCGAATGCGACTCGCCAGCGCCATGTACGTCAGGCAAAGCTTATCCATGAAGCAATCTCGAAGCGCTGGCATCTTGACAACCCATGGAACTGGAAGCGAAAGCATTTTTTGTGGTTTATTGAGCACCACAAAAAAAACAAAGCGGAGGTAACACGATATAGGTATAAGTTAACGATAAACCTGATAGCGGAACGACTTGGAAAAAACTGGTGCTTTTTAACAGAACTATCTCCACCTACGGTCAATGCAGAGCTCCACATTAGAAATATTCAACACGTGAATCGTTAGCACAAACTAAACAACGAGAACCAATTAGAGATAAGCAGAGCGGATTCCAAACACAACCAGTATTCACCTACAAAACTATCGCAAACCTCGAAAAAGGAAGAGCTTGGTGAACCCCATAAAATTCAAAAAAATCAGAATCGATAACATTGAGATATTATTTAAAGAAGGTGCGAACTACATAATAGGAAATAGCGACACAGGAAAAACCACAATATTCAACTGCATGAGATATGTCCTTGGCTTAACCAAAGAGCTGAAACACAAAAACATCAATCAAGTTGAGATCTCAATAAGCGTCAAAAATCAAGCCATGACCTTCTCCCGTGAGAATGATAGCCCAGCATTAACCATCTCAACTAATGATAAAGTTGAACGATACAGGGCACTTTCCATAGAGCTAAATAATTTTTTCAATGAGATATTAGAGCCAAACTTTCTATACGAAAGCGCCTTAGAGTCATCGTTAAAAATATTAGACTTTTGCTTCCTGCCTGAGGCTTTCCAGATTAACAGAAAAGCCAACTGGGATGCCGTCCGCTTAATTTGTGGATTTAATATTTCAATGCTCGCAAGTGTAGAAAAAGACATCACCACACTTGGCAGTGAAGTTCTAAAAAACAGACAGATAGAAAATGCAGTAAATGCATTTACAAAAAAACTAATTGAAGACAGCAAAAACCAAAACACAAGCGACCTTGAATTAATAATTGGAAATACAAAACAAAACTTCTTCGAAGAGCACAGAAGCAAAGAAGACCTCTTATTCAACGTCACCATGAAACTCGAAGAATTTAAAACAAAATCAAACAGCCAACTAACTAAAAAACTTTCTGAGTTTGAGCGCTCCTACTTAAATCTTATGAGTTTGGCGGGTATCAACGATCAAGATTTCTCAACAATAGAGCAATTAATCATAGAAAGAAAAAGTTCGCATGGAATGGAACGCATATCAAAATTAATACTCAGTCTAGCCATTGCACACGTATCAGGCGACAACCAGAAAAACTATAACCATCCGATGTTTCTAATTAATGACCACACCAGTTCGGGGGTTTTTCCAAGCTTTAACCATACAATACGACCTACGATTGTCGAGGCAATATCACGAACTCCAGAACTACAATATATAGAATTCACATACAATGAAAATATCTCCCTGTCAGACGTAGTTATTGATCTAAACAAGGAGGGCTTTTAAATGCCTCCAATCACATCTAGGATGTCACTAGGAGAAAAGTTCACGTTAGTTATCTCGGTACTAAGTTTCATCGTCGGTTTTTTTGGACTTGCTTTAAGCGAAAGCGTATCAAATCTTTATAGTGATGCTAAAATTTTCGCAACCAAAGATTCCAGCAACTTAAACTCACTAACCGGTCAAGAAGGCTACATAGGAGTCATCACCATTTCCAACCGCGGCATTAGCGCCTCGGAAAAAATGAAGCTGGTAATTTCATTTGACTCTACCCCTCCTAAATATGAGGTCACGAGCGATGAAGAAATCAGTAAGTCAGAAACGAACGGAAACGATATAAAAATCTTCTTAGATAGGCTATCGAAGGACGCAAAAATAAAATTAGCGATGTACTCCAAACTTCCTATCTCTTACAGAATCCAGTATATCGATAACAAAGGGAAGGGCCCCATCGAACTGGAAGATCACTCCAAACAAGACAATATAAAAGAAATAATACTTCTTCTAGTAACAATAATTTCGATATTGGTCATATTTTACATATTTAGACGACACGCAGAAACTTTAGTAACCGAAAAAATAAATTCGCACTACATCGAATTACAAAACAAAATTAGCGAGTTGCGCGATGAAATTGGAAATATCGAAATATTGATTAGCGAACCTTCAAATAGTAGCGCACCAATTACTGAAGAGACATCAAAGGGCTTTACTCAACGACTGGCTGATTTTATGTTAAAAACCTAACACCAAAACACATTATAAAAATACTCGGCTGGCAACTAATTTTACCAGTAGTCAGCCGAGATAATTACGATTAAAAATAAGAACTTTACAACTTATGTCTGAGGCAGCATAGGAAATAGCCCATAACGACCGCCACCTGAACTACCATAGAAAACTTCTACTTCAGCAATATCCTCTATACCATATGGAGGATCAATATTTTCCAAAATTATAAATTGGCCCAAATCGCTTATTCTAGAAAGATGCTCGAAGAAATTTGCCTTTACAGATGTCTTAGCCAGTTTAATCTCGTCATCACTTAACTCTCCACGACTTGGGTTCTTCAGAGGATCCCGATAGGTTAACAACGGCGAATCCAGAATCACAAATCCTGGGTGTGGAAGATTATGCTCCCTGCAATACAGTAAAAGCGCAACCTTGAAAGCGGCATGCGTGATTGCACGAACCCCCTTCCCGTTATCCACTCGCAATTTGCCATCAATTATTATTTCGTATTTATCTTTATCGAAGCTAACCAAGTGCTCGCCAGGAAAACCCCACTCTTTCAACACTAGGGAGATAACCTTACAAAACTCATGAACGACATCACCAGGAACCGAAAGATTGGGACGATCCGCTTTAGTAGGTGCTTTAAGTGCTTCAAACTCCTTTATTTTTAGAAGGTAACTACTCTTCTGATCTAGCAATGAAACCCCTCTCATAACTTGGTCTTTTTTAGTGAGAATTTCATTAAGTGACAATTGATGCTCGCCCATCTCAGGTAATTGGACGGCTAGAATTCTCTCTATTTCTATAATTCGTTCTTCAACTGTAGGGATACCTTCTTCTATCCTATACAACTCAACACGAAGAGCCCCAATAGTCGACTCGAGTTCAGATTGCAATGTTTTTATTTTCTGAATTTCTATTAATGCCGATTGCTGTTCATTTTTCACTTGCTGCAATTGGGTCTTCATACTTTGCGCTTCGGGAGGAGCACCACAAACAGAACACTCTACTTCCTCTAGCGTCAGCAGAAAACTGGCTTCTTCAATAGAAGTCAGCCTGGCTATATCTGAATCATAAATACTGTTCAGCTGATAAAATCTCTGCAGGTGCAGGCGGATATCCTCTGCCCGCTCTGAAGACTGAGATAATGTTTGCGACAGAGTTCTTTTTTCTGAAAGCAACTCTGTCGATAGTGATCTATACGATTGCATCTGAAGCTTGATTTTGTCTAAACTAGCATCAAGCCTGTCTTTCTGAGCATATAAGTCAGAAACATCTGGATAATCAGCATCTAGCCGCGACTCAATATCTTTCAGCAGACTTTGTATTACTTCAATTTTCGTCGACCTCGACGCATTGAATCGTGTCGAATCAAGGACAGGGATAATTGATTTATCATCAGCACCGGTTAATAATGCTCTAAAGACGCTACGCTCCTTCGGCCTTGTTACCGGTCCAAGATCAGTCTCCACAGGTGATCGCTCAGCTTGAATGCTCGTTTCGTCCACTAGGACATATGGCATAAGCTCTCGAAAACTCAAGTTCTCCTTTTCTCCAGATTGGTTTTTTGCCAGCTGTTTACCGGAAAGCTCCAGATACTCCAAAAGAAAACCAGGAAGGCTCTCCTTATTTCTACTTCTCTGAGTAGGTTGGAGAACTTTACAGGTTTCCGGAAGCTGCGAAAAATCATGCAGTCCGTCGAAAAACTTATAAGCACCACCTGATAACGAACGTAGTATTGTGTGCTTTCCTACACCACGTAACTCTATTCCCATCAAGATTGTATCGTAATCACTTTTCTCCGGAAGATCAGGTAAGCTATCCCCTCCTCCAAGCATGAAATCTATTGCTTTTAACGCAAACGACTTTCCTGTGTTGGAAGCTCCGTAGACGAGATTCAGGCCTGCTCCAAAACTAAGCCTCACTGGCACAACTTGAACACCGACAAATTCCAGACTTTTGATTATTATTCCTTTATAGTCCATTGTCATCTAGCTCCATGAAAAGGTCGCTCTGAAACTCAACTGCCCAATTACCTATCTTTGAATTTATTATATCTCTTAAGTCAACCTTAGATAAGTTCGCCACCGTATCAGCAAGCCATTGCGCCCTATCTTTAAGATTTTTTGAATATTCCGAGGACAGTAACTGCACCAGCGGATAAGCACTCTCTGTAGCTTGGTAACATATCCCGCTAGTCGATGGAACGACTGCGATCAGTCCAAACTTCTGCATTAAATTCAAACCATTTTGAACGAGTTCCCGACGCACTAGGATTTCCCCGCTCCGTTGCGGAAGTTTAGGGTGGATACTCGGAGGGCCGCCTACATCAGCACTATGGACAACCAAGTGATCAAACCAAACCAACTCGTTTATATCATGAGCAGATGGGTAGGTTGCATTCAAAATAACTAATGATCTAACCCCTGTTTCAATCGGGCTATTAAATAGAGAACGTGCGCCGGAGTCATTCAACTTATCCATTTGAATTTCCCATCATTTACGAAGTGGTGGCAAATACCTTGCTTCACTGGCACTCTCGCGTATTTTGCAGTGGCCCCTGAAGTTTGGGTCGCAGCCGCCTGAGTCATCACAGATTGGATTTTTTCCATTCCACTCTTATGTGGTGACTCAAAAACATCTACGACACCGTGAAAAACGTCCTCTTCAAAACTATCAATAACAGTGGGATCGGTATTATCTCGATAGTAACGCTTAAATGCGTCCGCATCGAAAAACCGTTCTCGCTGTAGCGTTAGGTTTTTTTGATACTGAGGATAAAGCTCTAAATCTTCATGATTATTGAAAACCACACATTCCTTTTCAGCGTATGCGCCGACAAGCTGCTTTATATACTCAGATTCAGACTCTAAAATAGCTATTGGCACAATTCCTTTAGGTGAACTCCCAGGATCAGCGCCAAAATATTTATAAAGAACTTTTTTTGCTGCCGGATCTGAAAGCATATCCTCTAGTGCTATACGCGTAACATTCGAGTAATTGAACCTCTCCAGAACATCCAGCAAATCATCCGTCAGCGGAATATCTCCATTCTCAATTATCTTATACCGACAGAATTTATCCCATTCATCAATCAGCTTGGACTTCAATTTGCTAGGATTAAATATCAATGTTTCTAAGTTTCTGTTCAAGCCTTTGGGGGCCACGAAGAAATACTTCGTTGGCGGGGTGAAGTCTCCCTGCCATGAGTAATATAAAATTTTTCCAAGTTCGCAAATTGCAGTATCCGTTGGAAGGCGCTTCCCATACTGTTTGCATTGATAGTTTTCCCAGGCTCCTTCATGCTTCTCAGGTGTCAAAAACCCTACAACATCCCTGCCAAGGTCCTTTGCTCCTGAAAACCGACATACTTCCACATAAGTTTCCAACTTATTTGAAACCCAGTCTCTTACAAAGAGCTCTAACTCTGTATCATCCAATGTGAGTACAGCACGAGTATAATTCTCCATTTCTCACACCCAACTTCCAGACTGTCGAATCCATATATACCCCCTCAACATTTCACCAGTCGAGGCCATGTATACAGCGCATTGTTCAAATTTTAGCCAACAAAGGCAAAATGATACTACGGCCGAAGTATTTGTTCCAACGCTCCTTACTCATTGGGAGGGTGAAAGAAATCTCTGGCACTCGTAATTTTCGCCCCCACTCAGCGTCTGCCAGACTCTAATCAACCTTAAGGGTAGAATTAGGGATAAAGTGTTATGCAAAATTTTTATCTGTTTGATTTAATTAGATAAAATAAACAGTTCGACTCCTGGTGCCGCACCATACAAAACGAAGCCCTCGCAGAAATGCGGGGGCTTTGTTGTTTCTGGGGTGTTCATATTCTGTCTACGCCTGGCGCCCCAACTGAACAAGCCGGTGAGCCTCCAGAAAGACCAATTTCTGAAGCGAAGTACCGTCTTCAGCGTTTTATGCAGAATAATGGGTAGCCAATAATTATGGCGTATCCATAAAAAGAGCTAATTCATGAGCACATGCCGCTGCGGCCCCGAATTTTCGTACACCCATATCAGCTTGCCTCCCCATCCTCCACCCCGCTAACCTCCCCCAGTCGCTGCAAAATCAGCGGCCGGATGTGGAAGTCCGTACTATGGCTAAAGGCGCTCAAACGCCCATGAACACCTGCCGGCGTTTTTTTTCGCCTGTATTCTTGTGTTATGGCGGCTGTGTGCGGGGCACTTCGGTGCGCCGGGTTCCTTTAGCCCCGGTCTTCCACACCTGCGCACAGCTGCCACCCTCATGTGGAAGTGAGATTGGCAGTTCCTGAATCGCTAAAGGAGCTTCGCCATGTTCAAGGTCACACCCAACCCGCCTCAAGCCCCAATCGACGCCAAGCTTCATGCCGCCGCACAGCGGGCGATTGATCATTACTTGCACCCATCAGACGATGCAGAACCTGCGGCGCGTCCAGGCAGTAATCTGTTCTCCGTTTCGCCCGATGTGGATACCGAAACGCTGCTGGCCAATGCCGCAGAAACCCTCTCATCAGCCAACGAGATGGTCTCGAATCTGGCATTTGAGTTGGAAGGATCACAAAGGGCAGTGGCATTGGGGATTCAGCAACTGATTGAGTTGAGTTCAATGCTGGTAGATCGAGCGTTGGAACAAGTCGCGCCTGCAACCCGTTAATTTCGACAGGCCAACAAAAAACGCCCCGAACGATCACTGTCCGGGGCGTTTTTCGTTCAACCGCTTCGCTTAGTGCCCAGCACTCTGCCCACCGTCCACATGCAGAATTTCCCCGGTCACAAACCCAGCCGATTCCAGGTACACAATCGCCTGCGCAATATCCCGTGCTTCACCCATATGCCCCACCGGATGCAGGCTGCCCAACGCCGCATGCGTCTCTTCACTGTGCATCGGCGTCTTGATAATCCCAGGGCTCACCGCGTTCACGCGAATCCCGCGCTTGGCGTATTCAATCGCCAGCGATTTGGTCGCCGAATTCAGCCCGCCTTTGGTGAGCGATGCCAGCACCGACGGCACGCCATCAATCGCGTGGTCCACCAAACTGGTGGTGATGTTGACGATGTGCCCGGCGCCCTGTTTCAGCATCTCGGTAATCGCCAGTTGGGTGATGTAGAAGAACCCGTTCAGGTTCACCGCCAACACGTTTACGTAGTCTTCGTGGGTGTAGCTGGTGAACGGTTTGGCAACGAAGATCCCGGCGTTGTTGATCAGGCTGTCGATGCGGCCAAAACGCGCTACGCCTTCGCGGATGACGCGCTCGGCGGTGGCCGGGTCGGCGATGTCGCCGGCCACGGTGAGGATGTCCGGATCCGTCGACGGTTTGATCGACCGGGAGGTGGCAACCACGCGGTAATCCAGCTCACGGTAAGCCTTCACTGCAGCAGCGCCCAGGCCTTGGGATGCGCCGGTGATCACAACGACTTTTTTCGAATTGCTCATGATGAAACCTCTATATGGAAAATGGGATGGTTCAAGCAGCCGCGGCGGACATTTCCCGCAGCATCTGTTCGTAGTAACTGACTGATTGCGACCCGGAGACCAACTGGCGGCCATTGAGGACCATGGCCGGTACGGAGTTGATGCCGTGCTCGCGGTAGAACGCTTCCAGCTCGCGCACTTCATTGGCGTAGGCGGTAGAACCCAGCACCCGTCGTGCGCTTTCAATTTCCAGCCCGGCCTCGGCGGCCAGACGCGCCAGGGTTTCGTGGTCGCTGACGTTCTGGCCATCGCTGAAATACCCGCGCAACAGCGCCTTTTTCAGCTCGAGCTGGCGCCCTTGCTGCAACGCCCAAAACAGCAACCGATGGGCGTCGAAGGTGTTGTAGAAGTGGCTGCGCTTTTCCAGGTCGAAGGTGAAGCCGATGGCCGCACCCCGCTCCATCAACATCCTTTTGCCGCTGGCAACTTCTTCAGCGCTGCGCCCGTATTTGCGCATCATGTGGGCGACGGCGTTTTCGCCTTCGGCCGGCATGTCAGGGTTGAGTTCGAAGGGTTTGTAGGTCAGTTCAACCTTCACTTCGCCCGCCAGGTTGTCGATGGCTTGCTCCAGGGCGGTGGCGCCGAGGGCGCACCACGGGCACACCACGTCGGAGATGAAGTCGATGGTGACAGGCGTGCTCATGACGGATTTTCCGCGAGCTGTTTGCGGTACTGGGTGGTGGTGATGCCGGCGTAGCCCCAGTTATCGGTGTCGACTTCTTCGATGACGATGTGGGTCAGGTCCGGGCGTTTGTTGAGGACGCGTTCGAGGGTTTCGGTGATTTCGGCAATGACCTGGGCTTTCTGCTCCGAGGTAACGCCGTCGCGGGTGATACGTACGCTGACAAATGGCATGACAAGGCTCCAGTGACTTGCCCATCGACATGGTGGGCAGGCAGTGAGGCCAATTTAAGAGGTTGCTTGAGGTGGATAAAGGTGGGTCGGAGTACTTCATTAGTGATTCTATGTAATCAATCGAGACGTCCGGCGCTGCGTTTTTTTACTGCTCCCTGGAATAACCGCCCTCCCCGCGCGTCTTGCCTACAGGCTTAAGGCAGGCTGCAAACGCCTTGAGTGCTGGCCGATAACCCCTCACTTACGGACGTGCCCCACATGCTTAAATCCACAGTCAAAACCCTGTTGCTGCCTACACTGATGGCCGCCGCGATGCTCACCGGCCAGGCCTATGCCGCCACCCCGGCGCTATCGGACACCACCGTGGTGCTGGTGCACGGCGCCTTTGCCGATGGCTCCAGCTGGAACAAGGTGATTCCGTTGTTGCAGGCCAGAGGCTTGAAGGTGGTGGCGGTGCAAAACCCGCTGACGTCCCTGGCCGATGATGTGGCCGCCGCCCAGCGGGTGATTGATGCCCAGAGTGGGCGGGTGGTTCTGGTGGGCCATTCGTGGGCCGGCAGTGTGATCACACAGGGCGGCACCAGCGACAAGGTCAAGGCACTGGTTTATGTGGCCGCGTTCGCGCCGTCCGAGGGCCAGAGCTCTGCCGAGTCCGAGAAAGGCTACCCAACCCCGCCGGGTATCGAGACCATCAGTGCCGACGCTTCCGGCTACTTGTATTTGCCCGCCGCGTCCGTGGCGAAAAACTTCGCCCAGGACTTGCCTGCCGACCAGGCCAACCTGATTGCCGTGACCCAGGGGCCGATTCTGGGCAAGGCGTTCGACGATAAAATCACGGTCGCCGCCTGGAAAACCAAACCCAACTATTACATCGTCGCCGCCAAGGACCGCATGATCGACCCGGGCCTGGAGCAGGCCTACGCGAAGAAAATCAATGCCACCACCACCGTGGTGCAAACCAGCCATGTGCCGATGCTGTCGCAGCCGCAAAAGGTCGCAGATGTGATCATCGCAGCCGCCAGCAAGCGCTGATCGCAGGCATAAAAAAACCCCGAACCAGTCGGGGTTTTTTATCGCCTTGAATCAGGCGCGACGCCGAATCAATTAGAAAACGTTGATTGGGTAGTCGGCGAACAGGCGGATCTCGTTACCACCCACGTTGTAGTTGCTGGCGTTGTTGGAAACGCGCAACCACGACGCACGGGCACGCAGGCTCAGGTCTTTCGCCGGGCCGCTCTGTACTACGTATTTGAACTGGTTGAAGATTTCACGCTCGGTGCCACTGCCGCGGTTGGAACCGTCGTCAATGTTGGTGCCGCGCACGTAGGCGATGTTGTAGGTCAGGCCAGGCACGCCGAAGGCGCTGAAGTCCAGGCCGTAGCCTGCTTGCCAGGAGCGCTCGTCCTTGCCGTTGAAGTCAGACCAGTAGGAGTTGGCCAGCAGGATGGTGTTGCCACCGTCGCCGATGCCGCCAGCGTTGCGGTAGCCGCCGTACAGGTAACCGGTGTCACCGGTGCTGCGCTGGTGAGCCACGGTGAAGCTGTGCGGGCCAACGGCCCACGTGGCGCCCAGGCTCCAGATTTTGTTGTCGCGAGCGTCGGCGTCACCTTGGTTTTCCAGGGCGAAGCTACGGTCGAGCTTGGTCTTGTAGCCGTTGAAGTCGAAGGTCAACGATTGCTTCTCTGGCAGGGCCAGCACGTAGTTGACGTTGACGTATTGCTTCTTCAGCACGTCCTGCATGTTGGAAGCGTAGAGCGCTGCCGACAGGCTTTCGGTGAATTTGTAGCTACCGCCGATGTAGTCGATGCTTTTCAGCGCGCCACTGTCGGAACCCTCGGCGCTCTTGCGAGCTTCCTTGGTGAAGTGACCAGCGTCCAGCTGCAGGCCGGCGATTTCCTTGGAGACGATCGAGGTACCGGTATAGGTTTCGGACAACAGGCGGGAGTTGTCGTATTCCAGGACCGGCACGGCTGGCATCTGATCACCGTACTTGATCACGGTGTTGGAGATGCGTGCCTTGACGGCAGCGCCGCCCTTGGCCAGGTCGTTGGCCGCTTCGCCGCTGTCGCCTTGCTTGAAGAAGTCGATACCGCCAGCGCCGCTGCGACCTTTACCACCATCCAGGCGAATGGCGTATTGGCCGATCACGTCCACACCCACACCAACGGTGCCTTGGGTGAAACCGGATTCGAACTTGCCGATGAAGCCCTGGCCCCATTCGGCTTTGTCTTGCTTGCCGTTTTTGTAGTCGCGGCTGATGTAAGCGTTGCGTGCCGCGATGTTCAGGTGGCTGTCTTCAACAAAACCCTTCGATTGGGATTGGTCGTCAGCCATTGCTTGCGTAGCGCTCAAAATCCCCAGAGCGATCAGCCCCATCCGTTGCTTCAACATTTTCTTATATTCCTTATTACTGGTTGAGTACGCGCTGTGACACCAGGCTCCGTGTTGCTTTTCTGGTGTCGACTTTCCCAGATAAAAAAAGGCCCGCGGACGACGTGAAATGCCGCGGGCCTTTTTTTATTGGGGAAGTCATGGCGGTTAGCCACAGGCGTTGGGGCGAATCCTATCCGCGCCCTTTACTGTGTGTCAATTTCGTGAATCTTCTGTATTTAGGCTAAAAAAGTCTAAGAACCATTAAATAGCCATCATTGCGCAAGGCTCTATCAAGCGCTTCCTGGATCTGCACACCCCTGCAGGCCACACATTGGTGCACTCGATTGGGTGGGTTGAATCGAAATTGCGACTCTTTGTCTCAGCCACTCAACGAAGGCTTCTGGCTTGCCCAACCAGGGGCTGATATCGAGCAATTGCAGCTGCCCATTCTGCTCCAGGGCCAGCGTGGGGAAGCCCTGGCCACCGACTTTTGCCAGCCATTGGCGGCTGTCATTGATGTGCGCTTGAGTTGCTGCGCCAAGGATTTCACTGAAAGCGGCGGTGAAGGCTTGGGGATCCAAACCGATGGATTCGGCCAGGGTCAGCAGCACGTCCTTATCGGCAATTCGGCGACCTTCGACGTAGTGCGCCGTTTGCAAACGCGCCAATAATTCCAGCCCGCGACCGGCGATTTTTTCTGCGGCCAGCACGGCGCTGGTCGGCGGGGCTGAGTCGAACACCGCACCGTGGTCCCGCAACAAACCTTCGAAATACGCTTCGCCAAACGGTTGCCCGGTGTACTCGGCGATGCGCCGGTCGTGGGGCATTACGTAGTCACGCAACTGCGGCGATACGGATTGGCGATTCGCGCCGGTCATCATGCCGCCGCCATGCAACTGGATCGATAACACGCTCCGGGCGGCGCTCAGCAGCGGCTCGGCGCCGTAACACCAGCCGCACAGCGGGTCGTAAATGTAGTGAAGTGTGGCTGCCGACATGACGGGCTCCGATGGATGTTGATGACCGGCAGATTAGTCTTACGCACAATTGGGAAAAACCCCGGATCGGCTTTCAGACTGTTTCGAGAATCGGTCGAATACCCTTGAAAAACATACGCCGTAACATTTTTCAGAAAGGTCCGCCCAGGAATAGATAACCTGCGCAAATAGTAAGCATTACCATTAACGCGCTTTTATCCTGCCAACCTTTTTGGATACACACCCCGATGCCTGCCCTTCGCCTGACGCCCATGACCCTTGGGCTCTCTGTCCTGCTGTCTGCCGGATTTACCTGCGCTGCCACTGTCCTGCCGGAAACCTCCGTGAGCGCCGAAGCTGACGAGGACGACCCGCGCGTCAAGGAAACCAGCACCGCCACCCGCACCGCCACACCCGTGCGTTATGTGCCCCAGGCCATCGACTCGGTAAAAACCGACAACCTGCGTTCCTACGGCACCAATGACCTGGGCCAGGCCTTGAGCGGTATACCCAACGTCAGCAGCGGCGCCGACACACGGTTCGACAGCCTGCGCATCCGCGGCTTCGACGCCAGCAACGACTTCTACCTGGACGGCGTTCGCGACGACAGCCAATACGTGCGCGACCTGCACAACATCGAACGCATCGAAGTACTCAAGGGCCCGGCAGCCGTGTTGTACGGCCGCGGCGGCCAGGGCGGCATCGTCAACCGTGTGAGCAAGCTGCCCCAGGCCGGTCGCGCCTCCAGCATCGAGGCCCAGGGCGGCAGCAATGATTTGCGCAGCCTGTACGCCGACCTCAGCACCGACCCCACCGACACCATCAGCCTGCGCCTGAACATGGGCAACCAGGACAACAACAGTTTCCGCGACGGCGTCAGCGGCAATCGCCAACTGTTTGCGCCGTCCATGAGCTGGCAACTGAGCCCCGACCTGAACTGGCTGGTGCAGTACGAATACAGCCGCTACAACCGCACGCCGGACCGGGGCATTCCCGGGGTCAATGGGCGGCCGGCGGATGTCAGCCGCGGCACCACTTATGGTGACAAGCGCGATTACATCGACGACACGTCCCAATCCCTGCGTTCGCGGCTTGCCTATGAGCTGAACGACAGTTGGCAACTGCGCCATACGTTGGGCGTGTTCACCCTAGACAGCGACTTCGATAACACTTACGCCGTCAGCTACGACCCAAAAACCGGCAAGGTCGGACGCCAGCGCTGGCAGCAGGACTTGACCACCCGCAACATCCTCAACAACGTCGAACTGGAAGGCGGCTTCACCACCTTCGGCCTGGAGCATCGCTTGCTCACCGGAGTGGAATTGGGCAACCAGCGCCGTGACCCGAAACTCTATCGAGCGCCGCTCGCCGCTGTGCCGAGCGTGGATGTGTACAACCCCAACCCGGACCTGCGCCACTACGGTCGCCTGCCGGCATTCAGCAGCAGTCACACCGAAGCGCAAAGCCAGGGCGTGTATGTGCAGGACCAACTGCGCCTGAACGATCAATGGCAACTGCTCGCCGGTTTGCGCTATGACCGCTTTGATGTGGAGTCCACCAACAAACTGACCAACGCCTCGGAACAGGTCGTGAGCCACAGCACCAGCCCGCGCGTGGGCCTGGTCTGGACGCCGCTGGAACACCATTCGTTCTATGCCTCGTGGAGCAAGACGTTCTCGCCGACCGGCGGCGGCCTGATCGGCATCACGCCCAATGCCACGGGCAACGCCAACGACCTGAGCCCGGAGCTGACCAAACAGAAGGAAATCGGGGTCAAGAGCGACTGGCTCGACGACCGCCTGAGCACCACCCTGGCGGTGTATGAACTGGAGCTCTACAACCGCCGCACCCGCGACCCGCTGGACCCGACCATCACCCTGCTCAGCGGCGAGCAGCGTTCCCGTGGCGTGGAGTTGACCGCTACCGGCAAGATCATCGGCAACTGGTACATGCGCGGTGGCGTCGGCCTGCAGGACGCCACGGTGGTGAAAGACAACAATGGCTTTGAAGGCAAGCGCATCAGCGACGTGGCCAAGCGCAACGCGAGCCTGTTCGTCACCTGGAAACCGGAGATGGGCTGGTACGCGGAAACCGGGCTGACGCTGGTGGGTGAGCGTTATGCGGATAACGCCAACACGGTGTTGTTGCCGGGCTATGGGCGCTGGGACGCACTGGCCGGGTTCCGGCAGAAGGAATGGGATGTGCGGGCGGCGCTGAACAATATCAGCGACAAGACATACTACGCGTCAGCGACGAGTGCGGCGCAGATTCAGTTCGGCGACCCGCGCAGTCTGGTGGTGACCGGAACCTACAGTTTCTAACAGGCTTGCGTGGCGAGGGAGCTTGCTCCCGCTGGGGTGCGAAGCGCCCCCAAAATAGGCGACTGTGTTTTTTCAGATAGAACTCGATGACCTGTTTTGGGGCTGCTGCGCAGCCCAGCGGGAGCAAGCTCCCTCACCACAAGGTCCAGTGCAACATTGAAAACAACCGTCAGCCTTGCATCAATTCACACAACGCCTGCACCTCGTCCTCGCTGAACAGCCCCGCCGGGTACCGTTCGCTCATCACCCGGCGCGGGTCGGGCGTCCTGATCTGCCGCGAACCGTTTGCCTTCAACCAGAGCGCCAGCGCGTGGATCGCGTCACCGTTCACCCGCAAAGGGTGGAACGTGCGCGTGTACATCAGGTTGATATCGGCATTCATTTCAGCGCTCTCTCCGACGGCATGAGCGGCTAACTTACTCAAGGTTTATGACAGAACCGCTTAGTCATACACCGTGCTGTGTGTCGCAACAGCGATACAAGAGCTATGCCAATGTGCCCGGTTTGTCGGCACTTGCACACAAAAAAGCCCGCGAACCTGACGGGCCGCGGGGTTGCTGTAAGCGCGCAAAACATGGCGCACTCGATTGCCGTTAAACCCGGCACCAGGCTGTTACAAGTGCACTCAGTTTTTGTGCGGGGCCGGCTGTTGCTGGGTCAGACAGTGGATGTTGCCACCCCCCAGTAACAGTTCGCGGCCAGGCACCATCACCACTTCATGCTGCGGGAACAGGCTCTGCAGAATCTCCTTGGCGCGGCTGTCCAGCGGGTCGTCGAAGCTCGGCGCGATGATGCCACCGTTGACGATCAGGAAGTTGACGTAGGAACCGGCCAACCGCACGGTGGGATTGCGCTCCTGGGTGCCGTCTACCGGGTCCACGCCTGCGCATTCTTCCTCGGTGGCGTACAGCGGCCCCGGGATCGGCATTTTATGCACTGTGAACGAGCGGCCCTGGGCGTCGGTGCTGCTTTGCAGTACGTCCATGGCGGCATGGCAGCGCGCATAGTTCGGGTCTTGCGGGTCGTCGGTCCAGGCCAGCAACACTTCGCCTGGGCGTACGTAGCAGCAGAAGTTATCCACATGCCCATCGGTTTCGTCGTTGAACAGGCCATCCGGCAGCCAGATGATCTTATCCACCGCCAGGTTGGCGCTGAGCACCGCTTCGATTTCCTCACGCTGCAGGTGCGGGTTGCGGTTGCGGTTAAGCAGGCATTCTTCAGTGGTGATCAGGGTGCCTTCGCCGTCGACGTGGATCGAACCGCCTTCCAGCACAAACCCTTCGGTGCGATAACGCGGGCTGCGCTCGATCTCGAGGATCTTGCCGCCCACCTGGGAGTCGCGGTTCCACGGCGAGTACAAGCCGCCATCAAAACCGCCCCAGGCGTTGAAGTCCCAGTTCACACCGCGCACTTCACCGCTGTTGTTGATCACGAAGGTCGGCCCGGTATCGCGGACCCAGGCGTCGTCGCTGGACATTTCCACCAGGCGAATATTCGGCACGTCCAGGCGCGCCCGGGCGTTTTCGTACTGGCCGGCCGAGACCGCCACGGTCACCGGTTCAAAACGTGCGATGGCCTTGGCCACCGCCACATGGGCGGCCTGCGCCGGCTTGCCGCCCAGGCGCCAGTTGTCCGGGCGTTCGGGCCAGATCATCCAGGTCTGGGTCTGTGGCGCCCATTCGGCAGGCATATAGAAGCCGTCGGCGCGGGGGGTGCTGTGCAAAGTGGTCATGGCGATTCAGGACTCCAGGGAACCGTCGAGGGTTTTAAGCGCACCATACAGGTTCGGACGGCGATCGCGGAACGAACCCCAGGCGCTGCGAATGTGTTCAAGTTCATCGAGATCGAAGCGGTGCACCAGGATGCCTTCTTCGGTTTCGTTGAGTTCTTCTACTTTCTCGCCGAACTGATTGGCAATGAAGGATGAGCCGTAGAAGGTGATGTCGTAGCCGTCTTGCTCTTCGTTACCGATGCGGTTGCTGGCGATCAGCGGCATCAGGTTGGCGCCGGCATGGCCTTGCTGTACCCGCTGCCAGTGGTCACGGGACGAAATTGTCTTGTCGTGGGGCTCGCTGCCGATGGCGGTCGGGTAGAACAGGATTTCCGCGCCTTGCAGCGCCATGCTGCGTGCGGCTTCCGGGAACCACTGGTCCCAGCAGATGCCCACGCCGATCTTCGCATAGCGGGTGTTCCACACCTTGAAGCCGGTGTCGCCGGGGTTGAAGTAATACTTTTCATGGTAGCCCGGGCCGTCCGGGATGTGGCTTTTCCGATAAATCCCGAGGTTGGAGCCGTCAGCGTCGATGATCGCAATGCTGTTGAAACGCGCGCGGCCGGCCAGTTCATAGAAACTGATGGGCAACACCACCTGCAGTTCCCGGGCGACCTTCTGGAAGTGCTTGATCGCGACGTTATCTTCAACCGTGGTCGCCAGTTGCAGGTAGTCCGGGTTCGGCTTCTGGCAGAAGTACGGGGCCTCGAACAGTTCCTGGATCAGGATGATCTGCGCGCCCTTGGCGGCGGCCTCACGCACCAGCCTTTCAGCGGTTTCGAGATTGGCATCAAGGTCCCAGGAACAAGCCATCTGGGTCGCGGCAACGGTAACGATACGGCTCATGAATCATCTCCTCGGCGGCGGGCAAGTGGACGCCTTTATAGCGGATAAAAATCGGCTTTTGAAGCTAATAAATATCCACCCATCGAAAAATGATCAAATTTTACCGATAACAATCGAGTTTATTGTTACAAGCCTTCCTCCAAAACCTTCGCCAGCATGTCGACGAAGAAATCCACACTGTGCCGTGAGGTGACCATCGGCGGCTTGATCTTGAGGATGTTCAGGTAGTCGCCGGTGGGCTGCATGAAGATCCCCAGTTCCCGCAGCCGGTCACACAGCAGCGCGGTCTCTTCGGTGGCCGGTTCCAGGGTCTGTCGATCGCGGACCAATTCCAGCCCCAGGTAAAACCCGGAACCATGCACCGCGCCCACCAATGGATACTGCTCGACCAGCGCCTCCAACCGCGCCTTGAAGTGTCCGCCCACCTCCTGGGCGTTTTTCCACAGCTTTTCTTCCTCCATCACATCCAGCACCGCCATGCCGATCCGGCAACTCACCGGGCTGCCTCCCGATGAGGAGAAGAAGTAACCCTCGGCCTCCAGCGCCTCGGCGATTTCCCGGCGGGTGATTACCGCGCCCAACGGCTGGCCATTGCCCATGCCCTTGGCCATGGTGATGATGTCCGGCACCACGCCCTGCTCTTCAAAGCCCCAGAAGAAATGCCCCATGCGGCCGTAACCCACCTGCACTTCGTCGGCGATGCACACGCCGCCCTGCTCCCGGACCAGCGCGTACACCTGCTGCAAATATCCCGGCGGCAAAGAAATCCCGCCGGCATTGCCGTACACCGGCTCGCAAATGAAACCCGCCAGCTGGCGATTCTGCGCGGCGATTTTCGCCAGGTTGTGTTCCACGCTGCGTACGTAGTCGGGGGCGCTGTCCTGCCCGCGAAACTCGCCGCGATAGGTATTCGGCGCGGTCACCGGGTGCACCCAGTCCGGGCGGCTGCTCAAGGCCTTGGGGTTGTCGGCAATCGAGGTCGACACCGCATCCGCCGCCACCGACCAGCCGTGGTACGCCTCCAGCACGCTGAGCATGTCGCGCCCGCCGCTGTAGGCCCAGGCCAGGCGAATCGCCAGGTCGTTGGCCTCGGTGCCGCTGTTGACCAGAAACACCCGGTCCATGGAGTCCGGCGCCAGCGCCAGCAAACGCTCGGAGAATTCGGCAATCGCCGCATAGTGGAAGCGCGAGTTGGTGTTGAGCAGCGACCATTGCCGCGCCGCCACCTCGGCCATGCGCGGGTGACCGTGACCGAGGACGGCGACGTTGTTGAGCATGTCGAGGTAGGAACGGCCCTGCATGTCGATCAAATGGTTGCGCCAGCCGCGCTCGATGCGCGGCGGGTCGACGTAATAGTGCTTCTGCGAGCGGGCGAAACTGGCGTCCCGACGCGCCAGCAGGGCTTCGGGGTCCAGCTCCGGCTCGGCGTCGCAGGCCAGTCCCAGCAAGGTAGCCGGGGATGGGCAGAGCGTTTGCCATGCCGCCGCCCGGGAAGGCGTGCAGAACAGCGGTGGCTCAAGCTCGGCGCGGCACAGTTGTACTGTCAGCGGCGCGACCACGTCGCCGATTACCTGGCCTTTTACCACTGCGGCGCCGTGCTTCAACAAGGCGTTCACGCCCCACAACCGAACACTCAACTGGGCGCTATGCAGGCTCAGCAGGCCGTCGGCGCCATGGCGCAAGGTGCCGGCGAACGGTGCTTCCACCGTGGCGCCCAAGGGCATGTGCAGTTCTACGTGAAGCGCGAAGGTGTCCGGCTCCACGGCACTGTCGGGTTGGGTGCGGGACAGACGGTATTGACCATAACGACTGGCTGCCAGGCCATGGACCACGGCCGCTTGTTCCAGCGATCGGCGATCAATGCCCTCCTGCTCCCAGTTACCCGCCTCGAAATGCGGGCTGAGCACGCCCAGATCGATCAACGCGAATTCACGCCCAACGAGCCCCGGCAACAAAGGCGCGAAGCCTTCACCGACAATCGGCGGCAATTCGGCACCGACGCAGTTCAGGATCGCCGCCTCCATCAATTCAAAGGGCACCGAGGTGGCTACGTGGAAAATTTCCCACTCATGCTCGGCATTCTTCAACAGGTACGCGTTATCCGGGTCCAGGCGTTGCTGCTGTTCGCTGCTCAGCACCAACACCGCGGCCCGCGCGACGATCAGCGGCCATAGCACCTGCAACTCTTCGCGCTGCAACGGCGTGATCCGGTGGCACGCCTGGATCGCCGGCAGGATCGCGAACGGATCACCCTCGACATGATGCAGCAGCGCCGCGCAGGTCACCGACAGGTCGGCAATGCGCCAGGTGCGCACCAGGTCGCCAAAATCGATCACGCCTTCAATCTGCCAATGCCGCTGGGCATCGCGCTGCCAGACCACGTTGTCATCGGTGATGTCCATGTGCACGGCTTGCCAGGGCAAGCGGTCGGCCAACGGCCGCAGACGCTGCCCGACCTGCTCCACCACGCGCTCCAGCCCGGCCCGATGCGGGAGGTTTTCGAGGGTCGACAGCAAATGAGTGATCAGCTCAAGGGCATGGCGTGGGTCCCATTGCAGGGTACGTTCCAGGCCCGGATGCTCGAAGTCGGCCAGCGCCTGGCTCATCCGCCCGCAGAGTTCGCCGAAGCCTGCGATCACCTCGCGCCCCAGATGGGGCAGATGGGTCAGCGGCTGGCCGTCGATGTAGTCCAGCAACCGCAGGTGCACGGTTTGCCCGGCGACGGTCTCGGTCAGCAGTTCTTCGCCAGCAAGCGACGAGATCACCTTGGGCACCCGTACATCCGAATGTTCCTGCAGATGCTTGAGGGCTGCGTGCTGGGCCTGCAGCTCGACGGCGGCGTAGTCGCCCCGGCAGACTTTCAGCACAAAACGGCCACGCTCGCTGTCGATACGGTAGTTGAGGTCTTGCTGGCTGCCGAGGGACTGCAACGCCCCACCCAGGCCGTAATGCTGCTCAAGTAGCTGCGTCGCAGGCACAGGCCCGACTTGCGGGCATGGCAGGCTGGCGCGATGAATCAACGTGGCGAGCAACATGTGAAGACCCCTGGCTTTTTTATCAGGCGCTTATATCGCCATTGTTGACGGGGGTTACGCAACCCCCAGTCCCGCGCAGTGCCGTCAATCTGACTGTGGCCCCTTGCACCACCTGGCTCCACAACTCAAGCTATGCTCCATTCGCTTAATGTCTGTCTAAGGAAAAGGGCCTCCGACATGCGCATTCTCATCACCGGCGGCGCCGGATTCATCGGCTCCGCTCTGATCCGGCACCTGATTCAACACACCGGGCACGAAGTGCTCAACCTGGACAAATTGACCTACGCCGGCAATCTTGAGTCGCTGGCCAGCATCGCAAGCAACAGCCGCTACGAGTTCGTCCAGGCCGATATCATCGACCAGGCCACCGTCAGCGCCGTACTGGCGCGCTTTGAGCCCCACGCGATCATGCACCTGGCGGCCGAGTCCCATGTGGACCGTTCCATCGACGGCCCGTCGGATTTTATCCAGACCAATATCGTCGGTACCTACAGCCTGCTGGAGGCCGCACGCGGTTATTGGCAGAAGCTGGAAGAACCGGCCAAGAGTGCCTTCCGCTTCCACCACATCTCCACCGATGAAGTGTATGGCGACCTGCACGGCGTCGATGACCTGTTCACCGAAACCACGCCCTACGCCCCAAGCTCGCCGTACTCGGCCAGCAAGGCCGCATCCGATCACCTGGTACGCGCCTGGCAGCGCACTTACGGCCTGCCGGTGCTGTTGACCAATTGCTCGAACAACTACGGGCCGTTCCACTTTCCCGAGAAGCTGATTCCGCTGGTGATCCTCAACGCCCTCGCAGGGAAACCATTGCCGGTGTACGGCGACGGCCTGCAAGTGCGCGACTGGCTGTTCGTCGAAGACCACGCCCGCGCGCTGTTCAAAGTGGTGACTGAAGGTGTGGTAGGCGAAACCTACAACATCGGCGGCCATAACGAGCAGAAGAATATCGACGTGGTGCGCAGCATCTGCGGCCTGCTGGAAGAACTGGCACCACAACGCCCGGCGGGCGTGGAGAAATTCACTGACCTGATCACTTTCGTCAAGGATCGCCCGGGCCACGACCAGCGCTATGCGATCGACGCCAGCAAGATCGAACGCGAGCTGGGCTGGGTTCCGCAGGAAACCTTTGAAACCGGCCTGCGCAAAACCGTGCAGTGGTACCTCGATAACCTGGAATGGTGCCGCAGGGTCCAGGACGGCAGTTATCAAGGCGAACGACTGGGCAACACCGACTTTAAGGATCTGATCGCATGATGAAGGGAATCGTACTGGCCGGTGGCTCCGGCACGCGTTTGCACCCCATTACCCTGGGCGTTTCCAAGCAACTGTTGCCGGTGTATGACAAGCCGATGATCTACTACCCGATCTCGGTGCTGATGCTGGCCGGGATCAAGGAAATCCTGGTGATCTCCACCCCGGTAGACCTGCCGCAATACCGCAACCTGTTGGGCGATGGCAGCCAGTTTGGCGTGCGGTTCACTTATGCGGAGCAGCCGTCCCCGGACGGCCTGGCCCAGGCGTTCTTGATTGGCGAAGAGTTTATCGGCGATGACCCGGTATGCCTGATCCTGGGCGACAACATCTTCCACGGCCAGCACTTCGGCGAACAACTGCGCACTGCTGCCGAACGCCCATCTGGCGCCACGGTATTCGGTTACTGGGTCAAGGACCCGGAGCGTTTCGGCGTGATCGACTTCGACAGCCAGGGCCGCGCGCTGTCCATCGAGGAAAAACCAGCCAAGCCAAAGTCGAGCTACGCGGTGACCGGCCTGTATTTCTACGACAACGACGTGATCAAGATCGCCAAGGCGGTCAAGCCATCGCCGCGCGGCGAATTGGAAATCACCGACGTCAACAACGCCTACCTCAATCGTGGCGACCTGCACGTGGAGCGCTTCGGCCGTGGTTTCGCCTGGCTCGACACCGGCACCCACGACAGCCTGCTGGAGGCCTCGACGTATGTGCAGACCATCGAGCACCGCCAGGGTTTGAAAGTGGCGTGCCTGGAAGAAATCGCCTACGAGAACGGCTGGATCGACCGTGACCACTTGCTGGAGCGGGCCAAGTACTTCGGCAAGACCGGCTACGGCCAATACCTGTATTCACTGGCCGGGGAGCAAAAATGAAGGTCACCCACACGTCGTTGCCGGGCGTATTGATCATCGAACCGAAAGTGTTCGGTGACGAGCGCGGCTTTTTCTACGAAAGCTTCAACGCCCGCGCCTTCGAAGAGGCCACCGGGCTCAAGCGTGATTTCGTGCAGGACAACCACTCGCGCTCGCAAAAAGGCGTGCTGCGCGGCCTGCATTACCAGCTCGAACATACCCAGGGCAAACTGGTGCGCGTCATCGCCGGCGAAGTGCTGGATGTGGCCGTCGACATCCGCCGCAGCTCGCCCAACTTCGGGCAATGGGTGGGCGTGCGGCTTAGCGCCGATAACCATCGCCAGTTGTGGGTACCGGAAGGTTTCGCCCACGGCTTTGTGGTGCTGAGCGACTACGCCGAGTTCCTCTACAAGACCACCGATTACTACCAGCCGAGCGCCGAGCGTTGCATCCTCTGGAACGACCCGACGCTGGCCATCGACTGGGAACTGACGGAGACGCCGCAACTGTCTGCCAAGGACCAGGCCGGGAAAAGCCTGCAAGAGGCCGACCTGTTCCCATGAAAATCCTTATCAGCGGCCAACATGGCCAAGTCTCCCGGGAGTTGCAACAGCGCCTCCGGGGCCTGGGCGAGTTGATCGTGCTGGGCCGCGACCAGCTTGACCTGACCCGTCCCGAGCAGGTCCGCGACCAAGTACGCGCCCATCGCCCGGGCCTGATCATCAACGCAGCCGCCCATACGGCCGTCGATCAAGCCGAGAGCGAGCCGGACGTGGCCTTCGCCATCAACGCCACCGCGCCCGGGATTTTTGCCGAGGAAGCCAAGGCACTGGGCATTCCGCTGATTCACTATTCCACCGACTACGTGTTCGACGGCAGCAAGGCCGCGCCCTACAACGAGGACGACGCAACCAACCCGCTGGGCGTCTATGGCGCAAGCAAGCTGGCGGGCGAACAGGCGATCGCGGCCGTCGGTGGTGAACACTTGATCCTGCGCACCAGCTGGGTCTACTCGACCCACGGCAAGAACTTCCTGCTGACCATGCAACGCCTGCTGCAGGAAAAACCGCAGATGCGCATCGTCGCCGACCAGATCGGCGCGCCAACCTGGGCCGGGACCATCGCCAACAGCACCCGCGCACTGATCGAGCGCTGGCAGGCGGGCCAGGCCGGGGACTGGGGTGTCTACCACCTGACGGCCCAGGGCGAGACCTCGTGGTTCGGCTTTGCCCAGGCCATCGGCGAGCAACTACGGGCCAACGGTCGTGCCTGCGCCGAGCTGGAAGCGATTCCCTCCAGCGCCTATCCAACGCCGGCCAGGCGCCCGCTGAACTCGCGCCTCGATTGCAGCCGCCTGCAACAGCAATGGCATGTTTCGCAACCGCAGTGGCATGACGCATTGCGCGAGTGTCTTGCCGAGCAGCACTAGGCATAATGCGCCTGTACCCACAGGCGCATGACTCCCATGACTCCACCCCTTCCGCGAAGACCCCGCTGGCGCAGCCTGGCATTGCTGGCGCTATGCCTGGCACCGCTGTTGTGGCCGCTGGAGCACTTGGCCGAGCGTTATTACCGCAACGAACTGGCCGGCCAGAATCGCCAGACGCTGGACCTGTACGTCGCCAACCTGCTGGGCACCCTGCACCGCTACGAAGTGTTGCCACAAATCCTCGGTGACCTGCCGGCCCTGCGCACCGCCATCGACGCGCCTCACGTCAGCACCAACCTGGTCAATGCCAACCACCTGCTCAAGGACGTTGCCGCCCAGGCCGGGGTGGAAGTGATGTACCTGATGGACACCACCGGCAAGACCCTCGCCGCGTCCAACTGGGACAAGCAGGACAGCTTCGTCGGGCGTAATTTTTCCTTTCGCCCCTACTTCAGCGAAGCCATGGCCGGGCGCCTCGGGCGCTTCTTCGGCCTGGGCACCACCTCAGCCAAGCGCGGTTACTTCTTCGCCGCCGCCGTACGCGATGGCGACAAGATCATCGGTGTGCTGGTGGTAAAGGTCGACCTGGACCACACCGAAAGCCTGTGGGGCAACACCCCCGAACAACTGCTGGTCACCGACCACAACGGCGTGGTGATCCTGACCTCGCGCCCGCAATGGCGCTTTCGTGCCACCCGGCCGCTGACGGATGAAGAACGCCGCGCCATCATCGCCATCCAGCCCTATCCGACCCGCGACCCGCAGCCGCTGAGCCTCAGCCCGACGGCGTGGGTGCGCCAATCCACCGACATCGCCGAAACCGGCTGGAAAGTCGAGATTCTCGCGCCGCGCACCTTGATCAGCCGCCCGGTGCGCACCGTGGTCGCGGTGGGTGGCGCCGCCTTGCTGGTGCTGATGCTGTTGCTCGGCCTGATGATGCAGCGCCGTCGTCACTACCTGGAACGCATCGCCTTCGAAGCCAAGGCCCGTCGCGAGCTGGAGATGCGCGTGATCGAGCGGACCAGCGACCTGGAAGGCCTCAACCGGCGGCTGAAGCAGGAAGTGCTGGAACGCGAACATGCCCAGCAGGAACTGGTGCGGGCTCAGGATGACCTGGTGCAGGCCGGCAAGTTGTCGGCGCTGGGCACCATGTCGGCGAGTATCAGCCATGAACTCAACCAGCCGTTGGCGGCGATTCGCAGCTACGCGGAAAACGCCGGGATTTTGCTCGACCATGAGCGCACCGACGACGCCCGTGGCAACCTCAAACTGATCAGCGAACTGACCGGGCGCATGGCCTCGATCATCGCTCACTTGCGCGCCTTCGCCCGGCGCGACCGGCATGCGCCGGAAAGCGTGGCCCTGCAACCGGCCCTGGACGATGCCCTGGCGCTGCTGGCCAAGCGGCGGCGGGCAATGGAAGTGGAACTGATCCGCGACCTGCCCGAGGCCACCTTGTGGGTGGCGGCCGGCGAAACCCGCCTGCGCCAGGTGCTGGGCAACCTGTTGGCCAACGCTCTGGACGCCCTGACCGAAAAAGGCCCGCCGCGCAAACTCTGGCTGAGTGCCCAAACCACCGAACAGGGCGTCAACCTGTACATTCGCGACAACGGCCCGGGTTTCTGCATGGAAGCCCTGGGCCGCGCCAGCGAGCCCTTCTACACCACCAAGACCCGCACCCAGGGCCTGGGGTTGGGCCTGGCGATCTGCGACACCCTGATGCGCGCCTTTGGCGGTGAACTGTTGTTCGCCAACCACAAGGAAGGCGGCGCACTGTTAACCTTGAAACTGCGCGCCGGAGCACCGGGTGTCAGTCTGCAACCGTCCGAGGACCGCAGTGTATGAGTATCGATAACCAGATTCAGGTGGTGTTGATCGACGATGATCCACACCTGCGTCAGGCCCTCTGCCAGACCCTGGACCTGGCCGGGCTGAAAGTCCTGACCCTCGGCGAAGCCCAGGGCCTGACCGCGCGCCTGTCCCGGGATTGGCCGGGGGTTGTGGTGAGCGACATCCGCATGCCCGGCATGGACGGCCTGGAACTGTTGAAGGAACTCCACGCCCAGGA
Source organism: Pseudomonas sp. C8002 (assembly GCF_013385765.1). Taxonomy (NCBI): domain Bacteria; kingdom Pseudomonadati; phylum Pseudomonadota; class Gammaproteobacteria; order Pseudomonadales; family Pseudomonadaceae; genus Pseudomonas; species Pseudomonas sp. C8002. The sequence goes on from NZ_JACAPJ010000029.1 coordinate 96,956, forward strand.
CCCGGAGCTGCCGGTACTGCTGATCACCGGCCACGGCGACGTGCCACTGGCGGTGCAGGCGATGCGCACCGGCGCCTATGACTTCCTGGAAAAACCCTTCGCCAGCGACGCCCTGCTCGACAGCGTGCGCCGCGCCCTGGCCCTGCGCCGCCTGGTGCTGGACAACCGCAGCCTGCGCCTGGCCCTGAGCGACCGTCAGCAATTGAGTACGCGCCTGGTGGGCCACTCCCCGCAAATGCTGCGCCTGCGCGAGCAGATTGGCGCGCTGGCGGCGACCAAGGCTGATGTGCTGATCCTCGGTGAAACCGGTGCCGGCAAGGAAGTGGTAGCGCGTGCGCTGCACGATCTGTCGAACCGCCGCAGCGGCCCGTTTGTGGCGATCAACGCCGGCGCCCTGGCCGAGTCGGTGGTGGAAAGCGAGTTGTTCGGGCATGAGCCAGGGGCCTTTACCGGCGCCCAGAAGCGGCGCATCGGCAAATTCGAATTCGCCAACGGCGGCACGCTGTTTCTCGACGAAATCGAAAGCATGAGCCTGGATGTGCAGGTCAAGCTGCTGCGGCTGTTGCAGGAGCGTGTGGTGGAGCGTCTGGGGGGCAACCAACTGATCCCGCTGGATATCCGCATCATCGCCGCCACCAAGGAAGACCTGCGCCAGTCCGCCGACCAGGGGCGCTTCCGGGCGGACTTGTATTACCGCCTCAACGTTGCGCCGCTGCGCATTCCACCGCTGCGCGAACGGGGTGAGGATGCGTTGATGCTGTTCCAGCACTTTGCCGACGAAGCCAGCACACGCCACGGGCTACCGATGAAAGAGCTGCAACCGGGCCAGCGCGCCCTGTTGTTGCGTCACAGCTGGCCGGGCAATGTGCGCGAGCTGCAAAACGCCGCCGAGCGTTTCGCCCTGGGCCTCGAACTGGCGCTGGACAGCACCCCCGACAGCACTTCGCCTGGCATCCTCACCAGCACGCCCGGCGGCTTGAGCGAACAGGTCGAACAGTTTGAAAAAAGCCTGATCGCCGCCGAACTGGCGCGCACCCACAATTCCATGCGCAGCCTCGCCGAGGCATTGGGCGTGCCGCGTAAAACCCTGCACGACAAACTGCGCAAGCACGGGCTGAACTTCGCTGACAGCGGCAACAGTCACGCTGACGACGAATGACCCTTTTCCCCCTGCCACGAGGCCACCATGAGTCGCGATAGCCGTTACCTGGAATCGATCCTTCACCACGACATTCCCCTGACCCGGGAAATGGGCCTCAAGGTTATCGACTGGCAGGACCGGCAGCTGCAACTGCGCTTGCCGCTCGACGCCAACATCAACCACAAGAGCACCATGTTTGGCGGCAGCCTGTATTGCGGCGCCGTGCTGGCAGGTTGGGGCTGGCTGCATTTGCAGTTGCGTGAGGAAGGGATTGAAGACGGGCATATCGTGATTCAGGAAGGGCAGATCAGTTATCCGCTGCCGGTGACTACCGATGCGACGGCGATTTGCCAGGCGCCTGATGACAAGGTGTGGAAGCGATTCGTCGCCACCTACAAGCGTTATGGCCGGGCGCGCTTGGCGCTGGAGACGTGGATCGTCAATGAGGGCAGTGAAGAGCGGGCCGTGGCCTTTACCGGGCAGTACGTCCTGCACACATAACAAATGTGGGAGCGGGCTTGCTCGCGAAAGCGGTGGATCAGCCAATACATCTGGTGACTGACACACTGCCTTCGCGAGCAAGCCCGCTCCCACATTTTTGATCGGCGCTGTGTTTAAGAACGGGCCAGAGTCAGCAACCGCTCACGCCATTCAGCCTTGGCCGGCAGTGCCAAAAAGAACGGATTCAACAGCGATTCCCGCGCCGGGTAACTGAACGGCTGCCCATTCAATTCCAGCACTTCACCGCCCGCTCCTTCCAGCACACCCTGTGCCGCAGCGGTGTCCCACTGCGAGGTGGGCGCCAGGCGCGGGTAGCAATCGGCGCTGCCCTCAGCCAACAGGCAAAACTTCAAAGAACTGCCGATATTGGCCAGCTTCAGCTCGCCCAATCCGGCACTCAAGCCAGCGAGCAAGCGATCCTGTTCAGGGCTCGTATGGCGACGACTGGCAACCACAGTAAATGCTTCACCGCTCGCCGGGGTCTGGCGCACCTGGATTTGCTTGGGCGCAGCACCTACATCGGAACGCCAGGCACCCAGCCCGGCACCCCCGAAGTAGCACCGACCGCTGGTAGGCATCGACACCACACCGAACACCACGCGACCTTTTTCGATCAGCGCGATGTTGACGGTGAACTCCTCGCTGCCGGAGATGAATTCCTTGGTGCCATCCAGCGGGTCCACCAGCCACCAACGCTGCCAACCGGCACGCACGCTCTGGTCAATGTCGGCGTCTTCCTCCGAGAGCACCGGAATGCTCGGGTCCAGGGCAGTCAGCCCGGCGAGGATCAAGTGATGGGCAGCCAAGTCGGCGGCAGTGACCGGTGAATCATCGGTCTTGGTGGTGACGGCAACATCGGCGCGCCAATACGGCAGGATGACCTCGCCAGCCTGGCGGGCCAATTCGATCGCGGGGGCAATAAACGGGTGACCCAGGAACAGTTCGCTCATGGCTGGAACGCTCCACGTTGAGTCAACAGGTCGCGTACCAGGTACAGCGCGGCCAATGCGCGGCCCTCGCTGAACTGCTCGTTCTGCGCCAACTGCGAGAGCTCCCGCAGGTTGACCCGGTCGACGCGCATCGGCTCGGGCTCGTCGCCTTCCAGGCGCTCTTCATACAGTTCGGTGGCCAGCACCACCTGAATTTTCTGGCTCATGTAGCCGGGGGACAGCGACAGCTCGGTGATGTGCTCCAACTGGCGGGCGCCGAAACCGGCTTCTTCCTTGAGCTCACGGTCGGCTGCCGCCAACACGTCTTCGCCCGGTTCGATCAGGCCCTTGGGCAGTGACAGTTCATACTCGTCGGTGCCGCCGCAATATTCTTCGATCAGCAACGCATGGTCCGAGTCGATCATCGCCACGATCATCACCGCGCCATATCCGGCACCCCTGCCCACCAGGCGCTCGTAGGTCCGCTCCACGCCATTGGAAAAGCGCAATTGCACTTCCTCCACGCGGAACAAACGGCTACTGGCGACTATTTCGCGGGCGAGGACGGTGGGTTTCTGGCGCATGAGCGGCTCCTTGGCGTGATCGGGTTACTATACCGTGGCTTTTCCGATTGTCTGTGTCGGATATCTTTTCTTACATGAGTGTTCTTTATGCCTCCATTGCCCTGGCACGCCATCGACACCGTCCTGCTGGACATGGACGGCACCTTGCTCGACCTGCACTTCGACAACCATTTCTGGATGGAGCACCTGCCTCAGCGCTATGCCGAGTTGCATGGTGTGAGCCGGGCCATGGCCGAGATGGAGCTGCAGCCGCTGTTCGAGCGTAACGCCGGACAGTTGCAATGGTATTGCCTGGATTTCTGGAGCGCCGAACTCAAGATCCCGGTGCGCGAGCTCAAGCTGGAAACCGCGCACCTGATTGCCTTGCGCCCGGATGCCGACACCTTCCTGGCGGCGATCAAACAGGCGGGCAAGCGGGTGATCCTGATCACCAACGCCCATCGGGATTCGCTGTCGTTGAAGCTGGAACGCATCGAGTTGGCGCCTTATTTCGAGCGACTGATCAGCTCCCATGACTATGGTTTCGCCAAGGAAAACCCGCAGTTCTGGGACGCCCTGCACGCCGACATCGCCTTCGACCCGGCCCGCAGCCTGTTTATCGACGACACCTTGCCGATCCTGCGCAGCGCCCGGGATTTTGGCGTGGGGCACTTGCTGGCGGTGAAGGAACCGGACAGCCGGAAGGGGCCCAAGGACACGGCGGAGTTTGCAGCGGTTGGGGATTACCGGGACTTGATCGTAGGTTTGTAACAACGCTGAAGGTCCAATGTGGGAGCGGGCTTGCTCGCGAATACGGTGTGTCAGCCACTGAATATATTGACTGATCCACCGCTTTCGCGAGCAAGCCCGCTCCCACATTGGGTCCGCGGATTACTCAGGAATACGCAGCGTCTGCCCTGGATAGATTTTGTCCGGATGGGACAGCAGCGGCTTGTTGGCCTCGAAGATTTTGTTGTACTGGTTGGCGTTGCCATACACCGCCAGCGAAATAGCGCTCAGGGTGTCGCCCTTTTTCACCACGACAAAGCGGGCCGCCGCGACAGCAGGACCGGAAACGGTGATCTGGTCATCAACACTCGCAACGCCGGCGATGTTGCCCAGCGCCAGCAATATCTTCTCTTTCTCTTCCTGGCTGGCGACTTCACCTGTCACGGTCACCTTGTCACCGTCGACGGTGGTTTGCACATTGGGGTTACCCAATCCAACCTTGGCCACGTGCTCTTTTAACTGCTCGCTCGCGTTGGCATTACCCGGTGTCAACAGGTCAATCAACTTCTCGCCTGCTTCCTTAACAAAGCTTAAAAGACTCATGGTGCGCTCTCCTTGGGATTTAATTTCCAGATGCCAAAGACTAGACCAGTCCTACAGAATTGGGTTCCAGCCTGACCAAAGACCCAAACACGCTAGAATCCCACCGCATTGGAATAAGCCCGGAGCGAAGATGGACATCAAACAGCTGAAATTCCTCATCGCCCTCGACGAAACCCGTCACTTCGGCCAGGCGGCGGCGCGCTGCCATATCACCCAGCCGACCCTGTCGATGCGCCTGCGCAGCCTGGAGGAAGAGCTGCAGTTGCCGCTGGTCAATCGCGGGCAGCGCTTCGAAGGCTTTACCGCCCCCGGCGAACGCGTGCTGGCCTGGGCACGCACGGTGCTGGCGGCCTATGACGGCTTGCAGGCCGAGGCCGCTGCGTGTCGCGGCAACCTGGTAGGCACGTTGCGCCTGGGGGTGGTGCCGTTGTCGAGCTTCGATCCGCTGGCGTTGATGCAGAAGCTGCACAAGGAACACCCCAGCCTGCGCTTTGAGTTGTCCGCGTTAAGCTCCGAGCAAATCCTTGAACAACTTGCCAGCAACCGCCTGGACCTCGGTGTGTCGTACCTCGAGCGCCTGGACGCCGAACGTTTCGACTCCCTGGCCCTGGGCGAAACCCGCATGGGCCTGCTGTACGACCAACGGTTCTTCAGCTTCGGCGACAAGCCCCTGAGTTGGGAGGCGCTGATCGAACTGCCCTTGGGCATGCTCACCAGCGGCATGCACTTTCGCCAGTCCATCGACCATAACTTCCACAGCCGTGGCCTCAACCCGCAGCCGCTGTTGCAGACCGATGCCGTCCATCAATTGTTACAAGCGGTGCACGGCGGCCTGTGTTGCGCGGTGATGCCACTGGACGGCGGCCTCGACGCCCTCACCGAGCACCTGCGCCTGCAACCCATTGAAGACGCTCACACTTTGGCTCGCCTGGGGTTGATCATGCGCCGCAGTGCACCCCGTTCGGCCTTGGCGGAAGCGTGTTTTGCGCTGTACCAGAAATCGCTGATCGAGACTTGATCGACGGCATCTATCGGCAGATCAGTACTGACGATTAGACGCGACCCTTTGTCGCGCCTAGTCTTACAGCTGAATACTCCCGGTGGTAATGCCCAATGAACGCCCAGCGCCCAGTCTGCGCGGCGCCTGCCCTCGAAACGCCCGCGCCCGCCGCCAGCCAGAGCTACCAGTTTTGTAATCTCGAACACACCGAATCGGCCAGCACCGCGCTTGCCGAGGAAGTCGCGTTGGCGATTGCCTATAACGACATCAGCCAGGCGGTGATGCTGGTGACGCCGACCGACCTTGAAGACTTTATTGTCGGATTCAGCATGGGTAGCGGCATTATCGAAGACGTTAGCGACATTTATGACCTGAAAATCAGCGGTTCGGGCTCGACCCAATACGCTCAGGTGCAGATTTCCAGCCGCGCGTTCTGGAATATGAAGCAGCAGCGCCGGCAACTTGCCGGCACCAGTGGCTGTGGGCTGTGCGGCGTAGAAGCCGTGGAGCAGGCGCTGCCCAACCTCAAGGTGTTGCCCGGCGCGCCGTTGCCGCCTGCCGAATGGCTGGATGGCCTGCGCCAGCGCATCAGCGCGTTCCAACCGCTGGGCCAGTACAGCGGCGCGGTGCATGCGGCGGTGTTCATGAACAACCAGGGCGAATTGCTGCTGGGCCGTGAAGACATCGGCCGGCATAACGCCCTCGACAAGCTGATCGGTGCGCTGATCCGCCAAAAGATTCCGACCGACGGCGGCCTGGCGATTGTTACCAGTCGCTGCAGCCTCGAACTGATCCAGAAAGTCCTGCGTGCAGGCATCCAGACCCTGGTCAGCCTGTCGTCGCCCACCGGCCTGGCCCTGCAATGGGCTCGCCGGCACAACCTCAATCTCATCCACCTGCCGCAGAAAAGTGCGCCGCGGGTCTATAGCCCTGCGATGGAGAATCAAGCGTGAGCAATCATCATCAAGCCGACGACAAACCCACCCCGCGCTACAAGCCCTATAAAGGCCCGGCGGGTGGTTGGGGCGCACTGATCAGCGTGGCGCAAGCCTGGCTGACCAGCGACAACGCGCTGAAAAACATCCGCATGATGCTCAAGACCAACCAGAACGGCGGCTTCGACTGCCCGGGCTGCGCCTGGGGCGACTCGCCGGAAAGCGGCATGGTCAAGTTCTGCGAGAACGGCGCCAAGGCGGTCAACTGGGAAGCCACCAAGCGCCGGGTCGACGCGGCATTCTTCGCCAAGCACAGCGTCAGCGCGCTGCTGGAGCAGAGCGACTACTGGCTTGAGTATCAGGGCCGCCTGACCGAGCCGATGAGCTACGACGCCGAAACCGACCGTTACAAACCTATCAGCTGGGAATCGGCTTTCGACTTGATCGGCAAGCACCTCAATGCGCTGCCAACCCCGGACATGGCCGAGTTCTATACCTCGGGCCGGGCCAGCAACGAAGCGGCTTACCTGTATCAACTGTTTGTGCGCGCCTACGGCACCAACAACTTCCCGGATTGCTCGAACATGTGCCACGAAGCCAGCGGCGTCGCCCTGGCGCAAAGCGTGGGCGTGGGCAAAGGCACCGTGACCTTCGATGACTTCGAGCATGCGGACGCGATTTTCGTCTGGGGCCAGAACCCCGGCACCAACCACCCACGCATGCTGGAGCCACTGCGCGAAGCGGTAAAACGCGGCGCCCAGGTGGTGTGCATCAACCCGCTGAAAGAGCGTGGCCTGGAACGCTTCCAGCACCCGCAACACCCGCTGGAAATGCTCACCAACGGCGACAAGCCAACCAACACCGCCTACTTCCGCCCGGCGCTGGGAGGCGACATGGCCATCCTGCGGGGCATGGCCAAGTTCCTGCTGCTGTGGGAACGCCAGGCCCAGGCCGAAGGCAAGGAGGCCGTGTTCGACCACGACTTCCTCAACGAACACACCGCCAACGTGCTGGATTACCTGGGCAAGATCGACGACACCTCATGGGATGAAATCGTCGAGCAGTCCGGCCTGACCCTGGTGGAGATCGAGCAAGCGGCGCGCATGTACGCCAAAGGCAAGAACGTGATCATGTGCTGGGCGATGGGCATCACCCAGCATCGCCACTCGGTGCCGACCATCCAGGAAATCGCCAACCTGATGCTGCTGCGCGGCAACATCGGCCGCCCAGGCGCGGGCCTGTGCCCGGTGCGTGGCCACAGTAACGTGCAGGGCGACCGCACCATGGGCATCAACGAACGCCCGCCGGTGGCGTTCCTCGATGCCCTGGAGCGTCGTTTCCAGTTCCAGGTGCCGCGCGATAACGGCCACAACGTGGTGGAAGCGATTCACGCCATGCTCGAAGGCCGCTCCAAGGTATTTATCGGCCTGGGCGGCAACTTCGCCCAAGCCACCCCGGACAGCCCACGCACCTTTGAAGCACTGCGCAATTGCGACCTGACCGTACAGATCAGCACCAAGCTCAACCGCAGCCACCTGATGCATGGCAAGGACGCGCTGATCCTGCCATGCCTGGGCCGCACCGACATCGACATCCAGGCCGAAGGCCCGCAAGCCGTGACCGTTGAAGACTCGTTCAGCATGGTCCACGCTTCCAACGGCCAACTGCAGCCGTTGTCAAAACAGATGAAATCCGAGCCTGCGATTCTGGCGGGCATTGCCGCCGCCACCCTGGGCAGCAAGCCGGTGGACTGGAACTGGCTGGTGGCCGATTACGACCGTATTCGCGACCTGATCGCCGACACCATTCCGGGCTTCAAGGACTTCAACGAGCGCCTGAAAAACCCGGGCGGTTTCTACCTGGGCAACTCGGCTGGCGCCCGTCGCTGGAACACCCCGTCGGGCCGCGCCAACTTCCGCCCGAACATCCTGCCCAAGGACCTGGTGCACGAACGCACCCGCAACACCGGGCAATTGCCGGACCTGATCATGCAGTCGATGCGCTCCCACGATCAGTACAACACCACCATCTATGGCCTGGACGACCGCTATCGCGGGGTCAAGGGCCAGCGGGATGTGTTGTTCGTCAATGAAGCCGACATCATCCGCCTGGGCTTCAAGCCGGGGCAGAAGGCTGACATCGTGTCGATCTGGGACGACGGCCGTGAGCGTCGGGTGAAAGGCTTTACCTTGCTGGCATTTGATATTCCGGCGGGGCAGGCTGCGGCTTATTATCCGGAAGTGAATCCGCTGGTGCCCTTGGAAAGCACGGGGGATGGCAGCCATACGCCAACGTCGAAGTTTGTAGCGATCCGCCTGGAAGCAGCGAGTGCGACCGGCTTGATCATGGCGAAGTCGGCCTAAGCGACACCTCATTGTGGCGAGGGAGCTTGCTCCCTCGCCACAGACAGCACCCGAGTTTCTTACGGGCACAAAAAAGGCCGCTTTTGCATAAAAGCGGCCGTTCCGAAGTAACTAAAGACTCGCAAAACTCATTTAAGTTCCTCATACAAAACAGTAACTTAGAGAATTGTATACAACCCATACCACTGGTCGGGTTTCGATTGTCACCGTCTCGATACAACCTCAGGATCGCGCCGTCATCCTCTTGAGGTTCCTCTATGAAGTTCTCCTCGATTCTCTTGTTGTCCCTTGGCCTGGTCAGTGGCGCAGCCATGGCCGGTGGCACCACCGAAGCCGGTGTGGGCGGCGCATTGGGCGGGGTTCTAGGTTCTGTCGTAGGTCAGCAGTTGGGCGGTAACACCGGCTCGGCGATTGGTGCAGCACTCGGCGGCGCGGGCGGCAGTGCGGTCGGCGCAGACAAGCGCAGCCGCGGTGAAGCAGCCATTGGCGGCGCATTGGGCGCGGCCGGCGGCAACGTGGTGGGTCGCAGTGTCGGCGGCAGCACCGGCAGCCTGATCGGCGCAGCAGCCGGCGGTGGCGCCGGTGGTGCACTGGGCAACTACATGGGCAACAAGAGCGATGACGATGATCGTCGTTACCGTGGGCGTGATAACCGCCGCTATGACCGCGATGACCATCGCGGGCGCGGCCATGCTTATGGGCATCGCAAAAACAAGCATCACTATCGCCACCACCGGTAACACGCGAATCGAAAGAACAACGCGGGTTTAATGTGGGAGCGGGCTTGCTCGCGAAGGCGTTGTATCAGCCGATACATCCGGCGACTGATCCACCGCCTTCGCGAGCAAGCCCGCTCCCACATTTGACTTTCATTGCTTCGCAGATCGTATTCAGATCACCAATCGCTGTAACGCCTCGCGCAACATCCCCGGGATCGTCACCGGCTGGTTCGACGCCCGATCCACAAACACATGCACAAACCTCCCCGCAGCACAGGCATCTTCTTCTCCCGCCTTGAACACCGCCAACTCATACTGCACCGAACTGTTGCCCAACTTGCCCACCCGCAGGCCGATCTCGATGCGGTCCGGAAAGGCAATCGAGGCGAAGTAGTCGCACGCCGAACTCACCACAAACCCAACCACTTCGCCGTCATGAATATCCAACCCGCCCTGCTCGATCAGGTAGGTATTCACCGCGGTGTCGAAGAAGCTGTAGTAGGTGACGTTATTCACATGGCCATATACATCGTTGTCGTGCCAGCGCGTGATGATCGGCTGGAAGTGGCGGTAATCGGCGCGTTGTGGCATGGCGTTGGTCATCGGTAAAACCCGGGCAGGAGGAGGCTCTCTTGATACTGGGTTCAAGCACTACCCGCAAGCCTAGGTTGGGCTTTGCTCAATCGTTTGCTGGACGCACGCCATACGCTTGAGCGCTTGATCCGTCTCGGCCGATTGCTGCAGGCACTGGCGATAGGCGGTGATATAGGTCTCGACTGCAGCGCTGGCCTGCTGCGGCGTGACCCGCGCCAGATACTCCACGAACGAACGCCGGCCGATCTGGAAGTGTTGGTAATCCAGCGGAAAATCCCAATAACCACCCCAGGTCAAAAAACCGTGTTCGGCGAACAGGTCAATCACCTCTTCTGCCCGGCCAGGGCGCGCCGGCTTGCCGGGGCGGGCATCCAGGCGGTTAACGGCATTTGCGGTACTTGCCCTGGGCTCAACAGTGGCCTGGCCGGTGAATTCACCTCGCGGGTTACGCCCGAACAAAACGAATGGGTTTTGCAGAGGGTTAAGGTCGATTGCGGCGCCATAGGCGTGCAGCGACCACCCCGAAGCGCCACTGACCTGGCGCCCATTAAAACCACTGGTATTGTTGCGGGCCATCGAGACCTTGTCGTTGCCTCGATAGGTTTCCAGCCTGACCGCCTGATGCACCGGGAACCGACGTTGCAGCAACTGCCTGAAGATCTCCTCCACATGGGGTGCGATGGCATCCAGCACCACGAGCTGCCCGTTGTTATGCAGCACTCCGCCAAAGTCCACATAGCTGAACGTCACCCGCGCCAGGCGTGCGCAGGGCAATGGATTGGCGGCGGTGATGGTGTTGCGAAGCTGCATCTGCCGACAGTCATTCACGCTCAACGGGATGACCGAGGCCAGCGTGCCTTGTGCGACCAGCAACCCGGCGAACAGCAAGACGCCGGGGACAACACCACGAGAAAAACCAAAAGCCATGGGCAATTCCTTTGCAGAAGAAGTGAAGCGTCAAACCTTCTCACCTGCGGGCACGGTCCGGCTGTCGGCGGCGTCTGCCACTGGAAGGGAAAGCGCGCCCCTCCAGACCGGAAATCAGAGTGCCTCCAACCCTGCCTCCGCCCATTCACGAACCTCTGCATAGGGATACTCCTCCAGTACCGCGAAACCTGGAATCCCTCGTGCCTTCAGCTTGGTAAACAACGGCACGCTGAGACCGCATAAAAACCGTGTCAGCCGCTCCGCGCTTGGCAAGTCGCCGCTGTACTCATGGTGGCTGTGGATAAATTCACCGCACAGCGCGAGAAAGTTTTTATCCACAAGCGGCGGCAAGCTCGGCGGCGCCGGCAAGTGGGCGACGTTACCGTGGCACACCGAGCAGTGCCCGCACTGCCGGGGCGCGTTTTCATCGCCGAAATAGTGCGCCAGGCGGTAACCCAGGCACTCCTGTGTCGCGAACAGATCCAGCATGGCGTGAATTCGCGCCACCTCCGTCACCTCATGCTGCTTGAAGCCTGTGTATAACTCCGTGCTCAGCGCCTGTGGATCGAAGTCGGTATTCAGCAGGGCGTAAACCTCGGTCATCTGCCGGCTTTCCATCTCGATCAGGCCTTGTTCCTGAAAGTAATCCAGGGCCTTCACCACCCGGCTGCGCTCGGCCTGGTGCTGTTGATACAGCGCGTCGAAGTCCACCGTCGCCCAGGTTTTCGCCCGTTTGCAGACCTGGATAATCGCTGCGACAAACTGCTGCCGCTCGCCGGCAAAACGCGCCAGCAATGCCTCTGGTTCAATCAAATACTTGAAGCGGTATTCGGCATAAAACGCGTAGCGCGGCGCGATCACAGCCTTGAGTTCAAGCTGCACGAGCAAGGTCTTCAGCGGTAGTTCACGGATGTTGCTGTGGTCCGACAGTGAGCGGAGCATAAACTCCCACTGTCCATCGGCACGGACCGCCTGTATTTCCTCCAGGACTCGGCGAATACCTTCCTGTTCCGGCGTATCGCCGTACACAAAGTTTTCCAGGATATTCAGGCTGTCGCGGTTGGCCAGAACCAGACACTCAGACGGCTGCCCGTCACGCCCGGCGCGGCCGATTTCCTGGCTGTAGTTCTCGATGGATTTGGGCAGGTCGAAGTGCACCACGTTGCGGATATCGCTTTTGTCGATGCCCATGCCGAAGGCAATGGTGGCGACGATGCAGTTGGACTGCCCGCCCATGAATCGCTTCTGAATGGCTTCCCGCTTATCGTGAGCCAGGCCCGCGTGATAAGCCTCGGCCTGGATTCCATTGCGATTCAAATGCTCGGCAATCTGCTCTGCGGTTTTTTGCAGCGTGACGTAGACGATGCTTGGCTGATTGGCTCGCTCCTGCATCCACGTCACCAGCCGTCGTCGCTTGTCCTGGCCACTGACGGGCTCAACCAGCAGGTTGAGGTTGGAGCGGTAGAACCCGGTGGTGATCACATCGTCAGATGCAATGGCGAACTTGGCCTGCATGTCGGCGATCACCTTGGGCGTCGCCGTGGCGGTCAGCAGCAGCGCCTGGGGGATGCGGAACTGGCGCTGGTAATCCGGCAGCTTCAGGTAGTCCGGGCGAAAGTTATGGCCCCATTCGGAAATGCAGTGAGCCTCATCCACCACCAGCAGCGAGATCGGCACGCTTTGCAGGAAGTTGCGAAAGCGCTCGTTCTTCAAGCGCTCCACGGAAACCATCAGGATCTTCAGCTCGCCCGAACGCGCCCGGGCCATGACGTCATTGGCATCATCGCGGCTCTGGGCCGAGTCGATGCTGCCCGCCGAGATACCGTGGCGCTGCAGGAAACCCAACTGGTCCTGCATCAGCGCCAGCAACGGCGACACCACCAGCGTCAGGTGCGGCAGCAACACGGCGGAAAGTTGATAACACAGGGACTTGCCGGAACCGGTGGGGAAAATCGCCGCCGCCGAACGGCCGGCCAGCACGGCACTGACCACCGCCTCCTGGCCCAAACGAAACTGTGGATAACCAAAGACCTGTTGGAGGGTGTTGTGCATAAGCTGTCACTCCATTGACCGCTGAACGAGCCCAAAACATAGACCAGCGCATTCAGCGAATCGAGAAAGGTCGCAAGGAAAAAAGAGTCTGGATGATACACAGCCTGGGAAGTGGAGTAGGCACCCGTAAGAATCGTTCCAACCTTACGCGGGACGCATCTCGAAACTCATTGCGCTACAATCAACCTTCGCACCGAGAGGACGCTGTCATGGCCGAACTGACGTTTGAGCAAAAGCAGGATCACTACGACAAGATCCGCCGTTCCAACTACCTGGCCAGCCTGCGCCTGGAAGGGTTCGACACCCAGCCCGCCGATGTCGACAAACCCCTGCCGACCCGCGAAGCCGTCCTCGCCAAGTACCGCAACACCCCACGCTGATGCTCGACAAATATGGCGTGGGCCAGGACCCGTACTGCTACCCCGGTAGCAGCGTCCTGCGCAACTGCCTCGATTTGTTCGACGAAGAGCGCCTGCACCAGGCCGAGCGGGAACTGTCTGAAATCGCTGTCGGCAGCCTTCCGCTGTATCCCCCGCCCTACGACCTGGAACGCCTGCAACACATCCACCGCACCCTGTTCGCAGACATTTACGAATGGGCCGGGGAACTGCGTACGGTCAACATCCAGAAAGGCGACACGCTGTTCTGCACACCGGAGCGTATCCCGCCTGAGGCGAGCAAGATCATCCAGCACATGGCGCAGGCGAACTGGTTTGTCGGGGTGACGCAGGCGGAGTTGGTGACGCAAGTCGCCGAAGCTTATGGCGACCTCAACGTGATCCACCCGTTTCGCGAAGGGAACGGCCGGGCGCAGCGGATTCTGTTCGAGCAGATCATCGTGAATGCCGGGTTTTCAGTGAACTGGTGGCTGGTGAAGAACGCAGCGTGGATACCGGCGAACATTGATGCGGTGGCGTGTGATTATCGGGGGTTGGAGGCGATTTTCGAGCGGTGTATCAGCACCCCGCGCTAGCCCCGATCGTTCCCTACGCTCCGCGTGGGAATGCCGCCAGGGACGCTCCGCGTCCCGTCATCCGCGCACGACCCAAGCCATGAACACTGGTGACGCGGAGCGTCACGGGATGCATTCCCACGCGGAGCGTGGGAACGATCAGTATCCGTTAAAGCTGGTAACGATCTGTTTATTGCTCTCGCCCCACACTCCCGCCAAGGTTCGCCCTGTCGTTGCAAATTCAGCGACCGGGTTTGGTCACTCGAAAACAGCACACATAAGTGCCATCACTTGTCTGGCGGACGTCTATCGTCCTCTCAGCGCAATGTTATGGCGGCTGTGTGTGGGACGTCCTCGGACGTGCCGGATTGCTGTTTCCGGTTGGCCAACCTGCGCACAGTCCGCCACCCATCGTTTGGCCACGGTGACGACGGTTACTTAACAGCAAACCGAGTACCTTCAAATGCAAACACCTGAAGCGAAAAACCGCTACCTTCCACTTGGCACCAACTTCACCGATACCCACCCCCTGCTCATCGACACCGAAGCCGCCGCCGAAGATATCCAGTCCGTAGCCCACCAACGCATCCGCGCCGCAGCCGATCTCCTGGAAACCTTCTCCTGCCTGACCTTCGAACAGGCCGACCTCAAAGATATTTCGCATATCACCAACGCCCTGTATCTGCTCGTCCAGGACGGTTGCGATCTACTGGAAGTCGCCCAAACCGGCATGATGCGACTCACCACCACCGACGCCGTAAAGCGAACACCACCTGAGCAGCCACACAGCTAAAAATGTGGGAGCTGACTTGCCTGCGATAGCGGAGTGTCAGACAACACCTTTACCACTGAAACACCGCCATCGCGGGCAAGCCCGCCTCCCACATTTGACCAGTTTCGTTTGAAGGATCGCGGTGCCATCGATAAAGTCGGTCGCCTCCACCCACTCTCGCGTAACCACCATGAACCTGGCCCCCAACTTCCCCGAAGACATCGCGATGCAGCAGCTCCTGCAACTGCTGCATGAAGAAATTGGCCTGCCCGAACATAAGACGTTGCGCCTTGAAACCGCCATCAACCTCGAACTGGGCTGCGACGTCACCGAAGCCAATCAATTGATGGAAGCTCTGGAGCAAGACTTCGCTGTCGACTTGAACGACTACGACGCTTATCGTTATTTCCAACCTCCTGTCTTCGATGTCTTCCTGAAGCACAGAGCCAAAGGCCACGGCGACAAAATCCCGCTGACCATCGGCATGCTTTACCTGGCTATCAAGGCCCAACGCTGGGACACGCAAACCCTGGAAAACCTGTAGGAGCGAGCTTGCTCGCGAAAAACCTGAGAGCGCCGCGTTCCCCCTGAAAGCCCGCATTATCGTTAACGACCTTCGCGAGCAAGCTCGCACCTACAACCAAGGACCTTACATGGACGTAATAATGGGCCTGCTGGCCGCCCTGCTCTGGGGCGGCACGGACTTCCTCGTGGGCCTCAACGCCCGAGCTGTCGGCGTCAAACGCGCGGTGTACTTCGGCCAGGCGCTGGGCTTCCTGATCATGACCCTGCTGCTGGTCATATTCCCGGCCTTCCTCGTCAAATCCCTCGCGGCGCCTTTGAGTGTGTGGCTCCTGGGAGCCGCAGCAGCCCTGCTGACCGTCTCCGGCGCCCTTGCGCTGTCCAAGGCCTTCTCGCTGGGCAAAGCGGCGATTGTCGCGCCGCTGGTGACGTCCTACGGTGTCGTGACTACTTTGCTGTCATGGGCCAGCGGCGAACACATCAGCCTGATCCAACTCGGCTGCATCGCTCTCTGCGTAATTGGCGTGATCCTGTCCAGCATTCACAAGGACAATGGCGTCCCTCACAACAGTTCCAGCCGCTCAATCGCCTACGCGATGCTCGCAGCGTTGCTCTACGGCACAAGCTTTTGGGTGCAGGGCCGCTACACCCTGCCGACGCTTGGCCCGGTCACGATGCTTTGGCTTGGGTATTTGGTTGGCCTGTGCGTCCTGGTGTTGATGGTGCTTAAGATCAAAGACGGCCTGAAAATCCCACCGCTGAAAAACTGCGCAACGCTGACCAGCGCGAGCCTGATGAACCTGGGTGGGTTCTCGGCGTTCTCGTGGGGTGCAATGGCGGGGTCGGTTTCCGTGGTGACGGTGATCAGCACCCTGTCCGGTGGGATCGCCGCGATTCTGGGGTTTGTGTTTTTCAAGGAGCGGCTGTCAGCGGTGCAAGTGACCGGTGTGGTGCTGGTGTTAGTGGGAGCCGTGGTTCTGCACCTCGTCGACTGATCCTTCGCCCACAAAAAAGCCGCCCACTAGGGGCGGCTTTTTCACAACGGCCGAATCTTACAACTTCGGACCCGCAGCCTTGATCGCATCGCTCACTTCAAACTTCTTGAAGTTCTCGATGAACAGACCCGCCAAGGCTTTCGCCGCTTCATCGTAGGCAGCCTTGTCAGCCCAAGTGTTACGTGGGTTCAACAGGCCAGTCTCGACGCCCGGTACAGCCAATGGCACGTCCAGGTTGATGGTGTCCAGGTGCTCGGTCTCGGCACCAATCAACGCACCGCTCTGGATCGCTGCAATCACGCCACGGGTGGTCGGGATGTTGAAGCGCTTGCCAACGCCGTAGCCGCCGCCGGTCCAGCCGGTGTTGACCAGGTAGACCTTGGAGCCGAAGCCACGCACGCGCTTGATCAGCAGTTCTGCGTATTCACCAGCCGGGCGTGGGAAGAATGGCGCGCCGAAGCAGGTGGAGAAGGTCGACTTGATGCCGCCGCCCGAACCCATTTCGGTCGAGCCCACCAGAGCGGTGTAGCCGGACAGGAAGTGGTAGGCCGCTTGTTCTTCGCTGAGGATCGACACGGGCGGCAGTACGCCGGTCAGGTCGCAGGTCAGGAAGATCACAGCGTTTGGCTCGCCACCGAGGTTTTTCTCGGAACGCTTGGCCACGTGCTCCAGCGGGTAGGCGGCGCGGCTGTTCTGGGTCAGGCTGACGTTGGTGTAGTCGGCGTGCTTGGCATCGTCGATCACCACGTTTTCGAGCACGGTGCCGTGCTTGATGGCTTTCCAGATCACCGGCTCGTTCTTCTCGGACAGGTCGATGCACTTGGCATAGCAACCGCCTTCGATGTTGAACACCACACCTTCGCCCCAGCCGTGTTCGTCGTCGCCGATCAGGTAGCGGCTTTCGTCGGCGGACAGGGTGGTTTTACCGGTGCCCGACAGGCCGAAGAACAGGGTCACGTCGCCGGCTTCGCCGATGTTGGCTGCGCAGTGCATCGGCAGCACGTCGGAGGCCGGCAGCAGGAAGTTCTGCACCGAGAACATGGCTTTTTTCATTTCACCGGCATAACGCATGCCGGCGATCAGGACTTTTTTCTGGGCGAAGTTGAGGATCACGCAACCGTCGGAGTTGGTGCCGTCACGCTCTGGCACGCACTCGAAGTTGGCCACGTTGAGCACTTGCCACTCGTCACGACCGGCCGGGTTGTACTGGGCCGGGTTGATGAACAGGCAACGACCGAACAGGTTCTGCCAGGCAGTCTGGGTGGTCATTTTCACGGCCAGGTAGTGGTCTTCTGCAGCCCCTACGTGAACGTGGGAAACGAAATGCTCTTGCGCGTTGTTGAATGCCTCGACGCGAGCCCACAGGGCATCGAACTTGTCGGCCGGGAACTTGCGGTTGATCGGGCCCCAGGCAATGGCAGCCTGGGTGGAAGGCTCTTCAACGATGAAGCGGTCGACTGGCGAACGGCCGGTACGGTGACCGGTTTCTACGACCAGCGCACCGGTATCGGCAAGCACGCCTTCACCGCGCTGCAGGGCTTCTTTGACCAGATCGTCAACACTCAGATCGGTGTATACGGCGTTATTGGCTTGCGTCATGAGGTTCCCCGTCGGCCAGTGGCCGAGTGCTCCAAACGTTTTGTAGTAGAAAGTTGCGCACTACTACCGCGAAAAAAGTGGGCCGGATTATGCCAGAAAAGCCCAAAAAGAGTAGGGCCCTCCGGTCAGAACGGCGGAAATCCGGCGTTTGTCAGGTGATTTACCTGTGCTTAAACGTTTTAGTGGCGGGTGCCTGAAGGGGTATCTACGCCCGCGCCGGCGAATAATTGAGCAATATCGGCAGCGTCGAACAGGTAGCGCTGGTTGCAGAACTGGCAGTCGATCTCGATGTTGCCACCGTGTTCCACCACCAGGTCCTGCGCATCTTCCAGGCCCAGGCTGACCAGGGCAGTTGCCGAGCGCTCGCGGGAGCAGCTGCAGTGGAAGCGCAGGGACTGCACGTCGAACAGGCGCACGGCCTCTTCGTGGTAGAGGCGGTGCAGGATGGTTTCGTTATCCAGGCCCAGCAACTCTTCGGCTTTCAGGGTGCCGGCCAGGGCGGTGATGTGGGCCCAGCTGTCGGCGCGGTCTTCTTCGTCCTTGATGCGGTCGGCCGGCAGTTGTTGCAGCAGCAGGCCACGGGCGCGCTTGCCGTCGGCGTTGAGCCAGAAGCGGGTGCCCACTTGCTGGGACATCACGAAATAATTGGTGAAGCAGTCGGACAGGGTTTCGCCATCGAGGTCGACGATGCCCTGGTAACGCTGGCCTACCGTCGGATCGACGGTCAGGGCCAGCACGCCGTCTGGCATCAGGTCAGCCAGGGTCGCATCGGCGGCGATGCGGTCCGCGTCGTAGCGGGCCAGCCCACGGATTTCGCGCTCGCTGGAGCATTCGATCATCAGCAGCGGGATCGGGCCTTCGGAGCGGGCCTGCAGGATCAGCAAGCCATCGAACTTCAGGGTGCCCACCAGCAGCGAGGCAGCCGCCATCAGTTCGCCGAGCAATTGCGCGACCGGCTCCGGATAGGGGTGCTTGGCGAGGACTTCGGCATAGCTGCGCTCCAGGGCGACCAGTTCGCCGCGGGCGTCGCTGTCGTCGAAGATGAAGCGTTGGGTGAAGTCGGTATCCGGTAGATCAGTCATAGGTCTGGGTATCTGAATTGATGACAAAAAGATGACAAGGTTTATAGAATTACACGCTTTAGCACCGTTTTGGTGCGGCCTTCTGCGGGAAAACGAAGCGCTTTAAAGCTAAGAGGAAACAGTTTATGAACAATCCGGGTTTGTTCCAAGCCAGGTGGGACCTCGGGCGATTGGCCCTGTGTAATTTACTCGCTGTGGGGCTGCTGTGTTTTTGGCTCTGGCCGGCGGGCCAGGCGCTCTGCACGGTTTTCGACGAGTGGCTGTTTCATCTGCTCAATGACCCGCTGGCAAGCAGCTCCGCGTGGCTGCATGTGTGGGCGGTGGCCAGTTTGCGGCCGTTTGACGCGGTGGTCGGGGTGATTCTGCTGACGCTGTTGATCCGTGGCGACTGGGTGTTCAAGGCGATTGAAGTGCGCCAGGCGTTTTTCGGCTTCCTGGGCATTCTGCTGCTGTTGCTGTTTATCCGCATGCTGTTTTCCAAGCTGGCGGCGCAGATGGGCTGGCAACACCATAGCCCGTCGATGGTGATCAGCGGCGCGATTCAGATGAGCGACTATTTCCCGGGCCTGGAGAAGACATGGGAGTTGAAGGACCGCTCCAGCCAGAGCTTCCCGGGGGATCATGCATCGGTATTGCTGATCTGGGGCATGTTCATGACCGTGTTTGCCAAGCGGATCGGGCAGGTGCTGGTGATCTGGGGCTTGGCGCTGCTGTTCATGATGCCGCGGCTGGTAGCCGGTGCGCATTGGGGGCAGGACGATTATATCGGTGGGGTGTTGCTGGCGCTGTTGGCGTTGGGCTGGGGTTACTACACGCCCTTTGCAGCGAAGGTTTCGCGGGGGCTGGTGCGAGTGACGGGCCCGGTGTTTGAGTTGTTTCGGCGAGTACCGCTGGTTAATCGCTTGAGCGTGATTCGCAGCGTTTGAATTGGAATAGCAGGAGCCGACCTGGCTCCTGCGGTCTGCCGATTAATCATCATTGCCACTGCCGCGAAACTTGAACAGGTCGCGCCGCTGTTTCTTGCTTGGCTTGCCGTCGGTGGTCATGCCCAGGGACCCCGCCTTGCGCATGGCCGCCGCGTTTTCGCGCTTGGCGATGCTGGCTTCGGTCTCGGTATACAACGCCTGCGCCTCGGGAGCGCCCCTTCGCACAATTGAAAGCGCCTGGACCACGACGGTTCGTTCATCAAACCCGGCACGGATCTGAAACTCATCGCCGATGCGTGGCTCCTTGCCGGGCTTGCAACGCTCGCCGCGCCAATGCACCTTGCCACTCTCGATCGCCGCCTTGGCCAAGGCACGGGTCTTGAAGAAACGCGCCGCCCACAACCACTTGTCCAAACGGACTTTTTCTTCCTCTTCCTGCTTCTGAGCCACTTGAATTCCTCGCTCTGAAAAATGTCGCAACTTTACCGTTGAAACCCTTCAACGCATAAACCCTTGAGCTCACCTAAGATACGCCAGGTAGCATCCTGTTTTCGCGAGGTTAACGTGTGACCGACTTTCCCATTTCACTGACCTCGCCCAAACAAGCCTGTGCGGGCTGCCAGCAAAGTGAGCCGCTGGGCTTTGAGTTTGCCTTTGCGTATCAGCCTATCGTGGACCTGCGTGACCAGTCGGTCTTTGCCCATGAAGCCTTGGTGCGCGGCGTCAACGGTGAGGGCGCGTTGACGGTGCTGGATCAGGTCAACGACAGCAATCGCTACCGTTTCGACCAGCAATGCCGCACCCGCGCGATCGCCACCGCTTCGACACTCAACATGCAGACGCACCTTTCAATCAACTTCATGCCCAACGCGGTCTATCGACCAGAACTGTGCATCCGCAGCACCCTGGAGGCGGCCCGGGCGCATAATTTTCCGTTGGATCGGCTGATTTTCGAGACCCTGGAAAGCGAGCATGTAGATAACTATCGCCATTTGACGAATATTCTGCGTGAATACCGCGAATTCGGCTTCAAGACCGCCATCGACGATTTCGGGGCGGGCTATTCGGGGCTGAATCTGCTGGCCGATTTCCAACCTGACCTGATCAAACTCGACATGGCGCTGATCCGCGATGTCGACCGTGATCGTGTCCGTCAGGTGATCGTCCGGGGGATTGTCACAATCTGTGAGCAGTTGGGCGTTACTGTCATCGCCGAGGGCATCGAAAGCGCCGGCGAGCGGGACTTTCTCGCCGACTGTGGAATATTTCTGATGCAGGGCTACTGGTTCGCCAAGCCTGCATTCAAAGCCCTGGCCGAGGTATCACCCGCCGCCTGGGCGAATTAATTGCCGGTTATTCATATTGAAGACATTTGACCATTTGACCGTTGTGGGTCTGCGTGAGTGGGTGGCACTTCCCGACTTGGGAGTGGCAGGCCTGCGCGCCAAGATCGACACCGGCGCCAGTACCTCAAGCCTGCATGCCACCGAGATCGAGCCATTTGAGCGCGACGGTGCAAAGTGGGTGCGCTTCACCGCGCACCTGGGCAGCGTGGTGCAACTGCGTCACCGGCGCTGCGAAGCACCGCTGGTGGCGATGAAAACCATTAAAAGCTCCAACGGCCAGGCCCAGGTGCGGTATGTGATCAGCACCACCCTGGCCCTGGGCGATCGGGTATGGCGGGTGGAATTCACCCTCGCCTGCCGCAAGGCCATGCGTTACCGCCTGTTGCTGGGCTCCAAGGCCCTGATTGACGGCCAACTGGTGGTCAGTCCCGGCGTCAAATACGTTCAAGACAAGCCGGTGTTCCCGGTCTCTACTACCTCTGCCACAGGTGCTGCATGAAGATCGCTGTGCTGTCGCGTAACCCGCGTCTGTATTCCACCCGTCGCCTGGTCGAGGCCGGCACCGAACGTGGCCATGAGATGGTGGTGATCGATACGTTGCGCGCCTATATGAACATTGCCAGTCATAAGCCGCAGATCCACTACCGGGGCAAACCGCTGGAAGGCTTCGATGCGGTGATCCCGCGTATCGGTGCTTCCGTGACGTTCTATGGCTGCGCGGTACTGCGCCAGTTTGAAATGATGGGGGTGTCTCCCCTCAATGAATCGGTGGCTATCGCCCGTTCGCGGGACAAGCTGCGCTCGCTGCAGTTGCTGTCGCGCCGTGGCATTGGCTTGCCGGTCACCGGCTTTGCGCACTCCCCGGATGACATTCCCGACCTGATCGAGATGGTCAACGGCGCGCCGCTGGTGATCAAGGTGCTGGAAGGGACCCAGGGCATCGGCGTGGTGCTGTGTGAAACCGCGACTGCGGCCGAGTCGGTGATCGAGGCGTTCATGGGCCTCAAGCAGAACATCATGGTGCAGGAGTACATCAAGGAAGCCGGCGGTGCGGATATCCGCTGCTTCGTGGTGGGCGACAAGGTGATTGCCGCGATGAAGCGCCAGGCCAAGCCGGGTGAGTTTCGGTCCAACCTGCACCGTGGCGGCAGTGCCAGCCTGATCAAGATCACCCCGGAAGAACGCATGACCGCACTGCGAGCAGCCAAGGTCATGGGGTTGAGCGTGGCGGGTGTGGATATATTGCGCTCCAACCACGGGCCGCTGGTGATGGAGGTGAACTCGTCACCGGGCCTGGAAGGAATTGAGACCACCACCGGCAAGGATGTGGCGGGGATCATCATTCAGCATCTGGAGAAGAGTGGTGGGCCGAATATGACGCGCACCAAAGGCAAGGGCTGAATACACCCGACCTATAAAGCACCGCAAAACCAGTGTGGGAGCGGGCTTGCTCGCGAAGGCAGTGGATCAGTCGACATTTCTATGGACTGACCCACCGCCTTCGCGAGCAAGCCCGCTCCCACATTTAGACCGCGTCCCTGGGCAACATCAGCCCCAACGGCAAGCGCACTCGCGCTTCCAGGCCGCCATCCGGCCGGTTGCGCAATTCGACATTGCCGCCATGCATCGAAGCAATCCGCCGCACAATCGCCAGCCCCAGGCCCGTGCCTTTGCCACCCCGGGCACGGTCGCCGCGGGTGAACGGGTTGAAGATACCTTCCAGTTCCGCCGGATCGATGCCGGCACCACGGTCCATGACACTCAGCACCACGTAAGGCGCACTGGTATCCCCGGAAACGTAGGCTGCTACTTCCACATCGGAACCAGCGTGATGCAGCGCGTTACCAATCAGGTTATTCAGCAGGCGCTTCATCGAAACCCGACGCAACGCGAACGGCTGGATCGGTTCCAGGCGCATCCGCACCTGCTCGCCATTCTGGTTGTAGGGCGCCACCACCTCACGTACCAGGTCCGTCAGGTCGACCTCTTCCACCACCTCGTCCCGGCCATCGCGGATAAACGCCAGGAACTGGTCGAGAATCGCGTCCATGTCCTCGATGTCTCGAACCATGTCGTCGGTAAGGTCGGTGTGGTTACCCATCAGTTCCAGGGAAAGCCGCAGACGCGTCAGCGGCGTGCGCAGGTCATGGGACACCCCCGCCAGCATCAGCTCGCGCTCGCGCCCCGCCTGTTCGACATCCTCGGCCATCTGGTTGAACGCGCTGTACACCTCGGTCATTTCACTCGGCGTATCGCTGATGGGCAGGCGCACACTGCGGCCCTGGCCCAGCTGGCGTGCGGCAAACACCAGGCGCTTGAGCGGCTGGTTGAGCTGGCGCACGAAAATCCAGGCAGACGCGGTGGAAAGCAAGCCAATCGCCAGGAACCAGCCCAGCACGTTCCAGATCTTCTGCCCCCGCAAGGGATGCGGATACAGCGGCACTTTCAGCCAGTCCTCCCCCAGGCTCGGCGCTCGTACCCACAGCGCCGGCGACACATGCATGCGCAGCCGCACCTCGGTGTCTTCACCCAGTTCGGCCTGCATCTGGCGCTGGTAGATTTCGCTGTAGGGCCAATGTTGCTCGCCCTCGGGCACGCCCGCGCCCGCGACCCGGACCAGGGTAGCGGCCTTGGCGATCTTCTCGCGGTTCTCGGGGTCTGCGGCCCAATAGGCACGCAAGGTCAGCGCGACACCGTGGCTGTACTGCCGGTCCACCAGCACGTCTTCGTTCATCAACAGATAAACCAGTGTCAGGGCCTTGGAAAACAGTACGACGATGAGCACCAGCCAAAGGGTGCGTGAGAAGAAACTCTGCGGGAACCACAACGGGGTTTTCATAAAAGACAGCTGGACACCTTGCAGGAGCGAGCCAAGCTCGCAGAATTGCAAATGCCGGGCAACCGGCTGACTCTTATCGAGTCATCACCGGCACGCCCGCCTCTGCAAATCATCGGTCACTTGGTTGCAGTGCCATCCGGCACAAACACGTAACCCACACCCCACACCGTCTGGATATAACGCGGCTTGGATGGATCGGGTTCGATCATCCGGCGCAGACGGGAGATCTGTACGTCGATGGAGCGCTCGAGGGCGTCCCACTCGCGGCCACGGGCCAGGTTCATCAGCTTGTCGCGGGTCAGCGGCTGGCGAGCGTTCATCACCAGTGCCTTGAGCACGGCGAATTCGCCGGTGGTCAGCATGTGCACTTCATCGCCACGCTTGAGCTCACGGGTGGCCAGCGACAGCTCGTAGTCACCGAAGGTCACGCTTTCGTCTTCGCTGCCTGGGGCACCCGGTACCGGGGCGGCCTGGCGACGCAGTACGGCCTTGACACGTGCCATCAGCTCGTCCGGATTGAACGGCTTGGCCAGGTAATCGTCGGCGCCCAGTTCCAGGCCCTTGATGCGGCTCAGCTCATCGCCCTTGGCGGTCAGCATGATGATCGGGATCTGATTGTTGGCGCCGCGCAGGCGTTTGCAGGCGGTCAGGCCGTCTTCGCCGGGCAGCATCAGGTCCAGCACCACCAGGTTGAAGACTTCACGTCCCAACAGGCGGTCCATCTGTTCGGTGTTTGGCACCGCGCGGGCACGGTAGCCCTTGGAGTTGAAGAAACGCTCCAGCAGGCTGCTCAGCCCCGGATCGTCATCAACGATGAGAATTTTTTCGCCTTCAGCAGTTTGTGCAGTGCTGCTCATTAGATGCTCCTCTTATCTCGGCGCGCATTATGGCGTAGCTGCCGTTATACGCACCGTGTGCATTGTTAGCAGATTTTTCCTCTACCGCCAGCGAACCCGCGCCCTACAACCTTGGCGGCAATCCCCCCAAGGGCAGAACGCTGGTTATAATGCGGCGCCTTTGTGCAGGGCAACGTCAGTTCGTTACCGTTTACTGCCAGGGGATTTTTTTCACCCGCTTGTAGTGATTTTTTCGATTTCGAGGGTCAATAGGCTGCCTCTTGACCCAGGCAGCGGCGCCAGACGGGCCGCTCAACCAGCCTCGCGAGCCTTGTTTTCCGGGCCTGCGAGCCTGCTTTCAGAATTTCAGGTGGTTTTATGGACAGCATCAACAGCCGCATCGCCGAGGAACTCGGCGTACGCCCACAACAGGTCGAAGCGGCCGTCGCTCTACTGGATGAAGGCTCCACAGTGCCCTTCATCGCCCGTTACCGTAAAGAAGTCACCGGCAGCCTCGATGATATCCAGTTGCGGCATCTGGAAGAGCGCCTGCGCTACCTGCGAGAACTCGACGAACGGCGTATCAGCATCCTCGCCAGCATCGAAGAGCAAGGCAAGCTGACCCCGCAGCTGGAACGCGACATCAAGCTCGCCGACACCAAGACCCGCCTCGAAGACTTGTACCTGCCGTACAAGCAGAAGCGCCGCACCAAGGGCCAGATCGCCCTGGAAGCGGGCCTCGGCGAGCTGGCCGACGGTCTGTTCAATGACCCGTCCCTGGCCCCGGAAACCGAAGCTGCACGCTTTGTCGATGCCGAAAAAGGCGTGGCCGACGTCAAGGCCGCCCTCGAAGGCGCCAAGTACATCCTCATGGAGCGCTTCGCCGAAGACGCCAACCTGCTGGAAAAACTGCGCAACTACCTGAAACAGGAAGCCACCCTCAGTGCCCGCGTGATCGCCGGCAAGGAAGAGGAAGGCGCCAAGTTCCGCGATTACTTCGAACACGACGAGCCGCTGAAAAGCATGCCGTCCCACCGTGCACTGGCGATTTTCCGCGGCCGCAACGAAGGCATCCTGAGCTCCGCGCTGAAAGTCGGCGACGAGCTGCCAGGCACCATGCACCCGTGCGAAGGCATGATCGGTCAACAGTTCGGCATCCAGAATCAGAATCGTCCTGCGGACAAGTGGCTCAGTGAAGTCGTGCGCTGGACCTGGAAGGTCAAGCTCTACACCCACCTGGAAACCGACCTGCTGGGCGAGTTGCGCGACGGCGCCGAAACCGAAGCCATCAGCGTATTCGCCCACAACCTGCACGACCTGCTGCTGGCCGCACCCGCCGGCCCACGCGCGACCCTGGGCCTCGACCCGGGCCTGCGCACCGGCTGCAAGGTTGCCGTGGTCGACGCCACCGGCAAGCTGCTGGATCACGCCACGGTTTACCCCCACGTGCCGCACAACAAGTGGGACCAGACCATCGCCATCCTGGCCGCCCTGTGCGCCAAGCACTCGGTGGACCTGATTGCCATCGGCAACGGCACCGCCAGCCGTGAAACCGACAAGCTGGCCGCCGAGCTGATCAAAAAATACCCAGGCATGCAGATGACCAAGGTGATGGTCTCCGAGGCCGGCGCTTCGGTGTACTCCGCGTCTGAACTGGCTTCCAAGGAATTCCCGGACCTCGACGTGTCGATCCGTGGCGCAGTGTCCATCGCTCGCCGCCTGCAGGACCCACTGGCCGAGCTGGTGAAGATCGACCCGAAATCCATCGGCGTCGGCCAGTACCAGCACGACGTGTCGCAGCTGAAACTGGCTCGCGGCCTGGACGCCGTGGTTGAAGACTGCGTGAACGCCGTGGGCGTGGACGTAAACACCGCTTCGGTTGCGCTGCTGGCCCGCATCTCCGGCCTCAACGCCACCCTGGCGCAGAACATCGTGACCCACCGCGACGAAAACGGTGCGTTCAAGACCCGTGCAGCGCTGAAAAAAGTCGCACGCCTTGGCGAAAAAACCTTCGAACAAGCCGCCGGCTTCCTGCGCGTCATGAACGGTGACAACCCGCTGGATTCCTCGGCTGTCCACCCGGAAGCCTACCCGCTGGTACAACGCATTGCCGCTGAAACCGACCGCGACATCCGCTCGCTGATCGGCGACGCCGCGTTCCTCAAGCGCCTCGACCCGAAGAAGTACACCGACGAAACCTTCGGCGTGCCGACCATCACCGACATCCTGCAAGAGCTGGAAAAACCTGGCCGCGACCCGCGTCCCGAGTTCAAGACCGCCGAATTCCAGGAAGGCGTCGAAGACCTCAAGGACCTGCAACTGGGGATGATCCTCGAAGGCGTGGTGACCAACGTGACCAACTTCGGCGCGTTTGTGGATATCGGCGTGCATCAGGACGGTTTGGTGCACATCTCTGCGCTTTCGGAGAAGTTCATCAAGGACCCGCGTGAAGCGGTGAAAGCCGGTGATGTGGTTAAGGTCAAGGTCATGGAAGTCGACATCCCGCGCAAACGCGTCGGCCTGTCGATGCGCATGAGCGACACCCCGGGCGAGAAAATCGACGGTGCCCGCGGCGCACGCCCGGGCTCGGCGCCACGCCAGTCCCAAGGCGCCGCCCCCCGCAAGGAAACCGCTGCGCCAGCCCCGGCCAACAACGCCATGGCTTCGCTGTTCGCCAACGCCAAACAACTGAAGAAACGTTAATGGAACTGCCAGCCGGCTTGACCCACAGCGCGTTCAGCGAACTCATTGGCTGCCGCCTGCAGCGCCTGGAAACCGGTGTTGCCGAGGTGGCCTTGACCCTGGAACCGCAGTTGCGCAACCGCGCTGGCAAGCTCCATGGCGGGGCGATCTTCAGCCTGGTGGACATTGCCATGGGGCTGGCGTGTTCCAGCTCCCATGGTTTCGACCAGCAGAGCGCGACCATCGAATGCAAGATCAACTACATCCGCGCCGTTTCCGACGGCGATGTGCTGTGCACCGCCCGAGTGATTCACCCGGGTCGGCGCACGCTGGTGGTCGAGGCGGACGTGTACCAGGACGAAAAACTGGTCGCAAAAGCACAAGGCACCTTCGCTGTCCTATAGCTCCCTGTCATCGATTTGAGTTAATTTCGGCGCTTCGAAAGTTGCGCCGAACTTTTCCTCGTGCGCGATGGCCAGATTCAGGGACGAGGGCGGCTCTTTCAGAGTGGGTCAATCCGGCTCAAAAACCAGGCGATAACGCCAGTTTCCACTTCACCCTTGTAGACCGTCCTGACCACCCCCATATTGGGGCGACTGACGCGTGAAGGAATCCAACTTGAGCGAACTTCTCAACCGCCGCCTGGCCCTGCTCGGCAAGCACGAACACCTCTCTTTGCTCGAGCAATGCCTGCACGGCATCGAGCGCGAATGCCTGCGCGTCACCGGTGAAGGCCGACTGGCACAAACGCCGCATCCCGAGGCCCTGGGCGCTGCACTGACCCACGAACAGATCACCACCGACTATTCCGAGTCGCTGCTTGAATTCATCACGCCGGCGTTGCCCAACCCGGCCGATACCCTGAGCAGCCTCGACAAGATCCACCGTTTTGCCTACAGCAAGCTCGGCAGCGAGTACCTGTGGAGTCCATCGATGCCGTGCCCGTTGCCGGCCGAGGAAGATATTCCGATTGCCTACTACGGCACCTCCAACATCGGACAGCTCAAGTACGTGTATCGCAAGGGCCTGGCCCTGCGGTACGGCAAGACCATGCAGTGCATCGCCGGGATCCACTACAACTTTTCCCTGCCGGAAGACCTCTGGCCGTTGCTCAAGGAAGCCGAAGGCTTTGTGGGCACCGACCGGGATTACCAGTCCACGGCCTATATCGCGCTGATCCGTAACTTCCGCCGCTACAGCTGGCTGCTGATGTACCTGTTCGGCGCCTCGCCGGCCCTGGACGCGGGTTTCCTGCGCGGTCGTTCGCACCAGCTCGAAGTGCTGGACGCCGACACCCTGTACCTGCCGTACGCCACCAGCCTGCGCATGAGCGACCTGGGTTACCAGAGCAACGCCCAGGCCGGCCTGACGCCGTGCTACAACGACCTGGCGAGCTACACCGACAGCTTGCGCGAAGCTGTGGCAACACCCTACGCACCGTACGTCGAAGTCGGCACCCATAAGGACGGTGAGTGGGTTCAGCTCAACACCAACATCCTGCAGATCGAAAACGAGTACTACTCCAACATCCGGCCCAAGCGCGTGACCTACACCGGCGAACGGCCGATCCAGGCGCTGATGGCCCGTGGCATCCAGTACATTGAAGTGCGCTGCCTGGACATCAACCCGTTCCTGCCGATGGGCATCGACTTGCAAGAGTCGCGCTTCCTCGATGCGTTCCTGCTGTATTGCGCGCTGAATGACAGCCCGCTGTTCGCCGACAATGAGTGCGGCAACGCCACCTCCAACTTCCTCAGCGTGGTCAAGGAAGGCCGCCGTCCGGGCCTGCAATTGCAGCGCCGTGGCGAATCGGTGGACATGAAGGAATGGGCGGCAGAGCTGCTGGAGCAGATTGCTCCGCTGGCGGCGATGCTGGACCAGAGCCAGGGCATCAATGAACACAGCCAGGCGCTGGACGCGCAGCTGGCGAAGGTCAAGGATTCGTCCCTGACCCCGTCGGCCCAGGTGCTGGCGGCGATGAGCGAGCGTAAAGAGAGCTTTGCGCAGTTCTCGCTGCATCAGAGCCAGGTGCATGCGGAGTACTTCCGCAGCGAGCCGTTGAAGGCTGAGGAACAGGCACGCTTTGAGGAGCTGGCGCGCAGTTCGCTGGCGCAGCAGGCGGAGCTTGAGCAGAACGAAGTGGGTGATTTTGACGTGTTTGTCGGGTCGTACCAGGCGAGCATCCTCGCTATCAGCAACTAAAAGCCTGACACAGACCCCTGTGGGAGCGGGCTTGCTCGCGAAAGCGTTGTATCAGTCGATGTATTCGGTGACTGATTCACCGCTTTCGCGAGCAAGCCCGCTCCCACATTTGACCTACGCGCCTTCTAGCCTGGCGCGCGAGTTTCTCCTCATAAGCTAATTCGAAAATGTTATTTATTTTCGGATTCTTAGATCATTTAGTCTTCTCACACGCCGACCTCCGGCCGCCTGATGAGGACTTCCCCCTTGAAACTGCACTTCCCCCTTCGCCTCTTGGCGGCGTTGTCCCTGGCCGGTGCCAGCCTGTTTGCCCAGGCCGCCGACGTGACCATCGCTTACCAGACCACCGTTGACCCGGCGAAAGTCGCCCAGGCCGACGGCGCGTACGAAAAAGCCACCAACGCCAAGATCGACTGGCGCAAATTCGACAACGGTGCCGACATCATCGCCGCCATCGCCTCCGGCGACGTGCAGATCGGCTACCTCGGTTCCAGCCCGCTGACCGCTGCCGTGACCCGCAAGGTTCCGGTGGAAACCTTCCTGATCGCCACCCAGATCGGCGGGGCCGAGGCCCTGGTGGCCCGCAACGGTTCCGGGATCAACAGCCCGCAGGACCTGATCGGCAAGAAAGTCGCCGTGCCGTTCGTTTCCACCGGCCACTACAGCCTGCTGGCCGCGTTGAAGCACTGGAACATCGACCCGTCCAAAGTGACCATCCTCAACCTCGCCCCGCCGGCCATCATCGCCGCCTGGAAACGTGGTGATATCGACGCCACCTACGTGTGGGACCCAGCGCTTGGCGTAGCCAAGGAAAACGGCAAGGTGCTGATCACCTCCGGCGAACTGGCCAAGTTCGGCGCGCCGACCTTCGATGCCTGGATCGTGCGTAAGGATTTCGCCGAGAAGCACCCGGAAATCGTCACGGCTTTTGCCAAGGTCACCCTGGATGCCTATGCCGCTTACCGCAAAGACCCACAAGCCTGGCTGGCTGACAAAGGCAACGTCGACAAACTGGTGAAGCTCTCCGGGGCCAAGGCCAGCGACATTCCGCTGCTGCTGCAAGGCAACGTCTACCCGCTGGCGGCTGACCAGGTCACCCTGCTCGGCGCACCGACCACCAAGGCTGTCACCGATACCGCCGCGTTCCTCAAGGAACAAGGCAAGGTCGACGCCGTACTGCCGGACTACGCCCCGTACGTCAGCCCGAAGTTCATCACTAACTGATACCAGGAGTTAACCGCGATGGCCTTGCTACAACTGGAGCGCATCAGCGCACAGTACCCAGGCAGCCCGGAGCCAGTACTGGCAGATATTTCCCTGAGCCTTGGGCCCCAGCAATTACTGGTGGCCCTCGGCCCTTCCGGCAGTGGCAAGACTTCGCTGTTGAACCTGATTGCCGGCTTTGTCGAACCCAGCGCCGGGCGCATCACCCTTGACGGTGTGCCGGTAAAAGGACCGAGCGCCGAACGCGGCGTCGTGTTCCAGGACGACGCCCTGCTGCCCTGGCAGGACGTGCTGGCCAACGTCGGCTTCGGCCTGGAGTTGGCAGGCGTGCCCAAGGACCAGCGGGAAATCCGCGCCCGGGAAATGCTCGCCCTGGTGGACCTCGCCGGTTTCGACAGCCGTCGTATCTGGCAACTCTCCGGTGGCCAGAAGCAACGTGTCGGCCTGGCCCGTGCATTGGCTGCCGACCCCCGCGTACTGCTGATGGACGAACCCTTCGGCGCCCTTGATGCCTTCACCCGCGAACAGATGCAGGAGCTGTTGCTGCAAGTCTGGCGGCGCACGGCCAAACCGGTATTCCTGATTACCCACGACATCGAAGAAGCGGTGTTCCTCGCCACGGATTTGATTCTGCTGGCGCCCAACCCCGGCCAGATCGTCGAGCGCCTGAGCCTGGACTTCGGCCAGCGCTACGCCGCCGGCGAGTCGGCACGCGCGATCAAGTCCGACCCGCGCTTTATCGAAACCCGCGAACACGTGCTGGGCAAGGTGTTCTCCCAACGGCAGGTGTCCGCATGAGCAGTTACGAATTACCGGCCACGGCCACCAAGCCGGCGAGCAAACCCGTCGTGCCCGTACGCCGCAGCCTGAGCACCCGCTGGATCAGCGTGCTGACCCTGGTGACCCTGGTTGCCATCTGGTGGGCCGTGACCGCCAGCGGGCTGATCGAGCCGCTGTTCCTGCCACCGCCTTCGGCCGTGCTGCAAAAAGGCTGGCTGCTGGCGACCACCGGCTACATGGATTCCACCCTGTGGCAGCACCTGGGCGCGAGCCTCAAGCGCATCGGCCTGGGCCTCGGCTTTGCCGTGCTGACCGCCGTACCGGTGGGGATTGCCATCGGTTCCAACCGCATCGCCCGGGGCATTCTCGACCCGCTGATCGAGTTCTACCGGCCGATTCCACCACTGGCCTACCTGCCGCTGATCGTGATCTGGTGCGGCATCGGCGAGCTGTCCAAAGTACTGCTGATCTACCTGGCGATTTTTGCGCCGATCGCCATCGCGACCGCCACCGGCGTACGTACCGTCGACCCGGCCAAACTGCGCGCTGCGCAGTCGTTGGGCGCTACCCGGGCACAACTGATTCGCCATGTGATCCTGCCGAGCGCCCTGCCCGACATCCTCACCGGCGTGCGGATTGGCCTGGGCGTGGGTTGGTCGACCCTGGTAGCCGCAGAATTGATCGCGGCCACCAGCGGCCTGGGCTTCATGGTGCAGTCCGCCGCGCAATTCCTGGTCACCGACGTGGTGGTGCTGGGGATTCTGGTGATCGCGCTGATCGCCTTCGCCATGGAAATGGGCTTGCGTGCCCTGCAGCGCAAACTGGTGCCGTGGCATGGCCAGGCACACTGAAAAATTTTCGACGAGAATCCCATGAGCAGCCTGACCGTAACACCTCTCAGCACCGCCCTTGGCGCCCAGATCAGTGGCGTCGACATCACCCAACCGCTGAACATTGAAGACCGCGACGCCATCGAACAGGCGCTGCTCAAGCATTCGGTACTGTTCTTCCGCAACCAGCCGATCAACCCGCAGCAACAGGCGCGGTTCGCGGCGAATTTCGGCGACCTGCACATTCACCCGATCTACCCCAACGTGCCGGAGCAGCCTGAAGTGCTGATCCTCGACACCGCCGTGACCGACGTGCGCGACAACGCCATCTGGCACACCGACGTGACCTTCCTGCCCACCCCGGCCCTCGGTGCGGTACTGAGCGCCAAGCTGCTGCCGGAGTTTGGTGGCGATACGTTGTGGGCCAGCGGGATTGCCGCGTATGAGGCGCTGTCCGAGCCGTTCAAGAAACTGTTGGACGGTTTGACGGCAACCCATGACTTCACCCGCTCCTTCCCGCTGGAGCGTTATGGCAACACGCCGGAAGATTTGGCGCGCTGGGAAGAAGCCCGGCGCAAGAACCCGCCGCTGTCTCACCCGGTGATTCGAACGCACCCGGTGAGCGGGCGTAAGTCGCTGTTCGTCAGCGAGGGGTTCACCAGCAAGATCAACGAACTGGAGCCGGCGGAAAGCGACGCGGTGTTGAAGCTGCTGTTTGCCCATGCAACACGGCCGGAATTCACCATTCGCTGGCGTTGGCAGGAAAATGACGTGGCGTTCTGGGATAACCGCGTGACCCAGCATTACGCGGTGGATGATTACCGGCCGCAGCGGCGGGTTATGCATCGGGCGACGATTCTTGGAGATGTGCCGTTCTAGCAGGCACACCACAAATCAAATGTGGGAGCGGGCTTGCTCGCGAAAGCGGTGAATCAGTCGACATATCCAGTGACTGACACTCCGCTTTCGCGAGCAAGCCCGCTCCCACATTGGGTAGAGGTTGATGCCGGAATCGGGCTCTACTGCTTATTCAGCCGTAGACGGCTTCTCCCACAAATTAATCCCGCCTTCCTGGGCAAACCGATCAATCTCCGCCAGCTCTTGCGCGCTGAAGCTCAAATTCTGCAACGCCCCGACGTTTTCAATGATCTGCTCCGGCCGGCTTGCACCGATCAGGGCACTGGTGACCCGTGGATCACGCAACGTCCATGCCAGCGCCATCTGCGCCAGGCTCTGGCCGCGACGCTTGGCAATTTCATTCAGCGCGCGGGCGTGGGCGATGTTGGCCTCGGACAAATGCTTGGCCTGCAACGAACCACCACCCGGGCGATTGACCCGCGCATCCGCCGGTACGCCGTTGAGGTATTTGTCAGTCAGCAGCCCCTGGGCCAACGGCGTAAAGGCAATCACCCCGGCACCGAGCTCCTCGGTGACGTCCAGCAGGTCTTTTTCCACCCAGCGGTTGAGCAGGTTGTAGGCCGGCTGGTGGATCAGCAGCGGGACTTTCCACTCCTGGAGCAGCGCCGCAATTTCCCGGGTTTTCACGCCGGAGTAGGACGAGATCCCGATGTACAACGCCTTGCCCTGTTGCACGGCGGTGGCCAGTGCGCTGGCGGTTTCTTCCAGCGGGGTGTCGGCATCAAAACGGTGGGAGTAGAAGATGTCCACATAGTCGACGCCCAGGCGTTGCAGGCTCTGGTCGAGGCTCGCCAGCACGTACTTGCGCGAACCGCCGCCCTGGCCATAAGGGCCCGGCCACATGTCCCAGCCCGCCTTGCTGGAGATGATCAGTTCATCGCGGTAATGCTTGAAGTCTTCCCGCAGCAAACGACCGAAGTTGATCTCGGCGCTGCCGTATGGAGGGCCGTAGTTGTTGGCCAGGTCGAAGTGGTTGATACCCAGGTCGAACGCGGTGCGCAGCAAGGCGCGCTGGGTATCGATCGGGGTGCTGTCGCCAAAGTTGTGCCACAGCCCCAGGGACAGTGCCGGCAGCACCAGTCCGCTGCGACCTACGCGGCGGTAAGGAATAGATTCATAGCGGTTTTCGGCAGCAATGTAAGTCATCGAATCCTCTCTTGGACTTGGGGCAAATAAGGCCCGGGAATAAGCATATTCCCGGGCCTTTTAAGCAGCTGAATCGCTTAAGTCTGCCTATCCCTTTTACAGCAAAGTCCTACCAGAGTGGAACGACGTAGCTTACATAGAAGCGGTTTTCATCTTGCACCGTGGCACCGGTGATATCCGGGCTGGCGTGGGCATTTCGCCAGGTCACGCCCAGGCCTTTGAGGGTGCCGGTGGGCACCTGGTAAGCCACGGTGACGTTACGTTCCCATTCACTGGTAGTGCCTTGGGTGGTGCGGATGTCATCACCGTGTGCGTAGGACGTGGCGAAGGTCAGGCCGTTAAGGCCGAGTTTGCCGAAGTCATATTTGTACTGCGCCAGCCAGGTGCGCTCGCCGGCATGCTGGAATTTGTTCAGTTGCATGTTGGTGAGTGCCGGGGTGTCGGCGCCCGAGCCCGGGCCCTGGTTGCTGGCACCGCTGTTCAGGCCGGAATCCAGGTACGGGAAGTCGCTGTCGCCGCTGTTTTTCTGGATGCCCAGGCCGACGGTATGGCCGTCCAGGCTGTAGCTTTCCAACAGGCTGACGGTGGACTGGTTGATGCGGCCCTTGGAGGTGCCATCGCCGTAGAGACCCGCAGCGGAATAGTCTTTGTCGCCCGCGGCGTTTTCACCCACACCCAGGCTGCGGTACAGGCGCACGTCGGTGTCGATCGCGCCGACAGGCAAGGCGTCATGACGCTTGGCACCGAGGAAGAACTGCTGGTAGTAATCCTCAAGGTTGGAGTACCACAGGCTGACGGTGGTGTCCGGCAAACCTTTGTAGTCCGCGCCGCCGTAGAGGAAGCGATCGCTCTCTTTGGTGCCGCCGGCGGTGATCATGCCCTGGTCGCCGGTTTCGTTGCGGATCTTGGTCTTGAGGATGTCACCGGCGGTAAAGGTGAAGTCGGTCAAGTCCTTGGAAACCAACTGCACGCCGGTGT
This sequence comes from Pseudomonas sp. C8002, assembly GCF_013385765.1. Taxonomy (NCBI): domain Bacteria; kingdom Pseudomonadati; phylum Pseudomonadota; class Gammaproteobacteria; order Pseudomonadales; family Pseudomonadaceae; genus Pseudomonas; species Pseudomonas sp. C8002. The sequence continues at coordinate 132,641 of NZ_JACAPJ010000029.1, forward strand.
TGGTCTGCTGGTACAGGCGGCCGTCGGTGTTGGCCAGCACCGGGTTGTTGCCGTACAGCGTACCGACGCGCAATTCATCCTGGGCGAAGCGCATCTTGAAGGTCGGGCTGAGCACGCCGAACTGGTCGGCCGACTTGCCGTTATCCAGCGGGAACATGCTGCCGGGGTAGCGGCCCTGGTGATCCTTGTCATTGAGGTCGCCGCCGGAGTCCAGTTTCAAACCGTAGAACGCCTGCAGGTCCAGGCCAAAGCCCACCGGCCCATCGGTGTAGCCGGACTTGAAATTGAACTCAAAACCCTGGCCCCAATCACGGATGCTGTGGGCCTTGTTATTGCTGTTCACCACATCGCGCCCCTGCTGGTTGAGGTAGCGGTTGAGCAGGGTCACGTCGGCGTGGCTGTCATCGATAAAATCGGCGTGGGCGGACAGCATAAAGCTCGCCATGGCGGCACCCACCATGGGGCTTAATAACGTCTTCATTGGTACCGGTCTCCGTCACTGTTCTGAAATGAAAGCGTCAAACGCTTCACACAATTAGGCGATGGCCATGTGACAGTTCGGAGTCAAAACACCCTTTACCCGGATGAAATTAAATTTAAGAAACCCAGTAAAGACGCGGGTTAGCGGGCAGTGGCGAAGATTTCGGCGAGCCAATCGACGAACACTCGCACCCTCGGCGACATGTGTCGGTTTTGCGGGTAGAGCACCGAAACCGGCATGGGCGGCGGTGGTGTATCAATGAGGATTTCCTGCATCACGCCCTGGTTGATCAGCTCGGCGATGCGGTAGTGCGGGCACTGGATAATGCCCAGTCCGGCGACTGCGCTGGCGGAATAAATCTCTGCGCCGAACACCGACAGTGCCCCCTCGATCGTCACTTCCTGCACCTGGCCGTCGACCATGAATTCGAAGGGGAACAGCTTCGCGGTGGTGCGTGAAACATAGTTCACCGCACGGTGCTCGCCCAGGTCGGCGAGGCGCTTCGGCTCGCCGTATTTGCGCAGGTAGGCCGGGCTCGCGCAGGTCACCTGGCGCAGCGTCGCAACCCGGCGACCGATCAATGCCGAATCCCCCAGGGTGCCCGCCCGCAGCACACAATCCACGCCTTCGGCGATCAGGTCGACGAAGCGGTCCGCCTCGCTGATGGACAGCTCGATTTCCGGGTAGCGCGCCATGAATTGCGGCAGCGCCGGAATCACGAAGTACTTGGCCAGGGTGCCGTGCAAATCCACCCGCAGGCGGCCCTTGGGGGCCACCGAACGGAAGGCCAGTTCCGCCTCTTCCAGCTCCGCCAGCAGTTGCACACAGCGCAGGTAATAGGCCTCGCCATCCAGCGTGGGGCGGACGCGGCGGGTGCTGCGTTCCAGCAGGCGCGTGCCGAGCCAGGCCTCGAACTGGTTGAGGGTGTGGGTCAGGGTGGCGCGCGGCAGGTTCAGGTCATCGGCCGCCAGCGTGAAGCTGCTGCGTTCGTAAATCCTCACGAACACTTTCATCGCTTTGACCTGGTCCACGGCGCGTCTCCATTGTTGGTGATTCTTGAACAGTCAAGGCAACTCTGGCGCATTTATCGGCCTGGGTAAACATGTGAATCTGCTTCCACACCCAACCACTGCCCCAAGGAAACCAAATCATGACTACCCAAGTTGCTATCGTTACCGGCGCCTCACGCGGCATCGGCGCCGTGGTTGCCAGACAACTGGCCGCCGACGGTTATGCCGTCGCCATCAACTACGCCAACAGCGCCACCGAAGCGTCAAGGCTGGTAGTGGAGTTGCGCCAGGCCGGCCACCAAGCCATAGCGATCCAGGGCGACGTGGCCAGCGCCGCCGACGTCAAGCGCCTGTTCGACGAGACCGAAGCCCAGCTGGGCAAGGTTGATGTGCTGATCAACAACGCCGGGATCCTCAAGGTGCTGCCGCTGGCCCAACACAGCGATGAGCTCTACAACCAGAACTTCGACATCCATACCCGCGGCACCTTCAACGCCCTGCGTGAAGCCGCCACCCGCCTGAACGACGGCGGGCGCATCGTCAATTTCTCCAGCAGCACCGTCGGCCTCAACTTCCCCGGTTATGCGGTGTACATCGCCAGCAAGGCGGCGGTGGAATCCCTGACCCAGGTGTTCGCCAAGGAAATGCGCGGCCGGCGCATCACCGTCAACGCCGTTGCCCCGGGCCCGGTGGCGACCGAACTGTTCCTGCATGGCAAAAGCGAAGAGCAGATCCAGGGCCTGGCCAAGATGGCACCCCTGGAACGCCTGGGCCAACCGGAAGATATCGCCCGCGTGGTGGCGTTCCTGGTGAGCCCGGCCGGTGGTTGGGTGAACGGGCAAATCCTGCGGGCCAATGGTGGTTTGGTCTGAAGGCCACGCAGCACTCACTCTACGACGCACTAATATTGTGGCGAGGGAGCTTGCTCCCGCTGGAGTGCGCAGCGCTCCCATCTTTTTTGGGGCCGCTGTGCAGCCCAGCGGGAGCAAGCTCCCTCGCCACAGGTTTGCTGTTCACGGAAAATCAGCGGGTATCAGGAGACTTCAGATATGCACACCGCCCTCGTCATCACCGCCGGCCTGATCCTCCTCGCGCTGATGCTGTTCATCGGCCAAAAGCTGGGCGTCAGCCGGCACATTCTGGCCTACAGCTTTGTCGGGATCTGGCTGGTGGTGTCGGTGGTGAACGGCGCGGTAGGTGTGGTCACTGCCGGCCAGCCCCTGGTCTCGGAGCTGGTGATCGGCAGCGGGGTATTCGGTGCGCCGTTGGTGGCACTGGCCCTGTTTATCAGGGCCTGAGCCTTAACGAACCAGGTGCAGGAACTGCATGTGCCGTTCGTACTGGTCGAGGATGTCGTTGATGATCTGCTCCTTGGTGTAGCCCACCAGATCGTAGTCCTGACTGCCCTCGCTCAAGTGCACTTCCGCCCGGTAGTAGCGGCGGTTGTTGAGCTGCTTGGAACCCATGCCGCCCCGTGCGAATGACGGGGTGAAATAGCCGCGCATCTGCACCTGATACACAAACGGGTGCTGCTCGCCGTGGCCGATCTCCAGGCTGACGCTGTCGTTGGCCGGGTCAGGCTGGGTGACCACGTTGAGGCCTTTTTCGACAAACACCGCCGTCACTTCTTCGATGGCCGGACGCACCGTGGTCTCGAGGAAACGGTACACCTCATCCCGTGACGGGAAGTGCACCGCCTGGCTCAGGCGCTGGCGCCAACCGCCGGTGCCCTTGCGTGAGCCCGATACCGGCGCGAGGGAATGCATCTGCGCAATCTGCTTCTGCGACTCAAGGTAGAACGCCTTGTGCAGCCCCCACATCATCAGCAGCAGGATCATCGAGAACGGTAGCGAGGTCAGGACCACGGCCGACTTGAGCGAGTCGATGCTGCCGGCAAACAGCAGCGCGCTGGTCACCAACGCGGTCATCGCGCCCCAGAACACCCGCAGCCACTTCGGCCCGTCTTCATCGGCGTTGCCGCCTTTGGCCGACAAGGTCGAGAGCACCACCGTGCCGGAGTCGGCCGAGGTGACGAAGAACACGAAGCTGATAAACACCGTGACCGCGATAACGGTCTTGCTCCACGGGTAGGTTTCCAGCAGCAGGTAGAGGCTCATCGACGGGTCATCAATGGCCGACTGTCCCAGCGCCGTGAGGCCGTGGTTGAGCACCTGGTCGATGGCGCTGTTGCCGAAGATCGACATCCACGCCAGGGTGAAGCCCAGCGGGATCAACAGCACGCCGAACACGAATTCACGGATGGTACGACCGCGGGAAATGCGCGCGATAAACAGGCCTACGAACGGCGACCATGCGATCCACCAGGCCCAATAGAACACGGTCCAGCCGCCCAGCCAGTCGCTCGGTTTGTCGTAGGCGTAGAGGTCGAAACTCTTGGTCGGCAAGGCGCCGAGGTAGTCGCCGATGTTCTGGATCAGGGTGTTGAGCAAGTGTTGGGTAGGGCCGGCGAACAACACGAACAGCAGCAGCGCACAGGCCAGCAGCATGTTGATGTCGGACATCACCCGCACGCCCTTGTCGACGCCGGAGACCGCCACCAGGATCGCCGCGCCCATCATCAAGGTGATGAGGCCGACCTGGATCCACTGGGTGTGGGCCACGCCGAACAGGTAATCGAGCCCGGAGTTGAGGTGCAACACGCCAAAGCCCATGTCGGCGCCGAGGCCGAACACCGTGGCGATGATGCCGAAGCCGTCCACCGCATAACCGATGGGGCCGTTGATGCGCTTGCCGATCAGCGGATACAGCGCCGAGCGCAACGCCAGCGGCAGGTTATGCCGGTAGGCGAAGTACGCCAGGGCCATGCCGACGAAGGCGAACACGCCCCAGCCATGCAGGCCCCAGTGCAGAAACAGGATCTGCATGGCCTGGCGCGCGGCGTCACCGTTCAGGGCCTCGCCCTGGGGCGGTTGCACCAGGTGAGTCAGGGGTTCGGACACGCAGAAGAAAAACAGCGTGATGCTGATCCCGGCGGCGAACAGCATGCCGGCCCAGGACAGGTAACTGAATTCGGGCTCGTCGTGGTCGGCACCGAGTTTGATCTTGCCGTAGCCCGATAACGCGGTGACCACCACGAAGACCAGATACAGGGTCATCGCCAGCATGTAGTACCAGCCGACCGTGTTGGCCGCCCAGTTTTGTGCGGCCAGCAGCCAGGCGCCGGCTTGTTCGGGAATCGCGATGACGGTCAGGCCGAACAGCAGGATGAAGCTCGCGGCGAAGTAAAACACCGGCGGGTTCATGCGGACCAGACCGCTGGAAGGTGTGGACGATGCACTCATGTAGGGCGCACCTCAAGGATGTGGGATGTGGCTGTAAAAAACGGACTCAGCAAAGGTAAGCCTCCTGTTGTGAGCGGGCAGCGAACCACCGATTTAACTTGAACGAACAGTCAAGTTAAACATGGATAGGGGTTTGAGGACTAATCGCAGGGCCGAGTGGTAGGTGTTTCCTACACTAGCTCAAGGAAAGGTATGACGTCTGAGGATGACGAAACGTTCAGCGATTGCTGAGTGAAATACGGCTCGAATTTGGGTAGTGCGGTTCAAATTTGGAATGCAGACAAAATGTGGGAGCGGGCTTGCTCGCGAATGCGGCGTGTCAGCCAACACTTCTGGCGACTGATACACCGCATTCGCGAGCAAGCCCGCTCCCACATTGGATCTGTGTGATCGTTAGAGAGGGCGCTGCTCTATTTCTGCGTCCCATCATCATGCTGCAGATTCGCCTGGGTCAGGTTCGCCCCCGCCGGCACACTGCGCGTCAGCCACACATTGCCGCCAATGGTCGAGCCCTTGCCGATGGTAATCCGCCCCAGGATCGTCGCCCCGGCGTAGATCACCACGTCATCCTCGACAATCGGATGCCGCGGATGGCCTTTCTGCAATTGCCCATCCTCATCCGCCGGGAAACGCTTGGCGCCCAATGTCACGGCCTGGTAGATCCGTACCCGCTCGCCGATGATCGCCGTCTCGCCAATCACCACACCCGTCCCGTGGTCGATAAAGAAGCTCGGGCCGATCTGCGCGCCCGGGTGAATATCAATCCCGGTCGCCGAATGCGCGATTTCCGCACTGATGCGCGCCAGCAACGGCAAGCCTGCCCGATACAAGTGGTGCGCCAGGCGATGGTGAATGACCGCCAAAATCCCCGGGTAGCACAACAGCACTTCATCCACGCTGCGCGCCGCCGGGTCGCCGTGGTAGGCGGCGAGCACGTCGGTGTCCAACAGGCTGCGCAAGCCTGGCAACGCCAGGGCGAAATCCTGGATCAGGTGGATGGCATGGGCGTCGACTTCACTGTCATCCTCGCCACCTTGCCGCGCGGCATATCGCAGCTCCAGGCGCGCCTGGGCGAGCAATGCATTCAGCGCCACATCCAGGGTGTGGCCGACGTAGAAGTCTTCACTTTCTTCACGCAGGTCCACCGGCCCCAGACGCATGGGGAACAGCGCACCACACAACGCCTCGAGAATCTGCGCCACGGCTTCCCGTGAAGGCAGCTCGCGCCCGCCCTGCTCGCCGCTGACCCGGCCGTTGCGGGTGCGCCACTGGTCCCGGGCGCTGCGCAGCTGGCTGACGATGGTCTGTAATTGCCAATGACTGGAACGCTCACTCACGGTCTTCACTCCTGACGAAATGCCCATCACTTTACGGCAAGGAACCTGAGCGTCCTTAAGAACCAATAGTGCAATGCTAATAACCCGTCGACATAAGCGATTGGCGGTTGCCGACGCAAAAGTGCCTGCCTATAGTCCCAGCATCTCTGACCACCCGTGCGTAGCCATGATCAAACAACAGCTCGACCGCTTTAACCGTCTGGAACTGCTGGGCGGCGCCACCGCCCTGGAAAAACTCGAGCGGCTGTCGGCCTGGCTGGGGCGTGACGTCTACGTCAAACGCGACGACACCACGCCGCTGGCGATGGGCGGCAACAAGCTGCGCAAACTCGAATACCTTGCCGCCGATGCGCTGGCCCAGGGTGCCGACACCCTGGTGACCGCCGGCGCGATCCAGTCCAACCATGTACGCCAGACCGCTGCGCTGGCCGCCAAGCTGGGCCTGGGCTGCGTTGCCCTGCTGGAAAACCCGACGGGCACCGAAGACCCCAACTACCTGGCCAACGGCAACCGCCTGTTGCTGGAGCTGTTCGACGCCAAGGTCGAGTTGGTGGAGAACCTGGACAACGTCGACGACCAGCTCAACGCCCTCGCCGACCGCCTGCGCAGCAACGGCAAGAAGCCGTACCTGGTGCCCATCGGCGGCTCCAACGCCCTCGGCGCCCTGGGTTACGTGCGCGCCGGGCTGGAACTGGCCGGGCAGATTGAAGACAGCGGCATCCCGTTCTCCACCGTGGTCCTGGCCTCCGGCAGCGCCGGCACCCACAGCGGCCTGGCCCTGGCGCTGGCCGAAGTGCTGCCCGACCTGCAAGTGATTGGCATCACGGTGTCCCGTACCGACGAAGCCCAGCGCCCCAAGGTGCAGGGCCTGGCCGAACGTACCGCCGAACTGCTCGGCGTGCCGCTGCCGGACGCGTTCAAGGTGATCCTGTGGGACGAGTACTTCGCCCCCCGTTATGGCGAGCCGAGTGCCGGCACGCTGGCGGCGATCAAGCTGGTAGCGAGCCAGGAAGGCCTGCTGCTGGACCCGGTCTACACGGGCAAGGCCATGGCCGGGTTGCTGGATGGCATTGGACGCCAGCGCTTTGAAGAGGGGCCGATCATCTTCCTGCACACGGGTGGCGCACCGGCGTTGTTTGCTTATGATTCGAGCTTTTGATATTCCATAAAGAAATATCAATCTGATTTTATATTATTTTCAAGTCTTAAAAACCGGCTTTATAGTCGCGCCGTAGGCGAGCTTGATGGCGATACGCATGACTGGGCAGATCCAAAACACCGAGTTGATGCAATCGCGGGCAAGCCCGGCTCCCACACACGGCGCTTTTAAGGCAGGATACGACTACCGCGTCACCTGCATCGCTCAACATAAAAAACACAGGGGCTCTTCATGACTATTTCCGTATTCCGTCGCACGTTACTGGTTGGCACATTGGGGCTGGCGCTTGGCGCCGGGTGGCTCGGTCAGGCAGTTGCCGGCGAGCAGTTGGACAACATCAAGAAAGCCGGCGAAATCAAGATTGGCCTGGAAGGCACCTACCCGCCGTTCAGCTTCGTCGATGAAAGCGGCAAGCTCAGCGGTTTCGAGGTCGAGTTGTCCGAAGCGCTGGCCAAGAAGCTGGGCGTCAAGGTCAAGCTGCAAGCCACGCCGTGGGATGGCATCCTCGCCGCCCTGGAATCCAAGCGCCTGGACGCGGTCGTCAACCAGGTGACCATCTCCGATGCGCGCAAGGAAAAGTATGACTTCTCCAAGCCTTACACCGTCTCCGGGATCCAGGCGCTGACCCTGGCGAAGAACGTCGACACCATCAAGACCGCCGACGACCTGGCCGGCAAGAAAATCGGTGTGGGCCTGGGCACCAACTACGAACAATGGCTCAAGGAAAACCAACCGAAAGCCATCGTCAAAACCTACAACGATGACCCAACCAAGTTCCAGGACCTGCGCATCGGCCGTGTCGACGCCATCCTGATCGACCGCCTCGCCGCGCTGGAATACGCCAAGAAAGCCAAGGACACCGCCGCTGCAGGTGCTGCGTTCTCCCGTCAGGAAGCCGGTATTGCCCTGCGCAAAGGCGAGCCTGAACTGCTGGCCGCGGTGAACAAGGCTCTGGACGAACTGCGCGCCGACGGTACCTTGAAGAAGCTGTCCGAGAAGTACTTCAACGCTGACGTTACTCAATAATGGAAGCAGGTTTCCAACTCGCGCTGGACTCCGCGCCCTTTCTGCTCAAGGGCGCGTACTTCACGGTCATCCTTAGCCTCGGCGGGATGTTTTTCGGCTTGCTGCTGGGCTTCGGCCTGGCCTTGATGCGCCTGTCGCGCTTCAAGCTGTTGAGCTGGACCGCCCGCGTCTACGTGTCGTTCTTTCGCGGCACGCCCTTGCTGGTACAGCTGTTCCTGATCTACTACGGCTTGCCGCAAGTGGGCATCGAGCTGGATCCGATCCCGGCGGCCATGATCGGCTTCTCGCTGAACATGGCTGCTTATGCCTGTGAAATCCTGCGTGCCGCCATCGGTTCCATCGAGCGCGGCCAGTGGGAAGCTGCGGCCAGTATCGGCATGACCCGTGCGCAGACCCTGCGCCGGGCCATCCTGCCGCAGGCCATGCGCACGGCCTTGCCGCCGCTGGGCAACAGCTTTATTTCCCTGGTCAAGGACACTGCCCTGGCCGCCACCATCCAGGTGCCGGAGCTGTTCCGCCAGGCGCAATTGGTCTCGGCCCGTACCTTCGAAATTTTCACCATGTATCTGTCCGCCGCCTTGATCTACTGGATTCTTGCCAGCGTCCTGGCGCACGTGCAAAACCGCCTGGAAGCACGAGTCAACCGGCATGACCTGGAGTCTTGAAGCATGATCGTGGTTGAAAAACTGACCAAACAATTCAAGGGTCAGGTGGTGCTTAACGGGATCGACCTTGAGGTCAAGGAAGGCGAAGTCGTCGCCATCATCGGCCCCAGCGGTTCCGGCAAGACCACCTTGCTGCGCTGCCTGAATTTCCTCGAAGAACCCACCAGTGGCCGAATCAAGGTCGGTGACATCGAGATCGACAGCAGCCGCCCGCTCAACCAACAGCAAAGCCTGGTGCGGCGCCTGCGCCAGCACGTGGGCTTTGTGTTCCAGAACTTCAACCTGTTCCCGCACCGCACGGCCCTGGAGAACGTCATCGAAGGCCCGATCGTGGTCAAGAAGATGCCCCGGGCCGCCGCAGATGCCCTGGGCCGCAAGCTATTGGCCCGGGTCGGCCTGGCAGGCAAGGAAGACGCCTACCCACGCCGCCTCTCCGGTGGGCAGCAGCAACGGGTGGCCATTGCCCGGGCCCTGGCGATGGAGCCGGAGGTGATCCTGTTCGATGAGCCGACTTCGGCCCTGGACCCGGAGCTGGTAGGCGAAGTACTGGCGACCATTCGCAGCCTCGCGGAAGAAAACCGCACCATGGTCATCGTGACCCACGAAATGAGTTTCGCCCGGGATGTGGCCAACCGGGTGATCTTCTTCGACAAGGGCGTCATTGTTGAACAAGGCGAAGCCAAGGCGCTGTTTGCCAACCCGAAAGAAGAACGTACCCGGCAGTTTCTCAGCAAGTTCATCAACAACTAACTTGCGCCGATTCATTGTAAGAAGCTTCGCTTTATAGAGTTGCCGAAAGGCAACTCGCCTCTTTAGTGTTTTTGGGGAAACACCCTTTATTCATTGGGTAAAAGTCACCCTGAAGCACGCACTTGCAGCGCCCTCCCAGTAAGACCCTTCTGAATATTCCATAACCCCCTGTTTGCCCCGCCCAGCCTCTTGACGCCAACTAACCAAGCCTCTTATCTAACGCCCAGAGGATTGGATCCATTCTGGTTTTTTATTAAATCGTTTCTTTCGGACTACGTCGCCTGCCCGCGCCTGATGTCCGGAACGATTGCTGCTGGCTGCACCAAGGAGATTATTTATGAAGCGTGTTTCCACCCAGGCGCTGCTCACTGCCCCGACCTTGCCCCAGGCCCATCGAGAAGGCATCAATGCCCTCGCTGCGACAAACCTGCAGGTCGATATCGCGCCTTACTGCGGCATGGACGAGGGCGACCTGATCGAGTTGTTCTGGAACAACTGCTTTGCCGCCTCCCGGCGCATCACCGCCGGCAAGATCGGCATGCCCACCAGCCTGCGAGTGCCGGAGAGCTTTGTGCAAAATGGCCCGGCACGGATTCATTACCGGGTCATGCAGGTCGGCCACGGCCCGGCGCGCTCGGCCATCACCCGGGTGCAGGTCAAGACCGACTACCCCGGCGGCATGCCCCCGGCACTGAGCCTTGATGAAAACCAGAACCTGGCCGCCGTCAGCCTGCCCGAGACCATCCGTCGCCATGGCGTCAACAGCAGCCAGATCCGCCGTGGCGTGCCCCTGACCATCGAGCCGTACCTGAACATGGCGACCGATGACGAGATCACCCTGCGCTGGGGTGACGTGCGCCTGGACCTGCCGAGCATCCAGGCTGGCGATGTGGGCAAGGCGGTGCAGGTGTGGGTGCCGTCGGCCATCATTGTCGAGGCTGGGGACGACCATCGCCTCGAAGTGACCTACTGCATTCTCGACCGGGTCGGCAACAATTCAAGCTGGGCGCCAGCCCGCATCCTGCGCATCGCCGCGCTCGCTCCCCAGGCCCCGACCAGCCCCGCCAGGGCCCCGCTGGCCTACCAACCCCGTCGCCCCGGCTCGCCTTGTGAACCGGGGTGACAGACCTTCTATGCATATTCCTAAAAGTTAGTTTATTAAAAAATTTAACACGCTTAGGGTATATGCACCGGACCACCGGACATTCCTGATTTTTTTATCTTTTCAACGGATGTGAGGTAGGTATGGTCAAAATTACCCCGGTGCGTAACGCCAGGGCATTGCGTGCAGCCAAGGAGCGGCGCTGATGTCTAACTTGGCACAAACACCCCCCCAGAGTGATCTGGACGTTGCCCCGCTGTTGTTGCCCGCCAAAGTGCTGCGCAACGACGCCGAGGCCCTGAGCGCCGCCCACGAGCTGGCACAGGCCGCGCGCCTGCAAGCGGCCAGGCGCGATCAGCAACGCAAACTGCCCTGGGCTGAAATCGAACACTTCACCCGCAGCGGCCTGGGCAGTATTTCCATTCCCCGTGAGTACGGCGGCCCGCAGGTGTCCTTCGTGACCCTGGCCGAGGTGTTCGCGATCATCAGCGCGGCCGACCCGGCACTGGGGCAAATCCCGCAGAACCATTTCGGCATCCTGCACGTGCTGCAAGGTGCGGCCAGCGAGCGCCAGAAAAAGCAGCTGTTCCAGAGCGTGCTGGACGGCTGGCGCATCGGCAACGGCGGCCCGGAACGCGGTACCAAAAACACCCTGGACCTCAAGTCACGCATCACAGCCGAAGGTGACGGCTACGTCGTCAGTGGCCAGAAGTTCTACTCCACTGGCGCGCTGTTCGCCCATTGGGTGGCGGTCAAGGCCTTGAACGATGACGGCAAAGTCGTCATGGCGTTCGTGCGCCGTGGCACCGAAGGCCTGCGCATCGTCGATGACTGGTCCGGCTTTGGCCAACGCACCACCGCCAGCGGCACAGTGCTGCTGGATCAAGTGGCGGTGGACGCCGAACTGGTGGTGGAAACCTGGCGACTCGGCGAAACACCGGGCATCCAGGGCGCAGTCTCGCAATTGATCCAGGCGGCCATCGACGCCGGCATCGCCCGTGGCGCGATCGACGACACCATCAGCTTTGTACGCGAACGCTCGCGGCCATGGATCGACGCCAAGGTCGAACGGGCCAGCGATGACCTGTATGTGATCGCCGATATCGGCAAGCTGAAGATCGAACTGCACGCCGCTGAAGCCCTGCTGCGCAAAGCCGGCCAGGTACTGGACCAAGTCAGCGCCGCGCCGATCACCGCGCAGTCCGCCGCACGCGCCTCGATTGCCGTAGCCGAAGCCAAGGTGCTGACCACCGAGATTTCCCTGCTCGCCAGCGAAAAGCTGTTCGAGCTGGCCGGCAGCCGCGCGACCCTCGCCGAATTCAACCTCGACCGCCACTGGCGCAACGCCCGGGTGCACACCCTGCACGACCCGGTCCGCTGGAAGTACCACGCGGTGGGCGCTTACCACCTCAACGGCACTTTGCCTGCCCGACATTCCTGGATTTAACCGACCAGACCTCTGGAGAATACGCATGACCCTTTCTCATCACGTCGCGGTTATTACCAGCGATGAACAAGCCCTCATTGTCGCCAGCGACCTGGCCGAAGACTTCCGCCGCGACAGCGCCTTGCGTGACCGTGAACGCCGCCTGCCCTTGCCTGAGCTGGACGTGTTTTCCCGCTCCGGCCTGTGGGGCATCAGCGTACCCAAGGAGTTCGGCGGTGCCGGCGTTTCCAACGTCACCCTGGCCAAGGTCACGGCACTGATTGCCCAGGCGGATGCGTCCCTGGGGCAGATCCCGCAAAACCATTTTTATGCCCTCGAAGTGCTGCGGGTGAACGGCAGCCCGGCGCAGCAAAAACGCCTGTACGCCGAAGTGCTCGCCGGCCAGCGCTTCGGCAATGCGCTGGCAGAACTGGGCACCAAGACCGCCCACGACCGCATCACCAAGATCACCCGCGACGGTGACGGTTTCCGTATCACCGGCCGCAAGTTCTACTCGACCGGCGCGATCTACGCCCAACGTATTCCCACGTCCGTGGTGGACGAAAACGGTGTGCAGCAACTGGCCTTTGTCACCCGTGACAGCGAGGGCCTGAGCGTGATCGACGACTGGAGCGGCTTCGGCCAGCGCACCACCGGCAGCGGTTCGGTGGTGTTCGATAACGTGTGGGTCGCGGCCCAGGACGTGATCCCGTTCCAGAGTGCCTTCGAACGCCCGACCACTGTCGGCCCGCTGGCGCAGATCCTTCACGCCGCCATCGACACCGGTATCGCCCGCGCTGCCTATGAGGATGCGCTGCACTTCGTGCGCACCAAGACCCGGCCGTGGATCGACGCCACCAGCGACAAGGCCACCGAAGATCCGCTGACCCTGAAAAGCTTCGGCCACTTGAGCATCCGCCTGCACGCCACCGAAGCCCTGCTGGAACGCTCAGGCGAATTCCTCGACCGCGCCCAGGCCGACAGCACTGCCGACACCGTCGCGGCCGCATCCATCGCGGTCGCCGAAGTGCGCGCCCTCAGCACCGAGATTTCCCTGGCGGCCGGCAGTACCCTGTTCGAACTTGCCGGAAGCCAGGCGACCCTCGCCGAACACGGCCTGGACCGCCACTGGCGCAACGCCCGGGTACACACCCTGCACGACCCGGTGCGCTGGAAGTACTTTGCTGTGGGCAATTACTACCTCAACGATGAAAACCCGCCACTGCGGGGGACTATCTGATGGCGAAGAAAAAGATCCTGCTCAATGCCTTCAACATGAACTGCATCGGGCACATCAACCACGGCCTGTGGACCCATCCACGGGACAACTCGACCCAGTACAAAACCATCGAGTACTGGACCGAACTGGCGCAATTGCTGGAACGCGGACTGTTCGACGGGCTGTTCATCGCCGACATCGTCGGCGTGTATGACGTCTACCAGAACTCGGTGGACGTGCCGCTCAAGGAAGCGATCCAGCTGCCGGTCAACGACCCGTTGCTGCTGGTCTCGGCCATGGCGGCGGTGACCAAAAACCTTGGCTTCGGCCTGACCGCCAACCTCACCTACGAACCGCCGTATCTGTTCGCCCGGCGCATGTCGACCCTCGACCACCTGAGCCGTGGCCGGGTGGGCTGGAACATCGTCACCGGCTACCTCGACAGCGCCGCCAAGGCCATGGGCCTGACCGAGCAGGTCGAGCACGACCGGCGCTACGACCAGGCCGACGAATACCTGGAGGTGCTCTACAAACTCTGGGAAGGCAGCTGGGAAAACGACGCGGTGATCAACGATCCGCAGGCGCGGGTGTATGCCCAGCCGGAGAAGGTGCACAAGGTCGAGCACAAGGGCGAGTTCTATCAGGTGGAGGGTTATCACCTGTGCGAGCCGTCGCCGCAACGCACGCCGGTGCTGTTCCAGGCGGGCAGCTCCGACCGTGGGCTGCTGTTTGCCGGGCGCCACGCCGAGTGCGTATTCATCAGCGGGCAGAACAAGGCCTCGACCAAGATCCAGGTGGACAAGGTGCGCGCCAGCGCCGTGGAAGCCGGGCGCAACCCGGACGATATCAAGGTGTTCATGGGCCTGAACGTGATTGTCGGCGCCACCGAAGAAGCCGCATGGGCCAAGCACGCCGAGTACCTGAGCTACGCCAGTGCGGAAGCCGGCGTGGCGCATTTCTCGGCCTCTACGGCGATTGATTTTTCACAGTACGAAATCGACGAACCGATCCAGTACGTGAAGAGCAACGCCATCCAGTCCGCGACCAAGAACCTGCAGAACAATGACTGGACCCGGCGCAAGTTGCTTGAGCAGCACGCCCTGGGCGGGCGCTACATCACCCTGGTGGGTTCGCCGGCACAGGTGGCGGATGAACTTGAATCATGGATCAGCGAAACCGGCCTGGATGGCTTCAACCTGACGCGCATCGTCACCCCGGAAAGCTACGTCGACTTTATCGAACTGGTGGTGCCGGAGCTGCAGCGCCGGGGCTCGTACAAGACCGCGTATGAGACCGGGACGTTGCGGGAGAAAGTCTTCCACCACTCGGCGCACCTGCCTGAACAACACACCGGCTCCACCTACCGCCACTGAACCAAAATGTGGGAGCGGGCTTGCTCGCGAAAGCGCTGTATCAGTCGCCGGATGCATTCACTGACACACCGCTTTCGCGAGCAAGCCCGCTCCCACAGTTGACCGAGTTGTTTGCACTCACACCTTATGACTGGAAATCCACTATGAAAAAAACATTGCTCAGCCACCCAGTCAAAGCACTGGCGCTCGCCCTCGGATTGTTCAGCTCGGCGGTATTCGCCGCTGACGCACCGTTGAAAGTCGGCACCACCGCCGCCTTCGCCATTCCACTGGAGGCCGCCGTCGAAGAGGCCGGCAAACAGGGTTTGAAAGTCGAACTGGTGGAATTCACCGACTGGATCGCACCCAACGTCAGCCTGGCAGCCGGCGATATCGACGTGAACTACTTCCAGCACATCCCGTTTTTGGAAAACGCCAAGGCCGCTGCAGGCTTTGACCTGGTGCCGTACGCGCCGGGCATCATCAACAACGTCGGGCTGTATTCGAAGAAGTACAAGAGCATCAACGACCTGCCCCAGGGCGCCAGCGTGGCGATTGCCAACGACCCGATCAACAGTGGTCGCGGCCTGCAACTGCTGGCCAAGGCCGGCTTGATCACGCTCAAGCCGGGCGTGGGCTACAAGGCCACTGAAGAAGACATCGTCACCAACCCGAAGAAGATCAAGATCCTGCAAGTGGAGGCGGTGCAACTGGTGCGCGCTTATGACGACGCCGACCTGGTGCAGGGCTACCCGGCGTATATCCGCCTGTCCAAGACCTTCGATGCCGAGTCGGCGCTGCTGTTCGACGGCCTCGACCACCCGGAATACGTGATCCAGTTCGTGGTCCAGCCCAAGAGCAAAACCGACCCGCGGGTGATCAAGTTCGTCGACATCTACCAGCACTCGCCGGTGGTGCGCGCCGCGTTGGATAAATCCCTTGGCAAGCTCTACCAAGTCGGCTGGGAAGATAAAAAATGACCGCCGCCCACTCTCAACTGCGCGACCTGGGCCTGCCGCCCAGGGACGCCGAGCAGACAGAACTGCACCCGGACCTGAACCGCGCGCACGTGCGCTTTATCAACCTGGGCAAGACCTATGACGGCCAATCCGTGCCCGCCCTGCAAGGCATCGACCTGGCGATCCAGCGCGGCGAAGTCTTCGGCATCATCGGCCGCAGCGGCGCCGGCAAGTCGTCGCTGATCCGCACCATCAACCGCCTGGAACAACCGAGCAGCGGCCGGGTGTTGATTGACCAGGTGGACATCGGCGACTTCGACGAAGACCGCCTGGTCGCCCTGCGCCGACGCATCGGCATGATCTTCCAGCACTTCAACCTGATGTCGGCCAAGACCGTGTGGCAGAACGTCGAACTGCCGTTGAAAGTCGCAGGCGTGCCCAAGGAGCAGCGCGAGAAGAAGGTGCGTGAACTGCTGGAATTGGTCGGCTTGCAGGATAAGCACAAGGCTTACCCGGCCCAGCTGTCCGGCGGGCAGAAACAGCGGGTGGGCATCGCCCGCTCACTGGTGCATGACCCACAGATTCTGTTGTGCGACGAAGCCACTTCAGCGCTCGACCCTGAGACCACGCAATCCATCCTCGGTCTGCTGCGGGAGATCAACAAACGCCTGGGCTTGACCATCGTGCTGATCACCCACGAAATGGCCGTGATTCGCGAAATCTGCGACCGCGTGGTGGTGCTGGAACACGGCCATGTGGTCGAGCAAGGTCCGGTGTGGGAAGTGTTCGGCAACCCGCAGCATGAGGTCAGTAAAACCCTGCTGGCGCCGCTGCAACATGGCCTGCCTGAAGAGTTGCAAAGCCGCCTGCAGGCCAATCCGACCTCAAAGGACGCCGCCGTGGTGCTGCGCTTGCAACTGACTGGCAGTGCCGAAGACGAACCCGATCTTGCTGCGTTGTTCAGCGCCCTCGGCGGGCGCGTGCGCTTGCTGCAAGGCGGTGTGGAACGCATCCAGGGCCACGCCTTGGGGCAATTGCTGCTGGCGGTGAGCGGCTCGTCCCTGACCGCCGAAGAACTGCGCAGCCGCGCCGGGCGCTGGGCACAACAGGTGGAGGTGCTGGGCTATGTGGTTTGATCGTTTATTGCAGGGCGCCATCGACACGCTGTTGATGGTCGGAGTGTCGTCGTTGATTGCATTGCTGGTGGGGATTCCGCTGGCGGTGTTCCTGGTGACCAGCGACAAGGGCGGCATCTATCAGGCGCCTGCCTTGAATCGGGTGCTGGGGGCGTTCGTTAACCTGTTCCGCTCGATCCCGTTTTTGATTTTGATGGTGGCGCTGATTCCGTTCACCCGGTTGATCGTCGGCACCACCTATGGCGTGTGGGCAGCGGTGGTGCCGTTGACCATCGCGGCCACGCCGTTCTTTGCGCGGATCGCCGAAGTCAGCTTGCGCGAAGTCGACCACGGCTTGATCGAGGCGGCGCAGGCCATGGGTTGCCGGCGCTGGCATATCGTCTGGCATGTGCTGCTGCCGGAGGCGCTGCCGGGGATTGTCGGCGGGTTCACGATTACCCTGGTGACGATGATCAACTCCTCGGCCATGGCCGGGGCAATTGGCGCCGGTGGGCTGGGGGATATTGCCTATCGCTATGGCTATCAGCGTTTTGACACGCAGATCATGCTCACCGTGATTGTGCTGCTGGTGATCCTGGTAGCCGTGATTCAGTTGGGCGGCGATCGGTTGGCCAGGGTTCTGAACAAGAGGTGAGGTATAGTCGGGCCATCTCAGCGCCCGGTATAACCTGCCATGAAACTCGCCCCCGACGACCTCCACCAGATCACCTCCACCACCCTTGGCCACTACAACAAAGTGGCCGAGGATTTTC
This sequence comes from Pseudomonas sp. C8002, assembly GCF_013385765.1. Lineage (NCBI taxonomy): Bacteria > Pseudomonadati > Pseudomonadota > Gammaproteobacteria > Pseudomonadales > Pseudomonadaceae > Pseudomonas > Pseudomonas sp. C8002. Next base: position 150,317 of record NZ_JACAPJ010000029.1, read on the forward strand.
GTGAAGGCACCCGCGATCACGATGTGAGCCAGAACATTGATGCGTTGCTGCGGCATATCCAGGGCGACGCACCGTTTACCGTGCTGGACTTCGGCTGCGGGCCGGGGCGGGATTTGCAGACGTTTACCCGCATGGGCCACATCGCGGTGGGGCTCGATGGTTCGGAGCGCTTTGCACAGATGGCCCGGGAAGACAGCGGCTGTGAAGTGCTGCAACAGGACTTCCTGAAGCTGGATTTGCCGGCCGGCCGTTTCGACGGGATCTTCGCCAATGCGGTGCTGTTTCATATTCCCAAGCAGGAACTGCCGCGCATTCTTGGGCAGTTGCATGGGGCGTTGAAGGTCGGTGGAGTGTTGTTCAGCTCAAACCCTCGAGGTGAAAACCAGGAGGGCTGGAATGGGCCGCGGTATGGCTCGTATCACGACTTGCAGGCGTGGCAGGAATTGCTGACGGCTGCGGGGTTTGTGGAGCTGGAGCATTACTACCGGCCAGCGGGATTGCCTCGGGAACAACAGCCGTGGCTGGCAAGTGTGTGGCGCAAGCTGTAGGTCTTTGTTGTTTGGGCTTACGCCTTCGCGAGCAAGCCCGCTCCCACATTTTGGAATGCATTCCCCTGTGGGAGCGGGCTTGCTCGCGAAGGACTCACAGCCGCCACTAATCCAGCTGATACACCACAGCCTGGACGCCAGGCACAACAGCCGTAATACGCCCCTCAGCAAAATTCGCCACCAACCGCGTCCCATCGGCAAAGGTGGTCTGCTGCACCTGCTTATCTTCCGTCAGCCAACGAAAATCCGTCATCGCCTGAGTCGCCAACCGCTCATGCAGCGGCCGAAAGAACGCGTCCTGGCGCTGAATCACGGGCAAGCGCTGCTTCACCGTCGCCGCACTCAGGTGATACAGCGGCGGCACGTTGTAGAGCAGTTGCGTCAGCTCGTTCTCGGCCCGCACGTTGCTCAGTTTCAGGCTGTCGAACAGCCAATGGTGGGTGGTGATCACCGAGCCATGGAACACCGCCTGATACAGCGGCAGGCGCATCGTCGGGTCAAAGTAGACCGTGCGAAACGGATCTTTCAACGGCACCGACTTGAAGAACACCGCCGGCTGTTCCGGCGGGTACCAAGCCCCGACGTAATACGGCGACTGCTTGTCCTTGGTCATCTCCCGATCACCCCAGCCCAGCACCGGCGTTTGCATGCCGTGGGCAAACAGGATGCCTCGGGCGGTGATCGCGTTGCCGTCCTCGGAACCTGCCGGCAACTTCAGCGCCGTATTGATCCAGCGGGCCGCATCGATATTGCCTTCGGCATTTTGTGCCTGGGTCATGCTCGCACCCGTGCGATAGCTGTCGAACAACATGCTGGTGGCATAGGCGTCGAGGAACCAGGCGTTGAACCCGGACTTGGCCTGCACCGCCTTGATCCGCGCCTCCAGCAACGGCCGCACGCAGCGCGGGTCGGTGTAGTGGCCGGACTTCTGGAAGCCTGTCTTGAGCTGGCCGCCCTTCAACACGATCGCGCACTCGCCATAGGCCTTGCTGCCCAGGTGCGCGGTGGTCCAGTCGGGATTTTCAGTGGCCGACAGTGCCGTTTCATAAGAGTCGTAGGGCGCCATCAGGTAACCGGCGTCGACCCCGGTCTTCACCGCCTCAGGATGCCAGAGCCCGCCTTCCCAGCCTTCGCCCTGGGTCACCAGCAGGCGCTTGAGACCGGCGCCTTTCAGCGCGTTGGTGACGGACAAGGTGTTGCCCCAAGTCTCAGGCGTGGCGCTCAAGGCACCGGCAAAAGCCACGGCCAACTCGCGACGCAGCGCACCATAGCCATCAGCGAGTTGGGTCATATTCGGCTCGGTGGAGGGCTGCCAGCTTTGCCGGGCCTTTGTGTTGATCGCCGCGTTCAGGCCGCGCAGCAGGACAGCCTGCTCATACGGTTGCTTGACCTGCCGAACCTGCGCAGCCTCTTTGTCCAGCAAGCCATTCAATTCAGCCGCCAAGCCTTTGCCGCTGCGTAGCAGCTTGAGCAGTTGCGGCCAGTCGCGCACATCCCCCGGAGCCAGCAGATCATTGCCCCACAGGTAGATATGGCTGGCGCCCAGCAGCTTTTCCGCTTCCGGGGTTTGCCGCAACTTGTCCGCCAACGGTTCAAACAGCCCCTGCTCCACCAGCCACTGGTGATAACGCTTGGCGCCGGCCAGCGGGTCGCTTTCGCCCAGGTGCAACAGAACGGTCATCGGTGCCGCGGGGTCCAGCGTGGTGAATTCATGGAAGGCGGACAACGCCAGTCCTTTGCCGTCGGCCTGCCAGTGCAGACGGTTGTTGTAAGGATTGGTCATCAGCCAGTTGAGGGTAAACGCGCCGTGATCCACGCCCCACAGCGGCAAGCTGAGGTCCTGGGTGGTGTTGACGTCGCCCTGTTCCAGCAGGAAGTCCTGCCACACACCATTGCCCGCCGGCACGTAATGCCCTTCGGCCAGGGGCCAGATCAGGCCCTTGCCCATGGCGCTGGCGGGTTGGCGCAGGATCGCCAACTCACCGGCATCACGGGCGGTAATCGTCAGGGCAAGATCCCGTTGCTCGAGGGTGGCGCTCAGGCGATAGGCGCCATCGTCCCATTGCCAACTGGCCTGACGGGTGCTTTGGGAGAGCTGGTTGACCCTGTGCGCAGGGCCTCCGCTTGAAGCCTGCACGGCGGTCTTGTCGCTGGGGAAAACGTGGATCGCAAGGGTCGCCGGGTCGATCTCAACCCGCCACAGGGCGTTCTCCAGCACCGTGCCGGCAAGGGCCACGGGCGACAGTAACAAGCTACAAACCAGCAGGAAACAACGCATGGGGCAGGCCTTGGCAAAGGATCAGGCCCGGAGGGTAAAACAATTGATCGGGTGCGAAGGGCAAAAAAATGTTTCAGGGAACATTCCCACGTCCGTGTAGGAATGTCACCGCTGTGGCTGTCAGGCTTGTTCTTTCTTCGGCTCGCGAATCTTGTACCAGGCCACATACAGCGCCGGCAGGAACAGCAGCGTGAGCAAGGTGGCGATGATGATCCCGCCGATCATCGCGTAGGCCATCGGGCCCCAGAACACTTCACGGGCGATAGGGATCATGCCCAGGCTGGCCGCTGCTGCGGTCAGCAGGATCGGCCGGCGCCGGTGTTCGGTGGCTTCCACCACCGCGTCCCACGGCGTGTAGCCGTCGCGCTCGTAGGCGTCGATCTGCGTCACCAGGATCACCGAGTTACGGATGATGATGCCGATCAGCGCAAGGATCCCGAGAATCGCCACAAAGCCCATGGGCGTGCCCGTGGGAATCAGCGCCAACACCACGCCAATCAGCCCCAGCGGCGCCACGCTGGCCACCAGGAACATCTTCTGCACGCTGTGCAGCTGGATCATCAGGAAGGTCGCCATCAGGAACAGCATCAACGGCACTACCTTGGCAATCGGGCCCTGGGCCTTGCCGCTTTCTTCCACGGTGCCGCCGGTGGCGACTTTGTAGCCCACCGGCAACCCAGCACTGAACTTGTCGATGTCCGGCTTGAGCTGTTTCACCAGGTCGGTCGGCTGCATGTCGTCGCGCACCGCCGCCTTGATGGTGATGGTCGGCTTGCGGTCGCGACGCCACACCAACGGCTGTTCCAGCTCATAACGCACGGTGGCGAACGCCAGCAGCGGAATCGAGGTGCCGTTGGGCGTGACGATCTGCAGGTTCTGCAAGGTTTCCGGCGTACCGCGTTCGGCATCTTCGGCGCGGCCGACCACGTTGATCAGGTAGATATCGTCATGCACCTGGGTCACCGACGCACCGCTGACCACGCTGTTCATCAACTGCGCCACGTCTTCCGACGACAGCCCCAGTTGCCGCGCCTTGTCCTGGGCGATGTCCACCCGCAGGACTTTGCCCGGCTCGTTCCAGTCGTAGATGATCTCGCCCATGTGGGTGTTTTTATCGAGCATGGTCGCCAGCTCGATCGCGTGTTTGCGCACCTGGTCGATGTCCTTGCCAGACACCCGGTACTGGATCGGACGCCCCACCGGCGGGCCCATTTCCAGTGGCTGCACGAAGCTGCCCACGCCGACAAAATCTTCCCGCAGGCGTTTTTGCAGGCGCGCAATCAAGGCGCCGCGCTCTTCCAGGCCCTTGCTGACAATCACCAGTTGCGCGTAGTACGGGTTCTCCAGTTGCTGGTCCAGCGGCAGGTAGAAACGGATCGCGCCCTGGCCGATATAGGTGCTCCAGCGGGCGATGTCCGGGTCGTCCTTGATGATCGCCTCAAGACGGTCGACGGCCTTGCGGGTCTCGTTGATCGAGGCGTTTTGCGGCAGGTTGAGGTCGACGAGAATTTCCGGACGGTCCGAGGACGGGAAAAACTGGTTCTGCACAAACTGCATGGAAAACACCGACGCTACAAACAGCAGCACCGTGATGCCAATGGCCCACCAGCGGTTACGCATCGCCCACAGCATACCGCCATTGAACGCCCGGCCCACCCGGCCGGGCTCGGCATTGTGGGGTTTTACCTTGCTGCTGAGGATGTGCACGCCCAGCACCGGCGCGAACAATACCGCGACCACCCACGACACCAGCATCGCCACGGCAATCACCGCGAACAGCGTGAAGGTGTACTCCCCCGCCGAACTGGCGTTGAGGCCAATCGGCACAAACCCGGCGACGGTCACCAGCGTGCCGGTCAACATCGGGAACGCGGTGGAGGTGTAGGCGAACGTCGCCGCCTGCTCCTTGGTCTCGCCTTTTTCCAGGCGCGTGATCATCATCTCCACGGTGATCATCGCGTCGTCCACCAACAGGCCGAGGGCAATGATCAAGGCGCCCAGCGACACCCGCTGCATGGTAATGCCGCTGTATTCCATGAACACGAACACCAGCGCCAGCACCAATGGAATCGAGCACGCCACCACCAACCCGGCACGCACGCCGAGGCTGATAAAGCTCACCACCAGCACGATGATCACCGCCTCAAACAATGCGCTGGTGAAGCCGCCGACGGCCTCTTCCACCACTTCGGCCTGGTCGGAAACCTTGTGCACGCCCACACCCACCGGCAGGTCGGCGGTCAGGTCGTCCATGCGTTTGTGCAGGGCCTTGCCGAAGTCCTGGATGTTGCCGCCCTTCTGCATGGCGATGGCCAAGCCGATGGCGGGCTTGCCGTTGAAGCGGAACATCGGCGTCGACGGGTCGACATAGCCACGGGTGATTTCCGCCACGTCGGCCAGCCGATAGAAACGGTCATTGAGCCGCAGGTTGACGTTGGCCAGGTCCTTCTCCGAGGCGAACTGCCCGGAAGTGCGCACCGAAATCCGCTCCGGCCCGGCCTCGATCACCCCAGCCGGGGTCACGGCGTTCTGCGATTGCAGGCTCTGCACCACCTGGCGCTGATCGATCCCCAGCGCTGCGAGTTTGCGGGTGGAGAAATTCAGGTAAATCACTTCGTCCTGCTGGCCGATCATCTCGACCTTGCCCAGCCCCGGTACCGAACGAATTTCGGCGCGCACCTGCTCCACGTAATCGCGCAGCTGGCGCATCGACAGGCCGTCGGCGGTAAACGCGTACACCGAGCCGAACACATCCCCGAACTCGTCGTTGAACGCCGGCCCCTGCAAGCCTTGGGGGAAGCTGCCGCGAATATCGTCGATCTTCTTGCGGACCTGGTACCAGATCTGCGGGATGTCCTTGGCGCTGGTGGTGTCCCGCAGGAACACGAACACCGTGGACTCGCCGGGCCGGGTGTAGCTCTTCACGTAGTCGAGGGAGTCCAGCTCTTCGAGTTTTTTCTCGATGCGGTCGGTGACCTGCTTCAGGGTCTCTTCCTGGGTCGCACCCGGCCAGCGGGTCTGGATCACCATGGTCTTGATGGTGAACGACGGGTCTTCCTCGCGACCGAGGTTCATGTACGAGAACACGCCCATCAGCAGCGCGACGAACATCAGGTACCAGACGAAGGACTGATGCTTGAGGGCCCAGTCGGATAAGTTGAAGCTCCCTTTCATCGCGGGCTGTCCTCGTCGATTTTAACTTTTTGCCCGGGCTTCAGGCTGTTCACGCCGGCACTCACCACCCGCTCGCCGGGTTTGACGCCGGCGTTGAGCAAGGCGCTGTCGGCGTCACGGCTGACGATGCTGACGTCACGGGGCTGTACGGTCTGGCTTTGGGTGTCGATGACCCAGATGCGGGTCTTGCCGTCGGCTTCCTGCAAGGCGCTGAGGGGCAATTCGATACGCGGCGCGATGGCTGAACTCAGGGTCACGCTGATGGCGGTGCCAAGGCGGAACGCGGGCGGTGTTTCCGCCAGGGTCAGGCGGGCGCGACGGGTGCGCGTGGCGCTTTGGGCCTGGGGTTCGATCTCGCGCACGGTGGCGGTGGTGCTGACCGTGGGGTCCATCTGCCCGGCGACCAGGAACACCACATCCGGCGGCAGGCGCTCGGCGAGGCCGGCGGGCAAGTCGATGACGGCTTCCTTGATGTCCGGTCGTGCCAGGGTCACCACTTGCTGCCCGGCGCTGACCACCTGGCCGGCCTCGGCATTCCAGGCGGTGACGATGCCTGCATGGTCGGTGCGCAGTTCGGCGTAGTTGAGCTGGTCCTTGGCCTGGTTGACCGAGGCCCTGGCCTGATCCAGGGAAGCCTGGGTGGTTTTCAGGTCGGTCTGGGCGATGTCCAGCTGGGCCTGGGCGCCGACGCCACGGTTGAACAATTCCTGCTGGCGACGCGCATTGGCCTGGGCGTTGATCCACTGTGCCTGGACCCGGGCCAGGTCGCCCTGGGCGGCGCGCAACTGGTTCTGTTGATCGGTGGGGTCGAGCACGGCGAGCAACGCGCCCTGCTGCACTTCAGCGCCCACGTCGACCGCGCGCCGGGCGATACGGCCTGGCACACGGAAACCGAGATTGCTTTCGTAGCGGGCCTGGATCGTGCCGGCGAAGCGGCCGAGGTTTTCCTGGTCCTCGGCTTTCACTTCAATCGACAGCACCGGGCGCACCGGTTCCGGTGCCGGTTCTTCCTTGGAACACGCCATCAACAGCAGGCTGGCGGCGAGCACACACGTCAACTGCTTCATGGCTGCACTCCCTGGGCCTGGGCCTGATCCGGCGGCTGGGCGATTTCCACGATCATGCCGGGATGCAGCAATTGCCCGCCGGCCACCACGACTTTTTCGCCGCCCTTGAGGCCGTCGCTGATGATCACCTTGCCGGTCAGGTAACGCGCGACCGTGACCTTGTGCAGTTGCGCCTTGCCGTCACCGTCAATCAGCCAGACAGCCGGCGCACTGATGTCTTTGGTCAAGGCAGCCCACGGCAATTCGATGCTGGCCTTGGCCGGCCCGTTGGCGGTGGCGCTGACCACCGAGCCCAGTTGCATGCCCTTGGGCAGCGCGTCGAGGGCGATTTTGACTTGCACCGTGCCGGTATTGGCGGCAACGGCCGGGGTGACTTCGCGCACCTTGCCCACGGCGGTGATCTGCGGGTTTTCCAGCAGGCTGACGGTAATCGGTTTGTCCGGCGGCGGCTCCACCAGCAGCGATTCATAGACGTTGAACACCGCGTCGCGCTCGCCATCCCGGGCCAGGCTGAAAATCGGCACGGTGGCCTGCACCACCTGGCCCACCTCGGCCTGGCGGGCGGTGATGATGCCCGGCGCGTCGGCGACCAGCGAGGTGTAGCCCAACTGCTCGCGGGCATTGGCCAACTGCGCCTGGGCGGCGGTCAGCGCGCTCTGGCTGCTGCGCAACGCGGCCTGGGCAGAGTCGTATTCGCTGCGGCTGGTGTAGCCCTTGGGCAAGAGTTTTTCCTGGCGCACAAACGCGGCGGCGGTCTGTTTGACCCGCGCCTGCTCGGCGACCACCTGGGCCTGGGCGGAGTCGACATTGGTCTGCAAATCTTTCGGATCGAGCTTGGCCAGCACCTGCTTGGCGCTGACGCGGTCGCCGACATCCACCATGCGCTGGATAATCTTGCCGCCGACGCGGAACGACAGATCGGTCTGCACCCGGGCCTGGATATCGCCGGTCAAGGTCACGGCAGCGGCAAAGTCGGTGGACTTCACCGTCTGCACAAACACCCGGGAATGTTCCTTGGGTTCGGCTTTTTCCTGGCCGCAACCGCTCAGCAGCGCCAGCAGGCCAAGGCCGAGGATAAATGTGAGTTTGTGACCGCCCATGCAGGCTCCTTGCTTGATTGACGCGTCGGTGATTATGCGACTGTTAGCGTAGTTCAGGGTTCCGCGTCGTAGGCATTGACTTACAGGAAATCAGGACGCTCGCGACACATCTCCGCCAGCCGACGCAGGTAATATGCGGATCCACATAATCGCGAACATCCTCTCATGCTCAAAACCCTCGCGGTGGCCAATTACCGCTCGATCAACAAATTGGTGGTGCCGCTGGATCGGTTGAACCTGATTACCGGCCCCAATGGCAGCGGCAAGTCCAACCTGTACCGCGCCCTGCGGCTACTGGCGGAGACGGCCCAGGGCGGCGTGATCAACGCACTGGCCCGTGAAGGCGGGCTGGATTCGACCTTCTGGGCCGGGCCGGAAAGCATCAGTCGGCGCATGCTCAGTGGTGAAGTGGCGGTGGAGCCCATCGTGCGCCAGGGCGCCAAGCGGCTGCGCCTGGGGTTTGCCGCAGAGGATTTCAGCTATGCGATTTCCCTGGGGTTGCCCGAGAAGACCTTGTCCTATTTTTCCCTGGACCCGGAGATCAAGAAAGAATGCATCTGGGCCGGGCATGTATTTCGCCCGGCGAGCCTGCTGGTGCAGCGCTCCGGCCCGATGGTACGTGCCCGCGATGGCCGAGCCTGGGATGTACTGGCCCAGCACACGCCGAACTACCACAGCCTGTTCGATCAGGTCGGCAGCCTGCGGGGTTCGCCGGAGGTGTTGCTGCTGCGCGAAAGCATTCGCGGCTGGCGCTTTTATGACCACTTTCGCAGCGACGTCGACGCCCCGGTGCGCCAGCCGCAACTGGGCACGCGTACGCCGGTGCTGCATCACGATGGTCGCGATTTGGCAGCGGCGTTGCAGACCATCCGCGAGATCGGCGACCCGGACGCCTTGCAGCGGGCGATCAGCGATGCGTTTCCCGGCGCGCGGTTGAATATCGAGCCATTGCAGGGCGGCCGTTTTGCCATCGAGTTTTATCAGGAAGGGTTGCTGCGGCCGTTATCGGCGGCGGAGCTGTCGGACGGGACCTTGCGCTACTTGCTGCTGGTGGCGGCGCTGCTGACGCCGAGACCACCGACGATGATGGTATTGAACGAACCGGAAACCAGCTTGCACCCGGATCTTTTGCCGGCGTTGGCGCGGCTGATCATTCAGGTGTCGCAGCAGTGTCAGGTGTGGGTGGTGTCCCATGCCAGCCGCTTGATTGCGGCGTTGCAGCAGGATGAAGGGTGTAATTCGATCGTGCTGGAGAAGGTGATGGGGCAGACGCAGGTGGTGGGGCAGCGGGTGCTGGATGAGCCGGCGTGGCATTGGCCCAGTTAGGCGGTGCCTGTGAGGGCCTCTTCGCGAGCAAGCCCGCTCCCACATTTGTCCGCATTCCAAAGGTGGAACTCGGTCGAATGTGGGAGCGGGCTTGCTCGCGAAGACGGTAGATCAGTCACCCAACAGCTAACTGATCAACCCTGCCACTTCCCGCCTTCAACAATCACACTCTCAGGCTTGGTGTCATCGCTCAGTTCCTTGCGAACATACTGGTCATACAGCTTGAGCAAATACTTCTCTTCGCCCAACTTCGCCAGCTCGGCATTCACCCAATCCCGCAATTCGATGTTGCCCTTCTTCACCGCCGGCGCAATCGGCGCTTCATCCCCCAGTTTCTGCTCCAGCACACGGTAGCCCGGGTTCTGCTTGGCCCAGCTGAACAACACCAGGTTGTCCTGGGCATAGGCATCACCACGGCCCGCCGACAACGCTTGCAGCGACTCGGAATTTTTCTCGAACTTCAGCAGTTTCCAGTCCGGGTGGTTCTTGGTCAGCCAGATATCCGCGGTGGTGCCGGTGGTGACGATGGTGGTGCGGGTCGCCAGGTCGTCCAGGCTCTTCACCGAGCTGTCCTGCGGCACCAGGGCCTGCACCGCGACTTTCAGGTTCGGGTTGGTGAAGTCCACCGCTTCCTTGCGCTCCGGCGTCACCGTCATGTTGGCGAGGATCAGGTCGACCTTGTCGCTTTGCAGGAACGGAATGCGGCTCGCCGGCTCTACGGCGACGAATTCAACCTTGTTCTCGTCCCCCAGCAGGTCCTTGGCGAAACGGCGGCCGATGTCGGTATCGAAGCCGACATAGCGGCCGGACTCATCCACGAAACCAAACGGCGGCTTGTCGGTGAATACGCCGACGATCAGCTTGTCCCGCGCCTTGATCTTGTCGATGTAGCTCACCGCAGCGGGTGCCGGGGTGGCAGCGGCAGCCGTCTTGGCGGGTTCTTCGGACTTATTGCAGCCGGCCAGCAAAGCGAGGCCGAACAGGGGGAATAACAACTTGGCAGTTTTCATGACAGCTCCAGTTCCTTGGTTCTTTTGGGCAGTGTTGAAACGAAGGAGAACTTCTCCAGGAACTGCTGCGCGCGTGCGGTTTGCGGGTTCGTAAAGAATGCCTCGGGGGTGTTTTGTTCGAGGATGCGGCCGGCCTCCATGAACACCACGCGGTCGGCGACGGCGCGGGCGAAGGCCATTTCATGGGTGACGATCAGCAGGGTCATGCCGTCCCGGGCCAGGCCCTGGATCACTTCCAGTACTTCCTTGACCATCTCCGGGTCGAGGGCGGCGGTGACTTCGTCAAACAGCATGACCTGCGGGTTCATGCACAACGAGCGGACGATGGCGATGCGTTGCTGCTGGCCGCCCGACAGCTGGCGCGGGTAGGCGTCGCGTTTGTCGGAGAGGCCCACCCGTTCCAGCAGTTTTTCAGCCTGGGCCCGGGCTTCGCGGGGTTCGCGTTTTTGCACTTTCAGCGGGCCGAGCAGGAGGTTGTCGAGCACGCTCATGTGCGGGAACAGGTGATAACTCTGGAACACCATGCCCACGTCCTGGCGCACCTGGCGCCAGTCGGTGGCCTTGTCCAGCAGCTCCTTGCCCGCAAAACGCAGGCTACCGCTGTGGGCCACTTCCAGGCCATTGAGGCACCGCAGCAAGGTGCTTTTGCCGCAACCGCTGGGGCCGAGGATCACCACCACTTCGCCGCTTTGCACACTCAGGTCGATGCCGTCGAGCACCTGCTGGTCGCCGAAAAACTTGTTGAAACCCTGGAACTCGATCAATGCGCTCATGCTTGGGCCCAGCGCCGTTCCAGCACCTTGGAGGCGGCCGACAACGGGTAGCAGATAAAGAAGAAAAACAGGAACAGCGCGCCGTAGATCAACACCGACTCGTAGGTGCGCTCGATGATTTGCTGGCCGACCTTGATCACGTCCACCACACCGATCAGCACCGCCAGGGAGCTGGTCTTGATGATGCGGGTGTAGACGTTGATGGTCGGCGGGGTCATGCGTTTCAGGGCCTGGGGCAACAGCACGTAGCCGTACAGTTGCGGGTCCGACAGGCCAATCGACAGGCCGGCTTCACGCTGGCCACGGGGCAACGAATGCAACGCACCGCGCACCACTTCGCCGACTTCACCGGCACCCCACAGCGACAACACCAGCACGGCGCACCAGAAGCTCGGAATGCTCAGGCCAAAGAAAATCGGCAGGCCGAAGAACAGCAAGTACAACCACACCAACACCGGAATGGCGCGGAACAGCTCCAGGTAAATCCGCAGCACCAGGTTGATCGCTCTCGAATTCAACGTGCGCAGTACGCCATACACCACGCCGCCGACGGTGCTGAAGGCGATGCTCAAGAACGAGATCGACAGGGTTTGCGCCGCGCCCTTGCCCAGTTGCGGCAAGGACACCCAGAGTAATTCAAGACCCGAACTGGCCATGCTGGAGCCTCCTTTCAAGGCGGCTGAGCAGCAGCGACAGCGGCAGGAATAACAGCACGCAGATCAACGTGAGCACCGCGAGCATTTCGTAGGTTTTGTAGTAGAGGGCGATATAGCTTTTGGTGGTGTAGAGAATCTCCGGCACCGCCACCGCCGACACGATCGTGGTTTCCTTGAGCAGGAAAATAAAGTTCGCAAACAGCGCCGGCAGGCTGAGGATCCCGGCCTGGGGCAGGATCACATGGCGCAGCAGTTGCCAGTGGGACAGCCCGATGGACTTGCCCGATTCGATCTGTGCCAGCGGTACCGCCTCGACACCGGCGCGCAACACTTCCGTGAGGTAGGCGCCGCCGAGAAAGGTCATGGTGATGATTGCCGCCCAGAACCCGGAGATATTCAGCCCCAGGGCCGGCAACGCGAAATAGACGAAAAACAGTTGGATCAGCAGCGGTGTGTTGCGCGCCAACTCCACGTACAGCGCCACCAGGCGCCACACGTAGGGGGTGCGAAACACCAGCAGCGCGGCGTTGATCAAGGCCACCAGCATGGAGGTGCCAATGGCGATCAGGCCGACTTGCAGGGTAACGCCCACGGCCTTGAGAAACGCCGGCAGCGTGCTGAGGATAAATGCGTAATCGAAGGTCATCTGAAATCCCTGACGCCGCAGGGGTAAAGCGGCGTTGGTGCGGTCCGGTCCAGCGTGGGTAACGCCGGGTAGCGCCGACTTTAAAGGTATAAAAAGCAAAATTTAAATACCGAAATAGCATATTGATATCACCCAAATAGATAACCTGCGGATTCGCGGTGCAGATGGATGACAGCTACTGTTCCCGGGGAAGTAGGACGGGTCTTTTTATCGGAGCTGCACTTCAGGGATAGGCAGCGCGTGGCCAGACTGACGGCCAATCAACAGCGAGGGAGTGAACGATGAACGAGGCAAAACCGATTGATCCGCAGGAACTGGTGAAGTGGCTGGTGGCACTGCGCAGGGCCATTAACAGTCGAAATATCTGAGCTGACACAGTCCCAAATGTGGGAGCGGGCTTGCTCGCGAATGCGGTGTATCAGTCAGCAGATGTGTTGGCTGACCCACCGCATTCGCGAGCAAGCCCGCTCCCACATTTCGATTGTGTTCCAGCCATAAAAAACGCCGACGCTGTAGAAGCCGTCGGCGTTTAAACCTTGAAGGAGGTTTTTGGGTTCGATCAGAACGCCGGCACGACCGCGCCGTTGTATTTCTTCTCGATGAAAGCTTTCACTTCAGGGCTGGTCAGGGCTTTGGCCAGCTTCTGGATCGCGTCGCTGTCCTTGTTGTCCGGGCGGGCAACCAGGAAGTTCACGTACGGCGACTTGGCGTCTTCGATGATCAACGCGTCCTTGGCCGGGTTCAGGCCGGCTTCCAGGGCGTAGTTGGTGTTGATCAGGTCCAGGTCAACCTGGTCCAGGACGCGTGGCAGCAGCGCCGATTCCAGCTCTTTGAATTTCAGGTTTTTCGGGTTGCTGGCGATGTCTTTCGGCGTGGCCAGGGCGTTGGTCGGGTCTTTCAGAGTGATCACGCCAGCCTTTTGCAGCAGCAGCAGGGCACGGCCGGAGTTGCTGCCTTCGTTCGGGATCGCCACGGTGGCGCCATCTTTGAGCTCAGAGATGTTTTTGATTTTTTTCGAGTAGCCGCCGAAGGGTTCAACGTGCACACCGACCACGGTGACCAGGTTGGTGCCTTTACCCTTGTTGAAGTTTTCCAGGTACGGCAGGGTCTGGAAGTAGTTGGCGTCCAGACGCTTCTCGGCCACCTGTACGTTCGGTTGTACGTAGTCGGTGAAGACTTTGATTTCCAGGTCCACGCCTTCTTTGGCCAGGGTCGGCTTGACCAGCTCAAGGATCTCGGCGTGCGGGATCGGGGTAGCGGCTACCACCAGTTTCTCGTTGGCCTGGGCGAAGCTTGCAGTCAGGGCAGCCGCCAGTGCGGTAAACAACAGAACCTTTTTCATGCAGTGTCCTTATCGAAAATCCGGGTCGTCTGGGACGGCCGCTTTTTTAGTGGATGCCAGCGAAGTGCTATCGCGGCGTGGAGCGGACAATACCGAGGTTTTTTATTCCAGAACAATACTTTTTATTCACTTTGATATTCCATTTTGTTCATGCAGGAGCCCGGCTTACCGGCGATGGCGGTCTTGAGCCTTGCGATGCTCCTGAGGACGCCATCGCCGGCAAGCAGGGCCCCTACAAAACAGCGTGTTCTTTCAGATAGCTTTTCAGGGCTTCAACCTCGGCGGCGCTGGCGTGGCCAAGAATTCGCCGCACCTGCTCCACAGGCGAACCCGCCACGGGCAGGTTCAAATGCTCAGGCAGAATCTCGTCGCCACTGCTGACCAGCAAGGCAAAGTGAATCACGTTCTCCAACTCCCGGGTGTTGCCCGGCCAGCTGTGATGCTCCAGCACGCGCTGGGCTTCGTCGCTGATCAGCGGCACCGGCAGGTCGAGGCGCTGGCTGTAGATGCCGAGGAAATATTCGGCCAGTGACAGGATGTCGCCCACCCGCTCGCGCAGTGCGGGCAGCTCCAGTTGGCCTTCGCTGAGGTAATGGAACAGGCGCTCATGGAACTTGCCGGCCGCCACGGCCTGGGCGAGGTCGATGCTGGTGGCCGCCACCAGCCGCACATCCACCGGGCTTGGCTGATGGGCGCCGACGCGAGTGACTTCGTGGTTTTCCAGCGCCGCCAGCAGCTTGATCTGGATTGGCAGCGGCAAGTCGCCGATTTCATCCAGGTACAACGTGCCGCCGTTGGCTGAGCCAAACCAGCCGGCGCGGCTGCTGGCTGCGCCGCTGTGGCTGCCTGCGGCGTAGCCGAACAGTTCGGCGTCGGCGTATGTCGGGCTGATGGCGCCGCAATTCACCGAGACAAACAGGCCGGTGCGGTCGCTGCCACGGTGGATATGCCGGGCGAGCAACTCCTTGCCGCTGCCGGTTTCGCCGCGGATCAACACGGGCAAGGCGCGGGGAGCGAGGTTTTCGAGGTCTTCGCGCAGCTTCCGCGAACGCGGGTCGACAAACACCAGCGCCTTGGCACGAATGCTCAGGGGGCTTTTTTCGGCGTCGGGGAAGGTCAGCAGGGGCTGACCGAAGGTTTCATGCAGGCTCATGGCAGGCTCCCGCCCCATCCACGAAGGGGAAGGGGCGTTTAAAAAATTTTATGCACGGCGCCGGGAGTGATGTTCCAGGCGATTTTGCAGGCGATAGAGGTAGGCGAAACCCTGTTCCCAGCGTTGATGGCCGGACTTCACGTTGATGTGCCCGGCGCCCGCGAGAATTCCCGCTTCGGCGCCCCAGTTACGTGCCAGTTCCAAGGCGCGGGTGGCGCTGACGGCGCTGTCGTTGTCGGAGCTGACGACCTGGCTTGGGAAGGGCAACAGGTGGCTGGGGATTGGCGCAAAGTTACGCAGGGCGGGTGCGCAGGCAGGGCGTTCGACATCGGCCGGGGCCACCAGCAGGGCGCCGCGTACCTGACGCAGGAACTGCACCGGTGCGGTGGCCGCCCAATGGGCGACGGTGATGCAGCCCAGGCTGTGGGCGATCAGAATCACCGGGGTGCTGTCGGCGGCGATGGCTTCGGCCAGGGCGGCCACCCAGTCTTCGCGGCGTGGGGTGAGCCAGTCGGCCTGCTCCACACGAGCGCTGTTGGGCAGGCTGTTCTGCCAATGACTTTGCCAATGATCTTCTGGCGATCCTTGCCAGCCCGGCACGATCAGATAACGAATCGACTCGCTGTGCATGGGTGTGCCCTCCTGCAGCGTTTAACGTTGTGGGTCAGTATAGGCACGGGGTATATATTCGTTAAGGAATAAGAAGCTATTTATTAATAACCAAAATCGAGTGTTAAAAGCCAAATCAAAAACCAGAGCGAAAGCAGAGCTGCTTTTCTGTGGGAGCTGGCTTGCCTGCGATGCAGACAACTCGGTACATCAGACACACCGAGGAGATGCCATCGCAGGCAAGCCAGCTCCCACATTTGAACCGTGCCCGCTTCAGCTTTTGATTTTGCTCTTCAAC
>NZ_JACAPJ010000029.1:166425-262742 GCF_013385765.1 Pseudomonas sp. C8002
GCTGTAAGAGCGGAACCATAAGTAGCCGTTACCTAAATAACGGATATGTACTCCCCCCAAAGCAAAAAAAAGGCCGCACCCTGCCAAGGAGACGGCCAAAAAAATTGTCGAGGCATTTGAAACTAACGTGCAGTAATCACCGACAGCTTGGTAATCCCCGCCCGCTCGATAGACGCCATGGCTCGCGCCACTTCGCCGTAGTTCACTCCATCATCAGCCTGCAGTTGCACCCGCACCTCCGGGTCCTTGGCCTTGGCCGACTGCAAGTTGAACTCCAGCAAATCCGGCTGGATTTCATCCTTGTTGATAAACAGTTTCCCGGCCGCATCAATGCTCACCACCAGCGGGTCCTTCTGCTCCACCGGGGCCACGGCCTCGGTCTTGGGCAAGTTGATCGGAATCGCATTGGTCAACAACGGCGCCGTGACGATAAACACCACCAGCAGCACCAGCATCACGTCCACCAGCGGCGTAACGTTGATCTCGCTCAGCACCTCATCACTGTCTTGCGTGGAGAAGGCCATCTCAGGACGCCTCCTTCACTTTTTGCGCGCCACCCTGGGCACCGGCCTTGCTCAGCGTCGGGTGCAGCAGCACGCGGAACGAGTTCTTCTGCGCCAGGCTGTAGAAGTCGTGGGCGAAGTCGTCCAGGTCAGCAGCCGTGAGCTTCAGGCGACGCAGGAAGTAGTTGTAAACCAGCACCGCCGGCACCGCGACGGCAATACCCACACCCGTGGCAACCAGTGCCGCACCGATCGGCCCGGCCACGGTTTCGAGGCTGGCGGAACCGGCGGCGCTGATGCCTTTCAGGGCTTCCATGATCCCCCACACAGTGCCGAACAGGCCGATAAACGGCGAGGTGCTGCCGATACTCGCAACCACGGCCAGGCCGGTTTCCAGGGAGCGACGCTCACGCACGATCTGTTGGCGCAAAGCGCGTTCAAGACGGTCCTGATGGTTGATCGCCTGGCTCAGGTCAGCAGCGTGTGGCGCCTCACCCACCTGGATCGCGGCGTAACCGGCCTGGGCCACACGAGCGGCGGCGCCGGGTTTGGTTTCGGCCAACTCAGCGGCCGAGTCCAGGCTGGATGCCGCCCAGAACTGTTTGTGGAACTTGCGATCCTGGGACTTGAGGCGGCCGAACTGGACGCCCTTGAGCAGGGCCAGGCCCCAGGTAGCGACCGAAAAGACCACCAGCAGCCAGATCACCGCGCTTTCGATGGATTCAGTTGGAGATGCTAATGCCATGATGTTTTCCCTCTGTGCAGGTCGCGATGTGTCCAACACACCGCATCCAATAATTAATGAATCTTGAAATCGATCGGTACGCTGACCCAGCCGTCCTGGGCCACATCACCCTGCTTGGCCGGTACAAAACTCCAGCGCTTCACGGCAGCCAGTGCGGCTTCGTCGAGTTGCTGGCGACCACTGCTTTTCTGAATCTGGATCTCACCCGGCTTGCCGGTGGCCAATACATGCACCCGCAACAGCACCGTGCCTTCCCAACCCCGGCGCTGGGCCAGTGACGGGTATTCCGGCGCCGGGTTCTTCAGGTACGCGGCGTTGGCCGAGGCCGGTGTCACCGGCGCGGGCGCAGGCGGTGCCGGCGGTGCTGGAGCCGGTGGCGCGGGTACAGGCGGCGCGGGCGGCTGCTCGGCTACCGGTTTCGGTGCGGGCTTGGGCACAGGCTTTGGCACCGGCTTGGGTTTCGGAATCTTTTTCGGCGCCGGCTTGGCGGCCAATTCATCAACCACCGGCGGCGGTGGCTCGACAACCGGTGGCGGCGGCGGTGGCGGTACAGGCGGCGGCTCCACAACCGGCGGAGCCGGCTGGGAAAATTCGATCGTCATCGGCGGGATTTCCGGCGGCACAATCGGCAGCACCGGGGTTGGCTTCTGGCTGACCCAATAGATCACCGCGCCATGCAAGGCCAGCGCGAGAATCCCCAACAGGATCGCTTCACGCCGACTCAACACACCCTTCGGGGTTTTCTGCGTACGCAACTGCCCCAACGGCGCGCGATGCGGCCGGCCAAGGTCGACCAACTCACCACCCGGTGCGTGGCGCCACTGCGCCTCTTGTGCACTGGCGGCGGTCTGGACATTGCCCATTGATTAACTCCCCTGCGGTCTTAAGCAAAAAAACCGACGGGCCTGCCTTGGCGGCCGTCGAGGGCTGAATCATCGGGGGCAGACGCTTATCTCTTAAAGTAATCTTTAAAGTTATAGATAGATCTAAATTGAATAACCGAAACATCCGGATACGCCGAAGCCACGTCCTGCGCGGCCTGGCGCCGAGGGGGAAAATCTCAATGCTTTTGAGGCATACAAAATATTCACTGAAGGCATGGCTCAGCGTGGATTACCGGCACACAAATCCTGCAATTGGCGTAGCAACGCCTGCCCTGCCGCACCAAGGCCGTTACGGCCATACAGCGCCAGCCGCACGCCCTGCACCGCAGGCAAACCGCTGTCCGCGCCCAACATCACGTGCCCGGGCTGCACCACCCGCATTGGCAACAGGCTGATCCCCAGCCCCGCCGCCACCGCCGAACACACGCTGGCCAAGCTGGCGCTGGAATAACCGATGCGCCAGCGCCAGCCGCCTACCTCCAGGTGATGCAGCATTTCATTGCGGTACAGGCCGCCAGCGGGAAACGCCACCAGCGGCAGCGGATCACGTCCCAGGGACGGCGAACTGCGGCTGTCGACCCAACACAACGGCTCCGGCCAGGACACCAGGCAGTCATCGCTGTCACCCATTTGCTTGACCAGCAGCACGTCGAATTCACCGCCGCGATAATCCCGCAACAATTCCGGCCCCAAGCCGCTGGTGACCTCCAGGCGCACCCGGGGATAAGCCTGCACAAACGCCGACAGCAGCGGCATCAGGCGCTCGGCCGCAAAATCCTCGGGCACCGCCAGGCGCAACACGCCATCGCTCTGCTGATTGATCAGCACGTCGGCCGCCTCTTCGTGCAGCGCCAGGATGCGCCGCGCATACGCCAGCAAGCGTTCACCCTCCACCGTGGCTACCACGCGGCGCTGATCCCGGTCGAGCACCTGGCTGCCCAGTGCATCTTCCAGGCGGCGGATCTGTTGGCTGACCGTGGACTGGGTCAAGTGCAGCCGCTCGGCCGCGCGGGTGAAATTGCCGCAATCGACGACGGCAACAAAGCTGCGCAACAACACAGGATCGAACATGGGCTCACCATTCCATTTGCCACTGATTGGCATGTTTATATTTAATTTCAGAATACCCCTGCGGCTGCCCATACTTCACGCCTCATTGCGCACGAGGGGTTTTCCATGACTGACGATCAACAGCATCTGCATCACGCCGTGCAACTGGCCAAGGCCAACGTAGCCGCTGGTGGCCGCCCGTTTGGTGCCGTGCTGGTGCGCGACGGCGAGGTGCTGGTGGAGGCCGTCAACGAAATCCACCTGAGCCAGGACCCCACCGCCCACGCCGAGATGCTCGCCATCCGTGCCGCCAGCCAACAACTCGGCCCGCGCCTCGACGGTTGTGTGATCTACGCCAGCGGCCAGCCCTGCCCGATGTGCCTGAGTGCGATGCACCTGTGCGGCATATCCCGTGTGGTGTTCGCTGCCAGCAACGACGTGGCGGCGCCCTTTGGTTTGTCCACAGCAGCGATCTACCAGCAACTGGCGCTGCCGCTGGCGGAGCAAAAATTGCCCGTGCAGCACCTGCCGCAGGCAGCGATGCAAGCCCTTTACCGCGAGTGGCAGGCCCTGCATGACGCTGAATAATTCGTTGGCCGGCAAGCTCGCCGGTTGGGGTTTGTTGGTAGTACTGGGCCTAAACCTGCGACCGATCCTCAGTTCCATCAGCCCGTTGCTGGGGGAAATCCGCCTGGCCACCGGCCTGAGTTTCCAGAGCAGCGCCCTGCTCACCAGCCTGCCGGTGATCTGCATGGGCCTGGTGGCGCTGGTAGGTGTGCGCCTGGAGGCGAAGCTGGGGGAGCGTCGCGGAATCGCCCTGGGCTTGATGATGATTCTGCTGGCGTGCCTCGCGCGCTGGCTGTTTGGCCAGGCGCCGGCGCTGCTGGCCACGGCATTGTTCGGCGGTGCGGGTGTGGCGCTGATCCAGGCGCTGGTGCCGGCGATGATCAAGCGCCAGTTTCACCAGCGCGTGCCGTTGGCGATGGGGGTTTACTCGGCTTCGCTGATGGGCGGCGGTGGCTTGGCCGCCCTGCTCAGCCCGTTGGTGGCGGGGCATTTCCAGCAGTGGCAGGCAGGGCTCGGGATCTGGCTGCTACCGGCCCTGGGCGCACTATTGTTGTGGGCGTGGCTGCCATTGGGTGCGGCGAAAAACCCACAGGTGACGGCGCCGTTCCGGGGACTGCGCAACCGTCGGGCGTGGTTGCTGGCGCTGTATTTCGGCCTGGTGAATTGCGGCTACATGAGCATGGTCGCGTGGCTGCCGGCCTACTACCAGCAGTTGGGTTGGGGCGTACTGCCCAGTGGTTCGCTGCTGGCGTTCATGACGATCTTCCAGGTAATCGCCGCGCTGCTGATGCCCGCACTGGCGCAACGTGGCATTGATCGTCGACCGTTACTGAGCATCAGCCTGCTGGCCCAGACCGTGGGCTATATCGGCCTGCTGACGGCGCCGCTGGAATTCCCCCACGTGTGGGTGGCGTTGATCGGTTTCGGCCTGGGAGCATGTTTCGCCCTGAGCCTGTTGCTGACCCTGGATCACCGCCGCGACCCTCGGGAGGCCGGCCAACTGGCGGCGTTCGTCCAGGGCGTGGGTTTTTTGATCAACGCCGTATCACCGTGGCTGACCGGCTGGCTGCGGGAATTGACTGGCAGTTTCGTCAGCGCCTGGATGGTGCTGACGCTGACGGTGGTGGCGATGCTGATACTCACCCGGGTGTTCAGCCCGGGCACCTACCGCACAGGCTCTATGGATATGCAATTTGAATCTAGATAAAACAATGAACATTCTTTTGCGGAATAAGCGAGGCGATTAGAATCGCGGTTTCCTTCAGGACGCCGGAAAACTCCATGGACCTTCGCCAACTGCGCTACTTCATTGCTCTGAATGAGTACCGCAGTTTTGTGCGCGCCGCCGACGCCATGGGCATTACCCAGCCGGCGTTCAGCCGCAGCATCCAAAGCCTGGAACAGGAGTTTGGCTGTGTGCTGGTGGACCGCGCCCACAAAGACCTGCGCCCCACTCCCGAGGGCCAGGTGGTGTTGCAACATGCCTTGTCGCTCGTTCAGGGGGCGGCGCGGCTGAGCCACGAAGTCACCCGCATGACCAAGCTCGACGCCGGCGAATTGCGCTTTGGCTGCGATGCCGTGGCGGCGGTGAACCTGGTGCCTGGAGCGATCGCACGGTTTGTCGGCGCTCATCCACGAGTACGCAGCGGTTTGCATGTGGATAACTGGGAAAAACTCGGACGCAGTTTGAGTCGCGAAGAGATCGAATTCTTCATCGCCGATGTGCGCCACTTCGAGGCCGATCCGAATTTCCAGACCCAGGCCCTGACACCCCGGCGCAATGTATTTTTCTGCCGCGCCGGGCACCCGTTACTGGCCAAGGACAGCCTCTCGACCAACGACTTGTTTGACTACCCGCTGGCCACACCGCTGATCGCTCCCGGGGTACGCAAGCTACTGGCCAACCTGAGCGGGCGTGTCGACTTTTCTCCCGCTATCGAACTGGAGCAGTTTGCGGCGCTGGCAGCCATCGTGCACCAGTCCAACGCGATTGGCCTGGGTGCCGAGGATGCGTTTGCCGAAGACTTTGCCCGTGGCGCACTGACGGTGTTGCACTGGCGCAACGTGCCTCACAGCCTCGACAGTTTGAACAACCGCTGCGGGATCATCAGCCGTACCGGGTTTCGCTTGTCGCCGGCGGCGAAGGCGATGATCGAAACCCTGATCACCGTGGATACCCCCTCTGCTGAAGCAAGCTTGCTCGCCCGCAATTAAAAAACCAGGCTTGCGCGCGGCAGCCCATTCTCTTGATTTCAATGAAACTGTTATCGGCAATCAGCGGGTTTTTTCGCCTGCCGGGAACCGACACCATTGGCTCCAGAACAGAAAAACCTGGAGCCCTGCCATGTACTTGAAATACCCAATCAGTTGGACTGCCCTTGCCTTGGCAGCGGCCCTCACCGGCACCGCCGCCCAGGCTTCCATGCCGGCGAACCTGCCCGCCGATCAGAGCGTTGGCGCCATCGAGCAGGTGCACGCCTTCCACGATGCCATGCCCACCGGCGTGAGCGTTACCGAGACCGGACGCATCTTTGTCAACTTTCCTCGCTGGGGCGACGAGGTGCCGTTTACCGTCGCAGAATTGCGCGACGGCAAAGTCGTACCCTACCCTGACCAGGCGATAAATCAGGCCAACCCCAAAGACCCGACCAAAGGGTTTATCAGCGTACAAAGCGTGGTGGCCGACGGGCGCGGACGCCTCTGGATACTGGACACCGCGGCGCCTGGCTTCTCGCCTCCACAGCCAGGTGGTGCCAAGCTCGTCGCAGTTGAGCTCGCCACCAACAAGGTGGTCAAGACCCTCGTATTCCCGAAAAACGTCATGCTGCCCGGCACCTACGTCAACGACATGCGCTTTGATTTTCGCGTGGGTGACCAAGGCGTGATCTATATCACCGACTCTTCACTTACCGGCCCGGGCGCGATCATCGTCATGGACATCGCCAGTGGCACGGCCATACGCCGGCTCAGTGGTGCACCCTCGACCTCGGTCGACCCGAACTTCGTACCCACGGTCGAAGGCCAGGTCCTGAAAGTGCGGGATGCCAAAGGCGGCACCCAGCCTTTTGCCGTGGCTTCGGACGGCATCGCCCTGTCGGCTGATGGGCAGACCTTGTATTTCTGCCCGCTGTCGAGTAGGCACCTGTACGCCATCCCCACGGCACTGCTGCGTGACGAGACAGTCAGCGAAGCACGGCTCGAAATGGCGGTCAAAGACCTCGGGGAAAAAGGCGCCTCGGACGGGCTTGAAGCCGACGCCTCGGGGGCCGTGTATGCCGGCGACTACGAAAACAACAGCGTGCGCAAACGGCTGGCGAACGGGCAATGGCAGACCATCGTCCATGATCCGCGTGTGCTTTGGCCCGACACACTGTCAATCGGTCCTGATGGCTACCTGTACTTCATCGCCAATCAGCTGCACCGCCAAAGTATCTTTCACGCAGGCAAAGACTTGCGCCAGAAACCCTACAGCCTGCTGCGCGTGAAGATCGATGCCGCACCGGCGCCCACACACTAGCGGCGCCGAAGCATGAATATTGATGCGTTGAACCTGTTCATGCGATCAACAGAGCTGGGCAATATCACCGCAGCCGGCAGGGAGCTGGGACTCGCGCCCTCGGTGGCCAGCCACAAACTGGCGAAGCTTGAAGAATACCTAGGCATGCGCCTGCTGCATCGCACCACTCGCCAGGTCAGCCTGACCGAAGACGGTGCGCTGTTTCTGCCCCATGCAATCCGGGTGCTGGCAGCCGTGGACGAGGCCTATCTGGTCGCGGTGAAAGGCAA
The DNA here is from genome assembly GCF_013385765.1 of Pseudomonas sp. C8002. Taxonomy (NCBI): domain Bacteria; kingdom Pseudomonadati; phylum Pseudomonadota; class Gammaproteobacteria; order Pseudomonadales; family Pseudomonadaceae; genus Pseudomonas; species Pseudomonas sp. C8002. The sequence goes on from NZ_JACAPJ010000029.1 coordinate 173,961, forward strand.
GGACGTGGCCAAGCGGGTGTTAAGAGTATCCGCCCCCGGGTCCTTCGCGCGGATGTGCCTGATGCCGGCCATTACCCGGTTCCTGCACGCCAACCCGAAGCTGAAGATCGACCTGATACTGTCCGATCAAATGCAGGACCTGACCGAGATCGGGATTGATGTGGCAATCCGCATCGCCGCCCTGAAGGACTCATCCCTGGTGGCGCGCAAGCTCGGCTGCGACAGACGCATCCTGTGTGCGGCACCCGCCTACCTCCAGGCGCATGGCGAACCGACTTCACCTGCGGAGCTGGTCAATCATTCCTGCATCCTGCTGGGCGACGAGGACCATTGGCGTTTCGTGGGTGCCCAGTCACACAAAGTCACGGCAATCAGTGGTTCGCTCAGAGTCAATTGCGGCGAAAGCGCACGGCTTGCCGCGGAGGGTGGGCTCGGCATCGTCTCTGCTTCACAGTGGAACGTCAGGCCCTCACTGGAAAGCGGCGCATTGGTGGAAATCATGCCGTCCTGTGTCCTGGAGCAAACCCGGGATATCTGGGCGATCTACCCCAGCGCGCGGTTGATCTCATCCAAGGCTCGGGCTTTCGTCGAGTTCATGATCGCCGAGTTCCAGGGCGATTTTTAGCATAGGGAAAAAATCATGACGGTGACTCACCAAACTGCAGGCAGAACAAATCTCGCGAGCGGTCCACGCGTCGTTCGACTAGGGGTGACAGACTTGTCGTTCCATCGGGTTACCGCTGCGGTGGTAGCGCTGGTGTTGCAACGCATGGGCCTGACCGGACAAAGACGGCCGTTCGATTCCGAGGCCTTTTACGAATTCTGAATTCGCGGCAGGCTGGCTACAAGGGCCTGCTCACTGAGGCTAGTTTGGCGATGCAGATGTTCTGCAATCTCCCCAAACCGAGGATTCCAACATGCTCTACCTGGTTTTCAGCGGCACCATCAAAGAAGGCAAACAGGCCGAGTTCTATCGTGATGTAGCGGCCGTTTCACAAAAGCTCACCCACCAGCACGACAAGGCCGTGGTCTATCAATGGCATAAGGATGAAGAGAACCCCAACCGGTTCTTTCTCAACGAACAGTGGGAAAGCGTCGCGGACCTGCACGCGCATTTCGAAACGCTCTACAAAGCCTTCGGCCCGGCGAAACCCACCGAGCGCCTGCCGGCGAAAATCCTCGCGTACCTGGATGAAGCACAGGTGAACTTCTACCAGGCCATTCAGTAAATCGCACCCGGTCACCCCAGGGTGACCGGGACGCTTGCTCAGATCGCTGTCCTTTCCACCGGGTTGAGTTCGCTCAGCCGTCCCTCCTGGCGCGCAAACCGATTGGCCCGGGCAAACGTGCCGAAATCGTTGAAGCGCACGCCCATCTCAGCCATCACCTTGTGCGCCGTTTTCACCGTCATCTGGCGGATGTAGAACGGCTCCTTGACCACAAAATGATGAATCCCGTGGGTGCTGCCGAAGTTGAAGCAGAACGCTTGCAACGGCCACAGCCACCACGGGTTGAGCACCTGGGTTTGCTGGATCACGTTGCCCGGCTCGATGTCGCCGTAGTAGTGCATGTTGGAGCTGACAAAGTGCAGGCAGAAGGTACGCAGCACGTTGGGGCCGATGATCACCACGGCGGCGATGTCGATGATGTGCATCACCGCCAGCGTGTTGGCCGACCAGTCGATCGGCACGCCCAGCAGGCTGGCGATGCCATTGGCGGCATGAAAGCCGAGGAACACATACCACGCGCCCCAATGCAGCAGCGCCAGCGGTGCGTAGACCAGCGCCGTGCGCTTGAGAATGCCCAGCTTGTGCTTCCAGGATGGTGCGCGCAGCACCCGGATCAGTGCCGACATGATGTTGTCGCCGACCATCAGCAAACGTGCCAGGCCCCACGGTTCACCGTTGGTGATTGCGCGCTCTTCGATGTCGGTTTCGCTGCCGGAAACCTTGTGGTGATTGAGGTGGATATGGCGCCGTACCCAAGGGTTGATTGTGCTGGGCCGCGCCAGCCACACCAGGCCCATCATCAGGTTGTGGGGCAGGCGCTGCTTGCGAAAGTACATGCTGTGGATCAGGTCGTGTTCCAGTTCGTGGGTCAGTGACGCAAGAAACGCGTTGAGCAGCAGGCACACCCACCACGCCATGTGCCCGGTGATATACAGCGCCGCCGAACCCAGCATGCCCACCAGGGCAAAGGCCAGGATGCCCGCGCCCAACGCATCCTGATGCAGCAGCCAGGGGTGGCGCTGGCGCAATAACAGCCCCTCGGCCAGCACCACTTCACGGATATGCGCTGAACGCTGTTGTGCGTTCATCTGCCGGGGACTTGCAGAAGTACCGTCCATGCTTCCATCCTCTGTCTTATTGATGCGTACATCCTGCCCTATGCGATCTGGCGGGACGCTAGCCCCACACGCCAACCTGTTGACCGCAAGCGCCAATCAACATGACCGAACCGACCTCTCTCGCCAGCTGGACCCGCGCCCTGCGCAAGCAGCTCGACGCCCTGGGCCTCGACAGCGCCGCGCTGTGCGCCCAGGCCGGGCTCGACCCGCAGTTGATGGAAGATCCGAACGCGCGCTACCCGCTATCGGCCACCACGCGCCTGTGGGAACTGGCGGTACAGGCCAGCGGCGACCCGGCGATTGGCTTGCGGGTGTCGCGGTTTGTCAGCCCCACCACCTTTCACGCGCTGGGATATGCGCTGGTGGCCAGCGGCAGCCTGCGGGAAGTGTTCGAGCGGATCGTGCGCTATCACCAGGTGGTCAGCGACGCACTGAGCCTGGAGCTTAGCCGGGAGGGCGAACGTTACCGCTTTCGCCTGCAACAGCCCGCCGGTACACCCGCACCCGCGTTTGAGGCGATTGATGCGTTCGCCGCGATTTACGTGCGCACCTGCCGCAATCGCCTGGGCCGGGAGTACGCGCCGCTGGCGGTGTACCTGCGGCGGCCCGAGCCGGCTGATCCCAAGCCGTGGCACACGGTATTTCGCGCGCCGGTGTTTTTTGCCGCCGAGGAAGACCGTCTGGAATTTGCGGCCCGGGACTTTGACAGCCACCTGGACGATGCCAACCCCGAGTTGGCCGAGCACAATGAAACCGTGCTCAAGCGCACCCTGGCGCAACTGCGGCCGCTGACCTGGGAACGCAAGGTGCGTTCGGCCATTGAGGCGCAGTTGCCTGACGGTGAGCCGAGCGCCGAGCGCATCGCCCAGGCGTTGCATCTGAGCTTGCGCAGCTTGCAGCGGCATCTGGCGGATGAGGGCTGCCGGTTTGATGCGCTGCTGAACGAATGCCGGGAGAACCTCGCGCTGCTGCATCTGCGGGATCCCGAGTGTTCGCTGGCGGAGATCAGTCATTTGCTGGGGTTTGCCGATACCAGCAGCTTCAACCGGGCGTTCAAGCGCTGGACCGGGATCACGCCGGGGCAGTTTCGGGATGGGTTGAGGTAGCTGGAGTTGCGGCGGCTGCGAGGGCCTCTTCGCGAGCAAGCCCGCTCCCACATTTGACCGCATTCCAAAGGATGTACTCGGCCAAATGTGGGAGCGGGCTTGCTCGCGAAAGCGGTCGATCAAACACCCCAAAAGCCAGTGGCAGTCAGCGCCCGCGATCCCGCCGCAACACCTTCTTCACCCGCGCCACCAACGCCCGGGCTTCAAACGGCTTGAGCAAATAATCATCCTCATGCAATTCCAGCCCACGCAGCCGATCTTCAATCCCGTCAGGCGTGGTCAAAAACAACATCGGCGTCTCACCCTTCAACCGGATCGCCTGCTGCAGCTTCCAGGCATTCAGCCCCGGCAGCATCACATCCAGGATCACCAGGTCGTATTCGGTGCTTTCCACAAAGCGCAGGGCCGCCATGCCATTGGCCGCCACCTCCACCGTGTAGCTGGCCTCTTCAAGACTGCGGCCCATCGCCTCGGCCGCCTCTGACTCGTGTTCCACTAGCAGGACGCGCATAACACACCTCGAATAATCGTGAACGCAGGCTACCACCCTCAGGCATGCGCCGCCTCGCGCAAACGTTGCGGGTCGAGGATTTCGATCTCGCCATAGCCCAGGCGCACGATGCCCTGGCCTTGCAGGTCCTTGAGCAACGCATTGGTGGTCTGGCGCGACAGGCTCAACATCGCGGCCAGGTCTTCCTGGGGCAGTTGCAGCACCTGCCGGGCCTGCTCGATGTCGCCATAGCCCTCGGCGATCATCAGCAGGCGGTGCGCCACCCGCACCGACGCCGGCATCAGGCTCAATTGCTCGATATTGATAAAGGTCAGGCGCAGTTTCTGGCTCATCAACAGGGCCATGTCGCGCCAGTAACGCGGAGTCTGTTCAAGGATGTGCAGCAACGCCGGCTGCGGTACCTGCAACAACGTACACGGCCCGACGGCGCAGGCATCGTGGGTGCGGGGCAACCCGTCGAACAATGAGATTTCGCCGAACCAGTATGGCAACTCCGCCAGGCTCAACACTGCCTCCTTGCCCTGCTCGTTCACCGCGCTGATACGCAGGGAGCCTTCCAGCACCGCATACAACCCACACGGCGGATCGCCGCGCTTGAACAGGTATTGCCCCGCCGTCAGCTGCCGCAACCGGGCGCTGGCCAGCAAGCTATTCTGTAGATCAGCAGGCAGATGGCTGTACCAGTGACCGGTGGCCAGCCGTGGGTGCCATTTCTCTACATCCATGCGAACTCCGAAGATTGTCGGCCAGTTGACAGTGTGTCGTGGGCCTACAGGGCATGATCAAACATCCTACAGGAGGAACAACAATGAAAAGCCTCGTCGACCATCTCAGTCAATACGCCGCCTACCACCGCGACCCGCGCAATATCGCCAGCCACTTTATCGGCATCCCGCTGATTGTGGTGGCCGTGGCCGTGCTGCTGTCACGCCCCGAATGGACGGTGGCCGGGCTGTGGCTGTCGCCCGCGGTGGTAGTGGCGCTGCTTTCGGCATGGTTCTACCTGCGCCTGGAACTGGCGCTCGGCGTGCTGATGACGGTGCTGATGGGCCTGTCGGTGTGGGCCGGGCATGTGCTGGCGGCGCAAAGCACGCTGGTGTGGCTGAGCAGCGGCATCGGCATGTTCGTGGTGGGCTGGGTGATCCAGTTTGTGGGGCATTACTACGAGGGGCGCAAGCCGGCGTTTGTCGATGACGTGTCCGGGTTGATCGTGGGCCCGTTGTTCGTGGTGGCGGAGTTGGCGTTCCTGGTGGGGCTGCGGCATGACCTGAAGCGGCAGATTGAAGAGCGCTCAGGGCCCGTGGCCGTGCGGCACAAGAACGCCACGGCCTGAGCAACACTGGAGATCCAAATGTGGGAGCGGGCTTGCTCGCGAAAGCGGAGTGTCAGTCACCGGATGTACCGACTGAACCACCGCATTCGCGAGCAAGCCCGCTCCCACATGGGTTTTGCGGCGCTTTTAGGCTTTTTGCCAGACCTTGGGCTTGAAGAACAACGTCTCGCCCCGCGCCAAACCCGTCAGGCTGTCGTGGTCTTTCACCACTTCAGCCTCGATCAACTCGCTCTGGCCTTCGACCTTCAGGGTCACCCGGGTGGTCGCGCCAAGCGGGCGAATATCACGCACTTCAGCCGCGTGGTGGTCTTCCAGTTCATGGCGCGACAGCGACACTTCATGCGGGCGGAACAGCACGTGCTTGTCTTCACCCAAATGCAGGCGGTTGGAGTCCCCGAGGAAGTGATAAACAAAATCACTGGCCGGGTTTTCGTAGACTTCGCCCGGTGAGCCAATCTGCTCGATCACGCCCTTGTTCATCACCACGATGCGGTCCGCCACTTCCATGGCTTCTTCCTGGTCGTGGGTCACGAACACCGAGGTCAGGTTGATGTCTTCGTGCAGGCGCGCCAGCCACCGGCGCAGTTCTTTACGGACCTTGGCATCGAGGGCGCCGAAGGGTTCATCCAGCAGCAGCACTTTCGGCTCTACCGCCAGGGCGCGCGCCAGGGCGATACGCTGGCGCTGGCCGCCGGAGAGTTGTTCCGGGTAGCGATCCGACAGCCAATCGAGCTGCACCATGTTCAGCAGCTCGTGGACTTTCACGGCGATCTGGCTTTCGGTGGGGCGCTGGTTTTTCGGTTTCATGCGCAGGCCGAACGCGACGTTGTCGAACACGGTCATGTGGCGGAACAGCGCGTAGTGCTGGAACACAAAGCCGACGTTGCGATCACGCACGTCGTGGCCGGAGACGTCTTCACCATGGAACACGATGTTGCCGGCATCCGGGGTTTCGAGACCGGCGATGATCCGCAGCAGGGTGGTCTTGCCGCAGCCGGACGGGCCCAGCAACGCCACCAGCTCGCCACTCTGGATGTCCAGATTGATGCTGTTCAGGGCCTTGAAGGCGTTGAAATTCTTGCTGACATTACGGACTTCGATCGACATGACTTATTCCTCACCAGCACTTTTGCGCAGGCGGTTGATACGGTTCTCGCTCCACTGCTTGAGCAGCAGGATGAAGAGCGCCAGGATCAGCAACAGGCTCGCGACGGCAAACGCGGCGACGTGGTTGTATTCGTTGTAGAGGATCTCGACGTGCAGCGGCAAGGTGTTGGTCACGCCGCGAATGTGGCCGGACACCACCGACACCGCACCGAACTCACCCATGGCCCGCGCGGTACACAGCACCACGCCGTAGATCAGGCCCCACTTGATGTTCGGCACGGTGACATGCCAGAACATCTGCCAACCGTTGGCGCCCAGCAGGCGCGCGGCCTCTTCTTCCTGGGTGCCCTGCTCCTGCATCAGCGGGATCAGCTCACGGGCCACGAACGGCACGGTGACAAAGATGGTCGCCAGCACGATGCCCGGCAAGGCGAACACGATCTGGATGTCATGGTCTTGCAGCCACGGGCCAAAGAAGCCCTGGGCGCCGAACATCAACACGTAGACCAGGCCGGCGATCACCGGCGATACCGAGAACGGCAGGTCGATCAGGGTCACCAGGATACTTTTGCCACGGAACGAGTACTTGCTCACGCACCAGGCGGCGCTGACGCCGAACACCACGTTGAGCGGTACCGAAATCACCACGGCGATCACCGTGAGTTTCAATGCCGACAGCGCGTCCGGCTCAAGGATCGCGGTGAAGAACGCACCCAGGCCATTCTTCAGGCCCTGGGACACCACGATAAACAGCGGCAGCAACAAAAACAGGAAGAACACCAGCCAGCCAAGGCTGATCAGGATGCGTCGGGACACCGCACTGCCACGACGGGCAGCGTTGGCCGAGGACGCGGCGGAAATAGACGATTGGGACATGTTCCGCGCCTCCTTATGGGTGTTCGATGCGCCGCTGCAGCAAGTTGATCAGCAGCAGCAGGACAAAGGAAACCACCAGCATCAGCACACCGATGGACGTGGCGCCGTGGTAGTCGTATTGGTCGAGCTTGACCATGATCAGCAACGGCAGGATCTCGGTTTTCATCGGCATGTTGCCGGCGATGAAGATCACCGAACCGTACTCACCGACACCTCGTGCAAACGCCAAGGCGAAGCCGGTCAACCAGGCAGGCAGCAGCGCCGGTACCAGGATGTAGCGGAACACTTGCAGGGGCTTGGCGCCGAGACAGGCGGCGGCTTCTTCGATTTCCCGGGGGATATCGGCCAACACCGGCTGCACGGTACGCACCACGAATGGCAGCGTGACGAAGGTCAGCGCGAGGGTGATGCCCAGGGGGGTGTAGGCGATCTTGAAGCCCAGGTCGGCGGCGAACTGGCCTACCAGGCCAGTGGGCGTGTACAGCGCGGTGAGTGCAATACCGGCGACGGCGGTGGGCAGGGCGAACGGCAAGTCGATCATCGCATCGATGATCTTGCGCCCGGGGAAGGTGTAGCGCACCAGAACCCATGCCAGCAGGGTACCGATCACGCCGTTGATGATCGCGGCATACAACGCAGTGCCGAAGCTCAGTTTCAACGCCGCCAGCACACGCGGTGCGGAGATGATGTTCCAGAACTGATCCCAGGTGAGTTGAGCGGCATGTACAAACATCGCCGCAAGGGGGATGAGTACGATCAGGCTGAGGTACACCACGGTGTAGCCCAGCGTCAGCCCGAAGCCGGGTATGACGGGGGAGATACGACGCGACATAAGAGTCCTTGGTTAGCGGGTAGATACCACTGTAGGAGCGAGCTTCTGTGGGAGCTGGCTTGCCTGCGATGCCGGCACCTCGGTGTATCAGTTACACCGAGGTGATGCTATCGCGGGCAAGCCCGGCTCCCACAGAAAGCTGGCTCCTACAGTTTGATTTTGCTTACTGCGCCGAGTAGATCTGGTCGAACACGCCACCGTCATTGAAGAATTTCGGTTGGGCAGTTTTCCAGCCGCCGAAGTCTTTGTCGATAGTCACCAGGTCCAGTTTCGGGAACTGCTGGGCGTATTTGGCGGCGACTTTCTCATCGCGTGGGCGGTAGAAGTTCTTCGCCGCAATCTCCTGTCCAGCCGGGCTGTACAGGTGCTTGAGGTACTCGGTGGCGATCTCGGTATTGCCCTTTTTCTCGGCGTTCTTGTCGACCACGGCCACTGGCGGCTCGGCGAGGATCGACAGCGAAGGTACAACGATGTCGAACTTGTCGGCGCCGCCGTCTTCCTTCAGGGCCAGGAAGGCTTCGTTTTCCCAGGCCAGCAACACGTCACCCTGACCGTTGTTGACGAAGGTGATGGTCGAACCGCGCGCGCCGGTGTCGAGGATCGGCACGTGCTTGAACAGCTCTTTCACGTATTCCTGGGCCTTGGCTTCGCTGCCACCGGCTTTCAGGCCGTAGGCCCAGGCGGCGAGGAAGTTCCAGCGGGCGCCGCCGGAGGTTTTCGGGTTCGGGGTGATCACCGACACGTCTTTCTTGATCAGGTCGCCCCAATCCTTGATGCCTTTAGGGTTGCCCTTGCGTACCAGGAACACGATGGTCGAGGTGTACGGGGTGCTGGCGTCCGGCAGGCGGGTTTGCCAGTTTTCCGGCAGGGTCTTGCCCAGTTTTGCGATTTCGTCGATGTCGCCGGCCAGGGCCAGGGTCACGACGTCGGCGCGCAGGCCGTCGATTACCGCGCGGCCCTGCTTGCCCGAACCACCGTGGGATTGCTGGATCTTGACGTTGTCACCCGGGTGCGACTGCTTCCAGAAGCTGGTGAATTCAGCGTTGTAGTCCTGGTAGAGCTCGCGGGTGGGGTCGTAAGACACGTTGAGCAGTTCGTAATCCTTGGCAACAGCGGAACCGGCAAACACGGCACTGGCCAGTGCTGCCAGGGCATAACGGCGAATCGACGACATAGAAGGCTCCTGAAATTCTTGGGTGTTGGCTTTTTTCTTATAGTTGCGGGTCTTGCAATCGAATCGCCGGTGTTGCTCAGCTCGGTTTGTTGCCCGGGTTCTGCAAACGGAATTTCTCTTTGCGTTCGATTTGTACTACCTGGGCGTTGTGCACAGTGATTTCCACCGCGCCAAACCGCAGATCGCGCAGGGCGCTCTGGATCTCGCGCAAAATGGCTGCTTCGTCCTGGCCGTCAACGCTACGTAGAGATGCGCTCATGGTCGTGCTCCTGAAATGAGAAGTGCCTCGCAGTGGCGGCACTGCTTGCGGCGTGAGGGCGATAGTAGATAAGCGCGGATATTCTTAAAAATACTATTTAAGAATGTTTATATAACCAGAAAGAATTTTCTGATGGGACGAGGGGTTGCGAGGGGTTTGGCGGGACGACCCGTGAAATAAAGCCGTGTGGAGATCCAAATGTGGGAGCGGGCTTGCTCGCGAAGGCGGTGGGTCAGTGACAGATTTGCTGACTGACCCACCGCCTTCGCGAGCAAGCCCGCTCCCACATTTTGGCCCTGTTTGAAATCAGGACAGGCGGTGGTTAACGAATGGTCGGCGCCCTCGCCCAATCCAGCTCACTGGCCGGCATCGGCCGACCAAACCAGTACCCCTGGCCAAGGTCACAGCGCTGTTCCAATAGAAACCGCGCCTGCTCAACCTGCTCGATGCCCTCGGCATGCACCTGCATGCCCATGCTCTGCGCCAACGCGATCACTACCCGCACAATCGCCGCATCGTCCTCATCCCACGGCAACCCGGCGACAAAACCCTGGTCGATCTTGAGCTTCTGCACCGGCAAGCGCTTGAGCCGCAGCAGCGATGAATAACCGGTGCCAAAGTCGTCGATAGCCAGGCGTAAGCCGAGCTCACGCAGGCGATGCATTTGCTCAAGGGCGACTTCCGGGTCCTCCATCACCGCGCTTTCGGTGACTTCCAGCTCTAAAAGCGCCGGATCCAGCCCCGTGTCGTGCAGCACCTTGGCTACTTGCTCATACAGCTCCCGCCGGGCAAACAGGCGGCTGGACACATTCACCGCGAGAAACGTCAGCGGTGCGCCGTCTGCCAGCCATTGGCACATCTGGCGACAGGCCTGGTCCATGACCCAGGCGTCGATGTCGGCAATCAGCCCGGTGCGCTCGGCAATCGGGATGAATTCCCCCGGCGGCACCAGCCCGCGCTCCGGGTGCTGCCAGCGCACCAGGGCTTCGACGCCGATCATTCGGCTGTCTTGCAGGTCGTGCACTGGCTGGTAGTAAACCCGCAGCTCCTGCTGATCCAGCGCGCGGCGCAGTTCACCGGCCATTTCCACGCGGTGCTGGGCGTGGGCGGTAAGCTCTTCGGTGTACAAGGCGTAGCCTTCGCGGCCGGCGCTCTTGGCCTTGAACAACGCGGAGTCGGCGTTGCGCAGCAGTTGCTCGGCGCTCAGCGCGTCGCTGGGGAACAGGCTGATGCCGATGCTCACGCTGATAAACAGTTGATGGCCGTCGAAGATGACCGGTTCTTTCATCGCGTCGAGAATACGTTGCGCCAGGGCGGCGGCCTGGCCCACCTGTGGACAACTTTCCGCCAGCACCGCGAACTCGTCACCGCCCAGGCGCGCCAGGGTCACGCCGGGGCCGAACAGGCCTTGCAGGCGCTCGCCGACGGCCTTGAGCAACTGGTCGCCGACGTTATGGCCGAGGCTGTCGTTGATGATCTTGAAATGGTCGAGGTCGAGCAGCAGCAAGGCGCAGCCACGTTTATGGATCTGCGCGGAGGCCAGGGCCTGTTCGGCACGATCGGTGAACAGCAGGCGGTTGGGCAGGTCGGTCAGCGGGTCGTGATGGGCCAGGTGCGCCAACTCGCTCTCGGAGTGCTTGATGGCGCTGATATCGGAGAACACCGCGACGTAGTGGCTGATATGGCCCTGCTCATCACGGATCACCCGGATGGTCTGCCACTGTGGATAGATTTCGCCGCTTTTACGGCGGTTCCAGATTTCACCGCTCCATTCACCGTCACGTTCCAGCGTCTCGAACATCGCCTGGTAGAAACTGGCCGAGTGGCGCCCGGACTTGAACAGGCTCGGCTGGTGCCCCAGCACGTCTTCGCACTGGTAGCCGGTGATTTCGATAAAGGCCCGGTTGACGTGAACAATCAGCCCCAGGGCATCGGTGACCAGCACCCCTTCGCGGGTGCAATCGAACACGGCGGCGGCCTGGCGCAGGCGCTCGCGGTTTTCCTTCAGTGGCTGCTGGATCAGGTTCGCCCGAGCAAAGTGCGCGCAGAGCAGGTAGATCGCCAGGGCACTGAGGCTGACCCACAGGTAACCGCGTATCTGAAGCCAGCGGCCCAGCTCCACGGGTTCATCGATAAAGTTGATCAATACCTGATGGCTGAGCTGAATCCACACAATCGAAACCAGCAGGTACATCAGCCCGGCACGCAGGGCACCTCGGTATGAAAACAGCATATGTTCAGTAATCCTTACTAAAAAACCAGATTCGCCCTACAAAGGTTACGGATTATAGAATAAGAAACATCCAGTCACTCCTATCTGAAAGGGCGGCTGGTTTTATCTGTAGGCTTAGTGATAATGCGCAAGCTGGTTTTTTCTTTATCTGAGGGCCATACAGCCTATGTGGTACAACGGTTTTCTTGACTTGTCGGCCTGGCAACTGGTGGCAGTCACTCTGTTGATGACCCACGTGACCATTGTCGGGGTCACGGTCTATCTGCACCGCTATTCAGCCCACCGCTCCCTGGAGCTCAATGCTGGCCTGAAACACTTCTTCCGCTTCTGGTTGTGGCTCACCACGGCGCAGAACACCCGCGAGTGGACCGCTATCCACCGCAAACACCACGCCAAGTGCGAAACCGTCGACGATCCCCACAGCCCGGTGATCAAGGGCCTGTCCACCGTGCTGCGCAAAGGCGCCGAGCTGTATCGCGCCGAAGCCGAGAACCCCGAGACCCTGCGCATCTACGGCAAGAACTGCCCGGAAGACTGGATCGAGCGCAAGCTCTACACCCCGTACCCGCTGCTGGGCGTGGCGATCATGGGCGTGATCGACCTGCTGCTGTTCGGCACCATCGGCATCACCATCTGGGCCATCCAGATGATGTGGATCCCGTTCTGGGCTGCCGGCGTAATCAACGGCCTGGGTCATGCCATCGGCTACCGCAACTTCGAATGCCGCGATGCGGCGACCAACCTGATTCCCTGGGGCATCATCGTGGGTGGCGAAGAGCTGCATAACAACCACCACACCTACCCCAACTCCGCCAAGCTGTCGGTGAAGAAGTGGGAGTTCGACCTGGGCTGGGCCTGGATCAAAGTGTTCAGCTTCCTGCGCCTGGCCAAGGTGCAACGGGTCGCGCCGATCGCTCACCGGGTCGAAGGCAAGGGCAGCCTGGACATGGACACCGCGATGGCGATCCTCAACAACCGCTTCCAGATCATGGCCCAGTACCGCAAGTTGGTGATTGGCCCGCTGGTCAAGCAGGAACTGGAAAAGGTCGATCACTCGGTGCGCCATCAATTCCATCGCGCCAAGCGCCTGCTGTCGCGGGAGACCAGCCTGCTGGATGACCGCCACCACGTGCGCATCCAGAGCATGCTGGAGCACAGCCAGGCCCTGAAAGTGATCTACGAGAAGCGCCTGGCGCTGCAACAGATCTGGCTGAAAACCAGCACCAACGGCCACGACATGCTGGCGGCGATCAAGGAATGGGTGCACGAGGCCGAGGCCAGCGGGATTCAATCCCTGCGGGACTTTGCCCATCAGCTGAAGACCTATTCGCTGCGGCCTGCCGCGGCCTGATACGGCTGTAGCGAGCCGATTTTTTGTGGCAGGGGAGCTTCTGTGGCGAGGGAGCTTGCTCCCGCTGGAGTGCGCAGCGCTCCCAAGATTTTGGGGCCGCTACGCAGCCCAGCGGGAGCAAGCTCCCTCGCCACAACAAGCTCCTTCCCCATAGCAGCTCCTTCCCCACAGCAAGCCCCTCCCCCCAACAAACTCGCTCCTACATGTTTCTGGCGCCATTTCTTGGTCGCCTCTAATCGGCGCTGATAACGGAACTTCGCAGCAAATTCCCCCTCTCAATCAACACTTCGCCATCCCGGCGGCCCTTGTTGTGACCGCTGCCCAACCCCGCGGCCTGCCCAGAGAGAGTTGTGCCGATGGTCCACGAAAAGACCTTCACCGACACCCCCGTCCTCGAACACCCACGACCGGCAGCCGCCGCTACGTTGCTGGCCCTGATGCATGCCCAGGGCGAAGTGGAACGGCTGAGTGAACGCGAGCAACTGATGAGTTCGCTGTTGGTCAGTGTGAATGCCGTGCTCTGGGCAATCGAGTGGGACACTCGCCGCGTGCTGTACGTCAGCCCGGCCTATGAGCGGGTTTTCGGACGTACGGCGGGCATGTTGTTGACCGACTATCGGGAATGGCGCAACAGCATCCACCCCGAAGACCTCGACTACGCCGAGCACAGCCTGGCCCAGGTGCTGCACAGCGGCGCCGTGGAAGACCGCGAGTACCGCATCATCACCGCCGACGGGCAGATCCGCTGGCTCAGCGACAAGTGTTACATCAACCAGCAGGCCGAGCCCGGCCAGCCGGTGATCGTGGTAGGCATAGCCGAAGACATCACCGAAAAGAAGCAGCTGGAACTCGAGCTGCACCGCCTGGCCACCACCGATGTGCTGACCCGCAGCAGCAACCGCCGGCATTTCTTCGAGTGCGCCCACCACGAGTTTGAACGCGCCTGCCTGCAAGGCACGCCCCTGGCGTTCCTGTTGCTGGACATCGATGACTTCAAGGTGGTGAACGACACCTACGGCCACCTGGAAGGCGATCAGGTGTTGCAGCGTATCGCCGAGAGCGGTCGGGGAGTTCTGCGCCGTGGCGACCTGTTCGGGCGCATTGGCGGCGAAGAATTCGCCGCCATACTGCCCGGTTGTGCCCCGGAGATGGCAATGCAGGTGGCCGAACGCCTGGGGCACGAGATTGCGCAGCTGAGTTTCAGCCACGACGGTGAGAGCTTCGCGGTCACCGTCAGCCAGGGCCTGGCCAGCCTGACCGCCGAGGACGCCAATGTGGACAGCCTGTTTGCCCGCGCTGACGCGGCCATGTACGAGGCCAAGCGCCAGGGCAAAAACCGCGTGCTCCCCGGCTGACGCCACACGATGACCTGTGGGAGCCGGGCTTGCCCGCGATGCAGGCACCTCGGCGTGTTGGTTGTACCGGGATGATGCTATCGCAGGCAAGCCAGCTCCCACACTGGCACGCATCGCCTGCTAGGTTTTGCGCATACGCGTCAATTCCGGCAAACCCACCTTGAGCAAGCGTGCCGTCTTGCCTTTCGCCAATGCCTCGACGCCTTCATGCTCGGTCAGCCGCGCCAGTTGCGCCGCCAGGTTCATCACCAGCGCTTCGCGGGAATACACCCCGCCCTCCAGCGAATAAATCGCCGCGATCAACTGGCGCAACTCCAGCGGCAGGCGCCAGCGTGTGCGCAGTGCCGAACCATAGGCCGCGCCGAAGGTGTAGAGGGACTCGCCAATCGCTTCATCATCCAGTTCGCCACCGCCCAGCAGCCAGTCTTGCAGGCACCGCAGCAAGGCCAGGTCGCCAAGGCGATGGAGGATCCCGGCGCTGTAGCAGCGCTCGTGATCCAGGTCGAGCATGCGCGCCAGGCTGCGGGCGTAGTCGGCGGTACGCTGGGACAGCTGCCAATGACGCTCGGCGTAATCCACAAGGCTCGGGTCGCTCAGTACCACGTTGTGCTTGAGGGCGAGCCCCAGGATCAGGTTCATGCTCTGCCCCGCCGCCAGCTTGTGCAGGGCCATGCCCAGGGTCTGTACCGGCGAACCGTGATGGCCGGCGCTGTTGGCGGCGGCGATCAACACGGCAGTAATCTGAGGGTCCATGCGCACCTGCTCTTCCAGACGCTTGAGGTCCAGGCCCTCCGGCTCCAGGCTATGTTGCACCGCAGCCTGCACGTCGACCCGCAGCGGCGCGCCGTCGGAGGCTTCCCGGCGGCGCTCCAGAAACACCGGCAAGGTCATGCCCGGCGCCAGGGCCGGGACTTCGCAATACACCGTCTCACCTTCGTTCAGCAGCAAGTCCTGCAGGCGCTGGGTCAGGCTTTCCATGTTCAGGGGTTTGGTCAGGTACGCGGTCGGTGCCAGGGGCAAGGCTTCGCGCACACTGGCGCTGTCGTTGCGGGTACTCAGCAGGATAAACGGCAACAGCGGCGTACGCCGTTGCAGGCGCACGCTGCGCAGCAGGCTCAGGCCATCGACGCCGGGCAGCTCCCAATCGGCAATGATCAGGTCATAGGGTTTGTCACGCAGCAACTCGGTGGCCCGCTGGCCATCGGCACACACATCCAGCCGTGCGTCACAGCGCACATTCAGCAACACCTGCTTGAGCAGATCTCGGGACCAAGGGTCGGCCTCGGCAATCAACACACGGGGTACAGCCGGTAAATCAACAGCAGTCATCCAGCACGCTCCATCGGCAATACCAGCACCTTAGACAAAGGAGCCGCCTGCGTACAATGAACAACGGCTGAATACCGTTCATCGGGCACAAAAAAACCCGCCTAAGCGGGTTTTTTGTCGATCAGGTCAACTTTTGATCACAGCTCGGAGAAGCACTCTTCGATGATCGCCAGGCCTTTGTCCAACTGCTCGTCCGGCGAAGTCAGCGGAACCAGCACGCGCAACACGTTGCCGTAGGTGCCGCAGGACAGCAGGATCAAGCCCTTGTCACGCGCCTTGGCCACCACGGAAGCGACAGCAGCGGCGTTCGGCTTGTGGCTGTCGCCATCTTCGAACAGCTCGACCGCAATCATCGCGCCCAGGGCACGCACTTCGCCGATCACCGGGTACTTGGCCTGGATCGCTTTCAGACCGGTCACCAGGCGCTCGCCCACAGCCTTGCAGCGGTCCAGCAGGTGCTCTTCTTCGAACACTTCCATCACGGCCAGGGCCGCGGCGCAAGCGATCGGGCTGCCAGCGTAAGTGCCGCCCAGGCCACCTGGCGCAATGGCGTCCATGTATTCAGCCTTGCCGCATACACCGGCCAGCGGGAAGCCGCCTGCGATGGATTTGGCGAAGGTGGTCAGGTCGGCGGCAACGCCCATCTGTTCCATGGCGAAGAAAGTACCGGTACGGCCAGCACCGGTTTGCACTTCGTCGGCGATCAGCAGGATGCCGTGCTTGTCGCACAGTTCGCGCAGGCGCTTCATGAAGGATTTAGGCGCGACGTAGAAACCGCCTTCGCCCTGCACCGGCTCGATGATGATGGCAGCGATATCACGCGGCTCGGCATCGTTCTTGAAGATGCGTTCGATGCTGGCGATGGAGTCGTCATCGCTCACACCGTGCAGTTCGTTCGGGAACAGCGCGCGGAACACGCCGCCTGGCATCAGGCCCATGCCGGCCGAGTACGGCACGACTTTGCCGGTGAGGCCCAGGGTCATCATGGTGCGACCGTGGTAGGCGCCGGTGAACGCGATCACGCCGGCACGGCCAGTGGCGGCACGGGCGATCTTCACGGCGTTCTCTACCGCTTCGGAACCGGTGGTGACCAGCAGGGTTTTCTTGGCGAAATCACCCGGGACCTTGGCGTTAACTTTTTCGCACAGCTCAACGTACGGTTCGTAAGCCAGTACCTGGAAGCAGGTGTGAGTCAGCTTGTTCAGCTGTTCGGTCACGGCGGCGATGATTTTCGGGTGCACGTGGCCGGTGTTCAGCACGGCGATACCACCGGCGAAGTCGATGAACTCGCGACCTTCAACGTCGGTCACGGTGGCGTTCTTCGCCGACTCGGCGAAGATCGGGTGAATCTGGCCAACACCGCGTGGTACAGCGGCTTCGCGGCGTTTCATCAGGGATGCGTTGGTCTTGCTCATAAAGTCCTCATTCGCCACTCATCGGGTGGCGTGGTCCAAGGAATACGTGGCGGGGAGGCAACTACGGCAGCATGCGATGATCGACTGCCACAGCTTTCCCGGCCACTACGAATAACGGGTGAAACACGCAAAGGGACAGCGCTCTCGTGCCCTTTGCGTTTGCAACAATGCCTTGCCGGGCTTAGATGCCCAGGCAGAGGTATTTGATTTCCAGGTAATCCTCGATCCCGTACTTGGAGCCTTCACGGCCCAGGCCCGAAGCCTTGATGCCGCCGAACGGCGCCACTTCGTTGGAGATCAACCCGGTGTTGACGCCGACCATGCCGTATTCCAGGGCTTCAGCCACACGGAACACACGGCCCAGGTCGCGGGCATAGAAGTAGGAAGCCAGGCCGAACTCGGTGTCGTTGGACATCGCGATCACTTCGGCTTCGTCTTTGAAGCGGAACAGCGGCGCTAGTGGGCCGAAGGTTTCTTCCTTGGCCACGGCAGCATCTTTCGGCACGTTGACCAGGATGGTCGGCTCGAAGAAGTTGCCTTCCATCACCTTGCCGCCAGCCAACAGGGTCGCGCCTTTGCTCAGGGCGTCAGCGATGTGCTCCTGAACCTTGGCCACGGCCTTCTCGTCGATCAGCGGGCCGGTGGTGGTGCCCTCTTCCAGACCATTGCCGATCTTCAGCTTGGCCACTGCCACTTTCAGTTTCTCGGCGAACGCGTCGTACACCGAATCCTGGATGTACAGGCGGTTGGCGCAGACGCAGGTCTGGCCGTTGTTGCGGTACTTGGAAATGATCGCGCCTTCGACGGCCTTATCCAGGTCTGCGTCGTCGAACACGATAAACGGCGCGTTACCGCCCAGTTCCAGGGAAACCTTCTTGATGTCCTTGGCGCATTCGGCCATCAGCTGGCGACCGATTTCGGTGGAGCCGGTGAAGGACAACTTACGCACGATCGGGTTGCTGGTCAGCTCGCTGCCGATATCGCCGGCGCTGCCGGAGACCACGCTGAACACGCCTTTCGGAATGCCGGCACGCTGGGCCAGCTCGGCCAGGGCGAACGCGGAGAACGGGGTTTGCGATGCAGGCTTGAGCACCATGGTGCAACCGGCAGCCAGGGCCGGGCCGGCTTTACGGGTGATCATCGCGGCCGGGAAGTTCCACGGGGTGATGGCAGCGGTAACGCCGATTGGTTGCTTGATCACGATCAGGCGCTTGTCCGGCTGGTGGCCGGGAATCACATCACCGTAGACGCGCTTGGCTTCTTCGGCGAACCACTCGATGAACGAGGCGGCATAGACGATTTCGCCCTTGGCTTCGGCCAGCGGCTTGCCTTGTTCCAGGGTCATCAGGCGAGCCAGGTCATCCTGGTTCTCGATGATCAGCTCGAACCAGCGGCGCAGCTTGTTGGCGCGGTCCTTGGCGGTAAGTGCACGCCAGGCCGGCAGGGCCTTGTCAGCTGCTTCAATGGCGCGACGGGTTTCGGCGGCGCCCATTTTTGGCACGGTACCGAGGATTTCGCCGGTAGCGGGGTTGTTGACCTTGATCGTTTGACCGTTGTCCGCATCGACCCAAGCGCCATCAATAAAGGCTTGCTGGCGGAACAACTGGGTGTCTTTGAGCTGCATGTCGGCTTTCCTTAACAGCACCGCGCACGCGCGGAGCGAATTAGAGTTGTTGAAAGGCGCCTTGAGGGCTGCCGTCAGGGAAATCATTCACTGGGCGCAAGCACGTAAATAGCGCACGAAAGGACAAATGTGCGGTTCAGCACCCAGGCAGGAGCGTTTGAAATCTCAAACGAATCCTAGGATCAATGGGGGTGCAGGGCAATAGTCTGTTCGAAAAAAAGAACGAAAACGGCGCATTTGCTCGATTTTTCTGATCAGCGTGTTTCGGGCGAGTTCAACCGCAATTCGTCGAGATGCCCGGTACAGGGCTTCGGCAGCGCCTAATCCTACTGGCAACAGGCCGAAAAGCGGCATGGACGCCCAAGGTCGACATGGGTATGATGTCGCCCGCACAAGCATCCGTAGCTCAGCTGGATAGAGTACTGCCCTCCGAAGGCAGGGGTCGTGGGTTCGAATCCCGCCGGGTGCACCAGATACAGATGAAAAAGCCCCAGGTCGAAAGGCCTGGGGCTTTTTTGTGGGCGTCGATTCAGGGTTTCTGCAACACCTCCAACCGCGCCGGCAAGTCTTCCTTGGGAAAGCGCTTGTGCAACTCCAACAGCTTCTCATCCGCCGCCTTCGCCTCTCCCGCCTGCCGCAACCGCAGGATCTCCTGCAGCCCTTGCTCCAATGACGGCAGCACAACAGCCGAGCGCTTGCTCATCTTCGCCACCGGCTCATCCGCCAGCGAACCCGCGACTTCTGCCTGCACCTGCGGCGCACTGTCAGCCTGCGGAGCCACGGAGAATCGAGCCATCGGCGCCGCTGCCGGGGCCGGACGAGCGAGTTCTTGCGGAGCCGCCGCGTAAGTACCTGTGGATAACTCCGGCTGCGGCACCGGCGAGCGCGTGACCAAACCAATCATCAGGGCCACACCCGCGACGGTGGCAAACGCCATCTGCCAGCGCGGCCGTTGGCAGGCCTGTAACCAACGCTGCCACAGGCCGGGTTGCCGCACCGGTGCTTCACGGTGGGCGGTGGCCAGGATGAAGGCGTCCAGGGAAGCCGGCGGCTCGCCGCTGGTGTGTTGACGGAAATGCTCGATCAGCAGCTCGTCGTTCGAGTCCTGGGTATGTCGGGGGTCAGTCATGCGGGTACCTCCTCGGCCAGCAGTCGGCGCAGTTTCTGCTGGGCGTAACGCAAGCGGCTTTTTACCGTTTCCAGTGGGGCGCCGGTGAGCGCGGCGATTTGTGGCACTTCCAGCTCGCCATGCAGGCGCAGCAGGAACACTTCGCGCTGGTCTTCGGGCAAGTCTTGCAGTGCGCTGTCCAGGCGCGCCTGATCACGGCTCAGGCTCAGCAGTTGCTCAGGCCCGGCGCTGTCGTCGGGCTGGCCGTGAAGCTGCTCATCGTAGCTGTCGTGCAGCGGGTTGTGGATGCCGTGCTTGCGCCAGTGGTCGATCAGGCGGTTGCGGGCAATCTGGAACAGCCAGGTGCGAAAACTCGCCCGCCCCTGTGGCTCGCTGGTGCTGCGGATCAGGCTGAGCCAGGTGTCCTGGAACACTTCCTCGGCCAGTTCGGCCTTGTTGCTCAAGGACACGAGAAAACGGTACAGGCCCTGTCGATGCCGCGCATACAGGGCCTCGAACGCTGCACCGTCGCCGCTGCGGTAGCGGGACAGCAGGGCTTCGTCGCTGGGTGAATCCATCAGGTGGCGCACTCCTTTGAGGTGGATCAGTGTTTGGCCGGAGCCTGGAGGCTCTGGGCCAATTCGACCAGTTGCACAAACTCGCCGCGCAAACCAAAAGGGTCGTCGCCCCGAGCGGAGCGGGCCAGTGCGGCCGTGTCCTTGAAACTCATGCTGCCAGTGTAGCGGCCATCACCCTTGAGTTGCTGGGCGAAGGCGGCCACGGCAGCAGAGAAGCGCAGGTCGTCGCTGGGTTTGCCGCTGTGCTGGTTGCTGATCGGGTGTTCGATCAGTCGGCTATCGCCGCCTTCCGCTGGTTTGTAGCGTACCCGCAACATCGCCAACTCATCAGTTTTACCGTCAGCCTTGGTTGCCGATGCGTAGCGCAGTGGCTCCAGCCAGCCCTGTTCACCCTTCGGGACAATTTCATACAACGCGGTCACCGTGTGCCCGGCACCGATTTCTCCGGCGTCGACCTTGTCGTTGTTGAAATCCTCACGCTTCAGGGCGCGGTTTTCATAGCCGAGCAATCGGTATTCGCTGACCTGCGCCGGATTGAATTCCACTTGCAGCTTCACATCCCGGGCCACCACAGCGAGGGTCGAGCTGAGCTGGTCCACCAGCACTTTGCGGGCTTCGCGCAGGTTGTCGATATAGGCGTAGTTGCCATCACCGGCATCGGCCAGTTGTTCCATCAGGTGTTCGTTGTAGTTATCCACACCGAAGCCGAGGGTGGTCAGGGACACGCCGCTTTTGCGCTGGTCGACCGCCAATTGCTTGAGGCTGTCGAAGTCGCTCACGCCTACGTTGAAGTCACCGTCGGTGGCCAGCAGGATGCGGTTGATGCCTTTGTCGATAAACCCTTCGCGGGCCATTTGGTAGGCCATTTCGATCCCCGACGCGCCTGCGGTGGAGCCACCGGCGGTGAGTTGGTCGATGGCGTTGCGGATTTTGGTTTTGTCCCGGCCCGAGGTGGGCTTGAGCACCACTCGCGATTCGCCGGCGTAGACCACCAGCGAGACGCGGTCCTGGTCGCGCAATTGATCCACCAACAGTTTCAGGGTGCTCTTGACCAGCGGCAGGCCTTCGCGGCGATTCATCGAGCCGGATACGTCCACCAGGAACACCAGGTTAGCCGGAGCCAGGTCCGCCACGGCGTGGTCCGAGGCCTTGATGCCGATGCGCAACAGCCGGCTGTGAGGGTTCCACGGCGACGGTGCCACTTCAGTGGTCACGCCAAAGGGCGAGCCGTCGGTGGGCAAGGCGTAGTCATAAGGGAAGTAATTGACCATCTCCTCAAGTCGCACAGCACCTTCGGGCGGCAGGCTGCCTTGATTAAGGAAACGTCGTACGTTGGCATAGCTGCCGGTGTCGACATCGACGCTGAAGGTGGAGACCGGTGTTTCGGCAACGCTGCGAATCGGGTTGTCCGGGAGGTTCTGATAGTGCTCCCGAGGCTCGGTCTGGTATTGCATGGCGATCGAGTCGTTCATGACCAATCGCGACGCCATCGGTGCAGGCGCAACCCTCCGCTTGACCATGGCCCCCTGGACGCTGGCGGGCTCACTTTGCACCTCCACGACAGGCGCCGACTCAGCGGGCTTGGCCACGTCACGGGATGAAGAAAGCCCACACCCGGCAAGCGCCACCAGCAGGGTCACGGTGAAGCCTTGGGCGGCAGGGCGCAACAGCAGAAGAGGACGGGACATGGGCTGAACCTCGTGAATGAATGATCCGTTCACAAGGTCAGACGCAAGGGGCTGGCGATTCGGGTTAAAGCAACTTAGAGCGACGGAATATTTCCCGTCGCTGCCACAGTCGCCACCGGGACACGCTCGTTAGGCGCAGTTACGTCATACACATGCTGCTCACAGCCCTTCCCGATAATCACGAATTCCACCAGGTAAACCTTTTGCTTCTCAGGCTTGAAGGTCGAACTCATGGGGCCGCACTCATACACATAGGTTTTGACGAGGCCGACATAGTTGGCGTTGTAGACCCGTGACTCGCCGATCACTTCAAAGGGCTGCCCCGGGTCAGCCTGCACTTCCAACTGCGGGAAGCGTTTGGCGACGGCGCTGTTGCCCACTTCGTTCATCTTGGCGATCCAGCCGAATACCTTGCCACGGCCGGAATCCACCACCGTCCCGAGGATTTCCGGTCGCTGATCTGCATCGGAACTACGGCGTACGGAGAACTGCACCGGATAGGTAAAACCGGTTGCCTTCATGA
This sequence comes from Pseudomonas sp. C8002, assembly GCF_013385765.1. NCBI lineage: Bacteria > Pseudomonadati > Pseudomonadota > Gammaproteobacteria > Pseudomonadales > Pseudomonadaceae > Pseudomonas > Pseudomonas sp. C8002. Next base: position 196,710 of record NZ_JACAPJ010000029.1, read on the forward strand.
TGACCTTGGCGTGTTCGGCGTCCACCTCGACCTTTTTCTGCTGCAACTGGACGCCGTCCGTCAGCAGGCTTGGCGAGGAGTTCCTGGCAGTGGAGTGGCAGCCGGCCAAGGCCAGGGCGAGGATTAAGAGTGAGGTCTTTTTCATGGGTTACTTCCTTGAGCACATTTAAAAATCTGGCTCGGGCTACGTGGGAGAACCGCAGCCCGATGCCGTTTTCTATCGGCCGTAATACTTAAAACGCGTACCGCGCCTTGAGCATGACCCCATCGGCATCAAAACCACTGCGGGCCTGGCGGGTGTAGCTGGCACCCACGGTAAAGTCCGACACCTGGTAGTTCACGCCGACACTGGCTTCATAGCTGTCACGCGCCACCGAAGCGCCGGTGACGGTGAACGCAGAACCGCCGAGCACATAGCTGGAGGTTTGTGCGACGCGATCACCCATCAGGTCGTGATACGCCATCAAGGTTGCTTCCGGCTGCAAGCTACCGGCACCCATGGGCAAGTTGCCCGCCAAGCGCACACCAGCGCCCAGCTCGCCCACTTCATAGCGTTGCGACTGGGTGCTCAGCGCGGCCGAGGAGCCCTTCTCGTCGAAACCGTCCATGCGCACGTTGGCGTAACGCGCTGCCACACGCGGCTCGATCACCACGGCCTGCGACGGCTTGAAGCTGTAGCCGCCGATCACACTGGCAGACAGCACATTGCTGTCGTAACTGCCCTTGGCTGTGGTGCCGGCGATATGGCGTTTGCTGTCGTTGTCGTTATGGCCATAGCTGAGGCTGCCGTCGACGAACCAGTTTTGCAGCGACCAGTTGCCGTACAGCGACAGCGCATGGCCCTCCACATCGGTCTTGTTGCCGAGGTCGGAATGGATGTTGGAGTTAAGGTAGCTGTAAGCCACGCCCAACGTGGTGGTGTCGTTCAAGCGCCCGTCCACACCCACGGCCATGCCGCTGCTGTTGGCCGAGTAGCCGTTGTTGCCGCCACGCCCGTCCTGGTCCATGTTGCTGCTCAGGCCCTGCACCCACACGCCGCCGGTTTGACGGCTTTCGCGCTGGTCGGTGAGGCGGTTGAAGATCGCGCCGTTGACCACGGCCTGGCCCGACAACGCCACGTCCAGGGCGCCGCGGTTGACGTCCGGCTTGAGTTGTTCGCTGACCTGAGCAAGCTGCTGTGCTGTGCCGGCGTCAGCCAGGGTTTGGAACACTGGGTCGTTCTGATTGAGTCCGCTCAGTACGTCGTTTTTAAAGGTGTTCACCGCCGTCGCTGACGCAGCGCCGGCGCCCACCGCGGCGAGCTCCTGCTGCACTTGCTGGTTGTCTTTAACCGCCACCACGGCCTTGACCGTTTGCGCGTCGGCCGAGTAGCTCAGCACGCTCAGCAGAGAGGACGAGCTGGCCACAGACAGGCCATTGTCTTGCACGCTGGTGGCTTGCAACAGGGTGTACTGAGTGCCGTTGTTGGTGCTGGCGAAGTCGCCCGGCTTGGCGCTCACGGTCAGCTTCGAAGCCTGGGCGAAATTCGCTGCACCGTTGACAGTCAGGTACGGCGTTGTCGGCACTACGCTGTCGGCCAGGTGCATATCAATACCTGCGCCGCTAGCAATGTTGAGGTTGCCAGTGATCGCAGTACCGGGCGCCGACAGGTTCAGCGAGCCCGAGTTGACCGATACCGGCGCGATGATGCGGCTGCCGGTGAAATCGGCCTGGCCTGCGACATTCACCGCGCTCAAGTTGAGCAGGTCGCCGGTGATTTTGCCGCCGGTCCAATTCAGCGTGGCAAGGTTGGCGGCGTCGATGGCGATGCCGGCGTTACTGCGGATTTCGCCGGCTTGCTGGTTGATCTCGAACGCCGAGGTCTGGTCCGCGGCATCTACATGAATGGCTGTACCATCGGCGCTGATCGTGCCGCGGTTAACGATGCCGCGCGCGCCGGTCGCGCTGTTCTGGGCAAAGGTTGCCCCGGCAAACTCGAAGGCATTGGCGTTGGTGCCCGTGGCCTCGACGGTGCCGGTGTTGAGGATGTAGTCGACCTTACCGTTTAGAAACATCACCGTCTTGGCGTCATTGCCGTTGGCAGAAAGCAGGCCGCTGTTTTCGATGCGCAGAGGGTTGGTGTCGGTTTCCACCTCGATGCCCCAGGCGCCCTCGCCCGTCGCCTTGAGCGTGCCGGCGTTGAGGATTTTGCCGCCGACGGTGGTCCCCAGATTGTTCTGACGGTCGAGGATCAGGCCGATGGCGTAATCACCGTTCATGTCGATCACACCGGTGTTCGAGACGTCGCCGGCGATGGTGGTGCCATGCAGGTAAATGCCTTCGCCGCCATCCACGTAGGAAGGTGAAGCCGGCGGCGTCAGGGGCAGCGTGGAACGGATGGTGCCGGAGTTGATGACACTTCCACCGATGGTCGTCGCGCCGATCTCAAGCCCCTCGTAACCCCCATTTTTCATAAGAATGTTGCCCGCCTGGACCACGTCCCCGGTGACAGTTCCCGGGCTCAGGTTCTGCGGGCCCGACCAGAAAAGCGGGTCCAGGGCAATCGCACGGATGGCGGCGCCCTGGGAATCCAGAGTGATGTCGGCACGGTTGATCAACGAACCCTGGATAGTGGTGTTGGCCACACCCAGTCCGGCAGGGTTGGTGGTGGTCGGCACCACTACTTCGGAGAACGTCCCGTTGATAATCAATGACTCATTAAAGGTCTCGCCGACCCAAATGTTCTTGCCCTGCCCCAGGTCGAACTCCACGGCCAGCGCTTGCGAACTGATTGCGCCGACCATGAGTGCCAACAGGTTTTTCTGGAACTGCTTACGCTTCATTTCAAACTCCATGAACTACATTAAAAGCCGCCAATAGGCCCGGCGGCAGTAGGTGTACTAAGCGAGGGATCAATTGATCCGAATGCATTCCCCCAGGGTGCGTTCCTGAAACGCAGGCGCGCGCCTGTGCACCACAGCGGGCGGTGACAGAAAAGAGGCTTGGGGGGCGAGGTTCACATTAATCCTTAATGTCATTTGAAAACGCTGCAGTCCATGCAGCCCGACCGGTTGCGGGTGGGCGGGGTAAAGACACTGGGATATACAAAATGTTCAAGGTGCTCGGCGGGTTCTATCAAACTGCTCGCGTCAGGATCAGCCACCGCAAGCCACGCGGCGACCTCTCGCTGGTCTACTTGAGCTCCTTCACCAGATAACTCCCGGAGATCTGCGTGATACCCGTCAACGCGCGGCGCAACGCCTCAGGATCAGTGCGATAAGTGAGCGGCGTGTAACCGTAGACATTCTGGCCATTGAACGGCGTGATCGACTCCACCGTGCGCCAGAGCATCTCGTCGCCACGGTCCATGCGCGCCACCACGGTTAGCGTCGGGTAGACCACGCTGCTGAAACCCTGGGTCAGGCGAAAGCCCCACTCGCCTACCGTCAGTTGAATCTGCGCATCGGCCGGCTCGTCGTCACCCACCACTTTGAGCGATGACGTCTTACCCAAGGCATCGATAAAGGCCTGCTTGAGCAACACGCCCAAGTCGATATTTTCGGCGTCCATCACCGTGAGGATCGCGGCCGGCGTCGACATCTCGGCCAGTTGCCCTGCCTTCATGCCGGCGGCAAACCCCGCGCCGCTCAAGGCCGCCGTGCCCAGCTTGGACGCGCCGCTGGCCATGCCGACGCCCGCACCAAGCCCGGCGCCCAGGGCCGCACCCCAGGCTTGTTCACGGCCCATGTAGACCATGTTCTTTTCCCACTTTACGGGCAGCACTTTGACCGTCTTGACCTGTGCGCGATGCTCGGGCGTGAGGGGCTGGCTGACGCAGCCGCCGAGGATGAGGGTGGAGAGGAGAATCAGGAGAAGGTTTTTCACATCAGTCCTTTAATGTTGGTGGTGGGTGGATGCGTTTAATCATCGCCAGGGTGTCGGCAATGGGGGTGAAGACATGAGGCATTGGGAGTGGGCCAGTACTTTGCTGCCTTGCGTGGGTTTGGGTGCGGGCTTATAGTCCGGGCCGTCGCCCACATGGCGATTCAGGTTTGGCGACCTGACAACAGAGCGCAAAAGCATCCCGCTTCTATGCAGGTGTTTTTGCACCCGCAAAGCTGTGCATGATATGGCGGCTGTGCGCGGGAGACCTTCGGGTCTGCCGGTTTTCTCTGTTGCCGGTTCGCCAACCTGCGTACGGCCGCCACCCATTCGTTTGGCGACGAATGAGTGGTGGCTTAATCCACCAACAGAGTACTGACAATGAATCGATACATGCCCCTCACGGGCCACGACTGCACCGTCCCCGCCCTGCTTATCGACACCCATGCGCCCCTCGATGTCCTCCACGACGCCGCCGTGTACCGGATTCGCGCCGTCACCCAACTGCTGGAAAACCTGGCCTTCCGCGACCAACTCAGCAGCGATGCTGTGGTGCTTCAAGACTTCGCCCAATTGCTGGCGATTCCGCTGCGCGATGGGTGTGATTTGCTGGATGTCATCAGTCGCAGACTCAATACCGATCCATCCTGAGTAAAAGCCGGGCGGCCTGGGTGCCGCCCCTTTAACTCGGTTAAACAACCTCACTTACCATGAAGCAAAACTTTTAAAGCATCTTTAGAAACGCACACTATGCGTGCCCACTCTTCTTTTTCCAAATACTCTTTATCAGAAAGATCAGGACCATACTTATCAAAAAGCGCGTCAATAGCTTGAACCACGTCCTCGATGGCTCTAGCTTCCTGATCATTTTTCAAAACTAGCCCTATCCAAGTGTATGCATTTTCAGCGAGCCCTGTATCGTCATATAAAAAATGTATTGTGTAATCAAGTTCATCATAAGCTAAATTCGGCGATGAACGTTCTACCCAGGCACGGAACTGGTAATCTGAGTCCGACAAACCTGCCAGATAGGAAACCAGCTCCTCTCTCATACTCGGAAATTTTAACTCGGAGAGTTCCAAGTTTTCCATTTTTTATACTCACTCTGGGCAAAGGGGACGGATTTATTTAATTGACCTAGCTGGAGTTTTTAAATCTAATATTTAAACAAATCCGTCACTTTTACGTCCTAAATAAATCCTTGCCCTTTACGTTAAAGAGCAACTCTGCCAGCATTAAAACGTGGATTGCCCCCTATTTTCCAAAACGTGTGCAGATAGATAAACACTCAACTTATCAGACAAGCCTATCCGTTCAATATAAGCAACAATATATACAGCAGAGCTCTCGTCCGCCTCACATACCGGCTCAGACATTTGCTCTTGTAGCCCTACAATCTTATAGGCCTTATTGGCAAAAAAACCGATCACCAACAATATTAAAATTAAACTATTTTGTTCTACGCTTTCAGATGCAAAATTTCCTTCTGCCAGCGGTCCGCTCTGCATATCATCGGAGTCTAGATAATATGCTAATTCATCAGCACTGAGCCCTCGATCAGACAACCATCGCCAACACTTATCAACTGCCTCCTGACATTTTTTTTGCGTATCACTCGCCGAGTCAAGGTTACGTAGAGCATAATCAAGCAACAGAAGGAAAATTGAGGCTTTCTTTACCCACATCATACTGTCAATGACTTTAAGCGCTTCTTCATTGTCCATTAACTATTCTCCCATCTTTAACTAGGACTGTTAGACGATTTGGCATTGCTGCCCCTCCCTCAGCGGTAACTCTTAGCAGAAGAGTAGGATAGCGCTGACTGAATTGTTTAACCACCCCATTCAGGTCACTATTACCCGTCAAACCTGCACTACACTTATTACAGATACCACTTGCATTTGGTTAAAGGGGACGGATTTATTTAATTAACTCATAAGAAATTTTTAATATTTAAATAAATCCGCCCCCTTTACGCTGTTATATCATCGACCGAGAAATAGGGGGTCAGACCACTATTAATACTTTAATTAGAAAACCGTGGCCTGAACCCTATTTCCCGCGCCCGATTCTCGCTCTAATTCACGCGTTAAACAAAACTTCTCTCAGCAAGTCCTGCCTCTCTGCCTGAGCCCCTACGGCTGCAGTGAAGCACTGATTATAGGCAGCAATCTTCAAAACGCCGCCCAAATCTTCTACTGCAAAGCAGTCGATATCCATTAACTTCTTTTCGTCGACACCCACTAACTGAAGCAAGGATTTGCTTACCCACATGAAAGCGCCAACCGCCTCAATGTAGCCGTTTCTTAAAACCCAACGCCCAGGATTTTTTGATATATCTACGACCTCTTGGGTCAGCGGAAAAGGCAGCCCATTACTTTTCTTGGGCAGATGAGCGTGTTCGACGCGCTCAACTTCAAAGAGCGTAAGACTCTCGGCATTTTGCCATCGATCATACTCGGCGTCGTAAATTCGAGCCTGAACAAAGCCGGGCTCATCGATTAAAGCTTCAATCAAGGTCTGTGCAACTTCAATCGAATTCGCCAGGTGTTTCATATCAAGCCGATAAAACGCTTTATCTGCCACATACGAAAACTCGACAGAACCGTTTGCCAGCTCAATAAAAAAACTCTGACACTTGTTTTTCTCCAAGTAATTCGAAACGTCCGCCAACCCTATTTTCTTGCCGGTAAAGCCATCAATGACGGTATCCTCATTAAAGTTTTTGAGCTGTTGTATTAGCCGCCCCCATACAACTGAAGCGCCATCATGTAGCCTCTCGCTAAAGACAATTTCAATTTCAGCCATATGATTAGCCACCGAACTCTTTAATAATCACAGTAATATTACGTTGCTTTCCATACTCTATAAGCTTGCTCGCGTCAGCCATTCCGCCCGGTTGAACTCGGATGTCCAAAATTTTCGTTGCCGGTACGCCATCCACGGTAATTTTTGAACTTTGCAAGGTGTCCATATGGGTTCTCATGTCATAAGACCACCCTTTACCTCGGGTATCAATCGTTTTCAAACTCACCACATTGGGTCAAAGGGGACGGATTTATTTAATCAACTCATCTGGATTTTTAAATATTTAAATAAATCCGTCCCCTTTACGCACTTGGTATTTTTCCGTAAGGGTTCGCAGCATTTGCGTTGACAAATATCTTTCCACCAGGCTCAACCACGCGAGTAGCTTCCGGAAGAAAATCCATCATTGAGTTAGTACCACCTGCACTCTTGGGAATGAATGGGTTACTAGCAACAATCTCTCCCACCGAACTATCCTTGAAAGGAAGTTTCGTTGCGTCCGCTCGAATACCAGACTGAATATCTGCTCGGACATCCACGTTTATAGCACCAGGAGTTTGAGCATTCTTCCCACCAAATAACTCAACAGTGGGTTTCCCACCAGAACTAGCTAATTCTCCTGTCGCTTTTGCACCGAGCCTTTCTCAACCATTTTTTAAACGCAGAATCGTTATTCAACTGAAAGACATTATTCTTTTTTCTAAGAAATCGATAAAGTTTTTCGCATACAAACTAGAAGTTTGATCAGAAAGTTCAAGCCTATAAACAGGATACTCTCCATCATTAAGACCATCGTCCGTGGCAAAATAAAATGATTCCCCTGCACCCGGCGGTTCGCAGATAAATAGCCTCTCCTTCCCACACAACCCATTTCGACCGTTAACGATTGACATATAAACGATATCCCCCCCCCTTACACTATCAAAATCCATTTCGTAGATACTATAAATCTCCTCCCCAGATATTTCCCCGCCAGAATAACACTTCAGCCACCATTTATAGCTATCAGGCAACTTCAACCCAAGACGAGCTTCAGCTTTATAAATCCACTCATCAGCAATCCCGTCACCATAATCAGCAAACTCAACGTAATCCGACTCTTTAATAAGATTAATTATTCTCGAATAATCCACGCCTAATTACTCCCCGCTCCGAGCCCGCAACTTCCAATAATCCGACTGATAAGAGTTAAACTCTTTAGCCTGCTTTGTCAATGTTTTTGCATTCAAATCCGTAGGAACTGAAACATAGTCAGTCGTAGGGTTTCTGTATTCTGCAGAGTCTTTGTAACGAGTATACCTAAAGCTTTGAGCGGCATTGGATGGGACATGAAGAACACTGCTATTCTGGCTATGGAAAACAGAACCAACTTCTGCAAGTGAACCACGAGTACCAGCGAATCCATTAACTTCAGTTTGCGAGAGATGATGTAACTCAACTGATTTCCCATCATACCCAATTGGTGCTCGACCCGAGGCCATCCTCTCAAGGTTTGAGCCTTCAACAGTTTTACCTCGTACTCTCCAGGTCGATAGGGCCTCTGGGTCAAAGAGGTCGTTACGTTGATAAACAGTCCTATCTAGAACTGTTGTTTTATTCCAAAAAACATCAACTTTAGGCGTCGTACTTGCAACATTACTACCCGCCGTCGTGCCCGTACCAGCAGAACCTAGCCCTTTTGCACCACTGGCAAGCTCTCCAGCTAACTTACCATTAAAGTATTTACTCGCGCCGCCAAACAGAGCCGCCTGAGCTGCGGATTTCGCCGTGCTCCATGCCAGGTCAGACGTTACGCTCGACTCTCCTGGAAAGGTTTCCGGAAAGAAAGAAGCTAGCACTCGGTCGGGCTCATTGGATTTAAAATCCGCCGTAATCCGGCTAGCAGAATCCCATGCCCCCACCATCGAGGTGGTGCCAAGCGCTCCTAAGCCGATGGGTAAGGCACAGGTAACAACGCCAACACATGCGGGTGACGACATCACCATCCCGGTATATGCAGTAGCCCCTCCGACTAGGCCAAGGGCAGTGTCTTTGCTTGCTCCAACGACCTGCACCGCCTTGCCGTGAGCATTGAGCGTATCGTCGCTCCAATCCTGCCAACTACGGCCACCAAACTGGCCGGTCGCCTCAAGTAACGCGATCTCCTCACTAAAAGTGGCGCCGCGATCCTGAAGTGCCTTGAAGTCCTTATAGGTTTCATCGTTGGTCGGGATCGACTCTGCGCAACTAACCAAAGCGCAGGCCGCCGCATTCAAACGATCAGCCTTTTCCGGATGGAACCGTCGCTGTTCATCCAACGCATCGGCTTGAGACTTGTGAAGCTGGTGGTTGTACTGCGTGGCATTTTTCGCCACCCAGCCACCCTTCTCCAATTTGCTAGCATCTGCATCTTTTTGTGTGGCCGCAGCTAAAACACCGACCAGTTGAGAACTCATGGACAACAATGTCTTGTCGCCCTTCACGATGTCGTTAAGCTGTACGACCAGTGCCTCATTGGCGCCGGCTGCCAATGCGCCTGTACGGAAATCTCCACCCGTTGCTTCGGCCAAGAGGCCACCGACCATCGCATGAATCGCGATCTTGGGAATTGAACCGTTTTCGATGTTCCACTTTTTCGTGTAGTCGCCGACGGCATTGAAGCTGGCCGCTGCCAGGGTATTGAATAGCGCAGTTTTCAGCGCCTCACTCCCACTGCCGCCCTGCCCCAATGCTTTACTCAACAGCGTTGAAGTACCGCCTTGCAATGTCTGGTTCGCGGCAAACTGCCCTACACCAGTCCATGTGTTGAGCTGTGGCCCCGTTATTTGCTTAGTCGCCTGATCAGTATGAGTTCCGGTCCAGCCATCAAAATAAGCTGCGGTCAATCCAGCGGTCACACCGGAAATCGTATACCCCTTCAAAGCATCCGAAGAGGTGACATCCTTGAACACCGCCCCTAAGTTGCCACGATTATTAACGACACTAACCGTCGCATTGGTCGCAGCGCCTGCCGCTACGGCTCCCGCACCTGCCGCGACAGCGACGCCTGCTCCAGCACCTGCAGCCGCAGTCATTGCCAACGGCCCGACAAATGCGGCCATCAGAATTGCTATTACAATCTGCGAGCCCGCACCTAAACCGGAGTTACTGTATTTGAAGCTATCGTGGATCTCTTTGACTTGGCGCCAGTCCACGTCACCGCGCTTTTCAGCATCCTTGAGCCAAGCCAGATTCGGATCGGCTTTGACCATGGTATCGATGGTCTGACTAACGGTTTGCTGATCGATCTGCCTGACATCAATCTTCAATCCGTCGACAGCTTTGATAACGACCTGCCCTTGAGCGATCATTTCACTCTGGCGCAGCGTTTCGTCAGTGTTGCCTTTACCTTTGGCGCTGAACCAAGCGAGGTCACCCTTGCTCTTGGTATGGCTCTCGTCATGAAGGTCTTTGACGCCTTCAAAGACGATGGCCCCGCCACTGTTAAGAATGATGTCATTACCACTATCAAGCTTCGCGACCTGGTAACGCTGGTCACCTTCGCTGATCAACGTGAGGTTGCCGCCAGTCTTGATCTCGGTCCCAACGTTCGTGGTGCGGGTTACTTCGTCTCGCTGCTCTTTCTTCGCGCCCCAGCCACCGTTCTCCTTCATGTCATACAACGTATGAGTACTGTTCTGCGCCGCCAGCAAATTCAACTTATCCCCGCTATACAGATAAGCCTCATTCCCCGCACTGATCTTGCTCGCCACCAGCGTGGTGTCGCGCCCGGCCTGGCTCGTAAAGTCCCTGCCCGCCGTCAGCACACTGGCTAACTGCGTGGTCTGCTCATCCGCGGTCTTAATGCGTTTCTTGCCGTCTTTTTCCTTGCCTTCGACGTTGTGCACATCGCTGACAGACGCCACGTTGAAATCGCGCCCGGCCTGAATGTTCAGGTCCTTACCCGCGGTGGCGTTGCTGCCGATGATGTTGACGTCTTGCCCCGCCACCATGCTCAGGTTGCCACCGGCCGTGACCGTGGCCGCTTGGTTTTTCACGTCGGTGGTGATGCTGGATTTGTGCCCGCCGTCGCTGAAGGCGTGGATCTCGCTGGTGTCGCTGACGGCGATCAGGTTGAGGTCGCGCCCGGCTTTCAGGTCGGCATCGCCGCCGGCGGTGAGTGCACCGTGGTTGGTGAGGTCGCGGCCAGCGTCGATGGCCAGGTTTTCGCGGGCGGTGATGGTGCCGGCGCTGCTGTCGGTGAGGGTGCGCATGCCGGCACCCTGGCGCACCTGGATGGCGGTGTTGTCGTTGGTGATGTCGCCCTTCAGGGTGGTGAGGCTGACCTGGGTGCCGCGTATCTCGCCAGCCATGGAATTGCGGATGCTGTCCTGGGCCAGCAGGCTGAGGTTGTTGCCGGCCTCGATCAGGCCGCCGGTGTAGAGGCTGCCGCTGCTGGCCACTGAGAGGTTGTTGCTGGCGCGCAGGGTGCCGACGTTGATCAGGTCGCCGCCGGTCATCAGGTTGAGGTCGCGGCCCTGGATCAGGCTGTTGCCGCGCACGTTGCGGGAGTCGGCCTGGGCCAGGTAGAGCACCGGCACGAGCACGGTCTGGCCGTCGACCACGCGGTTTTCCATCCACACGATGTCGTGGGTCAGGGCGCCGACTTGCTGGTCAGTGAGGGATACGCCGACGCTCAGGCGCAAGGCGTCCTTGCTGGCCAGGGCGTTGTCCATCAGGTAGCGGAACTGGTCGTAGTCGCTGGTCAGGCCACCGGCGAGGAAGCGTTGCCCGGTTTGCGCCAGCACGGCATCGCGGATCAGCCGTGACTCGTATTGCCCGTCACCCAGGCGACGCCAGGCGTTGTCGGGGCTGTAGCCGAGCTTGCCGAGCATGTAGTCGGAGCTGAAGAAGCCCGCCACAGTGGTGAGGTTCGGGTTGGTCTCGATCAGGTAGTGGCTGGTGGGGTCGGCGTTTTTGATGAACAGGCCGTAGTCGCCCTTGGGCAACTGGAAGCCGGGCGCGGTGGTGGGGTCGACCGGGGTGAAGGACTCGCCGGTGTAGTCCACGGGTACGTAGCGGCCGTCGGGCGCGATGCTGGTCACCGGCAATACGCTGCTTGGCGCCTGGGCGGTGGCGTCGTTGACGTGCTTGCTCAGGTTGATGTTGATGCCGCCGACGGGGATGCCGGTCTGGTCGTCACCGAGGGTGCCGGTCAGTTGCTCCAGGGTGTTCGTGTGCAACGTGCCATTTTGCAAGGTGCGCGCAACGTTGAGGTTGACCGCGCCACCGGCCTGTATCGTCGCGGTGTAGCCCGGGCCGCCGTTGTCGGTCCAGGTGGTGACGTTGCTTTGTTCGGAGAAACGCCAGTCGCTCGACCGGGCCTTGAGCACCTCAAAGCGTGCTTCATCGAAATTACCCGCTGCCACCGCTGCGTTGAAGGCGGGTACGTCGATGTATTCCATCCGGTCCCACTCATCGGTGTCGATGCGCTGCGGGGTGCCGATGACGATGGTGTTCTGCCCGGTGCGAGTCGCGGCGCCCTGGTTGAGCAGGTCGTTGGCGGTGATGCTCAGGTTGCCATTCGCCGCCAGCAGGCTATAGCGGTTCTGGACGTTGTCGCCCTGGATCAGCAGGTCTTTGCCCGCCACCAGGCGTGCAGAGGCCGAGTCCTTGATCGCGGATTCAAGGTAGGTCTGGTTGATGGTGATTTGACCGCGCTTGAACGAGTCGTGCCCGCCGCAGTGCTGGCCGCACTGCCAATTGAGGCTGCCGGTGGTGACGGTATGGCCCAACTCGAATTCAGCCTTGGCGTTTTCCACATTCCGCGCACTGATGCCGATATTGCCTTCGCTTTCAACCGTACCGGAAAGGTTGCTGAAGCCCGCCGCCATGCCGCCATCGAGCGCCGCGAAACTCAGGTTGCCCTTGCTGTAGACGTCGCCGTACAGGTTGCTGAAGCTGTTCCCGCGCAGGGTCAGATCGCCGCCGCTGAACAGCAGCGTGTCGGCGCTATTGCTGATGCCATTGCTGGCGCTGAGGTTGACGTTGCCTTGTGAACCGAGGGTGCCGCGGTTGTTGATGTGTGCGGCGGCAATGTCGAGTTGCTGGCGTGCGGTGAGGTAGCCTAGGTTATCCAGCGTACCGCCCAGGGTGATGCGGGTGGTGGTGCCGCCGGCCAAACGCCCGCCGTTCTGGCTGAGGTTGTTGGCGACCACGCTCAGTTTTTGCTGGGCCGAAAGGCGGCCACTGTTGGTCATGTCGCCGGTCAGGTTGACAGTCAGGTCACCGTCGCTGAGCAACTCGCCCGCGTTATCCAGGCTGGCGACATCCAGGGTCAGACCCTTGGCGCTGGCCAAGCGGTCGCCGGCCTTGAGGCTCAGGCCCTGGGTGCTGGTGTAGTGCAAGGCTTCATTGAGTTGCACACGGCCGAGGCCATCGACCCGGCCGAACGACCAGTCGGCGGTGCCCAGGCCATTGATGGTGCCCTGGCTGCCGCTGAGGCTGCTGGTATTGAGGCTGAACACGCCGGTGCCAGCGTGCTGCAGTTGCCCGGCCTGGTTATTCAGATGCCCGGCGCTGAGGCTGAAGGCCTGGCTGCCGAATTCAAGAATGCCGTTCTGGTTATTCAGTTGGTCGGTGACCGTCAGGGTGCTGCTGGCGCCTTCCATCGCCCGCAGTTGGCCACCCGCGCTGTTGTCGAGGTTGCCGCCATTGAAGGTCAGGCCCTGGTTGGACTCAATCAGGCCGCCTTGGTTGGTCAGTTGGGTACGCGAGGTCAGGCTGAGCTGATTGCCGCTGATCTGGCCGTTGGCGCTGTTGTCCAGGGTGGCGCCGGAGACGGTGACGTGCTCCTTGCCGAACAGTTTGCCGCCCCGGTTGGTCAAGGCCTCGACCGTCAGTTGCAGGTCGCTCTTCAAGGCGGTCAACGCGCCGGCCTTGGTACCGTCTTGGCTGTTGTCGACGCTGTCGGCTGTCACCGTCAAGCTGTCGCCTTGCACGGTGCCGCCCTGGTTGTTCAAGGTGCCCAGCGTCAGGTCGACCGCCGCACCACCGCTGAGGATCATGCCCTGGCGATTGCTCAGGTCCTGGCCGCGGTAGCTCACGCCCTGATTGCCAGCCAGGAGTTGGCCCTGGTCGTTGTCGAGGGTTTGCGCCGCGATATCCAAGCGCTTGCCCCGCAAGGTGCCGCTCTGGTTGTTGAGGGTGGTCAAGGCCTTGACCAGCACACTGCGTTCGGCGGCGTCGATCACACCGTTGGTGTTGGTCAGCAGGTTGCTGATGTTGAGGGTGATGTCGCCGTCATTGCTGACCAGCGCGCCCTTGCTGCTGTTGTCGAGGTCTTGCGCGGTGACAGTGAGGGCCTTGCCCAGCAGGATCCCGGCGCTGTTGCCCAGGCGCTTGCCGGTCAGCAGCAGGTCACCCTCACTTTGAATACGGCCCTGGGTGTTGAGCAATTGGTCGTTCAGCACCACGCTCACACCCGGCACACCACCGGCCAGCAACCCGGCACTGCGGTTGTCGAGGCTGCCGGCGCGCACGTCCAGTTGGTCACCGACGATACGCCCGGCGCGGTTGTCGATCTGCCCGCTTCGCGCATCCAGCAGCAACTGCTTGCCGATGATGGCGCCGCCCTGGTTATCCAGGCTCGCGGCGTGCAGTTCGATGTCGCCCTGGGCGGCCTGCAAGTGACCTTTGGCGTTGTTCAGCTGTTGGGCGACGGTCAAGGTCAACTTGCCGGCATCCGCGCTGAGTACACCTGCGTCGTTGTTGCTGAGGCTGCCGAGGGTAGCGGTGAGTTGCCCACCCACCAGCTTGCCGTCCTGGTTGGCGACGTCACCGGCGCGCAGGTTCAAGTCAGTGCCAGCCTGGGCATGACCCTGGCTGTTGTTGAAGGTGTTGGTGACGGTGAGGTTGAGCGCGCCTTTCTCGGCACTGATCAAGCCCTTGGCACTGTTGTCGAGGCGGGCGGCGTTGACCGTCACGGCGTCGGCAACCAGGAAACCGTTCTGGTTGTTGATCGTGTCCGCTGTCACACCGAGGTTGCCCGCGACAATCTGCCCGCCGGTGTTGTTCAGCGTGCCGCTGTTGAGCGTCAAGCTGCCGCCCGCGACCTGGATATGGCCCTGGCGGTTATCCAGCGAATCGGTTTGCAGCGTTGCCGCCTGATCGGCACCGAAGCGAATCAGCCCGCCGAGGTTGACGATGGCCGGCGCGTTGATCGCCAGCGCTTGCTCGCCATACACCCGCGCGGTGGCGCCCTGGTTGGTCAGTCTGGCACTGTTCAGCGTGACGGTTTTACCCTGGATCACTGCGCCCTGGTTGTTCAGTTCCCGGGTGGCCGTGGCGCTCAGCGAGCGGCTGGCCAGGACGTTGCCGCTGGTGTTCAGGGTTTGCGTATTCACCACCACATCGCCGGTAGCATTGCGGCTGTTATCGGCCTGCACGCCTGCTTCGATGATGCCCGGGTTGGTGACGGTGGTGGCGTTGAGTTCGATGCGTTGGCCAGCGGCCAGGCTCTTCTGGTTGACCAGTTCTTCAGCACTGCTCACCTGCACATTGCCGGCGGCGTAGACCTTGTCGGTCAGGTTCACGTTCTGCGCGGTGACCTTGAGGTTACCGGTGGTCGCCGTCTGCGCCATGCTCAGGCGCCCGTTGGCATCCAGCTGGATATCGCCGCCACTGGCGGCCAGCGTACCGTCGAGTTTCACCCCTACGCCGGCCTCGGTGCCCACCAGTTTGATCGCACCGGCGTACATGCCGCCCAATGCCGAGGAATCGATGGCCAGCTCGGGCTTTGCGCTGCCGTCATCGGCGCGCGCGGTGGCTTTCAGGCTTTTGGCATCGACGTCGTTACGCCCGGCAATGACGGTCAATTCTCGTGCGTTGATCTGCGCATTGATCTTGGCCGAGCGGGTGATGATTTCGAAGCGGTCGACGTTGCTGGCATTCAAGCCTTCGCCGTCAATGGTCACGGCGCCGCCGTCAACCTGGTAGCGCTGCAACTGGCCGCTGGCGTCGAGCACCGGTTTGCCGGTGGTGAGGGTCACGTTGGGGGTGTTGATAAAGCCGCAACCGCTGCACGTGACGCCGTACGGGTTGGCGACGATGACCTTGGCCGACTGGCCCGCCACTTCGGTGTAGCCGCGCAACTGGCTGGGGCTGCCGCCGTTGACTTCGTTGAGGATGACGCTGGCCGCGCCGCCCTTGAGGTTGGGGTTGCCGACGATGTAGCCACCCAGCTGGGTGTTCGTCATGGGGCCGTTGGCGTTGTTGAGGATCACGCCGTTGGGGCCGACGTTGTAGTCCTTGAATTGGTTATGGGACAAGCCACTGCCATTGGGGGTGGCGATGTTCACCACCGGTACGCCATTGCCGGCCTGGCCGACGGTGGTGCCCGGCGCGCTGACCACAATGCCTTCGGCCTGGGCCAGCAGCGGCTGCCAGAACAGCGCGTTGGCCAGGATCAGCACCAAACCGCGCTTGGGCAGGCCGAAGAACGAGTCTCGCGGTTTCAGCGCAGCAGAAGGTTGGCGGGCCAGGAAGGCAAAGTGGCGAACATCCATTGTCATATTCTCGATGTAACGGGGCGTTGAATTACAGGAAGAAATCCATGCGGAAGTAGATCGGCGCTTCGCGCTCGCTCATCACTGCCGGGCGTTCCAGGGAATGGGCAAAGGTCACGCTGGTGCTGACGTATTTGCCACGGGCGAACAGCTCCAACGAGTTGCTCGAGACCCGGCCATGCACTTCACCGTTATAGCGGTCGTTGCTGATCACACCCTGGTCGTAGCCGACGCTGGCGCCGTATTCGGCAAAGGCCGGGCGCATCCAGTCCCAGGTCACCGGGCGCGCCCAGCGCAAGTCGTTGCGCCAGTAGCCGCCGCTGTCGCCGGTGAGCTGCTGGTCTTTGAAACCGCGCACCGAGGCCGAGCCGCCGAGGCTCATGCGCTGGGGGCTGAACAGAATGTCTTCACTGCGTTGGCCGGTGGCCAGGCTGGAGAAACTGAACGACTCACCCCATAGCGTGAATGGCTGCAAGTAGCTGACGGTGGCGGTGTATTTGCGGTAGCGCGCGTTGGGCAGGCGATTGCCGTACTGATCGCGCTCGTTTTCAGCTTGGGCATCGAAGGCGCCGATACCGTTCTGCATGCCCAGGTCGAGGTTGACGAAGGCATTGCCGATGCGGCGACCGTGGTTGATGCCCAGTTGCAGTTCACTGAGGCGGTTGCTGCTGGGCTCGGTGCGCACGTCGAGGATGTAGTTGTTGGTGCGCAGGTGCGACAGGCCGACGTTCACCGAGGTCTTGCTCACGTCGTCACGATGGATCACGCGCTCGGCGCGCAGTTGGTGGTTTTCGTTGTCGCCGTTCTGCTTGAATTTAAAGTCGTTGGTTACGCCAAAGGTGCGGTAATCACTCTCGCTGTAGGTGTAGCTGAAGTTCCACCAGCCCCACGGCACGTTGTAGTAGAGCATGGTGTTTTTCGAGGTTTTCTGGTGGTCGCTGACGGCATCGTGGCCGCCGCGCAACACAAGCTGGTCGGCCAGGCCCAGGGGGCTGTCCCACTCAAGGCCGGCGCCCCACTGTTGTTCGCCGGTGCTTTTCTGCCCGTCGTTATTGCGCGACAGGCTGGCGCGCCAGGGCTTCTGCGGGACATTCCTGACCTGCACTTCACTGCCGCCCACCTGGCTGCCGGGGGTCAGTTCCATTTGCGCCTGCTTGGACGGCAAGCGATTCAACTGGTCCACCAACTGCTCGATTTCCCGCAGGTTGAGCTGCTCGCCGACCTTGCCGGGGAAGGCCATGGCCAGCTCGCGCGGGGACAGGTTGCTGCCGTCGGCGCCCTTCAAGCCTTCGAGCTTGCCTTCCACCACCAACACCTGGAGGTGGCCGGTGGAAAGGTCCTGCTGCGGCAAGTAAGCACGGCTGGTGACCATGCCTTTGTCGATGTAGTAGTCAGTGATCGCCTTGAGCACTTGATTGAGCTGGGACACGCCCAGGCACTGGCCGATATATGGCTTGAGCAGGCGCTCGCGGTCCGGTGCAGACAGGCTGTCGGCGCCCTTGAGTTCGATGTCTTTGATCGGGAAGCAACGGGTGTCAGCCGGGGTGGCAGGCGCTTCGGGCTTGGCTTCTTTGCCGGGCAGTTCCTTGAGGTCTTCAAGGCGCCGGCGCTGTTCTTCCAGCAGACGGTTTTGCCGGTCGCGGATCAGGTCCTGGTCGCCAGGCGTAGGCGCCGCCACCGCACTATTGAGTGCGAAGCAAGTCAGCAGGCAAACGCCCAGCAGCAGCCGAGTCCGTGGCAGTAATAAAGACATGTTCGATCCGTCGAAAAAGCGGGGGCCGGCAAACTAACATCGAACTTCCAGTCGGCCAAGATTCTGGCTTAGTGGGAAGTTATGTTTAACAGGCATATAAGTTGCTGATTATTAACAATAAATAAATCATGCAACGTTTAATTGCTTGCAATTGGAATTTTTATTCCGACAAGCGGTAACAGTTTTGATACACCTCCAATGGTGGCGCTTACAATTGCCATTACTTGGCCATCAATGCGGTATCAAGACTGGTTAGTAGCCAAAAGATGAGAAAAGTTCGCGGTTATTTTGTGAATTGGATCCCATTTTTCGATATCCCGGTTAACCAACCTCCTTGGTCCGCTCCTGCCCCGCTACCAACTTCAACCCTGGCCGCTCCACATGCCGGGACACATGGGCTGTCACTTCCTGCACACCCCCTTCGTGGTCGTTATGAATCACCAGCACACCCGGGCGGCGCAGTTGCTCCAGGTCACCTTCCCCCAGGCTGAAGCTGTCGCTCAAATGCTGGTCGCTCAAGGCCTTGGCCGCCGAGCGCCGCTGGGCAAAGTGCTTGCCACGTCGCTGCTGGTAGCGTGCCCAACTGATCAGCACCATCGCGTTGAACACGGCAATCCACAGGTAGATCTGCAAGGTATCCAGCGCCGCGAAAATCGGCGCATCGATCCGCGGGCCGCCGTGGCTGTCGAGCATCGGCACCAGCCCGCGCACCAGCAGGATAATCAGCCCGGCCCAGGCCAGCAGGGTCAGGAATACGTCGATGGCCCACATCACCGGGCGCTGTTGGGTTCGGATCAGGTTCATGGCTGCACATCCGTAGTGGGGGCTTTGATACCGCGATCCGGGCTGACCCAGCGCGCGCGTTTCTGGTGTTGGCGGAACAACACTTTGGGGAAGCTGACCAGGGTGGTGAACAGGCTCACCAGCCAGAACACCAACGGGTACCAGACGGTCCAGAACAGGGTTTTCCACAGGCCCTTTTCATAGCGCCGGTCGATCATGATGCTCACCGCGAACTGCACCAGGCACACCACCGCCAGCAGCAGGCCGGTGAAGGCCGGCGGCATCAGCGAGTCGACGGCGATGGCGGCAGGCAGCGTCACCACCTTGCCCACGGCCCAGAAAATCACCGAGAGCAAAAAGGTGAAGGCCCAACCGGTGGACAGGCAGTACTCGAACAGCAGCGGCCACAGGTAGCGATGGCGCCATTGCCAGATGCCACGAATATTTTTGAACAGCACTTCAGCGCCGCCCTGGGCCCAGCGCAGGCGTTGCTTCCACAGGCCGCCGAGGGTTTCCGGCATCAGGATCCAGCACAGCGCGCGAGGCTCGTAGAAGATGCTCCAGTGGTCCAGTTGCAGCTTCCAGCTCACGTCGATGTCTTCGGTGATCATGTCGGTGCTCCAGTAGTCGACCCGGTCCAGGGCCGCCCGCCGAAACGCCACCACCACGCCGGAGACGGTGAAGATCCGCCCGAAGACCCGCTGGGTGCGCTTGATCAAGCCGATGATCGAAGAGAACTCGCCTACCTGCACCCGGCCGATCAAGGTGGAGCGCGTGCGAATGCGCGGGTTGCCGGTGACCGCCCCCAGGCGCGGGTTGTCGAGCATCGGCGCCACCAGGTACGCCGCGGTGTTCGGCGAGAGCAACGCATCGCCGTCGATGCACACCAGGTATTCGCTGCGCGCTGCTACCGCGCCCATGCGCAAGGCCACAGCCTTGCCCTGGTTTTGCGCCAGGTGCAGCACCCGCAGGCGCGGCTCTTTCAGGGCCAACGCATCGAGCACGGCGGCGGTGTTGTCGCTGGAGCCATCGTTGATCGCGATCACTTCGATGTTGCGGTATTGCTGGGCCAACGCGGCGCCGATGGTCTCGGCGGCGTTGTCGCCTTCGTTGTAGCAAGGGATCAGGATCGAGATCAGCGGCTCACCGGCGAGTACCGGCGCGGGGGTGTCATCCGCCCACGGCCAGTGGCGCTCCCAGTGCAGCCAGAAGTACAGGCCGCCGGCGATCCACAAGCCGGACATGAACAGTGGATAGAAGAAGACGAAGTCCATCAGGAACTGCCCGGTGACCAGAAAGATCAGGCCCAGGGGCACACCCAATACCAGCGACAACACGATAAGCGCGAGGATTCTGTCGAACATGAGTCAAGGATTCCACTGGTTGGAAAGGGCCGGACGCACGGTTTTCAGATCCGGCGAATTCTCCAGGAAGTTGTCGGGGTAGTAGCCAAAACTGGTCACGCCCTGACGCTTGAGCACGCCCATCCACTCGGCCATTTGTGCACCGTCCAGATCGGGGGCGGCCGAGGTACGCCAGTCCTTGGCTTGCAACTCGAAGACTGTGCGTTGCAGCGCGCCGGGGCGGGCCTTGACGGTGGCCACGAGCTTTTCCAGCCAGGCGTTGGAGCCCTTGAGGTCCTGGCCTTCCATCAGCGGCATGGCCATCGGCGCAGTCCAGTCGTAGCTGGTGAGGAAGTCGTCGAGGTTCTGCGCGAACCAGGCTTCGCTGCCCGGGTTGAGCATCGGTTCGGCGAAGATATTGCGTGCAGTCTGCACCTGCGGGCCGCGCAGCTTGCGGACCTTGGCCGTCAGCTCATGGGTGAAGTCGATCAGGTAGCGGCTCTTGAAACGCGTCCAGCGCTGCATCACCGCAGGGTCGGCGCGCAGGGCTTCGATGGTGTCCGGCAGGCCATTGGCGGCGTAGGCCTTGAGCGCCAGCGGGCTGGCGTCTTCGAAGTCCGACAGCACCGCGTCGTCGTGGAACAGCACGCCGTCGATGGCACTGGTGCGCGCCAGGTCTTCGTAGATCTCACCGATGACCTGCCGCACTTTCGGATCGAACGGCGACAGGCGCTGGTACTGGTCCGGGTCGATGGCGACCTTGCCGGTTTGCGGGTCCCAACGGGTAACGCGGGGCAGCTTCGAATCGAGGGCGAAACTGAGCACCGGCATCCAGGCAAATACGTTCACGTGGGCCCGGGTGCGCAGTTGCCAGGTGACGCGGTTGAACAGGTCGGCGCGCACCGGCAAATGGCGGTTGGGGAAGTACAGCGAACGCACCAGGCCATCGCCCTTGGGGTCGGCGAAAGCCTGCAGGAACACGGTGCTGGCACCCATGTCGACCACACGCTGGATCAGTTTGTCGAGGTTGCGCACCTGCTGTTCCGGGTCCGGGTCGTAGACGTTGTCCAGGTCCACATGCAGCACCCGCAGCGGGGCTTCAGTCTGGGTCGCGACGATGGCGTTGGCGTAGTGTTCGCCGTCCGGGTCGGAGGCCACCAGGAAGCGCGGGCTGCTCATCAGGTTGCCGAGGCTGTCGAGACCGTCTTCCAGGGTCAGGGCCATCTGGTAACCCTGCTCGCCCACCACCGCCAGCGAGGTGCCATCGGCAGCGCCGTAAGGCCACACCCACACGCGCGGCGCCTTGCCGGTGACGGCGCGGATCTTGTTGGAGATCGCCGTCACGTCGGTGCGCATCCGCGCCTGGAACTGGGCTTCGGTTTCGTAGCGATGGGTCGCCGGGTCAAAGCGTCGGGTGGTGGCGGCCGGTTGCAGGTTGCCTTGTGGGTTGGCCAGCACGCCCTTGTGGTTGGCGTCGGTGTGCGCGGCGATTTCCACCAGGCCGGACTGGGCGATCTCGCGCACCTGCTGCCAGGTCAGGAAGTCCGAACGCGGCCGAGGTGTACCGGCGAAGTCCACCGGCTGGTTCAGCGGCGTATCCACCCACGAACCCACCGGCGCCAGCAGCGCGTGCCAGTTGTAGCTGCGCAGGATCGGCATCACACGGGTGTAGAAGCTCGCGTAGCCGTCATCGAAGCTGAGCATGATCGCCTTCGCCGGCAACTCCGGGCCGCCGTTGCGGGCCGCCAAAATCTGGTCGACGGTGACGGGCTGGTAGCCGTTTTCCCGCAGCCACGCCAACTGCTCGATCAAACGTTCGGTGCGCACGGCCACGACAGCCTGATCGGGGTCGCGGTCCTCGATGTCGTGGTAGGCGATACCGAGGAAATGGTTCTTCGGCCACGCCGCTTCGCTGGCAGGCTTGAGCCGCTCGGCGGGTGGGGTGAAAGGTGCGGGTTGCTGGGCGCAAGCGCTGCTCAGCATTAACCCCAGGGCCAACAGGCAACGGGACAAGACGGGCATGATCGGACTCTTCTAGAAGCGGTAGGTGAGGTCGACGATCAGGCGCAGGTCGCTTTCGCGCTCACCGTCATAAGGTCGGCTGATCCAGCTGAGGTTGGCGCCGGTTTCGAGCACGTCGTTCCAGCGAAACCGCTGGCCGTAGCCCACCAGTGCAACGCCGCCGGTACCGTAGTCGCGCTGGCTGTAGGTGCCCGCCCCCACCTGGAACTGCTGGCTCCACTGGGTTTCGTAGCGGTGGTAGAGCACGTGGTTGACGGTGGCCGTGGGCAGCACGCTGAAGTCCGAGCGCGGGTTGAAGTACGGCGTGTCTTCCTTGGTGTTGCGGCTGGTGCCGACTTCCAGGCCCAGGTCGACTTGCACCCCCGGCGAGCTGTACACGCCCTGGCGACCGGTGAGCAGCGCTTCGAGGCGGTTGTTGCCGTCGCTGAAGTGGGACGGGCTCAGGGCCAGTTTCCATTCGCGGCTTTCGTTGGCGCGCCAGCGGATAAACCCGCTGCCGCCGTTGGCAGTAATGTCGGCATTCAGTGCCCGCAGCGGGGTGCTCGCGGAGAGGTAATCGAGACTGCCGCCGTACTGCCATTGGTCATTGATGTCGCGGGCAATCGCGATGCGTGCGCCCTGCTTGTCGCCAAAGCCGTAGGAGTGGTTGGAGACCTCGGCTTCGACGGTCATGTCGCGGGTGCGCCGCTCTACACCGAGGCGCTGCCAACGGTGTTGGCCGGTGCCTTCTTCGAAATCGGCGGTGGCGTAGCCGGCCCCGCCAAACACGCGCCAGTCTTCATCGATGGGCGGGCTGTAGAGCAAGGTTTCGATGCCGAAATCGCGGCTGCCGGACACCGCGCCCGCGCCGTCATCGCCGCCGCCGTTGCTTTTGCCGGTGTAGGCCTCGACGCGCAATTCGGCCATGTCGTGCACATCCCGCAGGCGGCTGAGGCGCTGTACCTGGCGGTTGTCCGGGGCGCGGTCGACCACGTCGTCGGTGAGTGCATCGAGTTGGCGCCACTCCTGCAGATCGAGGGCAGTGTGGCCTTGGGAAACCTCCAGGCCGATGTCGCGCGGGGCCTGGGCTTCGGTTTCCTTGAGGGTGTTTTCGGCGCGCCGTGGCCAGTCGCGGGCACGGTACATATCGGCCTGGGCCAGGCGCAGGCCGATATTGCCCGGGGCCTGTTGCACCAGGGCTTCCAGGCCTTTTTCGCTGGCGGGCAGGTCGGCGCCATAGGTGCCGGCCTGGGCGGCCAATTGTTGGGCGTCCATCCAGGCGTCGTTGGGGTTGCCGATGGGCAAGCCCTTGAGCTCGACCCGGGGTTTCTGGGTGCTCGCCAGGTTGTCGGCGACTTCGCGGGCTTCCACCACTTGATCGTTTTCGAGCAGGGCGTAGAACAGCGCGGTGCTGTCTTCGACGTGATCGCCGGCGTCCGCATCGCTTGCCGCCAGGGCCTGGCGATACAGCGGCGCGGCCTTTTCCGGCTGGCGCTGGTCGAGGTAGGCGGCAGCGACCCAGCGCAGGGCGTAGGTCGGCAGTTGCACGCCTTCGCCCTTCAGCACTTGGTAATCGCGGATCACCTCGGCGGTGCGCGCCCGGGCTTTCAGCGCGCCCAGACGGTCGATGCGCCAGCGCACCACGTCATCATGGGCGTTGGCATCCGGTGTCCAAGTGGTGAGCAGTTGGTCGTAATCCTTGAGGGCACGGTCGGCGATGACGTAGCGCTCTTTTTCACTGCGGGTCGCGAACTCGGCCATGCGCACGCGCTCGGCGGCCAGGTCGCCTTCGAGGCGGCGTTGGGTGACCGGGTCCAACAGGCCAGGGCGCCGGGCAGCGAGGCGCAGGGCCGGTTCCGGCAGGCGCGCACGTTGCAGGGCGACGATGTATTCGCGGGCGACTTCAGGTTTGTTGCCGGCACGCATGAACGCCTGGTCGAATTCGAACAGCGCGTCATAGGTAGAGCCGGCACGGGTCAGTGCGTAACCCAGGGCCATGCGGCGGTCGGCGTCGTCGGGCTTGGCGGCCACCAGGGCGCGGGTGCGCTGCATCGCTTCAGCGGTCTGGCCGGCGTCCGCCTGGGTCAGGGCCAGGCCGAGTTGCAGGTCCGGGTTATTCGGCTCGCGCAGCAACGCCTGGCGATACACGGCAATCGCCGGTTCCCAACGCTGCTGGTTGCGATAGGTGCGGGCGACGGTGGCCAGCGCCTGGGTGGTGAGGGTGCGTGAGCGGCCCTGGGCCTCGTAGACCGTCAGCACCTCGGCGTCCTGGCGCGCCCAGCTGGCAATCAACAGGTGATCGCTGACCTGCCCCGGCGTCTGGCGCTCGGCGGGCATTTGGCGCAACAGGTTGAGGGCCGGACCATAGTTGCCACTGCGGGCCTGGTTGATCAGCGAATCATAGGCCGCATCGGCCGATGCCACGACGGGCCAGAGCAGTTGGCTGCACAGGGCCAGGCGGATAAACGGATGAATATTACGCGACATGTCGTCAGCTTCCTCACCAGGGAAAGCTGTAGCGATAAGTTCACCTGCACGACACTCCAGGCGGCCGGCATCTGATGACGCGGCCAAGCTTTCCCGGGGCGCAATATCCTTGAGGGGGGTACAAAAAAGGCCAATTCAGAACAATTGTTCAGAATTGGCCTACATCACTTTGAGCCGAATCTTATTGAGCGCCGCTGACCGCGCCGAACTTGCCCAGCACAAAACCAATGAATTGCTCGACGGTCATTTTCTGGCCGTTGAAGGTCACTTCATTGTTGGCGTAGTGCAGCTTGGACACGATATCGGTACCCACCAGGGTCGCCAGTTGAGTACCCACGGCCATGCCGCTGATCATCTCGCTGGCCATCTGGGATTGCTGCTCGATGGCTTTCGGGTCGGTCACACCACCGATCTGCGCCTGCAGGCCGGCAACGTCCTGGATCATCGGCTTGGACAGGGTCAGGTTGGCGTCCAGCAGCGCAACGATTTGCTTGCCCAGTTCAACCGGCGGCAGGTCCATGCTCGACGGCTTGGCGAAGTCCGCCACCAGGTTGAAGCGGCTCTCGCCATTGGTGGTTTTCAGCGACAGGTTTTCTACCGCCACTTGCGGCTTGGCAGCCAGCAGTTGGTCGACGTTGGCCTGGGCCAGGGTCTGCTCGGCTTCGGTCAGTTGCAACTCAGGCACGGGCTGGCCAGCAGCGGCAGCGGCCTGGGCCGGCTGTACTTTTTCCTGGTAGAGCTTGGTCAGTACCAGCATCGACGGGATGTCGACGTTCTTCATGCTGACGGCCATGGCCGCCGAACCCACTGGCTTGCCCTGGTAACCGATCTCGTCGATCTTGTAGTCGACGCGGCCGGCCAGGTTGTTGTCCTTGGTTTCGCTGCTGTCTTTCTGCTCAAAGTTCTTGAGAGTCAGCACTGCTTGCTGCGGGCCGAAGGTGACCTTGGTGTTGGTCAGCTCGACGGTGTTTTGCCCGGTGTAGAAACCGAAGGTGGTTTTTTCCAGGTTGCTGGCGATGGTCAGGCCGCTCAGCTCCGCATCCAGCTTGGCGTTGTTGGCATCGACAACCGAGACCTTGAGGCTGTCCATGTAGCCGCTGGCCTTGACCTTCTTGCCTTCGGCGGTGGAGTCGAAGTCGAGGTTGGCGCCGGAGAAGCTCACGGCCGACTTGTCGTCCTTGAGTTCCAGGGGCAGCAGTTCAACGTTGCCGGTCACCGAGCGGTCATAGCCGATGTTGGCCACGCCTTTGAGGGGCGACACGTCCTTGCTGGCAGCGAACCATTTTTCGGTGGTGGGGTTTTTCTCGAGTTCGTAGTGACTGGTGGCCATGACCGGCAGCCACTTCAGCGACACCAGGCGCGAGAACGGCAGCGGGCCGTGTTCGATATGGTCGACGAACAGCAGTTCGGTGTCCTGATGATTTTCGCCGAACACCGCGCCCTGGGCCTTGAGGCGATAGTGGGCGGTGCTGCTGAACAGCTGACGGTCGAGGGAGACCAGTTCGAGGGTCACAGTGCCGTCGACACCGGCCATGGAGGTCTGCAGTTCCTTGTTGGCGTCCTGGATGGCGGTTTGCAGCACCGGCTCCAGTTGCTTGCCGGTGTACCAGGCACCGCCTGCGCTGATTGCACCAATGGCGACGACGATACCCAAGAGAACGACTGCTGGCTTATTCATGTAGTGACCTGATCAAATCCTGTGAAGTGGGCTGTCTTCCCTGAACCCCGAAGGGTGTCGGCTCAAGCCCGCCGAAATCCGGGGAAGATTAGCATTGGCTGGCGTATGCAGCCCAATTTTTCAATAGGCGCAGACTTCAGCGCTGAACGGTAAAGTGCCTTCGCGAGCAAGCCCGCTCCCACATTCGACTGCATTCCAAAGATGGAACTCGATCGAATGTGGGAGCGGGCTTGCTCGCGAAGGCGTCAGTACAGACACCACAGATTTCAGGAATACTCGGTTTCGATCTCATCGAGTTGATGGTCGAAGCTTTTCAGGCGCGCCGTCCACGTATACACCAGCACCTCAAACTCACGGTGAATCACCGCATTGCCCGGCGTATCCGACTTGGGATCATAAAAATCCAGCTGGTAACGCTCTCGCGCCATCGCAGTGGCCACGTCGGATAATTCCCGGGCGTTATTCAGCCAATGCCGTCCGTCGGCGACTTGCCGATCAAGCATCACGCATTGTTTTTTCAGGGCTTCGAGGCTTTTTTCCAGCGGTGTGCCGGTCAGTTCGCCCATGACTTCCTGGAAGGTGCGCCCCGGCTGCCAGTAGCTGCCCCAGAAGTAGCGGTCGAACACCGTCTCGACCCGGCGCAGGGCAACCTTGGTGTCCCAGATCGCCACGCGGGTCTTGCCTTGTTCGAGCAGTCTTCGCTTGATTCGCTGGCCCTGGTAGGAGGCCCAGGCCACCACGCCGATGGACAGCACCGCGATCAGCGCGCTGGCGCTGTCGAGGAACACCATGGCCTTGTCGATTTGATGGGCCAGCATGATGCCGTAGAAGTAAGTCGCCGATAGCAACACCAGTGCGAAGAACACGCACCAGAAAGCGGGAGCATAAGGGTTTTTCATTATTGGAATCCCCATGAGCAAACGCGAGCAGTGACCAGCGGACCATCACGTAAGTCCGCCTGTCAAAGCATAGCAATCAGCTCAGGGTTTGCTGGCTTGTGTGGCTTGCGTTCGTCCACTTTCCCAGCCACCGCCCAGGGCCAGGAACAAATCGATCTGGCTCATGGCAACCTGGGTGTTAGCCGCGGCCAGTTGCGCCCGCACGTCGGTGTAGGTGCGGGTAGCTTGCAGGTCGGCCAGGAACGACGCGCGGCCGGCCTGGAAGAACCGGTGCGTCTGCTCCGCCGCCTCTTTGGCCGACGCGCCGGCATCCGCCAGGGCATCGCGGCGTTGCAGTTGCGCGGTGTATTGCGCGAGGCCCGTCTGGGTTTCACGGATAGCGTTGAGCACCACCCCGTCGAAGTGCGCCAGGGCGCCCTGGGTCGCGGCTTCGGCTTCGTGGATGCGGGCGCGGGCGCCGTTGGTCGGCAGCGTCCAGCTGATCAGCGGGCCAAAGCCCCAACGGTTGGTGGCCGGGGTGCCGAGGTCATCCAGGATGCCGACGGTGCCCACGGTGGCGCCGATGCTGATGTCCGGGTACAGCGCGCCGGTGGCCACACCGATGCGCGCGGTGGCCGCCGCCAGTTGGCGTTCGGCCTGGCGCACGTCAGGGCGGCGCTTGAGCAGCGTGGCGCCATCGCCCACCGGCAGCAGTTGCGCGATGTGCGGCAGTTCGGCGCATTGGGCAGTGCCGGCCGGCAGTTGATCCAGCGGCCTGGCCAGCAACATCGACAGGCGGAACAGCCCGGCCTGGCGCAGTGCTTCATAGCGCGGCATTTCGGCGCGCAAGGATTTGTATTGGGTTTGCGAACGGGTGACCTGGGTTTCATCACCGCGCCCGGCATCCCGCAGGCGCTGGGTCAGGTGCGTGCTCTGGGCTTGCAGGTCGAGGGACTCGTTGGCGATCGCCAGCTCTTCGTTGGCCGCGCACACCTGGGTGTAGGAGCGCACCACGTCCGCCACCAGGGTGATACGGGCGATATCGGACGCCGCCTGGGCCGCATCGGCAGTGGCCTGGGAGCTTTCAATGCCGCGCTGCAAGGTGCCGAACAAATCGAATTGATAGGAGGTGCTGATACTGGCGCTGCCGATATTCGCCACCGGGACTTTTTCCGTCAGCAAATAGGCCTCACCCGATTCTTGCAGGCGCTGGGCTTCGGCCTTGGCCCCGGCACTCCAGCCGCCGGCCGATTCGGCTTGCTGCACCTGATAGCGCGAGCGCTGCAAGTTGGCCGCAGCCACCCGCAGGTCGGTGTTGGAGGCCATGGCCTGCTCCACCAGCTTATCCAGGCGCGGGTCCTGGTAGAGCTTCCACCAGTCCGCCGGTACCGGCGCCGACACCACATTGCTGCCCTCCCCGGCCAACTGGCCCTGAAGGTCACCGCGGTTCACGGCCGCCTTGTCCGGCAGTTTGTAATCGGGCCCCACCACTTGGCAGGCCGACAGCAACAACCCCAGCCCGGCGGTTGCTAAAAGCCGTTTCATGGCTTGTTCTCCGACTTGGGTTGGTCGTCGATGATCGACACGGTGGCGGTGCGCCCGGCAATCATGCGGAAGTCCGCCGGCACATCGTCAAACGCAATGCGCACCGGAATCCGCTGGGCCAGGCGCACCCAGCTGAACGCCGGGTTGACGTTGGGCAACAGGTTGGAGCCGCTGGTGCGGTCACGGTCTTCGATACCGGCGACGATGCTCTGCACATGCCCGCGCAGGCGAGCGTTATCGCCGATCACGCGGATGTCGACGCTCTGGCCGACGTGAATGCCGTCGAGCTTGGTCTCTTCAAAGTAGCCGTCGATGTGGAAGGAGTTGCTGTCCACCACCGACAACACCGGGCGCCCGGCGGTCACGAACTCCTGGTTACGCGGCGCACGGTCGTTGATGTAGCCGTCCACCGGGCTGCGGATCACCGAGCGGTCCAGGTTGAGTTGCGCGGCATCCACCGCCACTTGCGACTCGGCCAGGGCCGATTGGGCACGGGCGACGCGGGACTGGCTTTCTTCCAGTTGCTCGCTGGCCACCAGGTTGCCGAGGCCACGGTTACGCTTGTTCTCGCGCACGGCCTGGGCCAGGGTTTCCTGACGGTCGGCCACGGCGGCCTGGGCCTGGCGCAGGGCCAGCTTGAAACGGTCCTGGTCGACGGAGAACAGCACCTGGCCGCGCACCACCAACTGGTTGTCGCGCACGTCCACTTGCTGGATCAACCCGGACACGTCCGGGGCGATCTGCACGATGTCGGCACGGATGTGGCCGTCACGGGTCCACGGCGCGAACATGTAGTACATCACCATGCGCCACACCACGACGCAGGCGAAGGTCACCACCAGTAACGTCAGGACTACACGGCCAATGGTCAAAAAAGGTTTTTTCATGTCATGAGGTATCGACTGAGTGAATCCACTGCGCCCAGCAACAGAGCGTAGAGACCCACATTGAACAATGCCCGGTGCCAGACCAGGCGATAGAAGTGGACGCGGGTCAACAGCCCGTGCACCACCAGGTACAACACATACGTAATGCCCATCAGCACCAGCAACGTGGGCAGGAACACCCCGCTGATATCCAGATCACCGATCATAAAGGCGCTCCATCGGGTAACGGCGCTTCCATCTCTGTGCCGCCAAGAAATTCCACGCCGGGCAACAGCGCCAGGCGCAAGCCGCTGAGGGCGTGCAACAAATGCAGGCGGGTTTCGTCCTCGCCTTGCAGGCCCTGGCCGTTGAGGGCGCGGCGGGTACGGTCGAGGGTCATCAGCAGACCGCTGGGGGCCGGCAGACGTTCACCGGCCTTGAGGCAGGCCTTGAAGTAACCGCCGACGCCTTCCACCACCTGGTTCAACAACACCCGCGGCACCCCGAGGATGCGCGGCGAGTACGCCAGCAGGTCCAGCAGGTTCAGCGCCACCCGCACTTCCCGCAGGGCGATGCCGGTGTCCTGGCCGGTCATGGCCAGGCGCGGCAGGTGTTGCATCAGGCGGTCGAGCATTTGCACGCCCATCTTGCGGTGTTCGGCCAGGGTCGCAGGCTCGGTCAGGGTGACGATGTCGCGCCAGCTGAAACGGGTCAGGCGCTTGGCCGCAAGCTCAGCGCCGAACGGCCGGGCAATCAGGGTCCAGACAAAGGCGAACAACAAGCCCACCGGGCCCGCCAGGTTGGAGTTGGCGAAGGCCAGGAAGTCCGCGTCGTAGGCACCCTGGATGCTGATGAACGACGAGGTGTTGACCAGCGTCAGCAGCATGCCGAGGTAGAAGCGCGGCTGTACCGTCAGCGTGCCGATGCAGATAAAGGGCACCGAAAACGCCAGCACCAGCATCGGGAAATCATGCAGGTTGGGCAGCACCAGAAACAAGTAGAGGCTGGCGAACAGCACCGACATCGCGGTCCAGAAAAAGAACCGGTAGATCTGCGGCGCCGGGTCGTCCATGGAGGCGAAGAAGCTGCAGGCCACCGCCGCGAGGATCACCGCGCTGCCACCGTCGGTCCAGCCCAGCAGGATCCACAGCACCGAGGCGACGATGATCGCGGTGACGGTGGAAAACGCCGAGTAGAACATCAGGCCCCGGTCGAGGAATGGCGTCAGCCGGCCCAGGCGCCAGTGGCGGTAAACTGCGCGCCAGCTGTCCTGGCTTTCGCACTGGATGGCGGCTTGCAGGCTGCGGCAGTCCTGCCACAGATCCACCCACTCGCCCAGGCGATACAGGGCGTTGGAGAACAGCAACTGATGGCGGTCATCCAGGGCGTCGGCATCGGGTTGCAGGGCTTCGATCTGGTCGCGCAGGACACGCCAGCGTTCGAGGGGCGCATCCTTTTGCGTGCTGACCAGCCACTCGTTGGCGGCGGTCAGCAGCGGCGTGAAGCGCTCGAGCAACTCCGGGGCGCGGTGTTCCAGGGCGTACACGGCGTCGTCGAGGGCATCGATCACCGGCAGCAGGTGGATCATCCGCCCGCGCAGCTCCTTGGTGTTGCGCACCGTTTGCGGCCGCGAGCCCTCATGGGGCAACTGGCCGATCATCAATTCCAGGGTGTTGAAGGTGGCAACCATGCCGCCGCGCAGGGTGCTGATTTCTTCGGGCTGGACGTTGCGGCTGAGGAAGCGCCGGCTGTAGACCTGCGCGTCGGCAAACCACTTGCTTACCGAGTCATCGAACACCGGCGCCAGGCGTCGCGGCCAGAACATCGCACCGACCACGGCCGCCACGGCAATGCCAAGGAAGATTTCTTCAGTCCGCGCTTCGGCCACATCCCACACCGCCAGCGGGTTATCCACCACCGGCAGGGCGATCAGCGGCAAGGTGTAGCCGGCCAGCATCAGCGCATAGCTGTTGGCGGTGCGCAGGTGCAGGGACAGGAACAGCAGAATCCCGGTCCACAGCGCGATCACCACCACTAACACGTAAGGCGTCTGCACAAACATCGGCACAAAAAACACCGCAGCGGCGGCGCCCATGAAGGTACCGACCGCCCGGTACAGCGCCTTGGAGCTGGTAGGGCCGACAAACGGGCTGGACACGATATACACCGTGGCCATCGCCCAATACGGACGCGGCATTTGCATCAGCATGGCGATGTACAACGCGATCATTGAAGCGGCGAATGTCCTTACGCCATAGAACCAATCCCTGGCCGGCGGCATGCCGGTAAAAAATCCGTTCAAGAACTCACAACCATGGGATGTTGATTGGCACCTTCGAAGGCCCGCAGTACACGCAAAGCAGCTTCCAGGTCATCGGGGTCGATTGTCGCCAGCACCTCGCGACGCAGGCGCACCAGTTGCTGTTCCACTGCCTGCACCAGCTCGCGGCCACGCTCGGTGAGGCTCAAGGCCTTGGCGCGGCGGTCGTGGATGTCTTCGGTGCGGCACACATAGCCGGAACTGCACAGCTGGTCCAACAGGCGCACCAGGGACGGGCTTTCCATCCCGGCGGCCTGGGCTACCTTCACCTGGTGCACACCGTCGCCGAGGCGGCCGATCATCAGCAGCGGCACGGCGCAGGCTTCGGAGATGCCATAGCTGACGAGCGTGGTCTGGCAGATTTTGCGCCAGGTCCTGGCACCTACCACCATGCTGCTGCTGATGTTCATCTGGAGTTGTTCGAGGGTCTGGGACACTGGATTATTCGCATACAGTTAGTTTGCTAACTATCAATATGGTCGATGGATCCAATGCAGTCAAGTTTTGATACAAATTTGCGGATGGGTGGATGGCCCGTGGGCTAAGTAAAGCTGGTTTGGGGAAAGGTGGTTTGCTGTCAGCAACCGTCAGTCGCCTCACTCAGCTCACATGCGTCGTCAGGTATGCACGTTGTATATACTTCGTACATACCAATCTAGAGCATTCACTTATGTCAAAACTAGCCGTTTTCACCTTGAAGCTTGAGTCGGAACTACGCGACCAATTCATGGCCGAGTGCGAGGCTACCCACCGTCCTGCATCGCAAATCGTGCGAGATATGATGCGTCAGTTTGTCCAGGCCCAGCAGGAATCACGGGAGTACGACGCGTTCTTGCAGCGTAAAGTAGACGCCTCTCGCGCCTCGATACAGGCAGGCAGAGAGATTTCCAATGAGGATTTGGAAGCTGAGTTTTCTGCGAAACGTGCTCACGTAGATAATCAGGAATGAGGGTTGCCTGGACGCCGGAAGCGGCGCAGGACCGTAGGGATATCTGGGACTTTTTATTTGAGAAAAACCCACAAGCCGCAGCCGATATGGATCGACGCTTCAGCAGTGCAGTGCTGGGGCTGGCAAAACACCCAGAAATCGGCCCACTCGGCAGGATCACAGGCACACGCGAAGTCATTCCTCATCCAAGCTACCGCCTTGTTTACCAACTTGAGCCCGACGTAGTAAGGGTCGTGGCGCTTGTGCACACCGCTCGCCAATGGCCACCAGAGAAAGCAACCGCCTCTTGACGGCCTAGACTCCTCGCCCCTCTCTCAACCGCAAATTCAACTCATCCACCACCTCCGCCCAATCCGCGTCCTCCAGAATCTCTTCACGCAAAAACGCCCGCTGGGCCGGCGTCCAGAAAAAAGCATCCGCCAGGTGCAGTTCGGGTTTGAGTGGGGAGTGGACCGCGATGAACCGCTCGATGCTGACCGGGTCATCGGGCAAACCGAGCTGTTTGAACAACGATGGCAAGTTGTGGACTGGGGATTCCATGAGGCGTTCCTGGAGAGAGGGTTCACCTGAGTCTAGCCCCCCAGGCGAACATAAACCTCTCGGGTGTTGCGCGGATTAATCGCAGCCCTCACGGTGCACGCCCGCTGGCGCGTTACACAGCACGAACAGCCGGGCCCGCGCGCCGCCGCCGTCCTGCTGGCTGAGCTGACGCCATCCGGCCGGCAACGGGGCAAACTCATCCGGCGGCTCCGCGGCGCTGATCAGCCATACACGCTGGATCTCGGCGGGTAACGCCGACAAGCGATCAAGGTAGATGCGCCCGCCATCCTGGTCCACCAGGGTGCCAAAACCATAGGCATTAGGCCGGGTGGACTTGCCGGCGGCGGTCGGCGGTGTGAAAAGCTGCAACTGGGCGTCGGTCTCGTCGTAATAGACGTAGGGCAGGTACCACAGCATGTCGCTGATGACGATGCGGTCATCTTCCTGGTAGTTGCGATTGACGAACTCCACCACCACGTTGAATTGATCATGCTCATCGACGGTGGAGTTGGTCTTCACGCCCACCAGCTCGACCCCGACAAACAACACGAAGACTGCCGCTGCTGCGAGCGGCAAGCGCGACGACAGACGGTCTACGGCCAACGCCACGATGATCGGCAAACTCATCGCGTAGGCGGTCAGATAACGCTCGATAAACACCGGGGAAATAAACGAAACCCCATAGACCAGCAGCACTGGCAGCATGAAAAAAAGCCCCAGCAGCCAGCCAAAGCGAAAGCGGCTTTGATCGCGCCAGGCAGTCACACCGACCAGCGCCATCAGCAATAACGGAAACACCACAAAGAGCGGTCGCCACAAGTGGTCGCCCGGGTCCTGAATGAGGAACTGCCACACCATCGACGGCACGGAATACAGGTTGACCGGGTCTTCCCAGCCAATATCACCGCCCACCTTGAGTTCTTCGGTGTGCTGCACCAGGCCCAGCAGATTCGGGAGCCAGGGCAAGTACAGCAACACAATGGCAACGTTGGCCAACCACCAGCCCGCACGCGTGACCAGGCGCAGGCCGCCGGCCCGTGGCTGACGCAGCAACAGCAGCCATGACCAATGCACCAGCACGCACAACGCGGTGAAATAGTGGGTGTAGAAGGCTGCCGTCATCAACAGCGCATAGGCCACCAGATAGCGCTTGCGCTCAGGCTGGCGGACCCAATACACCAAGGCCAGGGTGGCGGCCAGCAGCCACACGCCCAGCAGCGAATACATCCGCACTTCCTGGCTGTAGCGCACTGCCGTGGGCAGCAACGCCAACAGAATCCCGGCCAGCACCGCCGCGCGACGGGTCGCGACCAGCCTTGTCAGCCAGATTCCCAGGCCGACTGCGACCACACCGGGGATCGCACTCATGCTGCGCAGGGAGA
The DNA here is from genome assembly GCF_013385765.1 of Pseudomonas sp. C8002. Classification (NCBI taxonomy): domain Bacteria; kingdom Pseudomonadati; phylum Pseudomonadota; class Gammaproteobacteria; order Pseudomonadales; family Pseudomonadaceae; genus Pseudomonas; species Pseudomonas sp. C8002. The sequence goes on from NZ_JACAPJ010000029.1 coordinate 231,428, forward strand.
AAATGCTGTCGCCGAACACCTCGATCCAGCCGCGCAGCATGCAGAAATACAGCGGCGGGTGAACGTCATGTGCGGCGTGAAACCACAGGTCTTCCAGGGAATACTCGGCGAGCAGCAGGCTTGAACCTTCATCGCCCCAGATGGCGGAGGCGGTCAGGCCATAGAAACGCACGGCCATGGCCAACGCCACCAGAGGTACCCACCACAACCGAGCCAGCCAGCCGGCATGTTCCCAAAGGCCAGGATTGAGCAAGGGCAATGCCCCGGCCTTGTTGTCTTGTTCCGCCACAGAGCGTCGCACCTCTACTTCCTCACCCACTACTGAACCTGCGCTTGCGCGAACACCCGCCACTCTAGGTCAAAAGGCCTTGATTCGCCCGCTGTTTTGCATGGATTTGACCAACCATCCGCCAATCGGACAAATCTGAATTTTGCGCAGGACGTCTCCGACGCTTTCATCGGATCACGCTATGATTGCTGCCTTCCATGGATTCAGGATCAAGGACATTTCATGCGCATCGGTCTTCTGTCACCCCTGGCACTGGCATTGCTCGCCACCCTTCCCCTCCAGGCCCACGCCAGCGGCGATGACTCTTGCTACCCGGATTGGCGAGTGTCGCGCAACAGCCTGGACGTGTGCAGCAACCTGCCCTTCCTGAGCCCCGGCAATGACAGCCGGGTCAACCTGCGGCTGTTGCTGGCGGACAAAAACGTCATGCCGCTGGCGCCGAATGCCTTGGGCGAGCAGGACGTGTCCGAAGGATTTGGCCCGGTGCCCTTTCCGGTGTATCGGCTTATGCCGGCTGCGGATGAGCCCGACAACAAACCCGACGACTCGCGCACCGCCGAACTGGATGCACTGCTCACCCCGCTGGGCATCAAGCGCGACGACGCCAAGACCGCCGGTGAAGCCTTCCTTTCCGGCGAAGGCAGCCGCTGCCGCAGCAACGCCGATGACAGCGCCGCCGCGTTTATCAGCCAGGTGGTGAAGGCCGATGTACCGCAGGCCGAGCGCCAGTTACTGGCCAAGCTGCGGCTGCAGATGCTCGGCAGTTGTTCCTCGGACGGCGTAGCGGCAGGCGAGGCCGACCAAATCAAATCGGCAGACGGCCAGGCATTGCTCACCTACCTGAAAGCCGCCGGGGACTTTTACAGCGGACGCTTCAGCGATGCGCAAAAAGGTTTTGCCGGGCTGACGAGCAGCTCGCTGCCCTGGCTGAAGGAAACAGCGCTGTACATGACCGCCCGCACCGCGCTGAACGACGCCCAGCAAAATGCCTTCGATGAATACGGCACGCCGTCGCTTGAACATGTGGATAAGTCTGCCCTGCAACGGGCCGAAAGCGCTTTCGACGACTACCTGAAAACTTATCCACAGGGCGAATACGCCGCCTCCGCCCGTGGCCTGTTGCGCCGGGTGCACTGGCTGGCGCCCAACCCCGACAAACTGGCGGACGACTTTGCCTGGCAACTGACCCAGGCCACCGATGCCCAGCGCAACGTGTCGCTGGATGAACTGGTGCAGGAAGCCGACACCAAGCTGCTGACCAGCACCACGGCACCTGTGGGCAACCCGCTGATCCTGGCCCTCAACGACCTGATGTGGATGCGTGCCGGTGAGCCGCCGAAGCTCACGCGTGAAGCGCTCGATGCACAAAAAGCGGTGTTCGCGCAGGAGCCCGCGCTGTATGCCTACGTGCAGGCGGCGTTTGCCCTGAACGTCGAGCATCAGCCCGACCGTGCCTTGAAGCTGCTGCCGCAAGACGTGCCGTCGAATCTCGACTACTTCGCTTTCAGCCAACAGACCCTGCGTGGCCTCGCGCTGGAAGCCAAGGAAGACTGGAAAGCCGCCGAGGCGCTGTGGCTGCAACTGCTGCCGCTGGCCAAGCAACCGTTGCAACGTGACCAGCTGGAGCTGGCATTGGCGATGAACTACGAACGCAGCGGCCAGCTGGCCAAGGTATTCGCCGCCGATTCGCCGATCAGTGCCAAGCAGGTGCGCTATATCCTGCTGCGCAACGTCGCCGGTCCCGACCTGCTGCGCCAACAGCTTGCCCATGCCGAAGACCCGGTAGAGCGCCAGACTGCGCAATTCACGCTGCTCTATAAAGACCTGCTGCGCGGCCAGTTCGAGACCTTTGCCGAGGACCTCAAGCAACTGCCCGCCTCGGTTCCCGATGACAAGCTCGGCACCAGCCTGGGCTACGTCTACAGCGGCGGCCAGTCGTTGAGACTGTTCCAGTGGAACGGTGACAAGGCCGAGTCCGGCTACACCTGCCCGAGCATCGCGCAAATCGCCAGCACCTTGCAGGCCGATCCGAAAAACCCGCAGGGCCTGAACTGCCTGGGGGAATTCGTCCTGCGTAACGGCCTGGACGGCATGCCCCTGGAACAGGCGCGCTCCGCCGGCAGCCTGGGCAGCACTGCCTCGCCCTTCAAGGGTGAAACCTTCTCGCGACTGGAGGGCTACAAGCGGGTGATCGGCAATCCCAAGGCACCGCGAAACGACAAGGCCTACGCGCTGTTTCGTGCCATCAACTGCTACGGACCTTCGGGCTACAACAGTTGCGGTGGCGAAGACGTCGACAAGAACGTGCGCAAAGGCTGGTTCCGCCAGTTGAAAACCGGGTTCGCCGACACCCAGTGGGGCAAGTCGCTGCAGTACTACTGGTAAGCCGTGAAGCGTTTCTGGCTGGCCCTGCTCCTGCTGGCAAGCCCGGCCTTCGGCGCGGTGGACGCCCGCGACCATGACGCGTTCTGGCTGTGGAGCGGCGTCGCGCCGCAGCCGGTGCTCAAGCAGGCGAAAACCCTGTATATCCTTCAGGGCCAGATCAACTCGACCCGCCGCGCGCCCCGGCGTGGCGTGCAATTCATCGCCCAGGGCATGAGTGTGCCGCGCATCACCCAGGGTGAAATCTGGGTGGTGTACCGCGCCCACACCCTGCACTGGCCCGAGTCGGTGTACAGCCAGATGCTCGGCCAGGTGCAACGCTGGCGGGATGCGGGCAACCCGGTGGTGGGCATCCAGATCGACTTCGATGCGCGCACGCAATACCTCGACGAATACGCGGATTTCCTGCGCGACCTGCGCCAACGCTTGCCCAAGGATCTACGCCTGAGCATCACCGGGCTGATGGACTGGAGCAGCAACGCTGACCCGGCCGCCATCGCACAACTCAAGGGCGTGATTGATGAAGTGGTGGTGCAGACCTACCAGGGCCGCCACAGCATCCCGGACTACGCGGCGTATCTGCCACGCATGAACCGGTTGGGGGTGCCGTTCAAGATTGGGTTGATTCAGGGTGGAGAGTGGGAGGAGCCGGGGTATTTGAAGGGGAGTGAGTGGTTTCGCGGGTATGTGGTGTTTTTGCAGAATCCCTGAGTGCCCACGGTCCTTGGACTGTGGGCACTCAGGGCTAAAAAACGCCCGCGAATGACCGGTATCTACCAGTCATAAGTCAAGCTCGACACCACCGTGCGCCCTTCCCCGTAGTAACAATCCAGGTCACTGGTGCATTGCGACACGTAGGTCTTGTTGGTGAGGTTCTGCACGTTCATTGCCAGCTTCACGCCTTTGAGCTTGAACGCCGAGCGGCCCAGGTCGTAGCTCAGGCTGGCGTCGTAGACGGTATAGGACGGAATGCTGAACGCCCCTGCGTAGTAATCACCAAAGCTGCTGCGAACGTAACGCGCGCCCAATCCTGCGCCAACACCGGCCAGGGGTGTGTCGCCAAGGACGGTGTAGTTGACCCAGACCGAAGCGGTAAGCGGCGCAATGCCGGCCGGATGCCGGCCCTGACGACCGTCGTTGTCCTTGGTGTACTTGATGTCATTGCGCGCCGCTGACGCGACCACGTCCCAGGCATCGCTGAGGGACGCCTTGGCTTCCAGCTCCACGCCACGTGAGCGCATGGCACCGCTCTGGGTGCTGAAGGTGGTGTCTACCGGGTTGGTGGTCAGCACGTTTTTCTGATCCAGTTGATAGACCGAAACCTGCACAAAACTCTTCTGGCCCGGCGGCTGGTATTTCAGGCCGACTTCGTACTGGTTGCCGGTAGAGGGGTCAAATGGTTTGCCGCTGATATCGGTGCCCGACAGCGGCAGGAAGGATTCGGAGTAGCTGACAAACGGCGCCAGGCCATTATCGAACAGGTACACCAGACCGGCCCGGCCGGTGAACGCCTGGTCTTTGCTGCTGGTGCGGGTGTCGGCCAGTGGTTCCTTGTTGACCACGTTGGCCCAGTCGTAGCGCCCGCCAAGGACCAGCGCCCACTTGTCCAATTTGATCTGGTCCTGCACGTACAAGCCGGTCTGGGTCACGGTGCGGTCCCAGCGATAAGGCTGGCCGAAATTCAGCCGCTGGCCATAGACCGGCTTGAACAGGTCGATCACCGGCGGATTACGATCGTACAGGCCGTGGAATTGCGAGTTGAAGTGGTAGTAATCCAGGCCAACGATCAACGTGTGGGACAGGGCGCCGGTGTCGAACTCCGCCTGGGCGATGCTATCCACACCGAATACTTTGTTGTGCTGCGACCAGTCCACACCGAAGCGTTGCAGATAGCGTTGGTCTTGCACGCCGGTTACCGGGTTGGGCACAAATCTGTAGCCGTGCAACGGTGCGGTGTAGCGGTCGTCCACTTCGGCGTAGCGAGCGTTTTGCTTGAGGATCCAGGTGTCGTTCAGGCGATGGGACACCTCATAGCCCAACACGTACTGCTCGCGATTGTACTGGTTGACGCCTGGCTCACCGATGAACACATCACGCTTGATCTTGCCGTTGGGGTTGTCCCAGATCGTCCCGGACGCGGGCAACCCCTGGGCCTCGGGCACGCCTTTGTCTTTCTGGTACTGGGCGAACACGGTCAGGCGCGTGTCGTCGTTGGGCTGCCAGGTCAGGCTGGGAGCGATGAACTGGCGTTTGTTCTCGACGTAGTTGATCTCGCCCTGTTCGTCCTTGGCCAGGCCGGTGAGGCGATAGAGAAACTCGCCCTGCTCATCCAGCGGTCCTCCGAGGTCGATGGCGGCGCTTTTGTGCTCGTAGGTGCCGGCCTCCAGCACCACTTGATGCACCGGGGTTTCGCTGGGGCGCTTACTGACCATGTTGACGATGCCACCCGGTTGGTTCTGCCCGTACAAGACCGAGGCCGGCCCCTTGAGCACTTCGATGCGCTCCAGGGAATAGGGCTCGATCTGCAAAGCACCGCCGGTGCTGCCGCCGCCGTAGGGCAAGTGCAAACCGTCGAGGTACAGCGGCGTCGGCGTAAAGCCACGGGAAGTAGGCTCATCAAACAGTTTGACCCGATCGGAAAAACCGCCGGCCGTCATGCCCGGTGTATAGAGCAACGCCTGGGTAACGCTTTGCGCGCCCCGCGCCTTGATCTCGGCGGCGGTGATGACGTTGATGGTCTGGGGGATTTCCACCAGCGCCGAATCGGTCTTGCTGCCGGTGGCGCTGCGCTTGGCAACGATGCCGTCGACCGGGCCCCAGGCCGTTTCCTGATCCTGTTGACCACTGATCTGCGTCGCACCGAGTTGCAGCGCGCCGCTCGCGGGCAGGGCCTGCAATGACCAGCCGCCCTGGGATTGCACCGCGACCAATCCGCTGCCGGCCAACAAACGCTCCAACCCTGGCCCGGTGGCGTAGCGGCCCTGCAAGCCGGCGCTGCGCTTGCCTTGGGTCAGCAAGGCGTCCACCGACAACAGAATCCCCGAGGCGCTGGCGAACTGGTTCAAGGCCTGGTCGAGGTTGCCCGCCGCAATGTTGTATTGGCGCAGGGCTTCAGCACTCTCCTGGGCCTGGACCACGCTCGGCACCACAGGCGCCGTCGCCAGCAGACTGACAAACAGGCCACGGCGCAGGGCGCGGGCCAGGGGTTGGATTGGGTGGTGCGACATTGCAGGGCTCCCCGTGAGAACGCTTCTTGATTGGCTTTCAAGAGGTATCCCGGACGGGGTTGGAAAACCGACAAGCCGCAGGCAAAAAATTTTTTTAGCCCCGCGCCTTGATCGTGACCCAATAGCGCGTCACCGCCTGTACCTGTACCGGCAACGAACGCTCAAGCGCGTGGAGAATTGCGTCGGTGTCATTCAGCGGAAACACGCCGGTCAACAGTAAGCCGGCCACTGCCGCATCGCAGCGCAACAGCCCCGGGCGATAACGGCTCAACTCGGCAACGAACTGCCCCAGCGGCTGGCGCTCGGCGATCAAGCGGTTCTCGGTCCAACTGCTGGCATTGGCATCCACCGGCACCAGCGTCGAAGTCCGGCTGGCGCTGAACCACAGGCTGTCCCCGGCATTCATCTGCACCGCCGCACCGCGCACCGGACGTACCTGCACACGTCCTTCATACAGGTCGACGCGGCTGCCATCGTCCACTTCACGCACGGCAAACCGGGTGCCCAAGGCCTGCACATCTCCGGCCGGGGTTTCGACGATCAATGGCCGGGACGGATCGTGGCCGCTGGTCAGCAGGATCTCGCCGCGTATCAGGCGGATACGCCGCTCACTGGCGCTGAAGCGCAAGTCGACCGCGCTGTTGCTGTTGAGGTCCAGGCGCGTGCCATCGCTCAAGGTCAGGTGGCGAATCTCGCCCGTGGCGGTGCGGTATTCGGCAAACGCCGCCTGCCAGGGCTGGCTGCTTTGCACCAGATAGCCGCTGCCACCGGCCACCAGCAACAGCCCGAGCAGTTTCAAGGCGGCGCGGCGTTGGGTGTCCGGTGTATCGCGTAACACCGCACGGGCACTGTCGACAGGCACACCGCCGAGGGTTTGCTGTAACTGCTGCAAGCGCTTCCAGGCGCGCCGGTGTTCCGGATCGGCCTCCTGCCAGCGCGCGAAGGCCTGGCGCTGATCGCCGTCCATCTCGCCGCCCCATTGCAGCATCAACCACTCGCTGGCCTGCTCGACAATGGCCGGGGCAATCGGCGCTTCGTGCCGGGTTCTCATTCTTCGTAGACGACCTGGTAGCAGGCGAGAATCGCCCGGGTCATGTACTTCTGCACCGAGCTGACAGTGACCTCCAGGCGCTCGGCAATCTGTGCGTAGCTCAGCCCTTCGAACTGCGACAACAGAAATGCGCGGCGCACGTTGTCGGGCATGCGGTCGAGCATGGCGTCGATCTGCATCAGGGTTTCGAGGATCAGTGCGCGGGTTTCCAGGGACGGGGATTCGGGCTCCGGCAGGTGGGCAATGCTTTCCAGGTAGGCACGCTCGATGCGCAGGCGTCGCCATTGATCAATCACCAGGTTGCGGGCGATCTGCGTCAGGTAGCTGCGGCTTTCCTTGTCACCGGGAAAGCGCCCCGATACCAGTAAGCGCAGGAAGGTGTCCTGCGCCACATCGGCGGCGTGTTCGCGATCCCCCAGGCGTTTGCGCAGCCAGCCTTGCAGCCAGCCATGATGGTCGCGATACAGGAGATGAAGCTGTTGCCGGCCGTCAGTCGCGGTGTCCATGAAAAGCTCGGATACGTTATTGATAGCAATTATCATTACACCTTGTTGCGTGGCTGGCAAAGTTCTTTGTCATTCAGCGTCCGGCGGTCTGCAACGGGTACACCGATTCCCAGCCCCCGCCCAATGCCTTGTACAACCCGACCATGGCCAGGGACACGCCGGTGGAGCTTTCCACCCACTGCTCCTGGGTCGCCAGCAACGCACTTTGCACGGTCAGTACGTTGACGAAATCCACCACGCCTTCGACGTATTGATGCTGCGCCGTGGCAAGGGCGATCTGGTTCTGCCGCACGGCTTCGGCGAGGCTGTCGCGCCGCAGTTGGCTGGCGTTGTAGCGGGTCAGTTGATCGTCGATTTCATGCCAGGCCCGCAGCACGGTCTGCTGGTAGGCCAGGGCCGCCTCCTGTTGCTGGGCTTCGCGCAGATCGAGCATGCCTTGCAACCGGCCACCGTTGAAAATCGGCAAGCTCAGTTGCGGGCCGAAGGCGAATGCACGCGAACTCCACGAGCCGAAATCCGCCAGCTGCAACGCCTGGGAGCCCACGCTGCCAGACAGGGTGATGCGCGGGTAGAAGTCGCCCTTGGCCACACCAATGGAGGCGGTGGCCGCATGCAAGCGAGCTTCGGCCTGGCGGATATCCGGGCGGCGCTCGGCCAGTTGCGACGGCAGGCCGATGGCGACCTGGCGTTGGGTTTGCGGCACCGCAGCGTCCTTGGACAGCTCGGCGTACAAGGCTTGTGGCGGTTCGCCCATCAGCAGGCTCAGGGCGTTGATCAACTGGTCCTGGCGTTGCTGCAAATCCGGCAGGCGCGCCTCGATGGCGGCCACTTGAGCAGCGGCTTCGGCTACGTCCAGGTCAGTGGCGACACCGTCGGCCAGGCGCAGTTGCGAGAGCTTCAGGCTGTGGCGCGCCACCTCGAGGTTTTGCTCGGTGACGGCGCGGGTGTTTTGCACGCCGCGCAGCTGGATGTAGTCCTGGGCGGTTTCCGCCAGCACCGACAACAGCACCGCACGGCGGTCGTTTTCGGCGACTTGCAGAGTGGCGTCGGCGGCTTCGGTTTCGCGTTTTACCCGGCCCCAGAAGTCCAGTTCCCAGGCGGCGGAGAAACCCATGTCCCACTGGTTGAACGCCGAGCGGCCGTTCTTGCCCGAGGCATCGCTCAAGCCATCGGCGCTGTTGCGCTGACGCAGGTAATCGCCGGTGGCGTTGACGGTCGGGTAGCGCTCGGCGGTGATCACCTGGCGCGCCGCGCGGCTTTGTTGCAGGCGGCTGCTGGCGAGTTTCAGGTCAAGGTTATCGGTCAGCGCGCGATGGGTAAGCGCGGTGAGCTGCGCGTCGTGGAACACTTCCCACCAGCGCTCTTCCAGCGGGTCGTTGACCGCGTGACTGGCGGCTTGCCGGCCATGGGGCTCGGTCCATTGGCCGACGGGATTCAGCGGGCGCTGGAAGTCCGGGCCAACGGTGCAGGCACTCAGGGTGAGCAGGCTCAAGGTTAACCAGGCAAGGCGTCTCATTGCTGCGCCACCTCACGTTGCTGGGCGGCGGCGTGGGTGTCGACGCTGGCTTCCACCGACATGCCGACCCGCAGGCGCTCGGTCAACGCCTGGCCGGGCTCCAGGATGATTTTTACCGGAATACGCTGCACCACCTTGGTGAAGTTGCCGGTGGCGTTGTCGGGTTTGACCGAGGCAAATGTCACGCCGGTAGCTGGCGCCAGGCTTTCGAGGTGGCCCTTGAGCACTTCGCCGTCGAGGCTGTCGACCTTCACGTCCACCGTTTGGCCAGCGTGCATGTGGGATAACTGGGTCTCCTGGAAATTGGCCACCACGTAGGCCTCGGCCAGCGGTACCACGGCGAGGATCTTGCTGCCCGGCGTCACATAGGCGCCGACCCGCACCGCGCGCTCGCCGACCATGCCGTCCACCGGCGCGACGATGCGGGTGTACGACAGCTGATAGCTGGCCATTTCCAGTGCGGCCTGGGCACGTTTCAGGCCGCCCTCTACCGCATCACGCTGGGCGCTGAGGATTTCCACCTGCTTGCGTTCAGCGGCCAGCACCGCCGTGGCATTCGCCAGGCGTGCGGTGGCCTGGTCAATACGCGTCTTGGCTTGCTGGGCGTTCTGTACGGTGCCGGCGCCTACACCCGCGAGGTGGTTATAGCGGTTCAGTTCGTGTTCGGCAAACGCCACTTCGGCGCGATCCGCCGCCACAGTCGCCTGGGCCTGGGCGATCACCGAGCTTTGGCGCTCCAGGGTTGCCGTGGCATTTTTCAGCTGCGCCTGGGCCACCAGCGTATCGGCATCGGCCGCCTGGGCAGCGGCGCGGAAGTCACGGTCATCAATCAGCGCCAGCAACTGCCCGGCCTTGACCCGCTGGTTGTCTTCCACCAGCACTTCCTTGATGAAGCCGGCCACACGCGGCGCCACCAGGGTGTAGTCAGCGGCGACGAAGGCGTCGTTGGTGCTCTGGCGTTTGCTGCCGAACACACCCGGCGCCAGCAGGTAAACCAGCACACCGACGGCAAACACGGTGATGACGGTTACAGCGATTTTGTCTTTGCGTTTCATAACAATCCCTTTGGCTCAGTGAGCAATCAAGTCGGCGCGCGGGGCGGATAAATCCGCGTCGGCATCCAGAAAATCAGCAGGATCAACGCCGCCGCGACACCGGCCATGACGTAGTAGAGATCCGAAGAGGTGAGCACCACGGCCTGCTCGTGCAGCCGATGGGCAAGGCCGGCGGCATCGCTGTCGGCCAGGGGCGAGTTGCCCAGGCTGTCCACCAGCATGGTCGAGTGGAAATGCAGGCGGTGTGTGGTCAGGGCATCGAGCACGCCGGTGGCGACCACGGCAGCCAGGCCTTTCACGGTGTTGAACCACGCCGAGGCGAAAGGCCCGTCCTGGGGCGTGATGCTGCCGGTGGAGAGCATCAGCAGCGGCAACACCGCCATCGGTTGCCCGAAGATTTGCAGCAGTTGCAGCACGTAGAAATCATCGCGAATCCATGCCGACGTGAGTTGCGCCCCGCCCACGCAGGACAGGATCAACATGCTCAAGCCAATGCCCAATACCCAGCGGCAATCGACCCAGCGCAAGTTGCACAACGCCGCCACCAACGGCAGTGCGATCAACTGCGGCAGCGCCATGATCAGCATCACCGGTGCAGTTTGCAGCGGGCGGTAGCCTTGGACCTGGGCCAGGTAGCTGGACGGAATGATGGTCACCGCCAGCAGCACGATCAGCACCCCGGCGAGCACAATCAGCGCGAACGACAGATTGCGTAGCCCAAGCATCTGCAACTTGAAAAACGGCATCGGGTGCGACCACTCGTTGATCATGAACAGCACCAGCAACACCAGGCCGCCGATCAACAATGAGGTAATCAGCGGCGACTCGAACCAGTCCAGCCGATTGCCCTGCAACAGGCCGATCACCAGCATGCAGATCGCCGGGAAGCCCAACAGCAAGCCGCGCCAGTTGAACTGCTTGAAGCGCTCCAGGCGCAGCGGGTCCTGGGGCAAGCCGTAGGCCACGGCCGCCATCGCCAGCAGGCACGGCCCGACAATCTGCCAGAACGCCCATTGCCAGCCGACGTATTCGGTCCACATGGCCGCCAGCGGTGTGCCGAGGCTGGGGCCAAAAGTGGCCGTGAGAGCATAGCCGGCGAGGCCGTACAGCTTGACGTTGGCCGGCAGGAACCGCAGGGCCACGGTCATCAGCATCGGCGGCAAGGCGCCACCGGCCAGGCCTTGCACGGTGCGCAGGATCAGCAGGCTTTCGTAGTTCGGTGCGAACGGGCACAGCACGCCAAGCACGGTGAACAGGCCGATGGCGCAGAGGGTGAAACGGCGCAGAGAGAACGTCACCGAACACCAGGGTGCAAAGGCCATCGCCGAGACAGAGGTGGCGGTGTAGGCAGCCACCAGCCAGGTGCCTTCGTCGAAGCCGATGTACATCGCACCACGAATATCGGCGAGAGCGACTTTGGTCACCATCTCGTTGAGGCCGGACACCAGTACCGCAAGCAATACGCCCACCAGGCCGATGATGATGCGCGGGCCGAAAACGGGCGGGGTAATGGCGGTCGGTTTGGCTGCGGCCAGGGGTGCGGGAGCAGCGAGGGACGTCATGAACTACAACTCGGAATAGGAAATACCCGAGCAGTTTAATAAGGCTTAGACATGACAAAAAGTGACTTATCGGAAGCTTATAAGTGCACCAGACGCAATGATCAAAATGTAGGCGATCTCTGTGGGAGCCGGGCTTGCCCGCGATGGCATCACCTCGCTATGCCTGAAAAACCGGGTCGCCCGCAGCACAGGCAAGCCAGCTCCCACATTGACCGGGCTCACTTGCGACTCACGTGGGCTGCGCTTCCTTCCACGTCGCCTCGCAGCATTCACGCATGGTCTCGCGCAGCCATCTATGGGCTGGGTCCTTGTCGAAACGCGGGTGCCAGGCTTGGGTCAGCACCAGGGTCGGCAGGGAAATTGGCAGGGTGAAGGCTCGCAACGGCAGCTTCAGGCGATTGGCGCTGTAGAGCGCTTCCTTGGGCACCGGCAGGATCAGGTCGGAGTCCGGCAGCATGAACATCGCGCCGTGAAACCCCGGGGCGATCATCGCGACTCGGCGTTCCAGGCCCTGGGCGTTCAGGGCGGTGTCGATGGGCCCCCGGGCAATGCCGCGGCGGGAGATGCTGATATGCGAATAGCTGGCAAACCGTTCGGCGGTGATTTCTCCATCGAACAACGGGTGCCCTTCCCGTGCCAGGCCGACGAAGGTGGTGGTGAACAGGTTCTGCACCTTCACTTCCGGGGTGATCGGCATGGTGTTGCCCACCCGCAGGTCGAGACGGCCTTCACGCAGGGCCTCGTCATCGGTGTCGCCTTCCGGCACGAAGCGCAGTTCGCACAGCGGTGCCATGCGTTCCATGGTGTCGAACAGCCGACCGCCATACACTCCGACAAAAAAGTCATTGGCCCGCACGCTGAAGCGCCGGCGCAGGGTGCGCAAGTCCACTTCGTCCGCCGAGCGGAACAGCAGCGCCGCCTGCTCCACCACGCTGCGCACCTGGCCTTGTAGCTCCAGGGCCTTGGGCGTCGGTACCAGGCCGCGACCGGCGCGCACCAGGATCGGATCGCCCACTGCCTCGCGGATGCGCGTGAGGGTGCGACTCATGGCGGCCGGGCTCAGGTTCATCCGCCGCGCGGCGCCTACCACACTGCCCTCGTCCAGCAAGGCGTCGAGGGCGACCAGCAGGTTCATGTCCGGTAATTGCATGCCAAGCACTCGTGATTGGTTATGAGTGAACTTGGCGCAATCGTAGCAGACTGTGGCGAGGGAGCTTGCTCCCTCGCCACAGGGTTGGTGTTTCAGTCAGCGTTGCATACCCCAGCGCTTCACGGTGACCCGCTCCAGGGTGTCGAACACCAGGTTCTCCACCAGCAGCCCGATCAGGATCACCACCGCCAGGCCGGCAAACACTTTGTCGGTGTACAGCTCGTTGCGGTTCTGGAAGATGTACCAACCCAAACCGCCTTTGCCGCTGGTAGCACCGAACACCAACTCGGCAGCGATCAACGTGCGCCAAGCGAATGCCCAACCGATTTTCAGCCCGGCGAGAATCGACGGCAGCGCAGCCGGGATCAGGATGAACAACACGAAGCGCATACCCTTGAGGCCATAATTTCGACCGGCCATGCGCAGGGTTTCGGAGACACCGAGGAACCCTGAATAGGTGTTGAGCGCCAGCGCCCACAACACTGAATGCACCAGCACGAAGATCAGGCTGTTCTGCCCCAGGCCAAACCACAACAGCGCCAGCGGCAGCAGGGCAATCGCCGGCAACGGGTTGAACATCGAGGTCAGGGTGCTCAGCAGGTCACGCCCCAGTTGGGTCGACACCGCAAGCGTGGTCAGGGCAAACGCCAGCACAATGCCGATCAGGTAACCCTTGATCAGCACCACCAGCGAGATGCTGACCTTGCTCAACAACTCGCCACTGGCCATGCCGTCGTAGAACGCGCTCAGTGTCTGCAGGAAGCTCGGCAGCAGCAGGTCATTGTTCTGATAACGGGCAGCCGCTTCCCAGAGGATCGCAAGCACGATCAGGATCAGGCTTTTACGCAGCCAGCCTTGTTGCCACAGGCGCTGGCGCCACGGCAACTCGCGCTCTACGCGTACACCGGGCAACGGTTCGAGAGTGATTTCATATTCCTGGCGCATGGTGCAAACCCTTCAATAAGCGATGCGGATATCGGCGAAACCCAGTTCGGTTTCCACCTCGGGCGCTTCATCAAACAACAGCCGATGAATGCGCCGCGCCGAAGCCTGGAACTCCACACCGCCGAGGCTGTGCAGGTCGTATTGATGGCTGTGGATTTCCGCCCGCACTCGCCCCGGGTGCGGCGACAGCAACAGGATGCGGTTGCCCACCACCAGCGCTTCCTCGATGGAGTGGGTGACGAACAGCAGGGTGAAACGCACCTCTTCCCAGAGCAGCAATAGTTCTTCCTGCATCTTGCGCCGGGTCAGGGCGTCGAGGGCGGCGAAGGGTTCATCCATCAGCAGGATTTTCGGCTGCATGGCCAACGCCCGGGCGATTGCCACGCGGGCTTTCATGCCGCCGGACAGGGTGTGCGGGTAGGCGTCGGCAAAGGCCGTAAGGCCGACTTTTTCCAGGTAGTACAGCGCCCGCTCTTCGGCCTCGCGACGCTTGAGGGTTTTGGACGCCAGCAGCGGGAACATGACGTTCTGCTTGACGGTTTTCCACGGCGGCAGTTGGTCGAACTCCTGGAACACCACGATACGGTCCGGCCCTGGCTGCTCGACTTTTTGCCCGAGCAGACGGATCTCGCCTTCACACGGCTTGATAAAGCCGGCGATGGATTTCAACAGTGTGGATTTGCCGCAGCCCGAAGGCCCCAGCAATACAAAGCGGTCTGCCGGATCGATCGCGAAGCTGACTTGGTGAGTGGCCCGCACCACCCGTTCGGGCGTGCGGTATTCAAGGCTGACTTTATCCACCGAAAGCAGTGCTTCGGTGGTGGTCGGGTTGCTGGCCGTGTGGCCTTGCAAGGGCGCGTTCATGTCAGCTCCCTTGCAGCGGCTTGGCGTCCTGGAAGAAGTAATCCTTCCACGATTCGGGTTTGTTTTTGATCGCGCCGACGCGGTAGAGGAATTCCGCCAGCGGGTAGGTGTTTTTCGGTGTGACGCTGAATTCGAACTGCGGGTTTTCGATGATTTTCAGCAGCTCGGCGCGGTCGATCTTGGCCTTGGTCACGCGGATGTAGGTATCGGCGGCGGCGCCTTTGTCGTTCTGGGCGAACTGCGCCGCTTCGGTCAGTGCCTCGACGAACGCCTTGTAGGTTTTCGGGTTGTCGTTGCGGAATTTCTCGGTGGCGAACAGCACGGTCGGCGAGTTAGGCCCGAGGATGTCATAGGAGTTGAGCACCACATGCACGTTCGGGTTGGTCAGGGCCTGCTCCTGGAACGGCGGGTTGGAGAAGTGCCCGGTCAGCTCGGTGCCACCGGCAATCAGCGCAGCCGTGGCATCCGGGTGCGGGACGGCGACGGTGTACTTGTCGAGTCGATTGAACTCCTTGTCACCCCACTGCTTGGCAGCGGCGTATTGCAGGAAGCGCGACTGCACGGACACGCCCACTGCCGGTACGGCAATGCGGTCTTTTTCGGTGAAGTCGGCAATGGTCTTGACCTTGGGATTATTGCTCACCAGGTAGTAGGGGAAGTTGCCCAGGGAGGCGACGGCTTTTACGTTTTGCTTGCCGTGGGTGCGGTCCCAGATAGTCAGCAGCGGGCCAACGCCGGCCCCGGCGATGTCGATGGAACCGGAGAGCAGCGCATCATTGACGGCTGCGCCGCCGGACAATTGTGTCCAGTCGACCTTGATGTCGATGCCTTCCTGCTTGCCGTATTTTTCGATCAGGTTCTGGTCGCGCACCACGTTGAGCAACAGGTAGACGATGCCAAACTGCTCGGCGATGCGAATCTCGCCTTCGGCCTGGGCGGCGGCAGGCGCCACAAGACTGCCGGCCAGCAGGCTGACGCCCAGGCCGACCGTCGCGGCCATGCGCGCAAATGGGGTTTTCTTGGACATGGTCATGCTCCGGGTCAGAAAGGCGCGTCGCCCTGGATGGTGGTGCGGTACAGCTTGCGCCGCAGGTGGCTGGGGCAGCCGGCCGCCAGGTGGATCAGCGAGCGGTTGTCCCAGAACACCATGTCGTGGGGCTGCCACTGATGGCGGTAGATGTTTTCCGGCAGCACGCTGTGGGCATACAGCTGGGCCAGCAGGTCGCGGCTTTCATCCTCAGGCAGGCCGACGATACGGGTGGTGAAGCCCTCGCTGACGAACAGCGCCTTGCGGCCGTTTTCCGGGTGGGTGCGCACAATCGGGTGTACCACTTCCGCCACTTGAGCGAGTTGCTCGGGCGTGAGGGTCGGGCGCCAATTGCCTTCGAATTTGGTTTCGCTGTAGCGTGCGGTGTAGGAATGCGCGGCGCTGCGGCCTTCGACCGCCTTGCGCAAGGGCTCGGGCAGGTTGTCCCAGGCTTTATGCATGTCGGCGAACAATGTGTCGCCACCCTCGGACGGCAGCTCCTGGGCATGGAGCATCGAGCCCAGGCTCGGCAGCTCCTTATAGGAGAGGTCCGAGTGCCAGAACTTGCCCGCGTCTCCCAGGCCGATGGATTGGCCGTTTTCGATGATGTTGGAGACGATCAGGATTTCCGGGTGGTTGGCCAGCAGGAATTGTTTGAGCACATGGATTTGCAGCACGCCGAAACGGCGGCTGAAGGCGATCTGTTGCTCGGGGGTGATACGTTGGTCGCGGAAGACCACGACGTGATG
Organism: Pseudomonas sp. C8002; assembly: GCF_013385765.1. Taxonomy (NCBI): domain Bacteria; kingdom Pseudomonadati; phylum Pseudomonadota; class Gammaproteobacteria; order Pseudomonadales; family Pseudomonadaceae; genus Pseudomonas; species Pseudomonas sp. C8002. The sequence continues at coordinate 247,751 of NZ_JACAPJ010000029.1, forward strand.
GTCCAGATGCGCGCGGTGAATGCGTGCGAAGTCCTGGTCGCTGACCGGGCGGGCCAGGTCCAGGCCTATGATTTCGGCGCCGACGCTGCCGGGAAATGGACGGATCTCGAAGGTTTGTGTGGTGTCGGTCGCTGTTGGAACAGTAGAGGTGGCAGACATGAGTTCACTCCCGTGCAGTCAGGAGAGTGACTTTATAGTCATAAGAACCGCATTTTAAATACCGTTAGTGAATATCGATATGCAGCAATACCGCTGTTGGCCCGACTCCCGGGAATAAAATGTGCACGACGGACCTTTAGCCTGTAAGACCTGACAAATGGGAGCTGTGGGCCCGAAGAACACGCTGTTGAGTCGCTTACAAGCCGAAACCTTGCCCGTTTGACAAGCTTGTGGACAATCTCTAGTGTGCATTGGATCCAATTAGCCACCTCACCTTGAAAAGGAGGATAGCGTAGTCGTGACGCAGAAGCCGAACCCTTTGAGCAGCATCCAGATCAGCGGGCCTATCCCCGCCCATCTCGCCCGCTCCGTGATTGAAGAAACATTGCGCAACGCCATCCTGGATGGCCGCTTGCCCTGTGGCACCGCCATGCGTCAACAGGAGCTGGCCAGCTTGTTCGGTGTCAGCCGGATGCCGGTGCGCGAGGCATTGCGTCAACTGGAAGCCCAATCGCTGCTGCATGTGGTCACCCACAAAGGCGCGGTGGTGGCGCCACTGATCGAGGACCACTCGGCGGAAACCTACGCCCTGCGCATACTCCTCGAATCCGAAGCGCTGCGCTTGTCGATTCCCCTGCTCACGCCCGATGACATCGCCCAGGCTGGCGCCTTTATCGACGCGCTGGAACGGGAAAGCGACTACACCGAAATCGGCCGCCTCAACCGCCTGTTCCACATGGCGCTATATGGCAAGGCGGGCAATCAGCGGTTGCTCAAGCTGGTTGAACACGGCTTGAACGAAGAGGAACGTTTCCTGCGCTTCAACCTCGAGGCCATGGGCCTGGGCAAGACGTCCCAGGAAGATCACCGCGAACTGCTCGACCTCGTGGCGCAAAAGAAGGTCGACGAAAGCATCCTGACCCTGCGTAACCACCTTACCCGCGGCATGGAGGTGATTACGGGTTACCTCAAAAGTCTTGAAGAGACTGAACAGAACGCTGCGCTGTAAATTCCGCGTGGAACTGAAACGCCTCCCTCGACCACAAAGCGCTGCAAAGTGACGCTGGCCGACGGAGGCCAGTGCACCACCATTACTCCCGTTAAACCATTAAGCCCAAAGAAAACTTCACACACTCCGCAGAGCGATCCAACTACCGCAATATTCCAACTCGAAAAACTTATAAAACTAAAAACACCTGAATACTTAATCAGATTATTACCAACACTCCAATTCTCCCAATCGACAGCGTGAATCCATGCTCGGTGCGTCACTGCGCGTGGCGTTCCTTTAAATAAAGCCTTGGTATTTTGTCACAGCATGCTGCTTGCCAGTAACAGTGTCAGCCTCGTACAGGGCTGCCTGTTATCAAGGCACCCGCGCATCCGTGAAAACCAATGTTTATTTGTCGCTAAAGCACAACGCTTTTATCAGGGAAGAGACAACGACTTATAGGCATCAACATGTTCCAGCACTCACACCTGCTTAAACAAAAAAAGCAGAAGTTACATATCCATCCAATATTCAAATATATAAATACCCTTCCAAAGTTGCAGTACTTTATGGAAAACCACGTATTCGCCGTGTGGGACTTCATGACACTCACCAAACGCCTGCAACATGACCTCACCGGTATGCGCCTGCCCTGGTTACCGCCAACGGACCCGCAAGCGGCTCGCCTGATCAATGAGATTGTATTGGGCGAAGAGTCGGACGCGTATCCCGGCCATGGGCACGGCAGCCACTTCGAGTTGTACCTGGAAGCCATGCGTGAAGTCGGCGCGAGCACGGCGAACATCGAGCGGTTCGTCAGCCTGCAGCGTGACGGCAACGATGCAGAAACGGCCCTGCAAAAAATCGATATCCACCCGTCCGTGGCCCGGTTCGTCAGAAGTACCCTGCAGGTTGCCCTGGACGCCCCGACGCACTGCGTGGCGGCTGCCTTTCTCCACGGGCGCGAGAGCGTCATCCCGGCGATGTTCAAGCGCATCCTGGAGGAGTGCGAGGTGCTCCATCGCCAGGCGCCCACCTTCTGCTACTACCTCAAGCGCCACATGGAGATCGACGCCCAGGAGCATGGACCGGCGGCAACGCAATTGCTGCAACGCCTTACCCTCGGCGACCCAAGCCGCGAGCAGCAAGCCGACAGTTGCGCCCTCGGCGCCGTGGAAAGCCGCCTGGCCTTATGGGATGGGTTGCATAGGTGCCTGCCGGAGATGAGCGCATGAACCCTGCCGACTACCGCTCATTTGCCGACGACTGGGAGCGCCGCGCGACCATCCGCACACGCCCGCGGCGGCGGCTGGAAAACGATCAGAAACTGATCTACCCCCTGAGCCGACAGCCCCTGGTGCTGAGCGCGACCTTTATCGACCAATGCCCGCAGTGCCGTGATTTTGTCTTGCTGCAGACGTTCTACAAGTTCATCAACGACGTGGTGATCTTTGAAACCGAGATCGTCGACAAGACCGCACGCAGCATCGCCAAGAATCGCTTTTCGGTGCCCTTCCCGCTTGCCTGTCGCTACGACGCCATGACCGTGGTGGTAGACGAGGATTACCACGCCCTCGTCGCCCTCGATTTCATGCAACAGACCATCGAGATGACCGGGATCCCACCCCTTGAACTACCCGCGCAAATCGAGCTGAGCCGCGCCTTGCCTGCCGCACTGGCGCTGGCGCCCGAACACCTGCGCGATGCCGTGGAACTGATTGCCGTGGCCATCGCCGAGAACACCGTGACCCATGACGTGGCAGCGTTTTCCAAGGACGACAGTGTCAAGCAATCCATCCGTGGGTTGATGGCCGACCACTTGTTTGACGAGGGCCGCCACGCGCTTTTCTGGACGCGCCTGGTGCGTATTTATTGGCAGTCTGCAGACGCCGCGGACCGCGACTGTATCGCCCGGATCCTGCCGGTTTTTCTCCAGCATTACCTGACCCACGACCTGCAGAAAAACTTCGACCTGCACTTGATCGAGCACCTGGATGTCAGTGACGGCACGCGCTCTGCGCTGCGCACTGAAGTGCAGGCGATGGGCTTTCCCATTACCCGCCAGCACCCGTTGATCGGCAATATCATGGGCTTCCTGAACCACAGCGGCCTGCTGCAAACGCCGAGTGTGGTTGGGGCGCTGGATGCCTTTCTTGCGGCGCCAGGAGGGCACCCATGAGGCACCTGAAGATTGGGCTGGCGGGCTTCAGCGCGGCGCTGAATGAACTGGGTGAGACATTGGCGCAATACGGTCATGGGGTGGTGCGAGCACAGGATGTCACCCACCTAGTAGACCTGCTGATTGATGACGGTAGCGAGGAGGTTCCGCCCGGCGTGACGTGCACAGCCTTGATGAGCCTGCGCGTGGGTATGGGAGCGTTGACCGACTGTGGATTGCCGGCCCTGCAGCTCAGGTGTTACGCCCACTCACGGCGACTCCTGACAACCCTGGAGGTTGCCGGAGAAGCCTGTGGCAATGGTCAACGGCTGCGTCAATACGCAGTAAGCAGCCTGGTGGAGTGGGTAGCCCAACAGGTGAGTGGGTTCTCCCGGGACCCGGGCTATTTCTCGCAGGCGGCCGTCGCCTCTGATGATCCGGAACACGGCCTGCAAGCGCTCGCATCCCTGGCGTACCTGCATCGTTTTAACCTGACGGCCGATTTGGCTCTGCAGCAGCAAGCCCAGGTACCCCTGATCGAACGATTGGAAAACAGTCTGCAAACCTTCGCCGACCGGCCAGCGTTGAACATTGCCGGCAGCGGGCTGACTTACCGACAGTTGCATCGCCAGAGCCTGGCTATCCAGCACCGTCTGCGACCTCTGCTTGGGCCCCACGACACACCGCCGGTAATCGGCGTTTGCCTGGGCAAATCCCTGGAGCTGTACGCCAGCATTCTCGCGGTACTCGCCTGCGGTGCGGTGTACCTGCCCCTGGAGCCGGGCCACCCGCTGCAACGCCAGCAAGCGATGCTGGAAAACGCCGGCGTCTCGGTGCTGCTGGATGATGGCAAGCATCCACTGCGGGACGGGTTTTGTGCATTGGATGTGAGTGCCGTCGACACTCCCGACACCTCGCTGCCAATGCGCCAGCGCCCCGCCATGGACGACCCTTGCATGGTGCTCCACACCTCGGGCACTACCGGCCAACCCAAGGGCGTGCTGCTCAGCCAGCACAACCTGGCCCATTTCAGCGCCTGGTTCGGGGGTCATGTGCAGCTGAGCGAACACAGCCGGGTCTTGCAGTTTTCGCCCTTGAGTTTTGACTCGTCCCTGATCGATATCTTCCCGAGCCTGATCGCGGGCGCCGAGCTGATCGTGCCCAGTGAGGACCAGCGACGCGACCCGCAGCAACTGGTGGAGTTGATCCGACAACAGCGCGTCACCCACGCCTTCCTGCCGCCGGCGCTGCTGAGCATCCTGCCGCTGGATCAACCCCTGGGCCTGGCGCACCTGATGACCGGAGGCGATGTGTGCGAGCCCTATGTCATCGAGCAGTTGGCAGGCCAGTGCCGCCTGCACAATTTCTACGGGCCCACCGAAGCCACCGTGCTGGTGACCAGCCACACGTTGCAGCCGGGCGACAGCAATCGCAACCTCGGCACGCCCATCGCCAACAGCCAGGTACTGATCCTCGACGAGCACCTGCAACCGGTGGATGAGCAGGTGTTGGGCGAACTGTACATCGCCGGTCCCGGCGTCAGCCTGGGTTACCTCAACCAGCCGCGTCAGACCGCCGAGCATTTCGTCCCCCTGGAGTTGCCCGACGGCCAGACCTTGCGGGCCTACCGCACAGGCGACCTGGCGAAGTGGACCGCTGCCGGCATCGAGTTGGTCGGGCGCCGGGATCAGCAGGTGAAGATCCGTGGGTTCCGGGTCGAACCGCAAGAGATCGAACATTGCCTGCGCAGCAGTCAGCTGTTTCGCCAAGTGGCGGTGGTGATTGACCGTGAGCGGCGAATCCTGGCTTTTGTTGCTCAGCCCGAAACACAAGGCGCCCTGCCTGCACTGACGCAGCATGCCCGGCAAACACTGCCGGACTATTTGCGGCCAACCCTGTGCACGGAACTTGCGAGCATGCCGTGCACCCCCAACGGAAAGGTCGACCGCCAGGCATTGCTGGCGTTACCGACTCCAACGCTGCCGGCCATCATTCACGGCGAACCGCACACGCCCATGCAAGTGCAGTTGCTCAACCTGTGGAGCGAGTTGCTGGGCATGCCGGTCACGCAGCTGTCGGCCGACGAGAGCTTCTTCAATCTTGGCGGCCATTCCATCCTGCTGTCGACGATGCTGCTGCGTATCCGCGAGCAGTTCGGGCGCAGCCTCTCCCTAAGCCGGTTTTTTGAAACCCCCACGGTTCGTACCCTCGCTACGCTGATGGGGGACGACGCACCACCCGAAGCACCGACCGGCCAGGCTACCCGGGATGCGCTGCGTGAGCTGCATGTGCAGACATTGCCGGCTGAACAGGCGGGCGAACGCCGCCGGGTGATCGTGACCGGGGCCAACAGTTTTCTCGGGGTGCATATCGTCGAGGCACTGTTGGCCGAGGGTGCACTTGAAGTGGCCTGCCTGGTGCGCGAACGGCCCGGACATTCGGCGACCGCGAGGTTTGCCGAGGCCCTGCGAGAGTACCGTCTGGAACACCTGGACCTGAGCCGGGTGCAGGTGTATGCCGCCGACATCAGCCAGCCGCGTCTTGGCCTGTCGAGTGAGGTGTATGACTACCTCGCCGGGGAGTTCGGCGTGTTGGTGCACAACGCCGCCCACGTCAATCATGTGATGGATTACGCCACCCTGGCCAAGGACAACGTCGAACCGGTGCTGGAATGCCTGCGCCTGTGTGAAACCCGGTGCAAGAAGGTCTTCAATTTTATCTCGACGCTGTCGGCCGCCAGCACTATCGACGCACATGGCCAGGTACTCGAAAACCCCGCCGCGGCCACCCCGCCGCTCTACATCCAGAATGGCTACAACCTGTCCAAATGGGTTGCCGAACGCTTGCTGGGACGCGCCGCAGCGCAAGGTGCCTGGGTCAATATCCATCGCCCGGGGAACATCAGCTTCAACAGCCGCAGCGGAGTCTGCGAGCCACAGAAGAATCGCCTGATGTTGATGCTCAAAGGTTCACTCCAACTGGGCCTGGTGCCGCACCTTGAGTTGAATTTCGACCTGATGCCGGTGGACTTTCTCGCCCGGTTTATTGCGTTCCACAGCAGCCGCTGCCGTGCTGGAGGGACGGTGTTCAACCTGCATAACCCGCAGCCCCTGAGCTGGGAAACCTACGTCGACGCCTTTCGCCAGGCAGGCCACGCATTCGAGCTGGTGAGCGTGACTCACTGGCAACGTCACCTGCACACAGTGGACAGCCGCAATGCGCTGTTCGGCGTACTGGGCTTCTACCTCAATGGGGTGGGCGAGGACATCGGCGATACCTCGATGATCCGCCATGACAACGCACGACGCGGCGTCGAGCAGATGGGCGGACGCTACCCCGAAAAAAATCCGGCGCTGTTACGCAAGGGCTGCGAGTACCTGCGCAGCACCGGTTTCCTGTGACCAGGCTCTCAATTGAAGGAAGACCTTATGAAACCCGATACGTTGATTCGCAACCCTTGCGCCAAACCTGTGGTGTCCTCAGTTGTGGTTGCCTGTGATGCCGCCGGTGCGTGGGCGGTGGTCGGTGACTTTGGCGGATTTGATCGATTCATCCCCGCCTTGTCCCACATCGAAATCACTGGTGCGGGCGCGGGATCGCTGCGCAAGAAGTTCTTCCACGATGGACACCTGGTGGTGGAGCAACTCAACAGCCGCGACGAGCATGCCATGCGCATGACCTGGACCACGATCTACAACACCTTGGGCGTAGCACGGTTGTGGGCCGCCATGGATGTCGAACCGTTGGGAGCAGGATCCTCACGGGTGACCTGGACGATCATCGCCGAGCCGGTTGAACCTGGCGCGGAGGGATTTGAGCCGTTTGTGCAGGCATTCGCCGACGGTGCGCTGGCGAATGTGCGAGCGATGTTTGGCTAAAGGAGACAGGAGCGAGCAGGCTCGCTCCTGTGTGTTCATCGATCAGATTTTGAAACTGTCGACCAACTGCTTCAGGCGGTTGGCCTGTTGAGACAAGGCGTCGCAATCCTTCAAGGTTTCGTTGAGGTTGGCCACGCCCTGCTGGTTCAGCAGGTTGATCTGGTTGATGTCGACGTTGAGGGTTTCCACCACGGCGGTCTGTTCCTCGGTGGCGGCCGCTACCGACTGGTTCATCCCGTCGATCTCGACGATCCGCTGCGTCACGCTGACCAGGCGTTCACCGGCCTGGTTGGCGACCTCGACGCTTTCTTCGCTGGAGGTCTGGCTGGCGTTCATCGTGGTCACGGCCTCACGCGAGCCAATCTGCAGCGAGGTGATCATTTTGTGGATCTCTTCTGCCGACTCCTGGGTGCGGTGCGCCAGGTTGCGTACTTCATCCGCCACCACGGCAAACCCACGCCCGGCCTCACCGGCACGTGCCGCTTCAATCGCGGCGTTGAGGGCCAACAGGTTGGTTTGCTGGGAGATACCTTTGATCACATCCAGGATGTGGCCGATGTTGTCGGTGCTGGCGTTCAGGGTTTCAATCTGCGTGCAGGACAGGCTGATTTTTTGCGAAAGCTCCGACATCGCCAGGATGGTTTTCTCAACCACCTTGCGCCCATCATCGGCCTGCTCACTGGCACCGCTGGCGTGTTGCGAAGCATCAGCGGCGTTGCGCGCGATTTCCTGCGTGGCGGCCCCCAGTTCGTTGATCGCTGCGGCCACGCTGTTGGTGCGCGCGCTTTGTTCGTCGGAACCGATGATCGACGCGTTGGACGAGGCCATTACTCGCTGGGACAGGTCGTGCACCTGGCGCGTCGCCGAGGAAACTTCGGAAATTGACGCGTGAATACGCTCGACGAATTGGTTGAAGGCACTGCCCAAGTCACCGAACTCGTCCTTGCTTTCCACTGTCAGGCGGCGGGTCAGGTCACCCTCGCCCTGGGCGATGTCCTGCATGGCGCGGCCCATGGTGGTCAGCGGGCGCATCAAGACCTGGATCAGGACGCTCAGGAACACGGCAATGGCGGCAACCGCAATGAACATGGCGATCAATGCCGAGGTACGGAACTTACCCAGCGGTGCGTAGGCTTTGTCTTTGTCGATCGACAGGCCGATGTACCAGTCGGCATTCGGCAACCCGCTGATCGGGGTGAAGGACAAAATCCGTTCCTGGCCATTCAAGACCACTTCCTGGCTGAGCTTCTCGATGCGCACGTTGGTGCCGGGATAGATGTCCTTGAGGTTCTTCATCACCTGGTCCTGGTCCGGGCTGACAATCACCTGACCATCACCGCTGACCAGGAATGCATGGCCGATGCCGCCGAAATCCACCGAGTTGATGATCTTCACCAGGGTTTGCAGGCTCAGGTCACCGCCGACCACGCCAAGCAGTTCGCCATTCTTTTTCACCGGCATCGCGATGGTCACGATCAGCCCGCCTACCGCAGCCATGTAGGGCGGTGTAAGCATGGTCTTGTCGGCTGCGACAGCTTGCTTGTACCAGGGACGCTGACGCGGATCGTAGCCGTCGGGCATTTTGGCGTCGGGACGCTGGGTGAACACGCCGTTGGTGGAACCGACGTAGGTGAACTGGAAGTTGGAGGTAAATGCCGACTGGTCGACCAACCCCGGAAGATCGGCAGAGCTGCCTTGATGGGCCACGTTTTGCGCGAGGCTTTCCAGTACCAGCACCCGCCCGCTGAGCCAGTTCTGCACGCTGCTGGCGGTGAGTTCACCGGATTGCTGAATGGACGACTCCAGGTTTTGCCGGATGGTATTGCGCTGCAAGTAGTCGTTGTAGAACGTGAATAACGCGAAGGCCAGAACCACTACGCCTGACGCGGCCAACAGAATTTTATGACTGAACTTGAGATTCATTTCATTGACTTCTTTTTGCCAAAAGGGGGTGAGCGTGCCGGATGCAACATTCCATGTAACGGTATAGGCAGACTCTGCGACTGCTCTATTTCGGTGCACGCATGGCTCGTCAGGCTTTCGGCCAAGGCAGGATAAATCTTAGGAATTTGTGAGAAGCATCTGCTTTTAATGTCAGAAACCGACCAGTGGTAGCGCTGTAACGTCAGGAGTTGCAAAATTTTTCAGGCTTGTCGACAATGCGACTAATTATCATTTGTGACGCTTTGCCAGGCCGTGTGAATGCCCTCATCCGAGTACGCAGTACAGACGCTTTACAGCAACCATCATGGCTGGCTGAACACTTGGCTGCGCAGCCGTCTGGGTAACGCAGCGGATGCGGCGGACCTGGCCCAGGACACGTTCGTGCGGCTGCTGCAAAAAACCGAACGTTTCGAACTCAAGGCCCCTCGCGCTTTCCTGCGCACTATCGCGCGGGGCCTGGTGATCGATCATTGGCGTCGCGAAGAAATCGAGCGCGCCTACCTGGAGTCCATCGCGCATTTGCCCGAAGCCTTGGCGCCGAGTGCTGAAGAACGTGCGCTGATTCTGGAATTGCTGGAGTCCATCGCCCGGCTTCTGGACGGACTCAAGCCCAAGGTACGCAAGGCGTTTCTACTGGCTCAATGCGACGGCCTGACTTACAAGCAGATTGCGCAGCAGATGGGTGTATCACTGCGTTCGGTGGAACGCTATGTCGCCGAGGCGCTTTATCACTGTTATGTGCTGCGGTATGAGGCATGACCTCGATGGATAACACCGCGCGCGCAGGAATCGACCCGCAGGTGGTCAAGCAGGCCATCAGCTGGATGCTGCGCCTGCGTAACAATCGCGCCAATGTCCGCCTGAAGGCGCAGTGCGAGCACTGGCGCGAGGCTCATCATGAACACGAGTTGGCCTGGCAACGCGTGCAGGCACTGCAGCATGAATTAAGCAGCCAGTTGGCGGCGATTCCCGGGGCTCATGTGGCGCTGGAGAACAGTGCCCAGCGCCTTGGGCGCCGGCAGGCATTGAAGGTATTGTCCGGCGTGCTGTTGATGGGTTCGGCGGCCTGGGTCAGCCGAGACCTCACCGGCTGGCAGCGTTGGACCTCTGACCTGGCTACCACCACTGGCGAACGCCGTAGCGTGCAACTACCGGATGGCACGCGCCTGCAGCTCAATACCGATAGCGCAGTGGACCTCGACTTCAACCCGCAACAACGCTTGATCACATTGGTGCGTGGGGAAATCCTGGTGACCTGCGGCGCCGCGGCGACCGCCCCCCTGCTGGTTCGCACCCGCCATGGTTTGTTCGAAGGTATCGACGGGCGATTTGTGGTGCGCCAGGACAGCGATTGCACACGCCTGAGCGTCGCGTCAGGCAACGTGGCGATTCATTCACCGCATACCGCCGACGGGCTTTTCACTCAAGTGCATGCAGGAGAAAGCTACCTGGTGCGTCAGAATGCGGCCGCTCTGGCACCGCCTTCGGATATGGATACAGGGGCCTGGGCCGACGGATTGATCGTCACCCGCAACATGCGTCTTGCCGATTTCCTGGCGGAGGTGGGGCGCTATCGCCATGGTTATCTGGGCTGCTCGAGCGATATCGCAGATTTGCGCCTGTCTGGTGTTTTTCGCCTGGAGGACACCGAGAAACTATTGGCGATCCTTCCGCAGACGCTGCCTGTGCGCCTGCGCTATCGCACGCGCTGGTGGGTGAGCCTGGAGCGTCAGGCCTGATTATTTTTGGCGTGCCTGATTTATTTTTGGCGGCTTTTTTCCGTGAGTCCGGCTTAGACAGTAAGCAATTCAATCTGCCTTCAGCGACCTCTACGGATCTCGATAATGACTGTGCGTTTTTTCAGCAACTCTCCCTCTTCCTACCCTTTGCTCGGCAAAGCCGTACGCGCAGCATTGCTGTCGACCACGATGGGCATCGGCTTGCTGCCAGTGGCCGGTGTCGCGGCTGATAGCGGGGTCGAACGTATCAGCCAGCGCTATGACATCCCGGCAGGCGCGCTGAGCGATGTGCTCAATCAGTTTGCCCGTCAGGCAGGCATCACCCTTTCCAGCACGCCTGCGCAGACTCAGGGCCGACAGTCTCCCGGGCTGCACGGGGAGTACTCGGCCGAACAGGGCCTGAGCCAATTGCTCAACGGCTCAGGCTTGCAGGCGCAGGCCCAGGACGACGTGAGTTTCGTGTTGCAGGTCCAGCCCGAGAGCGAGGCGCTGACCTTGCCGACCACCGACATCAAAGGCTTCGCCCTGGGTAATGCCCTGGGCAGCATGGAAGGCTACAACGCGACCCACAGCCAGATCGCCACCAAGACCAGTACCGCGCTGCTGGAAACGTCTCAGACGGTTTCAGTGGTGACCCGCGAGCAGATGGACGACCAAGGCTCGCAAACCGTTGCCCAGGCCATGCGTTACACCCCTGGCGTGCTGACCAACCCTTATGGCGCCACTCACCGCTATGACTATGTGGCGATGCGTGGCTTCAACGACGGCTCGGTGGATAACATCTACCTGGACGGTTTGAAATCCATGGGTGACAGCGGAACCTACAGCACCATGCAGGTGGACCCGTATTTCCTCGAGCGCGTAGATATCCTCAAAGGACCGTCATCGGTGCTCTACGGGCGCAGCTCGCCGGGTGGGCTGGTGGCGTTGACCAGCAAGAAGCCATTGTTTGAGCCATACCATCAGGTCCAGGCCACGATAGGTTCCCAAGGGCAGCGAGGCATGGGTTTCGACTTCAGCGGCCCGGTGGATGACGACAAGCGCATTGCTTACCGACTGACCGGGCTTGCAGACAAGTCCGACACGCAATTCGACCATGCCAAGGAAAAACGCTACGCGCTGGCACCCACCTTGAGCATCGACTTTACCGATGACACGTCCCTCACACTCCAGGCTTACCTGCAGCATGACCCCGACGGTGGCTACCACGGAGGCATGCCGGCAGATGGCGCGTTGCACCAGCGCAACGGCCAGCGGATCTCCAACCACTTCTTCGAAGGCGAGCCGGGCATTGATGGGTACAAGCGTGATCAACAGTCGTTCGGCTATCAGTTCGAGCATCGCTTCAATGATGTTTTCACGGCGCGGCAGAACTTTCGGTATCTGGACTCCAAGGTCCGGCTGGACCAGGTGTATGCCTATGGCTGGACTACGCCCACCAGTAATGAGTTGAATCGCTATTACTCAGGCGGTGACGAAAAGCTGCATGCGTTCATCATCGACAACATGCTGCAGGCTGAATTTTTTACCGGCGCGACCAAGCATACGGTGTTGATGGGGGCGGACTATCAGCGGCGCAAAACCGTCGTGGACTGGAGCAGCGGCTCTCTTGCGCCAATCAATGCGTTCAACCCGGTGTATGGCAATTCCGAGATCAGCTATTACAGCCCAACCAGTTATCTGCGCCGGCTCGAGCAGACCGGCGTTTACCTGCAAGACCTGATTGAGATGGACAAGTGGCGGTTCTCCCTCGGGTTGCGTCAGGACTGGGTTGAGACCTCCGATGAAAATCGCATTGCCGAAGCGGGAAGGCCGCTGGGCACAGAGATCAGTGATAAACGTACCAAACTGACCGGCCGGACGGGAGCGCTCTACCTGTTTGATAATGGTCTCGCGCCCTACGTCAGCTATTCCGAATCCTTCAACCCGAACTCCTATTCGGACAGTGCCGGCAATCCCCTTGCACCTACCGACGGCACCCAGTGGGAAGTCGGCTTGAAGTATCAGCCGCCGGGTACCGACAATTTGTTCACGGCCTCGCTGTTCCGCATCGACCAGGAAAACCTGGCGACCAAACTGCCGCAGGAAAACTTCTATCGCGCGGTCGGCGCTGTGCGCTCCCAGGGCCTGGAGCTGGAGGCGCATATGCAGTTGACCGACCATCTCAAATTGTTGGGCAGCTATACCTTCACCGATATCGAGTATTCGAAGTCGATGGTCAGCACGCTGAGTACCGCAGACAACGTGATCGAGAACAAGGGGAACTCGCCAACGCAGGCGCCGCGTCATATGGCGTCGGTATGGGCAGACTACAAGTTCGATAGCGGCGCACTGGATGGCCTGCGACTCGGTGGTGGTGTTCGTTATGTCGGCTACAGCTGGGCAGATGCGGAGAACACCATGAAGGTGCCCGCCTACACGCTGTTTGATGCCTCGATGGGTTATGACCTTGGCAAGGTTGGACTGAAGGGTGTGGATGTACGCCTGAATGCCAACAACCTGACGAACGAGTCTTACGTGGCGTCGTGTGCCAGTTTGAACTTCTGCTACCTGGGTGAAGAGCGCAACGTCAGTGCGACGGTGAGCTACCAGTTCTGATCCCTCTCGATTCATACAAAGCCAGTTCCTGATTCCAGGCGCTGGCTTTGTCGTCTTTGCAGGAAATTTTTATGCGCGCATTGCTGGTTTTACTTCATCGCTACATCGGGTTGGCAACGGCGTTGTTTCTGATGATGGCGGGACTCACGGGCAGCCTTCTGGCGTTTAATCATGAGTTGGATGAATGGCTCAATCCCGGCTTTTATGAAGCAACGGCCAAAGGGTCGGCATTGCCGCCAGGTGAACTGGTGGACACGTTGCAGGGGCAGCATCCCAAACTGCAAGTCTGGTACATGGAGTATCCACAAGAGGCCGGTCATACCGCGATGCTGGCGGCAGTTGCGAGAAACGATCCGGCGACGGGCAAACCCTTTGAGGAGCCCAACCAGGTCTTTTACCTGGATCCGGTCAGCGGCGAAGAAATGGGCCGGCGTGTTTGGGGGGCTTGCTGCTTTCAGCGCGAGAACTTCATTCCGTTCATTCTGGAATTTCACTACAACCTGACACTGCCGGGTAATTGGGGTTTGTGGCTGATGGGACTGGTGGCGATCGCATGGGTGTTCGATTGTTTTATCGCGCTGTGGCTGACCCTGCCGAGAGGTAAACCGTTCTGGAAGAAGTGGTCCAAGGCGTGGAAGATCAAGGGCGGCCACGCTTACCGGCTGAACTTCGACCTGCATCGTGCAGGCGGGTTATGGCTTTGGCTGTTGTTGCTGCCGATTGCAGTCAGCAGCGTCGCGATGAATTTGCCGAGCCAGGTGTTCAAGCCTGCTGTCTCGCTGTTCTCACCGGTTGAGCCTAGCGTCTATGAGGCCCGTGGCGGGTTACCCGCCGAGCAATTGGGCGTGACACAACTGAGTTATCAACAGGCCTATGAGCGGGCGCTGGAGGAAGGCAAGCGGCTGGGACTGACGGCGGCGATTGGAGAGCTTTACTACAGCTTTGAGTACAACTTTTATGGGGCGGGTTTTGGACAACATGATACCGAGGCCCATGGGAAATCCTGGTTGTTTTTCCACGGGACGGATGGGCGTTTACTGGGGCAGGAAATAGCAGGGCAAGGTACGTTGGGAGAGCGCTTTTATCGGCTGCAACTGCCGATCCATGGGGGCAGGATCATCGGGGTGACGGGTCAGGTGCTGATTGCGCTGCTGGGAGCTGTGATCGCGATGTTGTCTGCTACCGGGATCTATATATGGTGGCGCAAGTTAATGGCCAGGCGAAGCAGTAAGGCACGCAAAGGGTGAGCCGGTCCTAGTTGTTTGCCCAGCCCTTAAACGACAAAACCCCTGTCTGCGCTAGCAGACAGGGGTTTCGGAATTCAATCTTGACGATGACCTACTCTCACATGGGGAAACCCCACACTACCATCGGCGATGCATCGTTTCACTGCTGAGTTCGGGATGGGATCAGGTGGTTCCAATGCTCTATGGTCGTCAAGAAATTAGGGTAATGAGTCGTGGACAGCTGGCCTCGCTTCAGCAAATTGGGTATGTGATAGCCTTCGGTGTTTTGCAAGATCTCG
>NZ_JACAPJ010000030.1:0-63929 GCF_013385765.1 Pseudomonas sp. C8002
GCTGGCACTCCGAGCCTAACCGAGCCACCGAGTAGTGGTCCAAAGACCTTTTGGTTACTTTTGGGGCGTTTGCCAAAAGTGACCCGCTGTAAGAGCGGAACCCTAAGCCGCCGTTACCGCAGCAACGGATATGTACACCACACCACACCACACCACAACGCCCCCACCCCCTGTTGGCCCACCTCTTGCTAAAGAATCCCCACAGGTAGCCAACGGCGGTTGCCCCCTCCACGACAAAGACGTCGCACACCCGGTTTGCCCCAGCGAACCCGGTGGCGGCGTTTTTTCGTTTTGGCCCCATAGCCCGGGGCCGATGGGGCGGCCACAGCCGTTCCATCACCAGGCCTTCTCATAAGACCCCTTACCGCTGAGGTGCGTGATGAAATCAAGCTTCTGGAAATCCGGTCACACCCCGACCCTGTTCGCCGCGTTCCTGTATTTCGACCTGAGCTTCATGGTCTGGTACCTGTTGGGCCCATTGGCGGTACAAATCGCCGCCGACCTGCACCTCACCACCCAACAACGCGGCCTAGTGGTCGCCACCCCCATCCTGGCCGGCGCAGTGCTGCGGTTCCTGATGGGCATGCTCGCCGACAAACTCTCCCCCAAGACCGCCGGCCTGATCGGCCAGGTGATTGTCATCGGCGCCTTGTTCGTCGCCTGGAAACTCGGAATCCACAGCTACGAGCAAGCCCTGCTGCTGGGCATGTTCCTCGGCATGGCGGGAGCCTCGTTCGCCGTCGCCCTGCCCCTGGCGTCCCAGTGGTACCCCGCCGAGCACCAGGGCAAGGCCATGGGCATCGCCGGCGCCGGCAACTCCGGGACGGTGTTTGCTGCCCTGCTGGCACCGGTGCTCGCCGCCGCGTTTGGCTGGAGCAATGTGTTCGGCTTCGCACTGATCCCGCTGATCCTGACGCTGATCGTCTTCGCCTGGCTCGCCCGCAACGCCCCGCAACGACCCAAGGCCAAGTCCATGGCCGACTACTTCAAAGCCCTGGGCGACCGCGACAGTTGGTGGTTCATGTTCTTCTACAGTGTGACCTTCGGTGGTTTCATCGGCCTGGCCAGCGCCCTGCCCGGCTATTTCAACGACCAATACGGCCTGAGCCCGGTCACCGCCGGCTACTACACCGCCGCCTGCGTATTCGGCGGCAGCCTGATGCGGCCTTTGGGCGGCGCCCTGGCCGACCGTTTCGGCGGGATTCGCACCCTGCTCGGCATGTACGGCGTGGCAGCGATCTGCATCGCGGCGGTGGGGTTCAACCTGCCAAGCTCCTACGCAGCACTGGCGCTTTTTGTGTGCACCATGCTCGGTTTGGGTGCCGGTAACGGTGCAGTCTTCCAACTGGTGCCCCAACGCTTTCACCGCGAGATTGGTGTGATGACCGGCCTGATCGGCATGGCCGGCGGCATCGGCGGTTTCGCCCTGGCGGCGGGCATGGGCGCGATCAAGCAAAGCACCGGCAGCTATCAGTTGGCGCTGTGGTTGTTCGCCAGCCTGGGCGTGCTGGCCTGGTTCGGCCTGTACGGCGTCAAGCGTCGCTGGAGAACCACTTGGGGCTCGGCTGCGGTGACGGCTGCACGGGTCTGATGAGCCTGCAACTGAGCTTCGCCCAAGCCAGCGCCACCGGCCCACGGCAGGAAAACCAGGACGCCTTGCGCCTGGTCACTCCCGCCCCGGAGCTGGCCGCCAGCAAAGGCTACCTGTGTGCCATCGCCGATGGCGTCAGCCAATGCGCCGATGGCGGACTGGCTGCACGCTCGACCTTGCAAGCGCTGGTCCTGGACTATTACGCCACGCCGCAAACCTGGGGCGTGGCCCAGGCCCTGGAACGCTTGCTGGTGGCCCAGAATCGCTGGCTGCAAGCCAACGGCGGCGGCCAGCCGTTGCTGACCACCCTCAGCGTCCTGGTGTTTCGCGGCCAGCGTTTCACCCTGGCCCATGTGGGTGATTGCCGGGTGTATCGCTGGCTCGATGGCCAGTTGCAGCGCCTGAGCCAGGAGCATGTGTGGGAGCAACCGGGCATGCAGCATGTGCTCAAGCGCGCCATGGGCCTGGATCAGCATCTGGTGCTGGATTTCCTCGACGGCGAGTTGCGGGCAGGCGAGTGTTTCCTGCTGCTCAGCGACGGCGTGTGGGCGACCCTGGATGACAACAACATCAGCGCAATCCTGCGGGAACAGTCGGACCTGGACCTCGCGGTAAACACCCTGGTCAGCGCCGCGCACCTGGCCGGTAGCCAGGACAACGCCAGCGCCCTGCTGGTCCGCGTCGACCAGCTTGGCGCCGCCACCCTCGGCGATGCGCTGGTGCAGTTGCAGCAATGGCCCCTGCCGCCCCCCCTGAAACCCGGCCAGCGCTTCGAAGGCTGGCACGTAGAGTCGCTGTTGGGGCAAAGCCGCCAATCCTTGCTCTATCGGGTGCGCGATGCCCATCAACAGGCGTGGCTGCTGAAGACCTTGCCGCTCAGCCACGACGATGACGTGTTCGCCGCCCAGGCATTGCTGTCAGAGGAATGGTTCCTGCGCCGGGTCGCCGGCCGCGCGTTTCCTGAAGTCCATCCAGCCAGTGGCCGTCAGCATTTGTACTACGTGATGCGTGAATACTCCGGCCAAACCCTGGCCGAACTGTTCAAGCACCAGGGCCCATTGCCCCTGGCGCAGTGGCAAACCCTGGCCGAGCGCCTGTTGCGTGCCGTCGGGCTGCTGCACCGCCGGCAGATCCTGCACCGCGACATCAAGCCGGAAAACCTGCTGCTGGCCGAGGATGGCGAATTGCGTGTGCTGGACTTCGGCCTGGCCTACTGCCACGGGCTCTCGGAGGATCGCGCGCACCTGTTGCCTGGCACGCCAAGCTTTATCGCCCCGGAAGCCTTCAACGGCGAACGCCCTACCCCGCAACAGGACCTGTATAGCGTCGGTGTGACCTTGTATTACCTGCTCACCGGGCATTACCCCTACGGCGAAATCGAAGCTTTCCAGCGTCCCAGGTTCATTACGCCTGTCGGCGCCAGCCGCTACCGCCCCGACCTGCCCGACTGGCTGCAACAGAGCCTGGAGCGCGCAGTCGCCGCGCAACCCGAGCAGCGTTATGAAACTGCCGAGGAATGGTTGCTGGTACTGGAGCAGGCGGATCGCCGCGAGTTGAGCACGCGACCAAAACCGCTGCTGGAGCGCGAACCGCTGAAGGTCTGGCAAACGTTGGCCGTGCTGTCGCTGCTGATCAATCTGGTGCTGTTGTACTGGCTGTTGCACCACTAAGAGGCGAAATTTCTTGATACATCACCGCCTCACTTAGCAAAACCGGCCAAAATCCTACTTGGCACAACCGCTGCATTAGCTTTCCCATCAACACACATATAGCCGCACCTTCAACGTCGAAGGTCGGGCTTCCCGAGAGAACGGGACCAGGACAAAGGCGTCCTCGCTACTTACGTAGCGGGGACGCCTTTTTTTGTTGCGCACGATTTGTCGAGCCACTGCGGAGAACGACATGAAGAAACTCAAACTGGTGATGATCGGCAACGGCATGGCCGGGGTTCGCACCCTTGAAGAATTGCTCAAGCTGAGCACCGACCTGTACGACATCACCGTTTTCGGCGCCGAGCCCCACACCAATTACAACCGCATTTTGCTGTCGCCGGTGCTGGCCGGTGAGCAGACCTTCGAAGAGATCGTGCTCAATGACTTGAGCTGGTACCTCGATAACAACATCAAGCTGTTGCTTAACCGCAAAGTGGTGCAGATCGACCGGGTCAAACGCAAAGTCATCGCCGAAGACGGCAGCGAGGCCGAGTACGATCGCCTGCTGATCGCCACCGGCTCCACGCCGTTTATCCTGCCGATCCCGGGCAATACGTTGCAGGGTGTGATCGGCTACCGCGACATCGCCGACACCCAGGCCATGATCGACACCGCCAAGACCCACAAGCACGCGGTCGTCATCGGCGGCGGCCTGCTGGGCCTGGAGGCCGCCAACGGCCTGATGCTGCGTGGCATGCACGTGACCGTGGTGCATATCGGCGAGTGGCTGCTGGAACGGCAACTGGACAAGACCAGCGGCCAGTTGCTGCAAACCGAACTGGAAAGCCGTGGCCTGGTGTTTCGCTTGAAGGAGCAGACCGAGGCGCTGCATGACGCTGGCAACGGCCGCGTCGGCTCGGTGCAATTCAAGAATGGCGATGTGATCCCCGCCGACCTGGTGGTGATGGCTGCGGGCATCCGCCCCAACACCGAACTCGCGGAAAAATCCGGCATCCCGTGCAACCGTGGGATTCTGGTCAACGACACCCTGCAAACCTACGACCCGCGCATCTATGCCATCGGCGAATGCGCCAGCCATCGCGGGATTGCCTACGGCCTGGTGGCACCGCTGTTCGAGCAGGCCAAGGTCTGCGCCAACCACCTCGCCCAACTGGGTTTCGCGCGCTATCAAGGCTCGGTGACTTCGACCAAATTGAAAGTCACCGGCATCGACCTGTTCTCCGCCGGGGACTTCATGGGCGGCGAAGGCACGGAAACCATCACGCTTTCCGACCCGATTGGCGGTGTGTACAAGAAGCTGGTGATCAAGGACGACATCCTCGTCGGCGCCTGCCTGTACGGCGATACGGCTGACGGCGGCTGGTATTTCCGGCAGATCCGTGAGAACCATGCCATTGGCGAGATCCGCGATCACCTGATGTTCGGTGAAAATGCTTTGGGAGATGTAGGCCACCAAGGCCAGGACAAAGCCATGAGCATGGCCGACACCGCCGAAGTCTGCGGCTGCAACGGCGTGTGCAAGGGCACCATCGTCAAGGCGATTCAGGAACACGGTCTGTTCAGCGTCGACGACGTGAAGAAGCACACCAAGGCTGCCAGTTCCTGCGGTTCCTGCGCCGGGCTGGTGGAACAAATCCTGATCAACACCGTGGGCGGCGCGGCGGACGTCAAACCGAAAAGCGAAAAAGCCATCTGCGGCTGCAGCGACCTCAACCACGGGCAAATCCGCCAGGCCATCCGCGACCAGCACCTGCTGACCATCGCCGGCACCATGAGCTACCTGAACTGGCGCACCCCGAACGGCTGTGCCACCTGCCGCCCGGCACTCAACTACTACCTGATCTCCACTTGGCCCGGCGAGGCAAAAGACGATCCGCAATCGCGCCTGATCAACGAACGCGCCCACGCCAATATTCAGAAAGACGGCACCTACTCGGTAGTCCCAAGGATGTGGGGTGGTGTGACCAATCCGTCGGAACTGCGGCGCATCGCTGATGTGGCCGACAAGTACAACGTGCCGATGGTCAAGGTTACCGGCGGGCAGCGCATCGATTTGCTCGGCATCAAGAAGCAGGACTTGCCCGGCGTATGGAAAGACCTCGATATGCCATCCGGCCACGCCTACGGCAAATCCATCCGCACCGTGAAGACCTGCGTCGGCAGCGAGTTCTGCCGCTTTGGTACGCAGAACTCGACGCAACTGGGGATTGAGCTGGAACATGACCTGTTCAATATGTGGTCGCCCCACAAGGTCAAGCTGGCAGTGTCCGGCTGCCCGCGCAACTGCTCGGAAGCGGGGATCAAGGACGTGGGAATCATCGGCGTCGATTCCGGCTGGGAGATGTACATCGGCGGTAACGGCGGGATCAAGACCGAGGTCGCCGAGTTCTTCGTCAAGCTGAAAACCGCCGAAGAAGTGCGCGAATACAACGGCGCTTTCCTACAGCTCTACCGGGAAGAAGCCTTCTACCTGGAGCGCACCGTGCACTACCTGCAACGGGTCGGCATGGAGCACATCAAGAAGGCTGTACTGGAAGACCCGGCGCGGCGCCAGGCACTGAATGAACGCCTGCAATTCTCCCTGTCGTTCGAGCAGGACCCGTGGAAAGAACGCCTGGAACAGCCGCTGCTGAAAAAGGAATTCGACACCATCCCCGTCAAACTGCTGGAGGTGCCGGCATGAACTGGCTGGATATCTGCGCCCTCGAAGAAATCAACGCCCTGGGCTCGCGCATCATCAGCGGGCCAAAAGGCGACATCGCGATTTTTCGTACCAGTGACGACGAGGTTTTCGCCCTCGACGACCGCTGCCCGCACAAGGGTGGCCCGCTGTCCCAAGGCTTGATCTACGGCAAGCGCGTGGCCTGCCCGCTGCACAACTGGCAGATCGACCTGGAGTCCGGGGAGGCCCAGGCACCGGACGTCGGCTGCGCCCATCACCACCCGGCCCGTGTGGAAAACGGCCGGGTGATGTTGGCGCTGCGGGACGCCGGTTGATGAACCGCCAGACCACCGCGTCCACCTGCTGCTACTGCGGGGTCGGTTGCGGCGTACTGATCGAGCATGATGGCTCGCAGATCCTCGGCGTCAGTGGCGATCCGAGTCATCCGGCCAACTTCGGAAAATTGTGCAGCAAGGGCTCCAGCCTGTACCTCACCGGAGACCTCGCGGCCCGCGCGTTGTACCCGGAACTGCGGCTGGGCAAAGGCCTGGCCCGCAGCCGCACCGACTGGGATACCGCCCTGGAGCACGCGGCGAACGTGTTTGCCGAAACCATCGCTGAACACGGGCCGGACAGCGTCGCGTTCTATATTTCCGGGCAGTTGCTGACCGAGGATTACTACAGCTTCAACAAACTGGCGCGGGCGCTGGTGGGCACCAACAATATCGACAGCAACTCGCGGCTGTGCATGTCTTCGGCGGTGGTCGGCTACAAGCGCAGCCTGGGGGCCGACGCGCCACCGTGCAGCTACGAGGACCTGGAGTCGAGCGACTGCGTGATGATCGTCGGCAGCAATATGGCCTACGCGCATCCGGTGTTGTTCCGACGCCTGGAGGAAGCCAAGGCCCGCCGGCCACAGATGAAAGTGCTGGTAATTGATCCCCGGCGCACCGACACCTGCGACTTGGCGGACCTGCATCTGGCGATTTTGCCGGGTACGGATGTCGCATTGTTCCATGGGATCCTGCACTTGCTGTTGTGGGAAGACTGGATCGACCGCGACTTTATCCAGGCCCATACCGACGGCCTGGTCGAACTCAAACGCCTGGTTCACGACTACACACCGCAAATGGTCACGCAGTTGTGCGGGATCAGTGTCGAGCAACTGCGTCTGTGTGCGGAATGGGTCGGCACCTCGGCGAGTTTTCTGTCGTTGTGGTGCATGGGGCTCAATCAGTCCACCGCCGGCAGCGCGAAGAACAGCGCCTTGATTAACCTGCATTTGGCGACCGGCACCATCGGCCGCCCTGGCTGCGGACCTTTCTCCCTGACGGGTCAGCCGAATGCCATGGGTGGGCGGGAAACCGGCAGTTTGTCGAATTTACTGCCTGGCCATCGTGAGGCTGCCAACCCCGAACATCGGGCAGAAGTAGCCGCGTATTGGGGGGTCGACCAACTGCCGGCCAGCACCGGGCTGACCGCCATCGAATTGTTTGAACAGATGCAGGCCGGCAAGATCAAGGCCTTGTGGATCGCGTGCACCAACCCCGCCCAATCCCTGCCCGACCAGAACACCGTGCGCCAGGCCCTGGAAGCGTGTCCGTTCGTGGTGCTACAGGAAGCCTTTCGTACAACCGAGACGGCGCGTTACGCCGACCTGTTGCTGCCAGCCGCGAGCTGGGGCGAGAAGGAAGGCACAGTGACCAACTCTGAGCGGCGCATTTCCCACGTTCGCCGAGCCATCGCCCCACCTGGGGAAGCGCGGCCGGACTGGGCAATCACCGTGGATTTTGCCCGACGCCTGGAGCAGCGTCTTTGTCCCGGAAAACCGGGGCTTTTTGCCTTTGAGCAACCGGCACAGATCTTTGATGAATACAAGCTGCTGACCCGTGGGCGGGACCTGGACCTGTCGGGTATCAGCCACGCGCTGCTGGACCGGATAGGCCCGCAGCAATGGCCATTCCCGGCCGATGCGGTGGGCGGAACGCCAAGGCTGTACACCGACGGATTTTTCCCTACGGAGACTGGCCGGGCGCACTTTGTCGCCGACCCTTATCGCGCCGCCAAGGAGCAGCGTGACGCGCGCTTCCCACTCACCCTGATCACCGGCCGCCTGCGGGACCAATGGCATGGCATGAGCCGCACCGGCACCGCTGCGCAGCTGTTCGGCCATGTCAGTGAAGCAGTGCTCAGCCTGCACCCGGACGAACTGCGTCGCCATCGCTTGAAGGAAGGGGATCTGGTCAGCCTGAAAAGCCGGCGCGGCAGCGTGATTGTGGCCGTCGGCAGCGATGACAGCGTGCGTCCCGGCCAGGCTTTCCTGCCGATGCACTGGGGCGACCGTTTTCTTAAAGGCGGCGTAAATGCGCTGACCCAGCCGGCATTCGACCCGCTGTCCAAACAGCCGGAACTCAAGCACAGCGGCGTGCGCCTGGAGGCGGTGCGGCTGCCCTGGCACTTGTTTGCGCTGATTGAAGGCGATGTGCAGCAACACTTCGAAGCGTTGCGACCGCTGTGTGACGGCTTTGCCTACGTCAGCCTGAGCCTGACCGGACGCGAGCGGCCTGCCCTGCTGATTCGTGCGGCGCATCACGAGGCGCCCGCCCTTGAACTGCTCAAGCAGATCGACCAACTGCTGGGCCTCAACGACGGCCCCGTGATGGCGTACGACGACCCGCGGCGCTCCATTGGCAAGCGGGTAAAGATTGAAAAAGGCCGTATCACCGCGATCCGCCTGGCTGGCGAAACCCTGGCTCGCCACTGGCTGCAAAGCCTGTGGCTGGAAGGTCGCACCGATGAGCAGTTACGCCGCTGGTTGTTGGCGCCATTGAGTGCGCCACCGGGGGGCGGCTCAAGCAGCAACAAGACGCTGTGCAACTGCAAGAACGTCAGCGAAAGCGCGGTCTGCGCCGGCATTGCCCGGGGCCTGGACCTGAACGGGCTGAAGCAGGAACTGGGTTGCGGCACGCAATGCGGCTCCTGTGTGCCGGAAATCAAACGGTTATTGGCGAGTGGCAAGCAGCCAATCGCGATCAGAGTGTGAGGCAAGCATATGAGCGCAAAAGTCTGGCTGGTGGGCGCAGGCCCCGGCGATCCGGAACTGCTGACACTCAAGGCGGTGAGAGCCCTGCGGGAAGCCGATGTGGTGCTGATCGATGATCTGGTCAACCCGGCGCTGCTGGAGCATTGCCCCGCTGCACGGCTGATCACCGTGGGCAAACGCGGTGGCTGCCGTTCCACCCCACAGGCGTTTATCCATCGCCTGATGTTGCGTTATGCCCGGCAGGGTAAGTGCGTGGTGCGGCTCAAGGGCGGCGACCCGTGCATTTTTGGTCGCGGCGGCGAAGAGGCGGCGTGGCTCAGGCAGCAAGGGGTGGAAGTGGAGTTGGTCAACGGCATTACGGCAGGGCTGGCCGGGGCAACGAACTGCGATATCTCGCTGACGTTGCGCGGTGTCAGCCGTGGCGTCACGTTGGTCACGGCCCATACCCAGGACGACAGCAGCCTCAATTGGCGGGCCCTGGCCGAGGGCGGAACGACGCTGGTGATCTATATGGGGGTGGCGAAACTGGGGGAAATCCGCCGGCAATTGCTGGAAGGTGGCATGAGCGATGACATGCCGGTGGCGATGATTGAAAACGCTTCACTGCCACAACAGCGCGAATGCCGCAGCAGCCTCGCCCGGATGCAGGATGATGCGCACGAATTCGCGCTCAAGAGCCCGGCTATCCTGGTGATTGGCCGGGTTGCGCAAGCGACGCAGGCGCTTGCGGCCCTGGCCAGCGCCACGGCCTGAGGCAAATTACAGGCGAAAAAAAGCCCGGCCTAAGCCGGGCTTTTTTCTACAACTCAGTAATTACTGAGCTGCTTGTGCTTCTACCGAGGCTTCTACGCGACGGTTGATAGCACGGCCAGCTTCAGTTGCGTTGTCAGCAACTGGGCGGGATTTGCCATAACCAACCGAGCTTACACGGTTAGGAGCGATACCGTCTTTGACCAGGACTTGCTTAACAGCGTCAGCACGACGCTGGGACAGCTTCTGGTTGTAAGCGTCAGGACCGACGGAGTCAGTGTGACCTTCAACAACGGTGGTGGTTTGTGGGTACTGTTTCATGAAGTCAGCGAGGTTTTTCACGTCGCCGTAGCTGTTAGGCTTAACAACCGACTTGTCGAAGTCGAACTTCACGTCCAGCTCAACACGAACAACCTGAGCAACCGGAGCTTCTGGCTCTGGGGTTGGCTCTGGAGCTGGTGCTGGGGTAGGAGCTGGAGCAGTTTTGCCAGCGTTGCCGCCGAAGTTTACGCCCAGGCCAACCAGTGCGGAGTAGTCCCACTTGCCGTTGTCGATAGCGTAGTCAGCTTCAACACCAGCACGTGCGAACAGGTTGTCGGTGAAGTAGTACTTCACACCAGCGCCAGCGATAGCCAGGGTCGATTGATCGCGACCTTTGTGACCATCAGCTTCAACGTTGGTACGGCTCTGGTGGCCGAAACCGCCCTCTACGTATGGACGCAGGGAGTCGACGCCAGCTTGACCGAAGTGGTACTGGGCAGTAACGCTGCCGGTATCACCTTTGATCTTCTGGTTGCCAGTACCGTCGTTCGAACGGGTGTGGTTGGTAGTGTCGTAGTTCAGGTTGATCGACACGTCGTCGGTCAGGAAGTAACCGATGCTGGCGCCAGGATTGAAGCCGTCTTCGATATGTTTGACGCTATCGTTGAACTGCTTTTTGTAAAACAGCTGGCCTTCAACTGCGCCTTGGCCTTGTGCCAGAGCGCCGACAGAAGTGGCAGCAATAAGAGTACCAATGGCCAAGCCCAAGGTGTTTTTCAGTTTCATCCGTTAAATCCCCATCTGGTGATTGTAAAGCAGTCCCACATACCGGGGGACAACTCGGCGACAAGTCTAACAGAACTTGCCTACACGTAAGAGATATTTGCCACGCACTAAGTTTCAGTGCTGCCCGCAAATTTCTCACGTAATTTATCAAGAGCGCGTTTGTAACGCATTTTTGTAGCACTCAAACCCATATGCATGATGTCAGCGATCTCCTGAAACTCCAGCTCTGCGACAAATCGTAGCACCAGAATTTCCCGATCAATCGGATTCACATGCACCAACCAGCGATCGAGTCCGCCCTTTTCTTCCGGGGTAGGCGCCTTTTCCTCAGACGCTTCCTCAAGGGGGTCCAGACTCAAAGCATCCATCAAGCGACGCTTTCGCCGTTCCTTCCGATACTGCGTGATGCACTCGTTGTACGTGATGCTATAGAGCCATGTCTTGAACTTCGATTTTCCCTCGAAGTTCTTCAGGCCGTATAGCACCTTGAGCATCACTTCCTGACAGACATCATCCGCATCTCTATCGTTCCCTAAATACCTTGAACAAACGTTGAACAGAGTGCGTTGATACCTGCGCATCAATTCTTCGTACGCGCGTGTTACGTGAAACAGCTCCGTGTGCGAGCGCGCGACCAACTCCTCATCAGAGAGCTCACGGGGGTCATAGCGCGTGGACAGCGTTTGGGCTTTATTCAAAACAAGTCGTGCCGACAGTCAGGTCAATGTCCGCCATGGCCTGGATACCCAGGTTTGCGGCGGCGTACATTAGCAGGATTCGCCGGGTTAGCGGCTAGTCACATGCTGTTCCAGCAGGATCCGGTTCGAAAGCGACACCAGTTCGCCATCGTCCGTCAGCACTGTCGTCTTGACCGTGCCGATCTCCTCGATCTGCCCTTCGACCTCGCCCACACGCACTTGTTGCCCAACCTGATATAGCTCACGCACATAGATTCCCGCAAGAATCTGCCCGGCAATTTCCCGGCTTCCCAGTCCCATGGCCAGCGCAACGGCCAGACCAACGGTAATCAAAACAATCACAATCACATGGTTCAGCAGGTCAGTCTTGACCTCCAGCTGGCTGATCGCGACCGAAATACTGATGATAATCACCAGACCCTGGGCAATTCGCCCCAGGCCGCTGGCGTAATCCAGACCCACGCCTTCAGCCGCGCCACGCACCAGGCCATTGGCCAGTTGCGCCAGCAAAACCCCTACCAGCAACACCAGCGCGCCACCGAATACTTTCGGCAAATACAGCGCCAGCATGTCGAGCGTAGCTGAAACTCGCTCAAGTCCAAGGGATTCAGCCGCAGAAACCAGAAAAATCAGCAAAACAAACCAATAAACGATCTTGCCGATCAGTGTCGAGATCGGCACTTGCAACCCGGCACGCCCCAAAATCTTGGTCAGGCCGGTGCCACCCATCAATCGATCAAGACCCAGCTT
Source organism: Pseudomonas sp. C8002 (assembly GCF_013385765.1). NCBI lineage: Bacteria > Pseudomonadati > Pseudomonadota > Gammaproteobacteria > Pseudomonadales > Pseudomonadaceae > Pseudomonas > Pseudomonas sp. C8002. Next base: position 12,215 of record NZ_JACAPJ010000030.1, read on the forward strand.
AGCCAGCAACTTGGAAAGCAGGGTGTCAAGCAGCTTGGCCACGACAAAACCCAGCAGTACCACCACCAGTGCACCAAACAGGTTGGGAATGAAATTCGCCACCTTGGTCCACAACGCAGTCATTGCAGTTACCAGACTCTGGGTCCAGAGATCGAGTTCCATATTCATTCAGCCTTATCAGCAGTGCGAGCAAGAGATTTACGACGGGAAACCGGTGAGACATGGGCCGAACCATTGTTCAAGGCCATCATCAACGCCGGCAACCAGCGGCCAAGCAGACCGAACAGATCCCCAGCCCCGACCTGGCGGTTGGCGGTTTTCAAGACGCGACCCAGGCAAGCATCGTCGTCCCGGTTGGACGGCGAGGCATTGAGCATGTCACGCAAAGACTGTTCGAACGGATCGTGCATAAAAAACCTCTCGCAAGTGATTTAAAAGACGAGGGTAAAATTCTTCGGGTCACATGACCTCTTTCCACGTTCAGGTCACATTCAGCTCAAACCCAACGTAACCGTCGAAACAACCACCATTGCCCGACCGCCACCGTGACCATCATCAGGCAGGCAATCAGGAACCCGTAAGGGCTGGAAGAGAACGGAATTCCGCCTACATTGATGCCCAGCAAACCGGTCAGGAAACTCATCGGCAGGAAGATCCCGGTGATGATCCCGAAGCGGTACATGGTGCGGTTCATGCGCAGGCTCAAACGCCGGTCTTCGGTCTCCAGCACAAGCCCCACGCGCTCCCGGGCCAGCTCAAGCTCTTCCAGGTAGCGGGTCAGGCTGTTGTTCAATTCATTCCAGTAGTCAGCATCGTCGTCACAGAACCAGGGCAATTTGATCCGGGTCAACTGCGCGAAAATATCCCGCTGCGGCGACAGGAAACGTTTAAGCCCGGCGGCGCGCCGACGGATCTGCAAAACGCTGCCGTGCTCCGGAGCATACCGTTCGTCGGCATCCAGTTTTTCTTCTTCGATATCGACGATTTCGGACAAGTCGCTGACCAGATCCTGAACCTTGTTGGTCAGGTACTGCGCCATATACAGGACCAGTTCCGAGGAAGTCTTCGGCCCCTTGCCGTCTGCCAGTTGCACCAGCAACTCGTCGGTGGCGCGCAATGGGCGCAAACGCAGGGAAATCACCCGCGCTGCCGAGGCAAAGATCCGCACCGAGACCATGTCTTCCGGTTCGGCGCCGGGATTGAGGTTGACCCCGCGCAAAAACAGCAGCAGTTCGGCATCCGGCAGCGGCAACAGGCGTGGGCGAGTGTTCTCCTCCAGCAGCAGGTCACAGGCGAATTCGCTGAGGCCGCTGGATTTGCGCAACCAGGTCTGGGTCTGGGGATGGCTACGGTCCCAATGCAGCCACAGGCTTTCCTGAGGCTGCAGTTGCAGCTCATCAAGCTCTGTCCGGGCAATCGAACGCGCACCACCTTTACCGTCCAGCACCAGGGCATGCACCAGCCCCCACTGCGCGTTTTCTTCCTCGAACATCCTCACCCCTGTCGGCTACGGCTATTTATTCAGGCATTTTCAGCGGGCTTGGGGAGACGATCACGCCGTTATTGTCGGCGTACACGTACTCACCGGGACGGAAGGTCACGCCGGCGAATGTCACCGCCACGTTCAAATCGCCAATACCGCGCTTGTCAGTCTTCATCGGGTGGCTGGCCAGGGCCTGCACGCCCAGGTCGGTCTGGGCGATCACGTCGACATCACGGATGCAGCCGTAGATCACCAGCCCTTCCCAGCCGTTTTTCGCGGCTTTCTCGGCGATCATGTCGCCCAGCAACGCGCGGCGCAGGGAACCCCCACCATCGACCACCAGCACCTTGCCGGCCCCATTGAGCTCGGCTTGTTCCTTGACCAGGGAATTGTCTTCAAAGCACTTGATGGTCACGATCTCGCCACCAAAGGAGTCCCGGCCGCCGAAATTGCTGAACATCGGCTCAACCACCTGCACCAGCTCCGGATAGGCGTCACACAGGTCGGGGGTAAGGTAATGGTTCATCGAGAAACTCCTGTAGGTGAAAGAAGGTGTCAAACATCCCACTGTTTACTTACATCTGGAAACGCTTTGCCGTGAAGGTTCTTTAATCCGGGCCGAATAGTCAGGCCCATCGGATAGCAACGCAAGACCCACTGCGCGACTGAATATGACCAGAACCACTCAACGCGTCATATCTTAGCCTCTACGGCAAACAAGCGAAACGCCCCTGATAGAGCCTTGCGCTCAAACCGCTGCCAGTTCCTGCGCCTGCGCCCCCAGCAAAGGTGTAAGCGGATTTTTCAACCAGCGCGTCACCAGCGGCCACACTTCAGCCTGGGCGGCCTTGCTGACGAGCATCTCGACATGCCCGAAATCCCCGCTGAACCCTTGCTGGCGCCCCAGGCACAGGTATTGGCGATGCTCGGAGCCGACCTGCTCAAAGAGCTTGCGACAGGCCCAATCCGGGTCCTGGTGATCGCCGGCGGCGCTCACCGCCAACAGCGGCACGTCAACCTCGGCCAGGCCTTTCCACCAATCCTGCTTACCTTCGCCAAAGCGGCCGAACAGCCCATTCCAGCGCATGGCTTCAATCAATACGCCCGCCGGCTCGTCCTCCGGGCCGCGTTTCCACCGAGCGCCGGACAATTGGCCGAAACGTTTCAAGAGCAGGCGACCGGTCCACTCCACCGGTGGCAACTTCAACGGCCAATGCGTGCGACTGACCTGGCAGCCAAACAGCGCCACCGAGGCCACTGCCGGCGCGCCAAGGTGCTGCCCACCCAGGGCCGCAGCCAGGGTTGTGCCACCCAGGGAATGCCCGATCCAGTGGGGAATCTGCCCGCTTTGCTCACGCACGAAGGCGGCAATGGCCGGCAAGTCGTAGCGAGCATAGTCGGCGACACGATTCCTGGCGTAGTCCTGGTTGCGCCGGGACAGCCCGTGACCGCGCATTTCCGGGATCCAGACGTCAAACCCTTCGCGCGCCAGGTAGGCGCCCAGGCCGATCCCCTTGGGCGAGTACCAGAAGCGACGGTTGGAAAAACTGCCATGCAACAAAACCACCGGCACGCCCCGGTTTTCCGGGACGTCAGCCAGGCCCAGGCGGGTCACGGCCAGCTCGACGGTACCGTCAGGGCTGTTGCCGGGTTTCAGCCGATACACATCTTCACTCAGGTCGCCACGACGCTCAGCGCTGATCAAGGCGACGGGAAACAGGTTGCTGCTGCTTTGCATAATGCTCTTGCACAAAAAAGGGCGGCGTCCGGAAGGAGTTCCGCCCTGTACAGAATGAGAAATGCCGGCCAACCGCAAGGTTGACCGGCACTTTTGGGTGTTGCGTATTACGCCTGGGCTTGACCTTCAGCCAGGAAGAACCAGGTTTCCAGTACGGAATCGGGGTTCAGCGAGACGCTTTCGATGCCCTGCTCCATCAGCCACTTGGCCAGGTCCGGGTGATCGGAAGGGCCTTGGCCGCAGATCCCGATGTACTTGCCGGCCTTGTTGCACGCCTGGATGGCGTTGGCCAGCAGCTTCTTGACCGCAGGGTTACGCTCGTCGAACAGGTGGGCGATGATCCCGGAGTCGCGGTCCAGGCCCAGGGTCAGCTGGGTCAGGTCGTTGGAACCGATGGAGAAGCCGTCGAAGAACTCCAGGAATTCTTCAGCCAGGATGGCATTGGATGGCAGCTCGCACATCATGATGACGCGCAGGCCGTTCTCGCCACGGGACAGGCCGTTTTCAGCCAGCAGGTCCACCACCTGGCTCGCTTCACCCAGGGTGCGCACGAACGGCACCATGATTTCGACGTTGGTCAGGCCCATCTCGTTGCGCACGCGCTTGAGGGCACGGCATTCCAGCTCGAAGCAGTCGCGGAAGGCTTCGCTGATGTAGCGCGAGGCGCCACGGAAGCCCAGCATCGGGTTTTCTTCTTCCGGCTCGTAAAGCTTGCCGCCGATCAGGTTGGCGTACTCGTTGGACTTGAAGTCCGACAGGCGCACGATGACCTTTTTCGGGTAGAACGCCGCTGCCAGGGTGCTGATGCCTTCCACCAGCTTCTCGACGTAAAAGCCCACCGGGTCGTTGTAGCCGGCGATGCGCTTGTCGACGCTTTCCTTGATGTCCGGCGGCAGGCCGTCGTAGTTCAGCAGGGCCTTGGGGTGCACACCGATCATGCGGTTGATGATGAACTCCAGGCGGGCCAGGCCCACACCGGCGTTCGGCAATTGCGCGAAATCGAAGGCGCGGTCCGGGTTGCCGACGTTCATCATGATCTTGAACGGCAGGTCGGGCATGGCGTCGATGGAGTTTTGCTTGATATCGAAGCCCAGCTCACCTTCGAAGATGAAGCCGGTGTCGCCTTCAGCGCAGGACACGGTTACGCCCTGGCCGTCTTTCAACAGTTGGGTGGCGTTACCGCAACCGACCACTGCCGGAATCCCCAGCTCGCGGGCGATGATCGCCGCGTGGCAGGTACGCCCGCCACGGTTGGTGACGATGGCGCTGGCGCGCTTCATCACCGGTTCCCAGTCCGGGTCGGTCATGTCGGAGACCAGCACGTCGCCTGGCTGGACCTTGTCCATCTCGGACACGTCCTTGATGATCCGCACCTTGCCGGCGCCGATGCGCTGGCCGATGGCACGGCCTTCCACCAGCACGGTGCCGGTTTCTTTCAACAGGTAGCGTTCCATGACGTTGGCCGAGGTGCGGCTCTTCACGGTCTCAGGGCGGGCCTGGACGATGTATAGCTTGCCGTCGTCGCCGTCCTTGGCCCATTCGATGTCCATCGGGCACTTGTAGTGCTTCTCGATGATCATCGCTTGTTTGGCCAGTTCGCTGACTTCGGCGTCGGTCAGGCAGAAACGCGCGCGTTCGGCCTTGTCGACATCAACGGTTTTCACCGAGCGACCGGCCTTGGCCTCGTCGCCGTAGATCATCTTGATCGCCTTGCTGCCCAGGTTGCGGCGCAGGATGGCCGGGCGGCCGGCTTCAAGGGTGTGTTTGTGGACGTAGAATTCGTCCGGGTTCACCGCGCCTTGTACGACGGTTTCGCCGAGGCCGTAGGCGCCGGTGATGAACACCACGTCGCGGAAGCCCGATTCGGTGTCCAGGGTGAACATCACGCCGGCGGTGCCGGTTTCCGAACGCACCATGCGCTGCACACCGGCAGACAGGGCCACCAGCTTGTGGTCGAAACCCTGGTGTACGCGGTAGGAAATAGCACGGTCGTTAAAGAGGGAGGCAAACACTTCCTTGGCTGCGCGGATCACGTTTTCCACGCCGCGGATGTTCAGGAAGGTTTCTTGCTGGCCGGCAAAGGAGGCGTCCGGCAGGTCTTCGGCGGTGGCCGAGGAGCGCACGGCGACAGCCATGTCGGGGTTACCGGCCGACAGCGTGGCAAACGCGGTGCGGATCTCGGCGTTGAGCTTCTCGGGGAATTCGGCTTCCATGATCCATTGACGGATCTGGGCGCCAGTCTTGGCCAGGGCGTTGACGTCATCGACGTCCAGCGCATCGAGGGCGGCATGGATCTGATCGTTGAGGCCGCTCAACTCGAGGAAATCACGGTAAGCCTGGGCAGTGGTGGCAAAACCACCTGGCACCGATACACCGGCACCCGCAAGATTACTGATCATCTCGCCCAGGGATGCGTTCTTGCCCCCTACGTGCTCTACATCATGGACGCCGAGCTTATCGAGGGAAACTACGTACTCTACCAAGGTGATCTCTCCACTTTCTGTGTTGGAAAAGCTCAGGACGCCGGCGGCTCAGTAGGAGCGGTTACCGGCGTTTGTGGCCTGGACCTGGAAAATAAGTGAGAATGCGGCCCACTGCGGGACGGCAAAATCGCGCCTATCATATCCAAGATTCGTCATCAGCTTAAGGCCCAAGGCTCAAATGAAACGATCTGCTTTCTTTATCTCCGACGGCACCGGCATTACAGCCGAAACCCTGGGTCAAAGCCTGCTGGCGCAGTTCGAAAACATTACCTTCAGCAAATTCACGCGACCCTATATCGATAGCGTGGATAAAGCGCGAGCCATGGTACAACAAATCAATCTGGCGGCCGAAAAAGACGGATTTCGTCCGATCATTTTCGACACCATCGTCAATCAGGACATTCGTGAGATCCTCGCCACCTCCAATGGTTTCATGATCGACATCTTCTCTACCTTCCTGGCGCCGCTGGAACAAGAGTTAAGTGAACATTCGTCATACTCTGTCGGAAAATCTCACTCCATTGGCCATAACTCCAACTATATGGAGCGGATCGAGGCGGTGAACTTTGCCCTCGACAACGACGACGGCGCCCGCACCCACTACTACGACAAGGCTGATTTGATCCTGGTGGGCGTGTCCCGCTGCGGCAAGACGCCGACCTGCCTTTATATGGCCATGCAGTTCGGGATTCGCGCGGCCAACTACCCGCTGACCGAAGACGACATGGAGCACCTGACGCTGCCGAGCGCCCTGCGCGCGCACCAGCACAAGCTGTTCGGGCTGACCATCGACCCGGACCGCCTGACGGCGATTCGCAACGAGCGCAAGCCCAATAGCCGTTACTCCAGCTATGCTCAGTGCGAATTTGAAGTGCGGGAGGTGGAAAATCTGTTCCGCCGGGAAAATATTGCGCACATCAATTCCACGCATTTTTCGGTGGAAGAGATTTCGGCGAAGATTCTGGTGGAGAAAGGGGTGGAGCGGCGGTTCAAGTAACTCCGCGCTCTGGCCAAGGTGCTTGTGTGGCGAGGGAGCTTCTGTGGCGAGGGAGCTTGCTCCCGCTCGACTGCGCAGCAGTCGCAAACCAGACGACTGGTATTTAGTGAATGGCTTTGGGGCTGCTTCGCAGCCCAGCGGGAGCAAGCTCCCTCGCCACAGGGGCCATGTTCACAACAAGCTGTTGGTTCACAGATGAAACCGCCCCCCACCCTGCCCCAGCGCCGTCGCCAGCGCATCGAACCCATCCAGCAGCAACTGATCATCCCCCGACGTATTGCAGATGCTCGCCCGAATGAATTGCGGCACCGCCGTCTGCCCCACCGCGAACGCTTCGGCTGTCGCAATCAGGTAATTGTTCTGCTTTAACTCCGCTTCGATTTCCGACGCGCGCCATGGCTCCGGGACTTCGATCCAGAAGTGCGGGCTGTTCAGGTGAGTGCGGTACTCCAGCCCGATCAACAAACCTTCCACCAGTGCCTTGCGGCGGCTGATTTCCTGGATCTGCTGGTGCAACAGGTGTTCCGCCGTGCCGTTTTCGATCCACTGGGTCGCCAGTTCCAGGGTGACCGGCGTGGCCATCCAGCAGGTGGAACGCAAGGCCGCAGAAATCCGGCTGACCAGCGCCGGCGGTGCATGCACGTACCCAACGCGCAAGCCTGCCGATACCGCCTTGCTCAGGCTGCTGATCAGAATCGTACGCTCCGGGGCAAAATGACTCAGGGGCGGCGGACGGTCTTCCACCAGCACACCGTGGGCCTCATCCTCGAGAATCAGCAGGTTGTGTTCCCGACAGACCTTCACCAATGCCTCACGGCGCGGGACCGATAGCACCGCTGTCGTAGGATTCTGGATGGTCGGCGTGCAGTACAACGCCGACACCCGGTGATTGCGGCAGACTTCATCCAGCGCCCCCGGCAGCAGCCCTTCTTCATCCATTTCCAGGCCGATCAGGCGGATGCCCAGCATGCGCGCGGCGGTGATCAACCCTGGATAGGTCAACTGTTCGGTCACCACCGTATCGCCGGCTCGCAACAGCGCCATCATTGCGCAGAGCAACCCATGCTGGCCGCCGTTCACGCAAATCACCTGCTCGGGAATCGGGTGGAAATCCCGCTGCACCAGCCACTGCGCACCCGCCGCCCGGTAACGCGGCAGCCCGGCATCCGGGGTGTAGGCACTGATGTCCTGCAAGAACTTGGCGTTGTTCGCCAGCGTCTGGAAGCTCTGGGCCAGGAACGTGGTCTCCTGCCCGGGGATGTGCATGTTGCGGCTCATATCAAAGTATTGCCGCGGCTCGTCGCTGAAGTTGCGAAAGCCTTCATCCCGTTGGCGCTCCATCCCACGCTTGCGTACGAAAGTGCCGTCGCCCACCCGCGCCACTACCAGCCCCAGGCGTTCCAGCTCACCGTAGGCGCGGCTGATGGTGCCAATGGTTACCCCCAGATTGTCGGAAAGCACCCGATGAGGCGGCAGTTTTCTTCCCGGTTCAATCAAGCCTTCAAGGATGCCTCGCTCCATGACATCGGACAGGCGCTTGTACTTCACGCCCTGCCCGTTGGAGAGTCCTTCTCGCATAATTGACACCATGTCAATATTTGTTTTGACAGCCATCATTCGCCCTAATAGTGTGCTTTTACGGGTTCAATCACCGAATCATGGCACTCAATATAGAGGTCAATTCGGTCTCATGGAAGCAATGTCACGATGCCAATGTCCGCCGTTCTCGAAAATGCTGAAAAAACAAAAACTCACAAGCAGTGGTTGGCCGGGCTGATTACCAGTGTGATGTTCCTGATCGTGTGTCTCAGCTGGGGCACTACCTGGCTGGGCATCAAGATCGCCGTGGAAAGCGTGCCACCGCTGACCTCCGCCGGGCTGCGGTTCCTGATCGCGTTTCCGCTGTTCCTGTGTTTCGCCTGGGTGCGCCGCGAGCCGATCCTGTTTCCCCGGGAAAGCCGCTGGTTCTTCGTGTTTGTGACGCTGTCCTACTTCAGCGTTCCGTATTACCTGCTCAACTACGGCGAGATGCATGTCTCGTCCGGCCTCACCGCGCTGCTGTTCAGCTGCATGCCGGTGTTTATCCTGATTTTCTCCGCGCTGTTCCTGCGCGAGCGCATCTACTTTTCCCAGGTGATCGGCATCGCCATCGGGTTCGGCAGCCTGTACATGATCATCAAGAGCCAGGGCCTGCACCTGGACCATGCCGAGTTCTTCGGCGTGCTGGCGATCCTCGCCGCCGCGATCATGCACGCCTTGTGCTACGTGATTACCAAGAAACAAGGCAGTGCCATCAGCGTTATCACCTACAACACGCTGCCCATCGGCATCGCCGGGTTGATGCTGTTTGTCGCCGGGCTGTGGTTTGAAACCCCGACCTTTGAAGACATCACCCTGCGTTCCTGGAGTGCGCTGTTCTACCTCGGGCTGGTGGCCTCGGTGGGCGGCTTTATCGTGTATTTCATGCTGCTCAAGCGCCTGAGCCCGATCATTTTGTCCTTCGTGTTCATCATCTTCCCGGTGTTCGCGGTGATCATCGGGGCCTGGTACGAGGGCGTGCAGATTTCCAGGGACCTGATGATGTATTCGGCGATCCTGCTGGCCGGCTTTGCCATCACCAAGCTGCCCATCGAAAAGCTCCTGGCGAAGAAAAACTGAGATGAAGGTCCTGAGCCCAAGCGCACTGGAGCAGATCTACGCCCACGCCGACCGCAGCTACCCCGAGGAATGCTGCGGTTTCGTTTTCGCCGATGGCAGCGTGTACCTGGGCAGCAACATCCAGAACGAGCTGCACCGCAAGAACCCGGATATGTATTCACGCAGCGCCGCCAACGGCTACACCTTTTCGGTGGCCGACACGCTGATGATGAACAAGGCGTTTCGCAGTGATAACCCGGTGGTGGTGATCTACCACTCCCACCCTGACGTCGGCGCGTATTTCAGCGACGAAGACCAGGACAAGGCCCTTTTCATGGGCGAGCCGATCTACCCCGTAAGTTACCTGGTGGTGGATGTTCGCCAGGGCAAGACCCAAGGTTCCAAGCTGTTTGCCTGGGATGGCAAACACTTCGCCCAAAAACCCTTCAACGACCTGCAAACGGAGTTGTGCATGAACGCTGTCTCTTTCCCCGACATCCTGGTCCGCGTGGCCAAGCTGCCAGCATCGACCCTCGAGGGTGCCGGATCGACATTGCGCGAAGTCATTGAAAACCTCTGCATCGAGCACCCGCAATTGCGGGCGCACCTGCTCTACGAGAACAACCAGCTCAAGGAACACTTCCTGTTCACCGCCGAAGAGGAACTGATCGACGCCAACGACCGGTTGCCCGAAAAAGCCAAAATCGAAGTGTTGCTGGCCACTTCCGGAGGCATGGACGTCGACCAACTGAGCAACGAAGAAGTGCAGCGCTACGTGCGCCACATCACCCTGCCCGGCGTCGGCCGCGAAGGCCAGTTGAACCTGAAGAAAGCCCGCGTGCTGATCATCGGCACCGGCGGCCTCGGTTCGCCCATTAGCCTGTACCTGGCGGCAGCCGGCATCGGCACCCTGGGGCTGGTGGATTTCGACGTGGTGGAAAGCAGCAACCTGCAACGCCAGATCGTCCACGGCAACAGCACCCTGGGCCTGCCCAAGGTCGAGTCCGCCAAGCAGCGCTTGCAGGACCTCAACAGCCACATCCAGATCAACACCTACGACACCGCCTTCAACACCGACAACGCCCTGGAACTGGTGGGCGCCTATGACCTGGTGATCGACGGCACCGACAATTTCGAAACCCGCTACCTGGTCAACGACGCTTGCGTGCAGTTGGGCAAGCCGTTGGTGTACGGCGCCATCTACCGCTTCGACGGGCAGATCAGCGTGCTCAACTATAAAGGCGGGCCGTGCTATCGCTGCCTGTTTCCCCAGGCACCACCGGCGGAACTGGCGCCCAACTGCAGCGCCGGCGGGGTCATCGGCGTATTGCCCGGGGTGGTCGGAATGATCCAGGCCACCGAGGCGATCAAGCTGCTGATCGGCATTGGCGAACCACTCTCGGGCCGGCTGATGCGCTTTGATGCGCTGGCGATGAAGTTCAGCGAGATCCGCTTCAAGCGCCGCGCCGACTGCCCTTGCTGCTCGGAACTGCGCCACAGCCAAACCATCGCCCCCGCCGTCTGCGCCGACTCCCTGCCAAGCCAACCGTCGCTGGCCGAAGAACGCTACATCAAGCCGCGGGTGCTCAAGCAACTGCTCGAGCAACACAGCAAGGCCGACGTACTGCTGGATGTGCGGGACGCCAGCGAGCTGGAAGTGTGCAAGTTGCCGGGGGTGGTGCACATCCCGCTGGCCGAGCTCGACGGGCAACTCGCCAACCTCAGCCGCGACAACACCCACTACCTCATCTGCTACGCCGGGACCCGCGCGGAGCAAGCCGCCAGCACCTTGCTGGCCGCCGGATTCGCCAACACAAAAGTACTGCAAGGTGGCATGAAACACTGGGTTCGCGACGTCGAACCCGACATGCCTTTGTACTGATCAGCGGCCATGGGCTCTTACTTGATGTTGCATAACTCGATACTCGACGCCATTGGCCAAACGCCCATCGTGCGCCTGGAACAGTTTTCCGAAGACCTCGGCATCGAGGTCTACGCCAAGCTGGAATCCCTCAACCCCGGCGGAAGCCACAAGGCACGCATCGCCCTGGGCATGATCCTCGACGCCGAGCGCCGGGGCATTCTGATTCGTGGCTCAGGGCAAACCATCATTGAGCCCAGCGGCGGCAACACCGGCATCGGCCTGGTGATGGCCGGTAACGTGCTGGGCTACAAAGTGGTGCTGGTGATCCCCGACAACTACAGCCCCGAGAAGCAGAAACTGCTGCGCCTGTACGGCGCCAGGGTGGTGCTGTCGGACAGCCGCCTGGGCAACAATTCCCACGGCGAAAAGTGCATGGAGCTGCAGCTGGAAAACCCCAGCTACGTGATGCTCAACCAGCAGCGCAACGGCGCCAACCCGCAGACCCACCGTGACACCACCGCCCGGGAAATCATCCGCGCCTTCGGCGAGCTGCGTGTGGACTACTTCGTCAGCGGCATCGGCACCGGGGGCCATATCACCGGCATCGGCGAAACCCTCAAGAGCACCTGGCCGGCGATCCGCGTGATGGGGGTGGAGCCGGAAGAGTGCGACCTGCTCAGTGACCGCCATGCGCCGCACCATATCCAGGGCCTGTCGATCGGCTTGATCCCGAGCATTCTCAACGTCGCGATCATTGACGGAATGCTCAAGGTGTCGCGCCAGGAATGCCTCGATATGATCAAACGCATCATGCGCACCGACGCCATCAGCCTCGGGCTGTCGTCGGCCGCCAACATGGTAGCCATCGCCAAGCTGGCGCCGGAGCTGCCCACCGACACCGTCGTGCTGACCATGGTCTACGACAGTGCCGACAGCTATCTGCCCTGTTTTGAATAACAACTATTGCGGGGGTGCCTCCATGGGGGGCTTTATCGACATGCAACAACTGCACGATGAGTTGCTCACCCACCTCATCACCACGCTTACGCCTGCGCAGTTGAAGCAGCTGGAGGCGCATCTCGCGCCGCTGATCCAGGCGGCGGCCCAGGCGGTGGCCGAAGACCTGATCGCCTATGCCTGGCGCGACCCGGCGTCCCGTGGGCGCGGAGAGCTGATCCTGGAGTCCTACGCCTCGTTCAAGGCCGTGCTGTATTACCGCCTGGCCCACCTGGTGTGGAATTTCCCGGACAAGAACAACGGTGTGTTTTCCGCCATCGCCCTGAAGCTGAGCAACCAGGGCAAGATCCTGTCCGGCGCCGAAATTCACCCCGCGGCGCGGATCGGCCGGCGCTTTGTGCTGGACCACGGTTACGGCACGGTCATCGGTGAAACCTGCGAGATCGGCAACGACTGCTACATCCTCTGCGGCGTGACTCTCGGCGCCCGGGGCATCGCCAACAACCCGGACGGCAAGCGCCACCCGCGGCTGGGCAACAACGTGGAAGTCGGCTCCGGCGCGCGGGTGCTCGGTTACGTGCTGATCGGTGACAACGTGTTCATCAGTCCGTCCTGCGTGATCACCCAGGACGTGCCGGCCGGCACCAAGGTCAAGGTGGTCAACCAGATCCAGTTGCAGAAAAACGATGAGTCGGACCACAGCAATTACCTCGGCGCGTTTGCCCTCGACGAACGCCTGCACGTGGTGGGCGAAGTCAACGCCAGCCACAAGGTGACGGTATTGGACGCTGACTTTCATCCCCTGCCCGGCCTGCTGCTGGAGCCGACAGTCAAGGAACGTCATCACCTGCAATTCCGCCTGCGGCACATCGAAACCAACGCCTACCCGCCGCGCCTGCCGCTGAACCTGAAAGTGACCGGGCCCGAATTTGAAATCACCCTGCTATCTCCTCCTGGCTTGAGCGCGATGGTTCGTCGCCTGCTGCAAGCCAGCCCACTGATCGTCGGAGGTTGAACATGTCCGTGCACACCATGGAAACCCTCGCGCTGTTCGACAGCGCGCCTTACCAGAATGCCTTCAGTGCGCGGGTGATTGCCGTCAGCGAACAGGGAATCGCCCTGGAGCACACGCTGTTCTACCCCACCGGCGGCGGCCAACCGGGGGACACCGGCCATTTCATCCTGCCCAACGGCAGCCGCGTCGACATCACCGGCACCGTGCGTGACCCGGTACTGCGCTCGATCATCTGGCACCAGGTAGAACACTGCCCCGAGCAACTGGCCGCCGGGATGCAGGTCGACGCCAGCCTGGACTGGGAACGTCGCTACCAGCACATGAAAATGCACACCTGCCTGCACCTCCTGTGCTCGATCATCGACGCTCCGGTGACCGGTTGCAGTATCGGCGCCGACAAGGGCCGCCTGGATTTCGACCTGCCGGAAATGACCCTCGACAAAGAGACCATCACCCGTGACCTCAATGCCTTGATCGAACAGGCTCATGGGGTGAAAACCCTGTCCATGCCCGCCTCGGAGTATTCAACCCTGCTGCAGATCACTCGCACCCAGGCGGTGGCGCCACCGGTCATCCAGGGGGCAGTACGGGTGATTGAAATCGCCGGGATCGATATCCAGCCCTGCGGCGGCACCCATGTGACCAATACCGAGGAAATCGGCCGGGTGTTCTGCGAAAAAATCGAGAAGAAGAGCAAACACAATCGCAGGGTGATCCTGCGGTTTGAATAACCGCCGAGCGACGACCGGGGCGCCGACGCCCTAGTCGCCGTTCGTACAGGAAACTGACAGCAAATTTATGCGCTTGTAACATTCAGAAACGTACAATCCCGCCAGCAACGCCTCGTTGCCCCTGACTCGCGAAAACAGCGCCCGCCCTTCTCGGTGGGTCATTCGTGCAGCAGCTAAGCTCACTCCCATCACGCCCCTGAACCTGAACGCTGCAGGAATGACTGCCTATGAAAAGAGTGTTCCGTCACTACATCCCTGCATCCACATTGCGCTTGCTCCCCAACCGCTGGGATTTGGTCGCCCTGCCCCTGGTGATCGGCTTTTTACTGTTTTTCTCCATCACTGCGCGGGAAACCTGGGCGCCTATCGCCACCCTGCAGAGTGAAGTGATCTCGCTGGACCCGGCCAACCTGCCGGAATACGCGATGCGCACCACGATGCGCATGCTGGCGGCGATGGTTGCAGCGCTGGTGTTCACCCTGTTGTACGGCACCCTGGCCGCCAAAAGCCGGCGCGCCGAGAAACTGCTGGTGCCCGTGCTCGACATCCTGCAATCAGTACCAGTGCTGGGTTACATCTCGTTCACAGTGACGTTCTTCCTGCTGCTGTTCCCCGGGCGTGTGCTCGGCGCGGAGTTCGCGGCCATCTTTGCGATTTTCACCAGCCAGGCCTGGAACATGACGTTCAGCTTCTACCAGTCGCTGCGCATGCTGCCCCATGACCTGGTGGAAGTGTCGACCAACCTGCGACTTTCCGGTTGGCAGCGGTTCTGGAAGCTCGACGTGCCCTTCGCCATGCCCGGGCTGGTGTGGAACATGATGATGAGCATGTCCGGCGGCTGGTTTTTCGTGGTCGCCTCCGAGGCCATTACCGTCGGCGACAAGACCATCACCTTGCCGGGCGTGGGCTCATACCTGGCCCTGGCGATTGCCCAGAAAGACCTGCACGCCGTGGGCTACGTGATCCTGGCGATGATTGTGGTCATCCTGATGTACGACCAGTTCCTGTTCCGCCCACTGGTGGCCTGGGCCGACAAGTTCCGCATGGAGACCACCGCCTCCCAGGGTGCCGCGCCGCAATCCTGGCTGCTGAACCTGATCCAGCGCACGCGCATCGTCCAGCGCATCCTGCGGCCTGTCACCCGCGCCATCAGCCGCATTGGCAACAAGCGCTTCAGCCTGGCGGGCGGTGCACTCAAGGCGCTGCCGGCAGAAACCCCGAAAGCGTCAAAAGTGATCGACTGGGTATGGGGCGCACTCATCGCGCTGCTGGCCGCTTATGCGCTGTACCACATCGTGCAGTACGTCGGCACCGAAGTGACCCTGGCCGAAGTCGGCCATGTATTCGTGCTAGGGCTGATCACGTTGTTGCGGGTGGTCGGCCTGATCCTGATAGCCTCGCTGATCTGGGTGCCGCTGGGCGTGATGATCGGCTTGCGCCCTGCGCTTGCGGAAAAAATCCAGCCGCTGGCGCAGTTCCTTGCGGCCTTCCCGGCGAACCTGCTGTTCCCGGTGTTCGTCATCGTGATCCTGCACTACAACCTCAACCCGGATATCTGGCTGAGCCCGCTGATTGTGCTGGGCACCCAGTGGTACATCCTGTTCAACGTGATCGCCGGAGCCAGCGCGTTCCCGAATGACTTCAAGGAAGCCGCCGCCAACTTCCGCATTCGCGGCTGGTTGTGGTGGCGCAAGGTGATGCTGCCGGGGATTTTCCCGTACTACGTCACCGGCGCGATTACCGCCTCGGGCGGTGCCTGGAACGCCAGTATCGTGTCCGAGTACGTGTCCTGGGGCCACGACAACGTGGTCGCCCACGGGCTGGGCGCCTACATCGCACAGACCACCGCGGCCGGCGACTTCCCGAAGATCGCCCTGGGCGTGGTGGTGATGTCGATCTTCGTGGTGGCGTTCAACCGCGCTGTGTGGCGGCCGATGTACGCCATGGCTGAAAACAAACTTCGTCTGAATTGATGGGACTCGCTGTGATGACTACCTATACCGAGCATGCCGCCGACACTCCGGAAATCTACTCGTTGAAAAACGTGAACCGGGTGTTCGGCAAAGGTAAAGACGAGCTGCAAGTCCTCAGCGGCGTGAACTTGAGCCTGCACGAAGGCGAGATTGTCGGCATGCTCGGCCGGTCCGGCTCGGGCAAGTCGACCTTGCTGCGCATCATCGCCGGGCTGATTCAGCCGTCGTCGGGCGAAGTGCGCTACAACGGCGCGCCACTCACCGGCCCGGCCGAAGGCGTGGCCATGGTGTTCCAGACCTTCGCGCTGTTCCCGTGGCTGACCGTGCTGGAAAACGTCGAGGCCGGCCTGCAAGCCTTGCAGGTCGAGCGCAAGGAATCCCGCAGGCGCGCCCTGGCGGCCATCGACCTGATCGGCCTGGACGGTTTTGAAAACGCCTACCCGCGCGAACTGTCCGGCGGCATGCGCCAACGCGTAGGTTTCGCCCGCGGGCTGGTGGTCAACCCGACCCTGTTGCTGATGGACGAACCGTTCTCGGCGCTGGACGTGCTCACCGCTGAAACCCTGCGCACCGACTTGCTGGATCTGTGGAGCGGCAAGCAACTGCCGATCAAGTCGATCCTGATCGTGACCCACAACATCGAAGAAGCGGTGCTGATGTGCGACCGCATCCTGGTGCTGTCGTCCAACCCTGGCCGGGTGGTGGCCGAGATCAAGGTGCCGTTTGCCCACCCGCGCAACCGCCTGGACCCGACCTTCCGGCAAATGGTCGACGACATCTACGCCCTGATGACCGACCGCCGCAGCGCCGACGCGAGCAGAGGTTTGCCTGAGCTGAAAATGGGCAGCCTGTTGCCGGAAGTCTCCACCAACCTGATGGCTGGCCTGATCGAAACCCTGGCCGCCGAGCCCTACAATGGCCACGCCGGCCTGCCTACCGTGGCTGAACGGCGTTTGCTGGAAGTCGACGATCTGTTCCCGGTGGCGGAGATGCTTGAGCATTTGGGCTTCGCCGAACTCAAGGGTGCCGATATCACCCTGACCGATGCCGGCAAACTGTTCGCCGACTACGGCACCCAGGAGCGTAAAACCCTGTTCGCCGAACACTTGATCCGCCACGTGCCATTGGCCGCGCGCATTCACCAGGTGTTGCTTGAGCGCAGCGGCCACCGGGCGCCACGGGTGCGCTTCGAGCAGGAGCTGGAAGACTCGATGACGGAAGCCTTTGTGGAGAAAACCCTGGAAAGCGTGGTGGCCTGGGGGCGGTATGCGGAGATCTTCTCCTATGACGACCATACCGAGACATTCAGCCTGGATGATGTGGAAGGCAGCATGTAGGTTTAATGTGGGAGCGGGCTTGCTCGCGAATGCGGTGGATCAGCCATATATGTATTGGCTGACACTCCGCATTCGCGAGCAAGCCCGCTCCCACATTTGACCAGTGGTGTTCTTCAGATGACGAACAGGTCCACAAACCGGTTTACCGGAGTGGCCTCAAGCCGTGCCTGATCCTTGCACAGCGCAAAAATCTCGGCACTGCGCTGCGCGGTAAACCGGGTCGCCAGGTTGGCCTTGAACTTGTCTTCCAGCAACGGAATGCCATCCACCCGACGGCGACGGTGGCCAATCGGGTATTCCACGGCCACCTGTTCGGTGCTGGAACCATCCTTGAAGAACACCTGCACCGCATTGGCGATGGAGCGCTTGTCGGCCTCCAGGTATTCGCGGCTGTAGCGCGACTCCTCGACGATGACCATCTTTTCGCGCAGCTCATCGATGATCGGATGGGCCGCGTGGAATTCATCTTCGTATTGCTCGGCCACCAGGTTGCCAAACGCCAGCGGTACGGCGGTCATGTACTGCAGGCAATGATCGCGGTCCGCCGCGTTGGCCAACTGCCCGACCTTGGAGATGATCCGGATCGCCGATTCGTGGGTGGTGATGACAATCTTGTCGATCTCATGCAGGCGGTGCTTCACCTGTGGGTGCAGGGTGACTGCTGCCTCGCAGGCGGTTTGCGCATGGAACTCGGCCGGGAAACTGATCTTGAACAGCACGTTCTCCATCACATAAGTGCCGTAGGGCTGCGACAGGCTGAAGGCGCGCTTGTCTTCGGGCTTGAGCGCCAGGTCCTTGTTGGTGTGGCTGAACAGCACGTCATAAAAGCCCCATTGCGGCGCGCTCAACACACCGGGAATCCCCATCTCGCCGCGCATGGCGATGTCGGCCAGACGCACCCCGCGACTCGACGCATCCCCCGCCGCCCACGACTTGCGCGAACCGGCGTTCGGCGCATGACGATAAGTACGCAACGCCTGGCCATCGACAAACGCCTGGGACAATGCCGACAGCAGCTGCTCACGGTTGGCGCCCATCAGTTTGGCGGTGACGGCGGTGGAGGCGACTTTCACCAGCAGCACGTGGTCAAGGCCGACACGGTTGAAGGAGTTTTCCAGGGCAATCACACCCTGGATTTCGTGGGCCATGATCATCGCCTCAAGCACTGCCCGCACGGTCAGCGGTGCGTCGCCGTTGGCCACGCGTTTTTGCGAGAGATGGTCGGCGACCGCGAGGATGCCACCGAGGTTATCGGAAGGGTGACCCCATTCGGCGGCAAGCCAGGTGTCGTTGTAGTCGAGCCAGCGCACGATGCAGCCGATGTCCCATGCGGCCTTGACCGGGTCCAGGCGGAACGAGGTGCCCGGCACCCGTGCGCCGAACGGCACCACCGTGCCTTCCACGATCGGCCCCAGGTGCTTGGTGCACTCCGGGAAACGCAGGGCCAGCAGGCCGCAACCGAGGGTGTCCATCAGGCAGTTGCGGGCGGTGTCCAAGGCATCGCGGGATTCGATCCTGAAGTTAAGGACGTAGTCGGCGATGTCCTGCAGGACCTGGTCGTAGTCGGGGCGGTTGTTCTGGTCGACGTTGGCGCTCATGGCAGTACTCCAAAGTGGGTTAGGTGTGGTCCATCCTCAGGGTCAGGGTTGAAGTTTTATAAAAGGCAGGTCTTGGTGCCTGCCTGTGATCGTTCCCACGCTCTGCGTGGGAATGCCGCCTTGGACGCTCCGCGTCCCGTACGGCGCAAGGTTAGAAAGCATCGCCGGGTACGCGCACGAACCCTTCCATCAAAACCCGCGCACTGCGGCTCATGATGGCTTTTTTCACGACCCATTCACCGTTGACCTGGCTGGCCTCGGCGCCTACCCGCAGCGTCCCGGACGGATGCCCGAACCGCACGGCATTGCGCTCCACGCCGCCCGCCGCCAGATTCACCAGCGTGCCGGAAATCGCCGCCGCCGTGCCAATCGCCACCGCTGCCGTGCCCATCATTGCGTGGTGCAATTTGCCCATGGACAACGCCCGCACCAACAGGTCGACATCGGCCGCCTTGATCGCCTTGCCACTGGATGCCACGTAATCCGCAGGCCGCGCCACAAACGCCACCTTCGGCGTGTGCTGCCGCTGGGCCGCTTCGTCCAGATGCTTGATCAAGCCCATGCGCAACGCACCGTGGGCACGAATGGTTTCAAACATCGCCAGGGCCTTGGGGTCGCTATTGATCGCGCCCTGCAGCTCGGTGCCGGTGTAGCCCAGGTCCTGGGCGTTGATAAAGATGGTGGGAATCCCGGCATTGATCAGGGTCGCTTTGAACGTGCCGACACCCGGCACTTCCAGGTCATCCACGAGGTTGCCGGTAGGGAACATCGAACCACCACCGCCCTCTTCTTCCGCCGCCGGGTCCATGAATTCCAGCTGCACCTCGGCGGCCGGGAAGGTCACGCCGTCGAGTTCGAAGTCGCCGGTTTCCTGCACCGCGCCGTCGGTGATCGGTACGTGAGCGATGATGGTCTTGGCGATATTCGCCTGCCACACCCGCACCACGGCCACGCCGTTGTGCGGAATGCGCGCGGCATCTACCAGGCCGGCGCTGATGGCGAACGAACCCACCGCCGCCGACAGGTTGCCGCAGTTGCCGCTCCAGTCCACGAACGGTTTGTCGATGGACACCTGGCCGAACAGGTAGTCCACGTCGTGATCGGCGCGGGTACTTTTGGCCAGGATCACGGTTTTGCTGGTGCTGGAAGTCGCGCCGCCCATGCCGTCGATTTGCTTGTCATACGGGTCGGGGCTGCCGATCACCCGCAACAACAACGCATCCCGCGCCGCGCCCGGCACCTGGGCCGACTCGGGCAAATCCTTGAGGCTGAAAAACACGCCTTTACTGGTGCCGCCACGCATGTAGGTGGCGGGAATCTTGATCTGCGGTACGTGTGCCATGGTGGTCCTCATGGGCCGGGGCGTTGACCCCGGCCGCAGTTATCAGGCAGTTACAGCCGATTCCAGGAAGTCCTGGGCAAAACGTTGCAACACGCCGCCCGCCTCGTAGATCGACACTTCTTCAGCCGTGTCCAGCCGGCAGGTCACCGGCACCTCGACACGCTCGCCGTTCTTGCGGTTGATCAGCAACGTCAGTTGCGCACGCGGGGTGCGTTCGCCGATCACGTCGTAGGTTTCAGTGCCGTCGATCTTCAGGGTCTTGCGGTCGGTGCCCGGCAGGAACTCCAGCGGCAGCACGCCCATGCCCACCAGGTTGGTGCGGTGGATGCGCTCGAAACCTTCGGCGGCAATCGCTTCAACACCGGCCAGGCGTACGCCCTTGGCCGCCCAGTCCCGGGACGAACCCTGGCCGTAGTCGGCGCCGGCAATGATGATCAGCGGCTGCTTGCGCTCCATGTAGGTTTCGATGGCTTCCCACATGCGCGTGACCTTGCCTTCCGGCTCCAGGCGCGCCAGCGAACCCTGCTTGACCTTACCGTCTTCAACCACCATTTCATTGAACAGTTTCGGGTTGGCGAAGGTGGCGCGCTGCGCGGTCAAGTGGTCGCCACGATGGGTCGCGTAAGAGTTGAAGTCGACTTCCGGCAGGCCCATTTTCGCCAGGTATTCGCCCGCGGCGCTGTCGAGCATGATCGCGTTGGACGGCGACAGGTGATCGGTGGTGATGTTGTCCGGCAGCACCGCCAGCGGGCGCATGCCCTTGAGCGGACGTGCACCGGCCAGGGCACCTTCCCAGTACGGCGGGCGACGGATGTAGGTGCTCTGCGGGCGCCAGTCGTACAGCGGCGTGACCTTCGGGCCGGTGTCTTCGTGGATCGCGAACATCGGGATGTACACCTGGCGAAACTGCTCCGGCTTGACCGACGCCTTGACCACCGCGTCGATTTCTTCGTCGCTTGGCCAGATGTCCTTGAGGCGGATTTCCTTGCCGTTGGCGTCCAGGCCCAGCACGTCTTTTTCGATGTCGAAACGGATGGTGCCGGCAATCGCATAGGCCACCACCAGCGGCGGCGACGCGAGGAACGCTTGCTTGGCGTACGGGTGGATACGGCCGTCGAAGTTGCGGTTACCCGAAAGCACGGCGGTGGCGTACAGGTCGCGGTCGATGATCTCTTGCTGGATCACCGGATCGAGTGCACCGGACATGCCGTTGCAGGTGGTGCAGGCGAACGCCACCACACCAAAACCGAGTTGCTCCAGTTCGGTGGTCAGCCCGGCTTCGTCGAGGTACATCGCGACGGTTTTCGAACCCGGTGCCAGGGACGACTTGACCCACGGCTTGCGGGCCAGGCCGAGCTTGTTGGCATTGCGTGCCAGCAGGCCGGCGGCAATCACGTTGCGCGGGTTGCTGGTGTTGGTGCAACTGGTGATGGCGGCGATGATCACCGCGCCGTCGGGCATTTGCCCCGGCACGTCATCCCACTGGCCGGAGATGCCCTTGGCCGCCAGGTCGCTGGTGGCGACGCGGGCGTGGGGGTTGCTCGGGCCGGCCATGTTGCGCACCACCGAGGACAAATCGAAGCTCAGGCCACGCTCGTATTGCGCGCCCTTGAGGTCGTCCGCCCACAGGCCGGTGTGGCGAGCGTACTGCTCCACCAGGGTGACTTGCTCGTCTTCACGACCGGTGAGTTTCAGGTAGGCGATGGTCTGTTGGTCGATGTAAAACATCGCGGCGGTGGCGCCATATTCCGGGGCCATGTTGGAAATGGTGGCACGGTCGCCCAGGGTCAGCGCCGAAGCACCTTCACCGAAGAACTCCAGCCACGCACCGACGACCTTCTGCTTGCGCAGGAACTCGGTCAGCGCCAGCACCATGTCGGTGGCGGTGATGCCCGGTTGCAGCTTGCCCGTCAGCTCCACGCCGACACTTTCCGGCAGGCGCATCCACGAGGCGCGGCCGAGCATCACGCTCTCTGCTTCAAGGCCGCCAACGCCGATGGCGATCACGCCCAAGGCATCAACGTGAGGCGTGTGGCTGTCGGTGCCGACGCAGGTATCCGGGAAGGCCACGCCGTCACGTACCTGGATCACCGGAGACATTTTCTCCAGGTTGATCTGGTGCATGATGCCGTTGCCCGGCGGGATCACGTCGACGTTCTTGAAGGCCTTTTTGGTCCATTCGATAAAGTGGAAACGGTCTTCGTTGCGACGGTCTTCGATGGCGCGGTTTTTCTCGAACGCCTGCGGGTCAAAACCACCGGCTTCGACGGCCAGGGAGTGGTCGACGATCAGTTGGGTCGGCACCACCGGGTTGACCTGGGCCGGGTCACCGCCTTGCAGGGCGATGGCGTCGCGCAGGCCGGCAAGGTCCACCAGAGCGGTCTGGCCCAGGATGTCGTGGCACACCACGCGGGCCGGGAACCACGGGAAGTCGAGGTCGCGTTTGCGCTCGATCAGTTGGCTCAGGGACGCGTTGAGGGTCGCCGGGTCACAGCGACGCACCAGGTTCTCCGCGAGTACGCGGGAGGTGTACGGCAGTGTGGCGTAGGCGCCGGGGGTGATTGCATCGACTGCCGCGCGGGCGTCAAAGAAATCGAGGCGGCTGCCGGGGAGCGGTTTGCGGTGTTCAGTGTTCATCGTCAGGACTCGGTCACAGTAGTTGCAAAAGGAAGAACCGGTGCTGATCCAAGGTGGAATGCGATCAAAATGTGGGAGCGGGCTTGCTCGCGAAGGCGGTGTGTCATGCAACACACATGGCGACTGTCACACCGCCTTCGCGAGCAAGCCCGCTCCCACCTTTTTGATCCGTTTTCACCCCAAGATCAGCGGTTTCTCCACTCAGCGACGTTCGATTGGCACGAACTTGCGCTGCTCAACGCCGATGTACTCGGCGCTCGGACGGATGATGCGGTTGTTGGCTCGCTGCTCGAACACGTGAGCTGCCCATCCTGTCAGCCGCGAGCAGACGAAAATCGGGGTGAACAGCTTCGTCGGGATGCCCATGAAGTGGTACGCCGAGGCATGATAGAAGTCGGCGTTGGGGAACAGTTTCTTCTGCTCCCACATGGTCTTGTCGATGGCTTCGGAAACCGGGAACAGCACGGTGTCGCCCACTTCGTCGGCGAGTTTTTTCGACCAGGCCTTGATCACTTCATTACGCGGGTCGCTGTCTTTATAGATCGCGTGGCCAAAGCCCATGATCTTGTCCTTGCGCGCCAGCATGCCGAGGGTGCCTTCCACCGCTTCCTGGGCGGAAGAGAAACGCTCGATCATCTCCATCGCCGCTTCATTGGCGCCGCCGTGCAGCGGGCCACGCAGGGAGCCGATGGCGGCAGTCACGCAGGAATACAGGTCCGACAGGGTCGACGCACACACGCGGGCGGTGAAGGTCGAGGCGTTGAATTCGTGCTCGGCGTAGAGAATCAGCGACACGTTCATCACCTTGACGTGCAAGTCGCTGGGCTTCTTGTCGTGCAGCAGGTGCAGGAAGTGCCCGCCGATGCTCGGCTCGTCGGTCACGCAGTTGATGCGCTGGCCGTCGTGGCTGAAGCGGTACCAGTAGCACATGATCGCCGGGAACGCGGCCAGCAGGCGGTCGGTCACGTCGCGCTGCACGCTGAAGTCTCTCTCCGGCTCGATGTTGCCCAGGAACGAGCAACCGGTGCGCATCACGTCCATCGGGTGCGCGTCGGCGGGGATGCGTTCCAGCACTTCTTTCAGCGCCTGGGGCAGGTCGCGCAGTTTGCCGAGCTTGGCGGTGTAGGCGGCCAGTTCGGCTTTGGTCGGCAGTTCGCCGTAGAGCAGCAGGTAGGCGACTTCTTCAAACTGGGCATCGGCGGCGAGTTCGCGCACGTCGTAGCCGCGATAGGTCAAGCCGGCACCGGCCTGGCCCACGGTGGACAGTGCGGTTTGCCCGGCAACCTGGCCACGCAGGCCAGCTCCACTGAGTACTTTTGCTTCGGCCATGGTTATCTCCAATCTTGTAGTTATTAGTGAGGCGCTCGCGTTACTTCTTGGCGGCGAACAGCGCGTCGAGCTTCTGCTCGAAGGTGTGGTAGTCGATGCGATCGTAAAGCTCCATGCGGGTTTGCATGGTGTCGATCACGTTCTGCTGGGTGCCGTCGCGACGGATCGCGGTGTAGACGTTCTCGGCCGCCTTGTTCATGGCGCGGAAGGCCGAGAGCGGGTACAGGACGATGGAAACATCCGCAGATTTCAGTTGATCGACGGTATAGAGAGGTGTCGCACCGAATTCGGTGATGTTGGCCAGGATCGGCGCTTTCACGCGAGAGGCGAACAGCTTGTACATCTCAAGCTCAGTGATGGCTTCCGGGAACACCATGTCGGCACCGGCCTCGATGCAGGCGGCGGCACGTTCCAGGGCGGATTCCAAACCTTCCACGGCCAGTGCGTCGGTGCGGGCCATGATCACGAAGCTGTCATCGGTACGCGCATCCACCGCAGCCTTGATGCGGTCGACCATTTCCTGCTGGGACACGATTTCTTTGTTCGGGCGATGGCCGCAACGCTTGGCGCCCACCTGGTCTTCGATATGGATCGCCGCCGCGCCGAACTTGATCATCGACTTGACGGTGCGCGCTACGTTGAACGCGGAGGAGCCGAAACCGGTGTCCACGTCCACCAGCAGCGGCAGGTCGCACACGTCGGTGATGCGGCGCACGTCCGTCAGCACGTCATCCAGGCCGGTGATGCCCAGGTCCGGCACACCGAGGGAGCCGGCAGCCACCCCGCCACCCGACAGGTAGATCGCCTTGAAGCCGGCGCGCTTGGCCAGCAGCGCATGGTTGGCGTTGATCGCGCCGACTACCTGCAACGGGTGCTCGCTGGCAACCGCGTCACGGAAACGCTGGCCTGGAGTGGTGTTGTTATTGGAACTCATGACTCACCTCGTGATTGGGGAGCGCCGTCCGGGAAGTGACGGGCAATGTTGCGTTTGGAGGCGCCGATATGCCGGCGCATCAACAACTCGGCCAGTTCACCGTCGCGATCGGCAATCGCGTCAAGAATGCGGTGATGCTCGGCAAAGGCCTGGCGTGGACGATTGGGGGTGGCGGAGAACTGGATGCGGTACATGCGCACCAACTGATACAGCTCGCCGCACAACATTTGGGTCAGGGTGCGATTACCGGCGCCTTGAATTATCCGGTAATGAAAATCGAAGTCGCCTTCCTGCTGGTAGTAGCCGACACCGGCCTGGAAGGCCGCATCGCGCTCGTGGGTGTGCAACACCTGGCGCAGCTCTTCGATCTCGGCGTCGGTCATGCGCTCGGCGGCCAGGCGGCAGGCCATGCCTTCCAGGGATTCGCGGATTTCGTAGAGTTCGATCAGTTCTTCATGGCTCAACGAGACCACTCGCGCGCCCACATGGGGGATGCGCACCAGCAGGCGCTGGCCTTCCAGGCGATGAATCGCCTCGCGCAGCGGGCCACGGCTGATGCCATAGGTGCGCGCCAGTTCCGGCTCGGAGATCTTGCTGCCGGGGGCGATTTCGCCCTTGACGATGGCGGCCTGGATACGCCGGAAGACGTTCTCGGACATGGTCTGGGAATCGTCTTGGGCCATCACTGGGGTTTCCAGTTGATCCAGCATATTGTCGACACCTTTAAAAGCAATGCCGCAAAAACTAGCCAATCAGCCCCGGATAGTCAAAGAATAAATACACATTGTCGACAATCGTCTAATAACCCGCCTTGCACTCTATCGGGGCATGGCCGGCTGCCAGCGCTGGCGCCAGAAAACCTTCATGTTAGAATGCCGGCCACTTTTGCCTCACATCCCTGGATGAAAAGGCGCACGAGGGAGCTTGCGCAGCAATGCCAGTCGCCTTGAATTGAACATCGCACTGCACCGCGTCAGGATTTATGAGACTCAAGCCCTTCCCCCTTTTGCTTCTACTGTTTATCCCGGGCCTTGGCGTTGCTGCCGAGAAGACCGTTTATGGACTCAATGAATACGCCAAGTTGGCCGGCATTGACCTGGAAGTGGCCGCCAAGCTCGACACCGGGGCCAAGACCGCGTCCTTGAGCGCCCGCGACATCAAGCGCTTCAAGCGCAACGGCGAGTCCTGGGTGCGCTTCTACCTGGCCATCGACACCGCACACTCCCACCCCATCGAGCGTCCCCTGGCCCGCGTGAGCAAGATCAAGCGCCGCGCCGGTGACTACGACCCCGATGAAGACAAGAACTACACCGCCCGTCCAGTCATCGCCCTGGACATCTGCATGGGCACCGCTTTACGCAGTATCGAAGTGAACTTGACTGACCGCAGCGCCTTCCAATACCCGCTGCTGATCGGCTCCGAAGCGCTGAAACGCTTTGATGCGCTGGTCGACCCCAGTCTTAAATACGCGGCGGGCAAACCTGCCTGCGCCTCCGACGCTCATACCGCTGAGTAATTTGAATGCGCTCTCTTAATCTGCACCTGAAAATCCTGATCGCCGTTTTGGTGGTCTTGGGCATTTCGGTCACCGCCTATCAGATTTTCGTGCTGGGGATTCCCGTCACCGAGGACGCCACCGACGACCTGTGGAACATCGACGCCAAGGTCGAGTTCGTCGCCAGCGCCAAGGACCCGGTGAAAATCCAGATGTTCGTGCCGCCCCTGAGCCGCGACTTCGTCAGCCTGAATGAAAGCTTTATCTCGAATAACTACGGCGTCAGCGTCAATCGCCTCGACGGCAACCGCAAGGTCACCTGGTCGGCACGCCGGGCCAAGGGCAACCAGACCCTCTACTACCGCCTGGTGCTGACCAAGCGTTACAGCGGTGAAAAGGTCAAGGTCAAGGGCCCGACCTTCCGCGACAGCATCGCCGTCGAAGGCCCGGAAAAAATCGCCGCCGAAGCCCTGCTGGCGCCGATCCGCCAGCACTCGGCCGACGTCGAGACCTTTATCAGCGAAGCCATCAAGCGCACCAACAACCTCAACGACGACAACGTGAAGCTGCTGCTGGCGGGCGACCCGTCGACGCCGCACAAGGCCAAGATCGTCGAGTTGCTGCTGTCCATCGCCCACGTGCCGGTGGAAAAGGTCCACACCATCCGCCTGGTGGCCGACCAGCCGCAAACCCCGGAACTCTGGCTGCGCAGTTTCAATGGCAACGACTGGCTGTACTTCAACCCCGACACCGGCGAGCAAGGCCTGCCGGCCGACCGCCTGCTGTGGTGGACCGGTGATGAAAACCTGATCACCGTCGACGGCGGCAAGAAGGCCATGGTGACCTTCAGCCTCAACAACAGCGAAATGAACGCGATTCGCCTGGCCAAGCTGACGGACGAAAACACCGACGCCAACTTCCTCGAGTACTCGCTGTACGGCCTGCCGCTGCAAACCCAGCAGACCTTCATGATCATGGTGATGATCCCGATTGGCGTGCTGGTGATCCTGATCCTGCGCAACCTGATCGGCCTGCAGACCCTTGGCACGTTTACCCCGGTGCTGATTGCCCTGGCGTTCCGCGAGACACAGCTGGGCTTCGGGATTGTGCTGTTCACCATTATTACGGCGCTGGGGCTGTCGCTTCGGTCTTACCTGGAACACTTGAAGCTGCAGATGCTGCCGAGGCTCTCGGTGGTGCTGACCTTCGTGGTGGTGCTGATCGCCGCCATCAGTCTGTTCAGCCACAAGCTCGGCCTGGAACGCGGGCTGTCGGTGGCATTGTTCCCGATGGTGATCCTGACCATGACCATCGAACGCCTGTCGATTACCTGGGAAGAACGCGGTGGCGGCCATGCGATGAAAGTCGCGATCGGCACGCTGTTCGCCGCTTCCCTGGCGCACATCATCATGAGCGTGCCGGAACTGATCTACTTCGTGTTCACCTTCCCGGCGATCCTGTTGATCCTGGTGGGCTTCATGCTGGCCATGGGTCGTTATCGCGGCTACCGCCTGACCGAACTGGTGCGTTTCAAGGCCTTCCTCAAGGCTGACTCGTAATGTTCGGCTTCTGGAAGACCTGGAAGGCCCTGGAAGCGCGGGGGATCATGGGCATCAACCGGCGAAATGCCGACTACGTGCTCAAGTACAACAAGCGCAGCCTGTATCCGATCGTCGATGACAAGATCATCACCAAGGAACGGGCCATGGCCGCCGGCATCCACGTGCCGGAAATGTACGGGGTCATTTCCACCGAGAAGGAAATCGACAAGCTCGACGAGATCATCGGCGGGCGCAGCGACTTCGTGATCAAGCCGGCCCAGGGCGCCGGTGGTGACGGTATCCTGGTGATCGCCGACCGTTTTGAAGGGCGCTACCGGACCGTCTCCGGCAAGATCATCAGCCATGAAGAAATCGAGCATCAGATTTCCAGCATCCTCACCGGCCTGTATTCCCTCGGCGGCCACCGGGACCGGGCACTGATCGAATACCGGGTGGTGCCCGACCAGATCTTCAAGAGCATCAGCTACGAAGGCGTACCGGACATCCGCATCATTGTGCTGATGGGCTACCCGGTGATGGCCATGCTGCGCTTGCCAACCCGCCAGTCCGGCGGCAAGGCCAACCTGCACCAGGGCGCGATTGGCGTGGGTGTCGACCTCGCCACCGGCCTGACCCTGCGCGGCACCTGGCTGAACAACATCATCACCAAGCACCCCGACACCACCAATGCGGTGGACGGCGTGCAACTGCCCAACTGGGACGGGTTCATGAAGCTCGCCGCCGGCTGCTACGAGCTGTGCGGCCTGGGCTATATCGGCGTGGACATGGTGCTGGACCAGGAAAAGGGTCCGTTGATCCTGGAACTTAACGCTCGCCCGGGGCTGAACATCCAGATTGCCAACGACTGCGGCCTGACCTTGCGCACCCATGCCGTGGAGGCTCGACTGGAAGAGCTGAAGGCGGCGGGCGTAACGGAAACACCGGAGGAACGGGTTAAGTTTGTGCAGGAAATGTTTGGGCATATTCCGGCGGTCGAGGGATAAACCCAGTGACCTGCTCCGTACACCCGCTGCCCTACCGGGCCAACCCTGCCGAATACTTTGCAGCAATCCGCCATGCGCCCGGCGCGGTGCTGCTGGACAGTGGCCGACCGGCGGCCGAGCGCGGCCGTTATGACCTGCTGAGCGCCTGGCCCGAGACGACCCTGGCGGTACTGCCCGACGAAAGCGGCAGTGATTTCCTGCAGCGCCTGCGGGAAAACCTGACGTTGCTGGGTGAAGCCACGATCCCCGCGCCCTACGAACTGCCGTTTGCCGGTGGCCTCATCGGCTACCTGAGCTACGACTTCGGTCGTCATCTTGAGCACCTGCCGCACCTGGCGGTGGACGACCTGCACCTGCCGGATGCACGCTTTGGCCTGTACGCCTGGGCCTTGATCAGCGATCACCAGGCGCAGACCAGCCAACTGGTGTTCCACCCCAAACTGGAGGAAAGCGAACGGCAACGCCTGATCGCACTGTTCGGTCAGCCGACCATCAGCGCATCGGCCACCTTCAAGCTGCAAGGCCCAATGGCCCCGGACGTGACAGCCGACACCTACCAGCACGCCCTCGCCCGTATCCAGGACTACATCCAGGCCGGTGACTGCTACCAGGTCAACTTTGCCCAACGTTTCCGTGCCCCGTGCAGTGGCGATCCGTGGGTGGCCTACTGCGCCTTGCGCGAAGCCTGCCCGACGCCGTTTTCCGGGTTCCAAAGCTTGCCGGATGATGGCGCGGTATTGAGTTTATCGCCGGAGCGCTTCGTCAAAATCAGCCAGCGCCAGGTGGAAACCCGCCCGATCAAGGGCACCCGGCCAAGGGGTGCGACGCCTGAGGAAGATGCAGCCAACGCCGCTGAATTGCTGGCCAGCCCCAAGGATCGTGCCGAAAACCTGATGATCGTCGACCTGCTGCGCAACGACCTGGGCCGCACCTGCCGCACCGGCTCGGTGAAAGTGCCGGAGTTGTTCAGCCTGGAAAGCTATCCCAACGTGCATCATCTGGTGAGCAGCGTCACCGGTGAGCTGGCGGACGACAAAGACGCCCTCGACCTGATCGCCGGCAGCTTCCCCGGCGGCTCCATCACCGGCGCACCGAAGATTCGCGCGATGCAGATCATCGACGAGCTGGAGCCGACCCGGCGCGGGTTGTATTGCGGTTCGCTGGTGTATCTGGACGTGCGCGGCGAGATGGACAGCTCCATCGCCATTCGCAGCCTGTTGGTCAAGGATGGTCAGGTGTGCTGCTGGGGCGGCGGCGGGATTGTCGCGGACTCGGAGTGGCAGGCGGAGTATCAGGAGTCGATGACCAAGGTGCGGGTGTTGTTACAAACCTTGGAAAGCCTGTAGCACGCAGCCCTCCCTGCTCTGCGACGCGGAGCCAGGCAGCAGAAAAGACCTGAATCAGTACCGAAGTAGACGAGGTCGAAGCCGGAGGATAGCGTCCGGTTTCAACCGTCCACCAGCCGTCTGTGAAGGATCACATGAAACGACTGCCTACTTGTCAGGAAAGATTTCCGAGATTGCATCTGCCCTCAACCGCACCTATTATCTCCCAAATTGGGAGATCGCAGCGATGCGGATAATCGCTCTGTCTGCCCTACGAATATTCTGGGAAAACCACCCTGGTTGCATGGATGCCAAAACGCCGCTGGTCGAGCTGTATCGCCATATGGAAAAAGCTGTTTACCCAACCCCTCAGGCCCTCAAGGCAGAGCTAAGGACAGCGAGCATTCTCAAAGGGGGCAGGGTTGTGTTCAACATAGGCGGCAACAAGTATCGAGTGATCATGGCGATCAATTATCAGCGACAGCTTGCGTTCATTCGCTTCGTGGGGACCCACGCGCAGTACGATCAGATCAATGCGGAGACCGTGTGATGAACATCAAACCCATTCATTCCCAGGAAGACCTGACCGCTGCGCTCGCGCGCGTCGAACAGCTATGGGAAGCGGAAATCGGCTCGCCCGAGGGTGACGAGCTGGAAATTCTCGCGATACTTATCGAAAAGTACGAAGCGGAGCATTTCCCAATGCCGCCTTCGGATCCCGTAGAAGCGATTAGATTTCGAATGGAGCAACTAGGCCTGACCGCCCGTGACCTGGAGCCTTTCATAGGTCCGAGCGGGCGGGTTTCCGAAGTGTTGAATCATAAGCGCAAGCTGAGCTTGTCGATGATCAAACGCCTGCATGAAGGCTTGCGCATTCCTTATGAGAGTTTGCTGGCAGGGGTCTAGGCTGTGCAGTGGCCATACCGGCCCTATCGCGGGCAAGCCCGGCTCCCACATGGGAGCGCGGTCAACATGTGGGAGCTGGCTTGCCTGCGATGAGGCGTCAGCCACGCCAAATAACTTACAGGCTCAACTGCCGATTCGACGCCTTGATGAACTCCTTCTTCAAATCCTCAAACGTATGCACCGCCGGGAACTGCGGGAACTCGCGAATCACGTTCTCCGGCGCGTGGAACAGAATCCCACGGTCGGCCTCACCCAGCATGGTGGTGTCGTTGTAGGAATCACCAGCGGCAATCACGCGGTAGTACAGGGTCTTGAAGGCCAGCACCGACTGACGCTTGGGATCTTTCTGACGCAGCTGGTAGCTCACCACCCGGTCACTCTCGTCGGTGATCAACCGGTGGCACAGCAAGGTCGGGAAACCCAGTTGGCGCATCAGCGGCTGGGAGAACTCATAGAAGGTGTCAGACAGGATCACCACCTGGAAGCGCTCGCGCAGCCAATTGACGAACTCGATGGCGCCGTCCAGCGGCTTGAGGGTGGCGATCACTTCCTGGATGTCCGAGAGCTTCAGCCCATGCTCATCAAGAATGCGCAGGCGCTGTTTCATCAGCACGTCGTAGTCGGGGATGTCCCGGGTGGTGGCCCGCAATGATTCAATACCGGTTTTTTCGGCGAAGGCGATCCAGATTTCCGGAACCAGCACCCCTTCCAGGTCGAGACAGGCAATTTCCACAAGACACTCCCATTTAAAGTTATTGAGTTGAGCGAGCAAAAGGACTGCCGAACTCTAGCGATTCACGCTGGCCGCCGCAACGCAGGCGGGATTTTGTTACCATCGCCCCCCTATAGAGCGCTCAGCGCCACTGACCTGTAGGAACCGTCCTGATGAACCAAGCCTTCGACGTCGCTGAACTCGCCGCGACTTACGCCAACAAATCCGCCCAGGACATTCTCAAGCTGGCCTTCAGCCAGTTTGGCGACGACCTGTGGATCTCTTTCAGCGGTGCCGAGGACGTGGTGCTGGTAGACATGGCCTGGAAGCTGAACAAGAACGTCAAGGTGTTCAGCCTCGACACCGGTCGCCTGCACCCGGAGACCTACCGGTTTATCGAGCAGGTGCGTGAGTTCTACAAGATCGACATCGAACTGATCTCGCCGGACCAGAGCAAGCTGGAACCCTTCGTCAAGGAAAAGGGCCTGTTCAGTTTCTACAAGGACGGCCATGGCGAGTGCTGTGGCGTGCGCAAGATCGAACCGCTGCGCCGCAAGCTGTCCGGTGTGAGCGCCTGGGCCACCGGCCAGCGCCGCGACCAGAGCCCCGGCACCCGCAGCCAGGTGGCCGCGCTGGAAATCGATACGGCTTTTTCCACCCCGGAACGCACCCTGTACAAGTTCAACCCGCTGGCGCAGATGACCAGTGAGGAAGTATGGGGTTACATCCGCATGCTGGAGTTGCCGTACAACAGCCTGCACGAGCGCGGTTTTATCAGCATCGGCTGTGAGCCGTGCACCCGTCCGGTACTGCCGAACCAGCACGAACGCGAAGGCCGTTGGTGGTGGGAAGAAGCAACCCAAAAAGAATGCGGGTTGCACGCCGGGAACATCATCAGCAAGGCGTAACGCCTGAGCCAGAATCCTGTACACAGAAATGTCACCATCGGTGCCATTTTTGTGTGCACTTATAAAATCCTGCACCGAAAAGTTACATCCTCCCTCGTCACACCTCTTCTTAAATCCCCGCCCCTCTCTGCACCACAAAATAAATAGCTGTTCAAACGGTCAATTTATATCGCTTTAAATTCAGTCTGTTATTTCCAATCACGCTAAAAACCAAATCGCCGTGTATTTCACCCGGCGAAAATCTGGCACGCATGTGGCTTAAGGCAAAACACACTTTGTATACAATTAATAAAAAAGATACATACACTTTGACATCAGCCGCTCTCCTGCTGATGTCCAGGAGCCTGCCGGAATGCGTACAAGTCTCTCCAATAACATCGCACTGGATCTGCCCTCCTCCACCCTGAACGCCGAGGCCACGAGCCCCGGCCCGTTGGTCCTCAGCCCGCGCCTGCACAACAAGGACCTGGCGCCTACCAAGGCCGAAGGCCGGCGCTGGGGCCGCTACAGCATCTTTGCCTTGTGGACCAACGATGTGCACAACATCGCCAACTACTCCTTCGCCATCGGCCTGTATGCGCTGGGCCTGGGTGGCTGGCAGATTCTGCTGTCCCTGGGGATCGGCGCGGCGCTGGTGTACTTCTTCATGAACCTGTCGGGCTATATGGGGCAGAAGACCGGCGTACCGTTTCCAGTGATCAGCCGCATCAGTTTTGGCATCCATGGTGCGCAGATCCCGGCACTGATTCGTGCGGTGATCGCGATTGCCTGGTTCGGGATACAGACCTACCTGGCCTCGGTGGTTTTCCGCGTGCTGTTGACGGCGGTTCATCCAGGTTTTGCCGACTACGACCACAACTCGATCCTCGGCCTGTCCACCCTGGGCTGGGCGTGTTTTGTGGCGATCTGGTTTGTGCAGCTCGCCATCCTCGCCTATGGGATGGAGATGGTGCGCCGCTATGAAGCCTTCGCCGGGCCGGTGATTCTGCTGACAGTAGCGTCCCTGGCCGGCTGGATGTATTTCCAGGCGGACGGCCACATTGCCTGGGCCATTCGCGAGCCGCTGACCGGTGGTGAGATGTGGCGCAATATCTTTGCCGGCGGCGCGCTGTGGCTGGCGATCTACGGCACGCTGATCCTGAATTTCTGCGACTTCGCCCGCTCCTCGCCGTGCCGCAAGACCATCAAGGTCGGCAACTTCTGGGGCCTGCCGGTGAATATCCTGGTGTTCGCGGCCATCACCGTGCTGCTGTGCGGCGGGCAGTTCCACCTCAATGGCCGGGTGATCGAGAGCCCCACGGAAATCATTGCGGCGATTCCGAATACGTTCTTCCTGGTGCTGGGCTGCCTGGCGTTCCTGATTGTGACCGTGGCGGTGAATATCATGGCCAACTTCGTCGCGCCGGCCTTTGTGCTGAGCAACCTGGCGCCCAAGTACCTGAACTTCCGCCGCGCCGGGCTGATCAGCGCCACCGTGGCGGTGCTGATCCTGCCGTGGAACCTCTACAACAGCCCGCTGGTGATCGTGTATTTCCTCTCGGGGCTGGGCGCTCTGCTGGGGCCGTTGTACGGGGTGATCATGGTCGACTACTGGTTGATCCGTAAAAGCCAGGTGGACGTGCCGCAGTTGTATAGCGAAGACCCGAATGGCGCTTATTACTACAGCCGCGGGATCAATTTGCGGGCGGTGGCGGCGTTTATTCCTGCGGCGGTGATCGCCATTCTCCTCGCCCTGCTGCCGGGTTTCGCCCTTGTCTCGCCGTTCTCCTGGCTGATTGGCGCCGGTATTGCAGGGCTGCTGTACCTGCTGTTCGCCAAGCGCCAGCTGTACTACGCCGATGTGAGCGGCGAAAGCATTGCAGTCGATAACGTCAGTCATTAAGTAAGGACATTCCATGCGCATCCTTGTGGTCAACGTCAACACCACCGAGTCCATCACCGAGGCCATCGCCAAACAGGCACGGGCGGTGGCGTCCCCCGGCACCGAGATCGTCGGCCTGACTCCGTTTTTCGGTGCCGAATCGGTGGAAGGCAATTTCGAAAGCTACCTGGCGGCCATCGCGGTGATGGACCGGGTGATGGCTTACGACCAGCCGTTCGATGCGGTAATCCAGGCCGGCTACGGCGAACATGGCCGCGAAGGCTTGCAGGAGTTGCTCAACGTGCCGGTGGTGGACATCACCGAAGCGGCCGCCAGCACCGCGATGTTCCTCGGACATGCCTACTCCGTGGTGACGACTCTGGACCGCACCGTGCCGCTGATCGAGGACCGGCTGAAACTGGCCGGCTTATATCAGCGGTGCGCGTCGGTACGGGCCAGCGGCATGGCGGTATTGGAACTGGAGGAAGACCCGCTGCGGGCCATGGAGGCCATCGTGCGCCAGGCTGAATTGGCGATCAGCGAAGACAAGGCCGAAGTGATCTGCCTGGGCTGCGGCGGCATGGCCGGGCTGGATGAGCAGATTCGCTACCGCACGGGTGTGCCGGTGGTGGACGGTGTGACCTCGGCTGTCACGATTGCCGAAGGCTTGGTGCGGTTGGGGCTGTCGACCTCGAAGATACGCACGTATGCGACGCCGAGGCCGAAGAAAGTGATCGGCTGGCCCGGAAAGTTCGGACATTGAAGATCCAGAATGTGGGAGCGGGCTTGCTCGCGAAAGCGGTGGATCAGTCGATGCATGTGGTGACTGTCACACCGCCTTCGCGAGCAAGCCCGCTCCCACACTTTGATCCCCACAAGGATCAAATGGCGCTGAACCGCCGCCCCAACTCGCGTTCGACAAACTGCTCCAGGATGAAATCCACAAACGCCCGGGTCTTGCCGGGCAGCAGCTTGTGTTCGGCGTAGTACAGCGAGATGTTGCCGTCGTCGACGTACCAGTCGGGCAGCACTCGCACCAGTTGGCCGCTGTCCAGATACGGCACCGCCATCGGCATGCTGACCAGCGCAATCCCCAGGCCCTGGGCACTGGCGCAGCAGGCAGCGCCCGAGTCGCTCATGGTCATGCGCGGCTTGAGCACCAGCGGGCGTTGTTCGCGCGTGCGGTGGGTGAGTTGCCACGAACGCACGCGGCCGGTTTGCGGTGAGCGGATCAGGATGCCGTTGCACACAGACAAGTCCTCGGGCGCGACTACCGGCTTGCGTTTGGCGAGGTATTCCGGTGAGGCCAGCAGGATCCGGTGCGCCGGCGCCAGCTTGCGCGCGACCACGCCCTGGGGCAGCTCAAAACCACCGCCGATCGCGGCATCGAAGCCCTGGCCGATCAGGTCCACCTGGCGGTTATCAAAATGCCAGTCGGGGTTGATATCAGGAAAGCGCTTTAGAAACTCCCCCAGCAACGGCACCACATAACGGTTGCCGAACACCGTGCCCATGCTCACTTTCAGCGTGCCCACTGGCCGCCCTTCGGCACTGGCCAGGTTAGCCACGGCGTTTTGAATGGTGGTGAGGCTGCCGCTGACTTCTTCGAGGAAGAGCTTGCCGGCCTCAGTCAGCGTCAGGCGCCGGGTACTGCGCTGGAACAGCCTTACACCCAGGCGCGCCTCCAGCTTGGCCACACTTTTGCCCACGGCCGCCGGGGTCAGGCTCAGGTGCCGGGCAGCTTCGGCAAAACTGCCGCCTTCGGCGCTGCGCACGAAGCATTCGATACTGCCAAAGCTTTCCATATCGCCCCACTCTAAACTTTTGGTTTACACAGACTATAGCAATCACGGTCTACCGGGCGCGCCGGGTGAGGTCGATACTCGACTCCAACCTCAACACACCTTTTGGAGATCGACATGACCACACAGAACCTCAGCGGCAAAGTCGCCTTGATCCAGGGCGGTTCCCGCGGTATCGGCGCCGCCATCGTCAAGCGCCTGGCCGCACAGGGCGCTGCCGTCGCCTTTACCTACGTCAGTTCGGCTGCCAAGGCTGAAGAGTTGCAGAACAGCGTGATCAGCCAAGGCGGCAAAGCCCTGGCGATTCATGCCGACAGCGCCGACGCAGACGCCATCCGCAGCGCCGTCAATGCCACCGTCGAAGCGTTCGGGCGCCTGGATATCCTGGTCAACAACGCAGGCGTGCTGGCCGTCGGCCCGCTGGAAGATTTCAAGCTGGAAGACTTCGACCGCACCCTCGCCATCAACGTACGCAGCGTATTTGTCGCCACCCAGGAAGCCGCGCGGCACATGGGCGAAGGTGGCCGCATCATCAACATCGGCAGCACCAATGCCGATCGCATGCCGTTTGCCGGTGGCGGCCCGTACGCCATGAGCAAATCGGCGCTGGTCGGCCTGACCAAAGGCCTGGCCCGCGACCTGGGCCCACGGGGCATCACCATCAATAACGTGCAGCCAGGCCCGGTGGACACCGACATGAACCCGGCAAGCGGTGATTTCGCCGAAAGCCTGATCGGCTTCATGGCCGTGGGCCGTTATGGCCATGTAGAAGAGATCGCCAGTTTCGTCGCCTATCTGGCAGGCCCTGAGGCCGGCTACATCACCGGCGCCAGCCTGACCATCGACGGCGGTTTCGGCGCCTGAACCAACGCTGCGACATCACACCACGCTCCGACCTTGGTCGACACTGACTAACGCCAAGCATCATGCGAGACTGTTCGCCCGGGCCGGGAATGCCCGGGCGTTCTTATGTCTGGAGTTCTCATGACGCTGTCCAGCGGGCTGATCGCCGCCGTTGCCCTGGCCTATATGGCCATTATGTTTGCCATCGCCTTTTACGGTGACCGTCGCCATGCGCCGCTGCCGCCGCGGATGCGTGCCTGGGTGTATAGCCTGTCGCTGGCGGTGTATTGCACCAGCTGGACATTCTTTGGTGCCGTAGGCCAGGCGGCCGAACAGTTGTGGGCGTTTTTACCGATCTACCTGGGACCGGTGCTGCTGTTGGTGCTCGCGCCGTGGGTCCTGCAGAAGATGGTGCTGATCAGCAAGCAGGAAAACATCACCTCCATCGCCGACTTTATCGCCGCCCGTTACGGCAAATCCCAATCCCTGGCGGTGGTGGTGGCGCTGATCTGCCTGGTGGGCGTCCTGCCTTATATAGCCTTGCAACTCAAAGGCATCGTGCTGGGGGTGAACCTGCTGATCGGCGCCAGCGCCGACACCACGGGCACCCGCTCCCAGGACACGGCGCTGATCGTGTCGCTGGTATTGGCGTTGTTCACCATTGTGTTCGGTACCCGCAACCTGGACGCCACGGAACACCACCGCGGCATGGTGCTGGCGATTGCCTTTGAATCCTTGGTCAAGCTGTTCGCGTTTCTCGCCGTCGGTGCGTTTGTGACCTACGGCCTGTACGACGGTTTCGACGATTTGTTCAGCCAGGCGATGCTCGCGCCACGGCTGGAGGAATACTGGAAAGAGACCGTCAACTGGCCCTCGATGGTGGTGCAGACCGGCGTCGCGATGATGGCGATCATCTGCCTGCCCCGGCAATTCCATGTCACCGTGGTGGAAAATATCGACCCCCAGGACCTGCGCCTGGCCAAGTGGGTATTCCCGGCCTATCTGATCCTGGCCGCCCTGTTTGTGATCCCGATTGCCCTCGGCGGGAAGATGCTGCTGCCGGGTTCGGTATTGCCGGATTCCTACGTGATCAGCCTGCCGTTGGCCGAAGCCCACCCGGCGCTCGCCGTGCTGGCGTTTATCGGCGGCGCCTCGGCGGCTACGGGCATGGTGATCGTCGCGAGCATCGCCCTGTCGACCATGGTCTCCAACGACATGCTGCTGCCCTGGCTGCTGCGCCGCTCCAGCGCCGAGCGGCCGTTCGAAGTGTTCCGTCACTGGATGCTGTCGGTACGCCGGGTGAGTATTGTCATCATCCTGCTGCTGGCTTACGTCAGTTACCGGCTGCTGGGGTCCTCCGCCAGCCTTGCAACCATTGGCCAGATTGCGTTCGCCGCCGTGACCCAGCTGGCACCGGCGATGCTGGGTGCGCTGTACTGGAAACAGGCCAACCGGCGCGGCGTGTTTGCCGGATTGGCGGCGGGTACGTTCCTGTGGTTCTACACCTTGGTCCTGCCGGTCACCGCGAAAAGTCTGGGCTGGTCGTTCAGCCTTTTCCCGGGCATGACGTGGCTGCATTCGCACCCGCTGGGCTTGTCTGTAACTTCTCTGACGCTGGGCACCGTATTTTCCCTGGCGGGTAACTTCACGTTGTTCGTGTGGGTCTCGATGCTGTCCCGCACGCGCGTGTCGGAACATTGGCAGGCCGGGCGTTTTATCGGCCAGGAAATCAGCCAGCGGGCCAGCGCTCGCTCGATGCTTTCGGTGCAGATCAACGACTTGCTCAGCCTGGCAGCGCGGTTTGTCGGTGAAGAACGGGCGCACCAGAGTTTTGTGCGCTTCGCCTATCGGCAAGGCAAAGGTTTCAACCCCAACCAGAACGCCGACAATGACTGGATTGCCCACACCGAACGCCTGTTGGCCGGTGTACTCGGGGCTTCATCGACCCGCGCAGTGGTGAAAGCCGCCATTGAAGGCCGGGAAATGCAACTGGAGGACGTAGTACGCATCGCCGACGAGGCGTCGGAAGTGCTGCAGTTCAACCGGGCATTGCTGCAAGGCGCCATCGAAAACATCACCCAGGGCATCAGCGTGGTCGACCAGTCCCTGCGGCTGGTGGCGTGGAACCGGCGGTACCTGGAGCTGTTCAATTACCCCGAAGGCCTGATCAGTGTGGGCCGGCCGATAGCCGACATCATTCGCTACAACGCCGAGCGCGGGCTGTGCGGCCCGGGCGAGGCCGAAGTACACGTGGCGCGTCGCCTGCACTGGATGCGCCAGGGCCGTGCGCATACCTCCGAGCGGCTGTTTCCCAATGGCCGGGTGATCGAACTGATCGGCAACCCGATGCCGGGTGGCGGGTTTGTGATGAGCTTCACCGACATCACCGCGTTCCGCGAAGCCGAGCAGGCGTTGACCGAGGCCAATGAAGGCCTGGAACAGCGGGTGACCGAGCGAACCCACGAACTGTCGCAACTCAACGTCGCGCTGACCGATGCCAAGGGCGTGGCCGAGACCGCCAGCCAGTCGAAAACCCGGTTCCTCGCAGCGGTCAGTCACGACTTGATGCAACCGTTGAACGCCGCAAGATTGTTCTCTGCTGCCCTCTCCCATCAGAACGACGGCATGTCGCCGGATGCCCGGCAGTTGGTGCAGCATCTGGACAGTTCGTTGCGTTCGGCGGAAGACCTGATCAGCGACCTGCTGGATATTTCGCGCCTGGAAAACGGCAAGATCAATCCGCAGCGCCAGCCCTTCGTGCTCAATGAACTGTTCGATACGCTGGGCGCCGAGTTCAAGGCGCTGGCTCAGGAGCAGGGTTTGCGTTTCCGTCTGCGGGGCAGTCGTTTGCGGGTGGACAGTGACATCAAGTTGCTGCGGCGGGTGTTGCAGAATTTCCTCACCAACGCATTCCGGTACGCCGACGGGCCGGTGCTATTGGGTGTGCGGCGCCGTCGCGGCGAGTTGTGCCTGGAAGTATGGGACCGTGGTCCCGGGATTCCCCAGGACAAGCAAAAAGTCATCTTCGAGGAATTCAAACGCCTGGACAGTCACCAGACCCGTGCCGAGAAAGGCCTGGGACTGGGCCTGGCGATTGCCGATGGCCTGTGCCGCGTGCTCGGGCACCGCTTGAGCGTGCGTTCATGGCCGGGCAAAGGCAGCGTGTTCAGCGTGCGTGTGCCGTTGGCGCGCACTCAGGTCAGCGCGCCTGCCAAGCCGGCGCAGGAAAGCGGCCAGCCGTTGAGCGGTGCACAGGTGCTGTGTGTGGATAACGAAGAAAGCATCCTGATCGGCATGCGCAGTTTGCTCACGCGCTGGGGCTGTGAAGTCTGGACCGCCCGCGACCAGGCGCAATGTGCCGCGTTGCTGGCCGAGGGTGTGCGGCCGCAACTGGCCCTGGTGGATTACCACCTCGACCACGGCGAGACCGGCACCGAGTTGATGGGCTGGCTGCGGGCACAACTGGCAGAGCCGATTCCGGGTGTGGTGATCAGTGCCGACGGGCGGCCGGAGATGGTGGCCCAGGTGCATGCGGCAGGGTTGGATTACCTGGCCAAGCCGGTGAAGCCGGCGGCGTTGCGGGCCTTGTTGAGCCGGCACCTGCCGCTTTAGCCCATGTGGGAGCTGGCTTGCCTGCGATGGCATCGCCTCGGTGTATCTGGAGGAACGAGGTGTCTGCATCGCAGGCAAGCCAGCTCCCACAGAGACCGGTGACTATTCTGGCAACTGCGCCACGCCGTCTTCATCGGTCATCGCCCGTTCCAGCAAGTCGGCCGGCAGGCTTTTGCTGGCGCGGGCGCCGAGCAGCTTCAGTTGCTCGGTACGGCTCACCAGGTTTCCGCGTCCGTCGGTCAGCTTGTTGCGCGCTGCACTGTAGGCTTTATCCAGCTGCTGCAGGCGGTTGCCTACCTCGTCCAGGTCCTGGATAAACAGCACGAACTTGTCGTACAGCCAACCGGCACGCTCGGCAATTTCCCGGGCGTTCTGGCTTTGCCGTTCCTGTTTCCACAGGCTGTCGATCACCCGCAAGGTGGCCAACAGCGTGGTCGGGCTGACGATCACGATGTTGCGGTCGAAGGCTTCCTGGAACAGGTTCGGCTCGGCTTGGAGTGCAGCCGAAAATGCGGCTTCGATGGGCACGAACAGCAGCACGAAATCCAGGCTGTGCAGGCCTTCCAGACGTTTGTAGTCCTTGCCGGCCAGGCCTTTGACGTGGTTGCGCAAGGACAGTACGTGCTGCTTGAGGGCTGCCTGGCCGATCGCCTGGTCGTCCTCGGCGACGTACTGTTGATAGGCGGTCAGGCTGACCTTGGAGTCCACCACTACCTGCTTGTCCCCCGGCAGCATGATCAACACGTCGGGCTGGAAGCGTTCGCCGTCCGGGCCTTTGAGGTTGACCTGGGTCTGGTACTCGCGGCCCTTTTCCAGACCGGCATGTTCCAGCACCCGCTCCAGGATCAACTCGCCCCAGTTGCCCTGGGTTTTCTGGCCCTTGAGGGCGCGGGTCAGGTTGGTGGCTTCATCGGACAGGCGCAGGTTCAGCTGTTGCAGGCGCTCCAGCTCCTTGGCCAGGGAGAACCGCTCGCGGGCTTCGCTCTGGTAGCTTTCTTCGACGCGCTTTTCGAACGACTGGATGCGCTCCTTGAGCGGGTCGAGCAATTGGCCGAGGCGCTGCTGGCTGGTTTCGGCGAAGCGTTGCTCGCGCTCGTCGAAGATCTTCCCGGCGAGTTCAGCGAACTGCGCGCGCAGCTCATCACGGGAACCTTGCAGGTCGCTGAGGCGTTGCTGATGGCTTTCCTGTTGCTCGCGAAGTTCGGCGCGCAGGGACGCGGACAAGGCATCCAGGCGGCGCAGTTCGGTTTCCTTGGCGGAACGGTCGAGGTTCCAGGCGTGGGCGGCGTCGCGGGCGTTGTCACGGTCGATCTGCAGCAGTTCGACTTCCCGGCGCACGGCGGCCAGATCAGCCTGTTTGGCAGCGTTGGCCTGGCTCAGGTCGCTGATTTCGTCACGGCTGGCGTCCAACTGCGCGGCGAGCCCTTCCTGGGCCAGTTGCGCGGTGGCCAGGCGCTCTTCGAGCAATTCCCAGCCGGCCATTCGCGCGCTCAGTCGGCGCTGAATCTGCCAGCACAGGCCCAACAGCGGCAATCCAGCAGCGGCGAGACCCAGCACAACACTGGTCCAGTCAAAAGCCATAGCGATTCCTGCCGTCACCCGAAAAGAAGAAGGTTAACCAAGCCAGCGCATTGAGGACAGCTCAGTCTTCGATCTGGCCCAGTTCACGCTGGGCGATGCGGTCGCCGGCGCGGGCGGCCTGGCGCAGCAGTTCGTGGCCGATACGGCGGTCGCGGGCATTGCCGCACTCGCGGCACATCAACTGGCCCAGACGGCTTTGCGCCACCACCACGCCAGCACGAGCCGGTTGCTTGAGCAAATGCCCTGCAAAATGTTTGACGTTGGGGCTGTGGCCCAGGCGCGGGCTGTCGAGCAACCACAAGGCAACTTTCAGGGAAAAACGCTTGGGTGCGGTAACAACCTGAGGGCTGTCGGTAACAGAAGGTGATACTGAGCGAAACTTCATAAAGCACTGTGGGACAGAACGGAAGGCGCGCCACTCTACTCTTTTTTTCGTACAGGTAAAGCTGAAAAAAGCCTGCACGCCCGTTCTAGAGCAAGCGCTTGGGACAATCCACAGAAGCTGTGGATAACTCAGTGGACAACCGTTCTGTAAGTCCCGCAAAGGCCCATGGAACGGGGGCCGCAGTCAAACTGACGATTTTTTCACCAATAAAAAAAAGCTCGATTTTTCATTGACTTAAATTTTAGTTGCAGGCACCCGGGCGCTTTGCGGGGCGTATGTCAGTTCAGTTACACAGGGCGCCACCAATGTGCACAACTACCCACTCGCCGGTTATATCAACCGCGTTTTTTGCTCAGGCAGCGGCTGAGGAATGTTACCGCAGGCCCAGGACCCGAAAAGTTTTTTGCCTATCACACTTCCTTTCATCGTTTCAATCCGTTACTATCCGCGGCGTTAGTACCAAGCTGAAAGTCAATTCTGGTCGAACAACTCCCTCACGGCACCGCCGACAAAAAGGGATCGACCACCTCGATGGTTTCCAGGTATCACTTGCGACGACACGGCCTTTGAACAATGCAAAGGGTGTCGCGAAGTTTCCATACTCTGAAAGAACCAACCTGCAAATTGATCAGGATCTTCACCCCGGGCCCAGAACCTTTGCCCCTGTTGTGTTGCCTGCCCTCCTAAGTACCTACCTGCCAGCCCAAGCGCGCCAACTTAATAGCGCTTCAAACTGGCTGCTTTGTTCCAGTCGGGTTCTTCGTTCGATCAATGGTGATCAACGTCACTGGAACGTTTTAACGTTGCACGGTTCTTAACCGTGTCATTTGTAGGAACACCAATAATATGTCCACTCAAATCCACACTCAGGATGCCATTCGCACCCTCACCAACGCTTTTGCACCAATGAACTGCCTGATCATGGCCGCTCGCAAAGGCTGCTTCAGCTTTACCCTGGTCAACGAACACGGCATCGCTCGTCACAGCGAACGCCTGTACCCCGATCAATACTCCAGCGCAGAACCGCTGCAGGCCGTGATCGATCGTACTCGCCAGGCACTGGTTGCCTGATCGACCCGAATCGCTGAAACACAAAAACCCCGGTTAAAACCCGGGGTTTTTTATTGCCTGAAATTCAGGCGCGCTAAGTTTAAATTGATATAAACGATATAACTAAATGATGAAAATATTTTAAAAACAGTCCTTTACATCGTAAATATGACACTACACTTCAACTCAAGCGGCATGATCCGCTTCCGGCGGACCTGAGATCCGATTCACCGCTGCCAAGC
The DNA here is from genome assembly GCF_013385765.1 of Pseudomonas sp. C8002. NCBI lineage: Bacteria > Pseudomonadati > Pseudomonadota > Gammaproteobacteria > Pseudomonadales > Pseudomonadaceae > Pseudomonas > Pseudomonas sp. C8002. Next base: position 56,537 of record NZ_JACAPJ010000030.1, read on the forward strand.
CCTCGCTCAGGTATCGCCGATTAATTTCATGGATTGAGGCATTTATGGGCATCGCCGCCAGCGAATTGTGTCGTTATGTGATCCGGCCCACCCTGCTTTACCTGGGTCGCCATAACCAGACGGCTGAGTCCCTGCTGCTGGGCATCGCCGCCAGCCAGTCGGCACTCGGTTCAGCCCTGCACGACCGCCGCGGCCATGGCCTCTACAGCATCACCGAGCCGCGCCATCGCGCGCTGTGGGATAACTATCTGGCGCTGGACCCCGAGCGCGCCAGCCTGGTACGCGGACTCGCCAGCCAGCATGCCTTCCTCAGCGGGCCGCAGCTTGAGCTGACGGTCAACCTGCGTTACGCCACCGCCATCGCCTGGCTGCTGGTGGAACAACACCGCCCAAACCTGCCACCGGCCGACGACGTATTGGCGATGGCACGTATCTGGAAAGAAATATTTCACCCTCAAGGCCGGCTCCGGGATTTCACCCAGGCCTGGCAAACCTGTGTTTCACCCATGAATCACGTCGCCTGTTGACCGGGCGATTTGCAAGATTCGGCTAAAAACGTTGATTTTGGTCGGATTGTCCTACAAAACCGCTCTATCTCCTGTGTTTGAGGCTATAGCGCAAACATAAATTTATTGTTACTTTCCGCAGCGGTGATCACCACGGAGTTCTAATAATGAAAAAAGTAATGCTCAAGACGACACTTAGCCTCGCCGTTGCAATGGCATCCTCCCACGTGTTCGCGAGCGGCTTCGCCCTCAACGAACAAGACGTTGCCGGGATGGGTACCGGTTTTGCGGGACGTTCTTCATCTGCCGAAAACGCAAGCACTGTTTATGGCAACCCTGCCGGTATGGCTCGCCTTGAAGGCCAGCAAGTTACAGGTGGTGTTGCAGCGATTGATGCTTCCACCAACATCAAAGATGTCAGTGGTCGCTCCAGCGGTAGCAATAAAGGCGACATGGTCCCTTTCACTGCCGTTCCTTTCGGTTTCTACACCAATAAACTCAATGAGCAATGGGCTGTCGGTTTCGGCGTCTATGCACCCTTTGGCCTGGTGACTGACTACGAAAGCGGCTTCCAGGGCAAAGCATTCGGCAGTAAGAGCGAAGTGAAGGTCATCACCTTCCAGCCAACCGTCAGCTATGCCTTCAACGACCGGGTGTCGATTGGTTTTGGTCCGACTATCAACCGTATCGCCGGTACGCTTGAGTCCGATATCAACCTGCCAATCGCCGGGACCGGCTCCAACAACGTCAAGATCAAGGGTGATGACACCGCACTCGGCTTCAATGCCGGCCTGCTGGTACAAGCCACTGACACCACTCGAGTGGGTCTGACCTATCACTCGAAAGTGAAGTACAAGCTCGAAGGCCATACCGAAGTGACCAAGGGGGCCAACGTTCCCGCCAGTCTCTTGAACAACGGTCGTTACGACGCTTCGTTGAAGATCGACACCCCTGAATCCTGGGATCTGTCTGTTACTCAAGACCTGAGCGACGCCTGGAAACTCTATGCGGGCGCAACATGGACTCGCTGGAGCCGCCTGAAAGACATCACCGTCAATAACGAAGGCGTATCGGCCGCCGCAGGCAGTGGCGCTCTGGCTCCGCAAATTGTCGGCACCATCAAGGAAGACCAGAACTGGCACGACACCTGGGCCTACGCCCTGGGTACTTCGTACCGCGTGACCAAGCAGGTGGTACTGCGTACCGGCCTGACGTTCGACCAGTCGCCGACCAACAACACTGATCGCTCGCCTCGCATCCCTACCGGTGACCGGACGATCTTCAGTCTCGGCCTGGGCTACGACGTCATGCCGAACATGACCGTCGACCTGGCTTACTCCTACCTCAAGGAAGAACCTGTCAAAGTTGCACGCGCTAACGCACTGGGCCAGTCCTACAATGCCAAGTACGAAAACAGCGCCAACGGTTTCGGCCTGGGTGTGACGTACAAGTTCTGATGTAAAGCGACATAAAAAAGCCCCGCACTCTTGCAAAAGAGGCGGGGCTTTTTAGTGGGTGCCCATCAGGGTTTCGAAGCCAGCGCCTCTTCCACCGCCTTGATCAGGTCCGGGCTATCCGGCTTGGTCAGGCTGGAGAAGTTGGCGATCACCTTGCCCTGGCGGTCCACCACGTACTTGTAGAAATTCCACTTCGGCGCACTGCTCTGCTGCGCCAGGATCTTGAACAGATGCACCGCGTCCGGGCCCTTGACCTTCTGTGGTTCGGTCATGGTGAAGGTCACGCCGTAATTAACGTAACAAACCTTGGCAGTTTCCTCCCCGGTCTTGGCTTCCTGCTTGAAGTCATCGGACGGCACGCCAATCACTTCCAGCCCCTGGCCCTTGTAGCGTTGGTACAACGCTTCAAGCCCTTTGAACTGCGGCGCAAACCCGCAGAAGCTGGCGGTGTTGACGATCAGCAGCGGCTTGCCGGCAAAGCGCTGGCACAGGTCGATGGATTCCTTGGCGCGCAGCTTGGGCAACTGGCCTTCAAGCAACGGCGGGCAATCGGCAGCCATGGCGACACCGCCAAAAGCCACCATCAGAGCGGGTACTGCGAACCAGCGCATCTGCATGCGAGGTGTCCTTGAAAAGTCTCAGACACAGAACTTAACAGATCGCCATGCCCAACTGCATCAATGCCAGGCCGCCCTGTTGCCAGCCCCACCACGCCAGCAGCAGCAAGAGTCCTGCTCCTGCTGCGCCGAGCCAATGCCAGGTCGAATTCATGCCACCCCCATTTTCGCCTGCAAACGTGCCACCGGGCGCTCGCGCACCGGCCAGTTCAGCGCCGCTGCCACCAGGCTCAGGACGATTGCCACCTGCCAGATCAAATCGTAGCTGCCGGTTCGATCATAGACCACCCCGCCCAACCAGCCGCCGAGGAACGAGCCCAGTTGATGGAACAGGAACACGATCCCACCTAGCATGGAAAGGTTTCTGACACCAAACAAGGTCGCGACCGTGCCGTTGGTCAGTGGCACCGTGGACAGCCACAGGAAGCCCATCGCCATGCCGAACAGGTAGGCGCTGGTCTGCGTCACCGGCGCCCACAGGAAGATCACAATCACCACCGCCCGCAGCAGGTACAAACCGGTCAACAAACGGGGTTTGGACATGCGCCCACCGAGCCATCCGGCGGTATAGGTGCCAAAGATATTGAACAGGCCGATCAATGCCAGCACGGTCGTCCCCACCGAGGCCGGCAAGTGCTGGTCCACCAGGTACGACGGCAAGTGCACGCCGATAAACACCACCTGGAAACCGCAGACAAAAAAGCCGAACGCCAGCAGCCAGAACCCTGAATGGGAGCAGGCCTCACCCAAGGCTTCGCGCAAGGTCTGCTGGCCAGCCACCGCAGGCAACGGTCGATCCTTGAGCATGGTCACCAACGGCACGATCAGCGCCACCATCAGGCCCAGCACCAGCAACGCGGCGGACCAGCCAAGCCAGCCGATCAAACCGAGGGTGCCCGGCAACATGGCGAACTGGCCGAACGAGCCGGCGGCGCTGGCGATACCCATGGCCATGCTGCGTTTTTCCGGCGCCACGGCACGCCCCACCACCCCGAGGATCACCGAGAACGAAGTACCCGACAGGCCAATGCCGATCAGCAACCCGGCACTCAGGGACAGCGACCACGCCGAATCCGAAAGGCCCATGAACACCAGGCCCAGCGCGTAAAGCACACCACCGATCATCACCACCTTGGCGGCGCCGAAGCGGTCGGCCAGGGCGCCGGTAAACGGCTGTGCCAGGCCCCAGATCAGGTTTTGCAGGGCGATGGCAAAGGCAAAGGTCTCACGGCCCCAGCCGAATTCGGCACTCATGGGCGCCAGGAACAGGCCGAAGCCATGTCGCACGCCGAGGGACAACGCGAGGATCAGCGCACTCCCCACAAGAATCCAGCCGCTGGTGCGCCACATCGAGGTCATTTCTTATTCTCCGTTCGCGGGTATATACCCGCTTATCATCGAACAAACTCGCGTCAAGCGAGTTCATCCAGCAAGGCCAACAGGGTTTCGCGCTTTTCGGCGCCCAACTTATCAATCAATTTCTGCTGCGCCGCTTCCCAGGCCGGCAATGCGGCGGCGAGCCGTTCGATACCCGCCTCGGTCAGCAAGACCAGGCGGTTGCGCAAGTCATCGCCCTCCACCAACTGCACCAGGCCCTCGCCTTCCAGCACCCGCAGGTTGCGCCCCAGCGTGCTGCGATCCAGGCCCATGGCGTCGGCCAGGCTGGAAATGCTCGGTTGATCGAGGCGCTGCAGATTACACAGCAAAGAATACTGGGCAACGTTGATCCCGAAGCCGTCGAGAGCGCCGTCGTAATGCCTGCTGACGCCACGAGCGGCGCGACGCAGGTTTGTGCATAAACATTGGGAGGCAAGCATGGAGCGTGTATATACCCGGGATTAATGAAATGCAAGAAAGTGTTACAGCACCAGACTGATCAACACCGCCACTTCCAGCAGCTCCAACAGCGCGCCGGCGGTGTCGCCGGTGGTGCCGCCGAGGCGATTGACCATCAATTGGCGCAAGCCGATAAAACAAAGGGCAGCCACCAGCACGGCAATCCCGCCACTGAAACCGCCGATCAAGATACACGCCAGGCCGCTGAGGATCAGCACCTGTTGGCCGACGATCCGTGGCAAATGATCCGCCAGGGCCTGCCCCAGACCACCGGCGCGCACATAGCGCGTGGTGAGAAACAGCGCCAGCATTGAAGCGCGGCCAATCAACGGTGCGAGGATCAGCGCGGCGCCGTTGTGCTGCTCGATCAATGCCACCAGCGCGGTGAATTTGAGCAGCAACACCAGGCCCAGGGTGACCACCGCGATCGGGCCGCTGCGCGGGTCTTTCATGATGGTCAGGGTGCGCTCGCGGTCACCGAAGCCACCGAGCCAGGCGTCGGCGCTGTCGGCCAGGCCGTCCAGGTGCAGGCCGCCACTGAGCAGCACCCATGCGGTCAACAGCAGCGCGGCGTGCAGCAGCAATGGCGCGCCCATCAACACGGCGTTCAAGCCCCACAGCAGTAGCCCGAACAGCAGCCCCACCACCGGATAAAACAGCAACGAACGCCCCAGTTCCTGGGGCTGCGGCATGCCCGGCAAGCGAATCGGCAGGCTGCTGAGAAACTGCAAGGCGATCCAGAACGGCAACATGCTCAGCGTCCTTCCCTTAATACGCCATCCGCCTCGACCTGCAGGCTGAACAGGCCACCATGGCCGACTTCGACATTCAACAGTTGCTCACGCGGCAGACCACGTGCCTGGGCCAGCAGCAAACGCATGACTCCACCATGGCTGATCAGCAGCACTCGCTGGCCGGCATAAGCTTGATACAAGCGGCCGACAGCCCCCAAAACACGCGCGGAAAACTGTGAAACCGGCTCGCCCTGCGGCGGCGTGAAACTGTAGGGATCAGCCCAGAACAGGCCCAGCGCGTCGGCGTCGGTTTCCATCAAGGCTGCAGCGCTCTGCCCTTCCCAGGCGCCGAAGTGCAGTTCCTGCAGATCCTTTTCGAGGGTGACCGGCAGGTTCAGGCGCGTGCCCAACTCCTCGGCAAACCGCGCACAACGTTGCAGCGGCGAACTGACCAGACGCTCCCATGGGCCCTGCGCCACCACCGCCTCACGCATCTGCTCCCAGCCCTTGGCCGTGAGCGCATCGTCCAGGCTGCCGCGCAAGCCGCCGCCCAGTTCGGTTTCGCCGTGGCGCAGCAGGTCCAGGCGCAAAGTCATGCCGGGCGATCCGCTACGGCTGCTTCGGCGAAGGTCGCCATCTGCCCGTGCAGCGCGCAGGCCAGGCGCAGCAACGGCACAGCGAGCGCGGCGCCACTGCCTTCGCCCAGGCGCAGCCCGAGTTCCAGCAACGGCTCGGCGTTGAGGCTTTGCAGCACGTGACGATGGCCGGGCTCGGCACCGCGGTGGCCGAACAGCAGCCATTCACGGCAGCCGGGGTTCAGGCGCGTGGCGACCAAGGCGGCGACGGTGCAGATAAAACCGTCCACCAGCACCACGACCCCTTCTTGAGCGCAGGCCAGGTAGGCGCCGACCAGCGCGGCAATTTCAAAGCCGCCGAGGTTGAACAGGGTTTTCAGTGCGTCGTCGCGGTCGCTGGCGTGCAGCGCAAGGGCGCGCTCGATGACGGCGACCTTGTGGCTGACACCCTGGGCGTTCAGGCCGGTGCCGGGGCCGGTCAGGTCGCTGACCTGGCAATCCAGCAGCGCGCAGGCCAGGGCACTGGCGGCGGTGGTGTTGCCGATGCCCATTTCGCCACCGATAAACAGTTGCGCACCGCTGGTGATAGCGCGGTGCACGCTGTCGCGGCCGGCTTGCAGGGCCAGTTGGCCCTGGGCTTCGGTCATTGCCGGGCCGTTGACGAAGTTGGCGGTACCGAGACCGATATTCAGGTGGCGGACGCCCGGTAGGTTCAACGTCGGGGTGATGGTGCCGAGGTCGACCACTTCCAGCTTGGCGTCGAGTTGGCGCGCAAGCACGCTGATGGCGGCGCCACCGGTGACGAAGTTGTGAAGCATCTGGCCGGTGACTTCCTGGGGGAAGGCGGAGACACCCTCGGCGACGACGCCGTGGTCGCCGGCGAAGATCGCGATCCACAGGTGGTCGACGCTGGGTTTGACCTGGCCCTGGAGGCCGGCCAGTTGGACGGCCACGGCTTCCAGCTGGCCGAGGGAGCCGGCAGGCTTGGTCAGTTGCTGCTGGCGGGCCAGGGCTTGTTCGTGGGCTTGGGGGTCGATCGTCTTGCAGGGGTTGAGCCACCAGGTGTCGGTCATAACGCAGTACCTTTCAAAGTCAGGGGCAGGCCGGCGACGGTCAGGACAACGCGCTGACAACGTTCGGCCAAGGCTTGATGCAGCCAACCGGCTTCATCGACATAGCGGCGAGTCAATTCGCCCAGCGGCACGACACCCATTCCGGTCTCGTTGCTGACAAAAATGATTTCTCCCGGGAGGGTGGCCAGGGTTTGTAGCAGGGCCTCACGCTCTTCTTTGAGACGGTCGGGGTCTTCGAGCATCAGCAGGTTGGTGAGCCATAGGGTCAGGCAGTCGACCAGCAGGCAATGGTTCGGGGTGGCGTTTTCCTTGAGGACACGGGCCAGTTCGACGGGCTCTTCGATCAGGCCCCATTCGGATGGGCGGCGTTCGCGGTGGTGGGCGACGCGTGCGGTCATTTCGCCGTCCAGGGGTTGGCTGGTCGCTATGTAGGTGACGCTTAGGCCGCTGTCGGTGGCGAGTTTTTCAGCCAGGCGGCTTTTGCCGGAGCGGGCGCCGCCGAGGATCAACTGGAGCATGGGGTGTGCCTCTGTTTTTGACGGTGTGTATATCCGTTATTTCGGTAACGGCATCTATTGGTTCCGCTCTTACAGCG